>DAHUZB010000008.1 GCA_027306785.1 Vulcanimicrobiota bacterium
CCCGAAGACGTTTTACGATATGGAACGCAAAGCCGGGTTCGGATCGCTCACCGAGATCGAGCTGCCCGGCGAGAACCCTGGCATCGTTCCACCACCCTCGCAGTGGAGCGGCTCATCGCTTGCGACGATGGCCTTTGGTCAAGGTGTCTCGGTAACGCCGATCGCGATGGCGCGCTATTACTGCGCGATCGCAAACGGCGGCGTGCTGCTGCGTCCGCGCATCGTGCACGCGATTCTCAACGAGCGCGGGCAGACGGTCTACACCTATCCGCCGGAAGTCGAACGTCGCGTCTTCTCGCCGCAAACCGCGGCCGATCTGCGTCTGTTTCTGCGCGCGGTGGTGACCGGCGGAACCGGCCGCGATACCGCGCAGATCCCCGGCTATACCACCGCGGGCAAGACCGGCACCGCGCAGATGGCCGAAGGCGGCGTCTATCGTGCGGGCTACTACGCGGCGTCGTTCATCGGCATGGTGCCGTATCAGCATCCGCGCTTCGTGATCTACGTGAAATTGGAACGCCCCATCGGCAGCTACTACGGCGGCACCGTCGCGGGGCCGGCGTTTACGAAGATCGCGCGCGCCGCCATGCTCCATGCGGGCATTCTTCCGGATCTGCCGAGCGCCGCTAAACACAAGAACGGTGCGACGAAGCGATGACGCAGGGTGTAGCGCTCGCGACGTTGATCGGACGGCTCCCCGCGAGCACGCAGGTTCTGGGCCCGCGCGATCGCACGGTGACGAGTCTCGAAATCGATTCGCGGCGCGTGCAGCCGGGCGCGATCTTCGTCGCGTTGCACGGCGAGCGCAGTGACGGACACGCCTTCCTCGCGCAGGCGATCGCGAGCGGTGCGGTCGCGGTCGTCGTCGAAGCGGCGCGCGCGCTCTCGCTTCCGCATGATGTCACCGCCATTCACGTTCCCGACACACGCCGCGCGCTCTCGGAACTCGCTGCGGCGTTTTACGGCGATCCGTCACGCGCGATCGACGTGATCGGCGTTACCGGTACGAACGGCAAGACGACCACGACGCGCATGATCGCGGCGATCCTCACCGCCGCGGGCCGTCCGTGCGGCGTGATCGGCACCGTGGGTGCGGAGTTCGGCGAACGCCGCTGGCCGCTCGCAAACACCACGCCGCTCCCGAACGAACTGCACGCATTGCTGGCCGAGATGCGTGACGCGGGCGCGAAGGCGGTCGCGATGGAGGTCAGTTCGCACGCGCTCGCACTCGATCGCGTCGAAGACGTGCACTTTCGCGCGGCGGCGTTCACCAATCTCACGCGCGATCACCTCGATTTTCACCATACGCTCGAGGCCTATGCCGCCGCCAAGCGGCGCCTCTTCACGATGACGGATACCGCCGTGATCAACGTGGACGACGAACACGGGGCGCGATGGGCGGGCGCGCTCGCACCCACGCTCGCCGTGCTCGTGACCTACGGCGAATCCGCGACGGCCATGCTGCGGCCGAGCGCGATCGTCGCGTCGCCGCAAGGATCGGATTTCGAAGTCGACGGCACGCCCGTGCACGTGCATCTTCCCGGTCGCTTCAACGTGAGCAATGCGCTCGCGGCGATCGGCGTCGCGCGCGCGCTCGGCATCGACGACGCGACGAGCGCACGCGGGCTCGCCGCGCTCGAGCGCGTGAGCGGGCGCATGGAGCACGTGGGGGCGGGTGAGATCGACGTGATCGTCGACTACGCGCATACGCCCGATGCGCTCGAACAGGCGCTGCGCGCGCTGCGCGAAACCGCGCATCGCTCGCTCGGCGTCGTCTTCGGCTGCGGTGGCGATCGCGATCGCGGCAAACGCCCCGAGATGGGGCGCATCGCAGCGCACTACGCCGATCGCATCTACGTCACGAGCGACAATCCGCGCTCGGAAGATCCGCTCGCGATCATCGCCGAGATCGAAGGCGGCATCGGCACGCACGCGCACACGGTCGAAGCCGATCGACGCCGCGCGATCGAACGGGCGATCGACGAAGCGCATCCGGGCGACGTGCTGCTGATCGCGGGCAAAGGGCACGAAACCTACCAGATCGTCGGTTCGCAAACGCTGCCCTTCGACGATGTCGCGGTCGCGCGCGACGCGCTCGCGCGCCGAGGCGCATCACGATGAAGATTCCGTTCGATGCCGCGGCGGCGGCGACGGGCGGCGCGGTCTTCGGCTTCGATCGCGCGCCGTCGATGTTGCGCATCGTCACCGATACGCGTGCGATCGTGCCGGGCGATACCTTCCTTGCGTTGCGCGGAGAGCGCTTCGACGGCCATCGCTTCGTCGACGAAGCCGTGGTCAAAGGCGCGGTCGCGGTGATCATCGACGATCCCGACGCGCGCCCGGCATCGCGCACGGCGCTCGTGGTGGAAGATACGCTGCGCGCGTATATGCGGCTCGCAGGCGTCGCGCGCGATCGTTTTCGCGGGCGCGTGCTCGGCATCACCGGAAGCGCGGGAAAGACCACCACGAAGGCGTTCGCGGCGCAGCTGCTCGCCTGCCGGTACGGCGATCGCGTGCTGGTCTCGCCCGCGAACGAGAACAACGAGATCGGCGTGAGTAAGCTGCTGCTCAACCTCGAGAACGACGAGCACGACGTGGTCGTGGTGGAGATGGGGGCGCGGCATTACGGCGACATCGCCGAGCTCGTCGAGATCGCCAAGCCGCACGTGGGTATCCTCACGAATGTCGGCGATGCGCACCTGGAGATCATGGGTTCGCGCGAGCGGCTCGAAGAGACCAAATGGGGACTCTTCGGCGGCGGTGCGCGCGCGGTGCTCAATGCGGGCGATGCCGCTTCGATCATGCGGGCGCCGTCGCTCGTTGCGCCGTCCCATTGGTTCTTCGCCTGCGACGAAGGCGCGAACGCCCCCGTGCATCACCGCATCACCGCGCTCGTCGGCACGCATCGGCTGGTCGAACTCGACGGCGCGCACGAACGCGCGTGGCCGGTCGAGGTGCGCGTGCCGGGGCTGCACAATCGCGCCAACCTCGCCGCCGCAATCGCCGCGGCGACGGAGTTCGACGTGGGCATCGACGCGATGGTCGCCGCGATTCCCGAACTCGCGCTGCCGAGCGGACGCTATCAGCGCATTCCGCTGCGCGACGGCGTGATCGCCATCTACGACGCGTACAACGCGAACGCCGCCGGCATGATCGCCGCGCTCGATACCTTCGCGCACGAGCCCGCGCAGCGGCGCATCGCGGTGCTCGGCAGCATGGCCGAACTCGGCGAGCAAGCGACCGCTCTGCACGAACGCGTCGGCGCGCGTGCGGCTGCGACCAACGTCGATCTGCTGCTCGTCGGCGGCGAATTCGCCGCCGAGCTTGCAAGCGGAGCCGCGCGCGCAGGTCTTTCCTCGGAGCGCATCGTGCCGTTCGTGACGAATGCCCAGGCCGCGCAATGGATTCGAGAGCACGCGCGCGCGGGTGACGTGCTGCTCCTCAAGGGTTCGCGCAGATACCGACTCGAGGAGATCGTTCAGGAGCTCATGCCGTGACCCGCGCGCTCGCCGTCACACGACCCGAGGTTCCGACCGGCGTGATCGCCGTGCCGGTGCGTACGCGTTTGGTCAATCGCGGTGACGATCTCGTCGCGCTCGTCGCCGACGCGGTGCGCGGCATCGCCCGCGCGGGCGACGTGCTCGCCGTCTCCGAAACCGCCGTCGCGATCGCGCAGGGCGAGTTCGTGCCGGCCGAATACGTGCGTCCCTCGCGTCTCGCCTACGCGCTCTCGCGCCGCGCGGGCGCGCTCGCGACGATCAATCAGCCCGAATCGTTGCAACTGGTGATCGATCAGGTCGGGCAGTGGAAGGTGCTCTACGCGGCGATCATGCACGTGCTCGGCCGCCTGCGCGGAAAGCGCGGCGTGTTCTACGAGGTCATGGGCGAAGCGATCACCGCGATCGACGGCTACACCGGTACCATGCCGCCCTACGAGCGCGCGATCGTCTTCGCACCGCGCGAACCCGACGCATTCTGCGAAGCGGTGCGCGAGCGCATCGGCATCGATTGCACCGTCGTCGATGCGAACGATTTGGAGAAGGCGAAGGTGCTCGGCGCCTCGCGAGCGGTCGACCGAGCGAGCATCGAGCGCGCGCTGCTCGACAATCCGCACGGCAACTCCGACGAACAGACGCCCATCGTCGTGCTCAAATGGCGCGGCGACGGACCCAATCCGTTGCTGGGAGACGGCGCATGAGCGAGATGTTGCGTACCGCGAGCGGCTTCATCGGCTCGGCGCTCGTCATCACGCTTGCATGCGGAGCGCTGCTGTTGCCGATGCTGCGTGCGCTGCAGTTCAAGCAGACCGCGTACGAAGACGCGCCGCAGACGCATCAGAAGAAGACCGGCACGCCGACGATGGGCGGCGTGCTCTTCGTCCTCGCGTTGCTGCCGCTGCTCCTGAGCGCGCGCACGCCCTTCGTGCTGCCGCTCTTTCTGCTGGTAGCGCTCTGCGCGCTGGTCGGCTTCATCGACGATTTCCTCGGCGTCACGCGCGGGCGCAACCTGGGCCTGCGCGCGCGCACGAAGTATCTCGCAACCGCGCTCGTCGCGATTCTCTTTCTGCGCGCGCTCACCGATTCGTACGGCTTCTTTCCGCGCGACGTGATCTTCCACGCCGGAACCTTCGCGTTGACGGTGCCGCATTGGCTCTGGCTGCTGCTCGGCATCCTCGCCGTGACCGGTGCGATACACGCGGTGAACCTCACCGACGGGCTCGACGGCCTCGCCACCGGAACGATGATCCCGCCGCTCGTCGTGCTCGCGGGGATCGGCGCCGCGATGCCGCTCGCGGCACCCACGCAGGCCGCGTTGCTCGGTATCGGCGCGTGTCTCGGCTTTCTCTTCTACAATCGTCACCCGGCGAAGATGTTCATGGGCGACACCGGCTCGCTTGCGCTCGGAGCGTTGCTCGCGGGCATCGCGATCGTGGAAGGCGAGATGCTGCTGTTGATTCTTATCGGCGGCGTCTTCGTCGCCGAGGCGCTCTCGGTGATTCTGCAAGTCTCGTACTTCAAAGCGACGGGCGGTAAGCGGATCTTCCGCATGAGTCCGTTACACCATCACTTCGAACTCGGCGGAATGCGGGAGACCGCCGTCACCACCATGTTCTGGATTGCGTCGTGCGTGCTCGCGGCGCTCGGAGCGGCGATCGTACAATGACCGACTTTACCTTCGATGCAAAAGAGACGGTGCTCGTGATCGGGCTCGGCAAGAGCGGCCTCGCGGTCACCGAGGTGCTGCGCGCGCGCGGCGCGACCGTCTATGCGACCGACGAGAAGCCGCCCGCCGATCTCGGCGCGGCGATCGCGAGCGTGGAGGCGCACGGCGCGCACTTCACCGCGCCCGGCGATCTCGCGACGCTGCTCGACCGCGTGGATTCCGCGATTCTCTCGCCCGGCGTGCCGCTCACCTCGCCCGCCGTCCGGGCCGTGCAGCAACACAATATTCCGGTCTTCGGCGAGATCGAACTCGCGTTCCGCCTCTGTCGCGCGCCCGTGATCGCGGTCACCGGGACCAAGGGCAAATCCACCACGACCGCGCTGATCGGGCATCTGCTGCGCGCATGCGGACGCTCGGTGCACGTGGGCGGCAACATCGGCAATCCGCTCATCAAAGAAGTGCTGAACCTGAACCCCGACGACTGGGTGGTGGCCGAGGTCTCGTCGTTCCAGCTCGAAACGATTCGCTCGTTCAAACCGCGCGTCTCGGTGATCTTGAACCTCGCCCCCGATCATCTCGATCGCTACCATTCGATGGATGAATATGCGGAAGCGAAGTTTCGTATCTTCGCCAATCAGTCACCGAGCGATTTCTTCGTCGGCAATCTCGACGACGAGCGCATCTCCGCCCTCGAAACCTCGCGCGGGGAGCCGCGCATGCACGCGCGCCAGCTCTGGTTTACGCTCGGCGATCGCCACGAGGACGCGACGATCTATCTCCACGGTGACGCCATCGTCTACGCACCGATCGCGGGCGATCCGCGCCCGATCGCGGTGCTTGAGCGCGGCGATATTCCGCTCGCGGGCGAGCATAACGTGCAGAACGTGATGGCGGCGCTGCTCGCGGCCTTCGCGGTGGGCTGTGAAGCCGCGCCGCTGCGCGAGGGTGTACGTACCTTCCGTCCCATGCCCCATCGGCTCGAACCGGTCGCCGAGATCGACGGCGTGCTCTTCGTCGACGATTCGAAATCCACCAATCCCGGCTCGGTCGCGGCGGCGCTGCACGCCTACGATCGCCCGATCGTGCTGATCGCGGGCGGTCGCTCGAAGGGAACGGACTTCGCCGAACTGAGCGCTCCGCTGCGCGAACGAGCGAAGGCGCTCGTGCTCATCGGCGAAGCGGCCGACGAGATCGCCGCGCATGCGGGCGGCGTCTCCGTCGAACGCGCGGCTTCGATGGACGACGCCGTCGCGCGCGCTCGCGCGCTCGCCGCGCCCGGTGACGTGGTGCTGCTCTCGCCGGGGTGTGCATCGTTCGACATGTTTCGCTCGGCCGAACATCGCGGCGAGTGCTTCGTCGCCGCGGTGAACGCGCTGCGGGAGCCCGCCGGTGCGTAACGCGGCGCGCATGGAGCGCGCGGCCTACGACGACCGCGAACCGGGCCTGCGTCGCTCGTACGTCGCCGCGCCGCCCGACACGATGCTCTTTGCCGCGGTTGCGGCGCTCGTGGGCATCGGGCTCGTGATGATCTTCTCCGCGTCGAGCGCGACCGCGTACGCCGAACACAACGACGTCGCGTTTTACGCCAAGCGCCAGGCCGTGTGGCTCGTGGTCGGCGCGATCTTCGCCTACGGCGCCTATCGCATCGATTACCACAAGCTCAAACGCGCCGCGCCGTATCTGTTAGCGGCATCCGGGCTCGCGCTGCTCGCGGTGCTCGTGCCGCACGTCGGCATCTCGGTCAACGGCGCCCGGCGTTGGATCGGTACGTCGTCGCTCACCTTTCAGCCGTCGGAGTTCACCAAGCTCGCGATCGTCATCTACCTCGCCGCCATGCTCGCGGCGCGCGGCGAGCGTATCACGTCGCTCACCAAAGGGCTCATTCCGCTCTGCGTACCGGTCTTTCTCTTGGCCGTGCTCGTGCTCAAAGAGCCCGATATGGGAACGGCGAGCCTCTACGTGATGCTCGCCTTCGCGATGTTCTTCGCGGCGGGCGCACGGCTCGCGCACTTGGGCATGATCTTCAGCGCGACCGTACCGATCGTCGTGCTCTCGATCGTCGCGAGTCCGTACAAGCGCGCGCGCATCTTCGCGTTTCTCGATCCGTGGAAGGATCCGCAGAATACGGGCTTCCACATCGTGCAGTCGCTGCTCGCGCTCGGCAGCGGCGGACTCTTCGGCGTCGGTCTGGGCGCGTCGCGCGCGAAGTACTTCTATCTGCCCGAGCAGTACACCGATTTCATCTTCTCGATCCTCGGCGAAGAGCTCGGCCTCATCGGCGCGCTCGTGGTGGTGGTGCTCTTCGTCGTGCTCGCGTATCGAGCGGTGCGCATCGCGATGGCGGCGCCCGATCGCTTCGGCTTCTTTCTCTCGGTCGGCTGCGCGGCGCTGATCGTCATCCAGGCCTTCATCAACATCGGCGTGGTCTCGTCGTCGTGGCCGGTCACCGGCGTGCCGCTGCCCTTCATCTCCTTCGGCGGCAGTTCGCTGATCGTCAACTTGGTCGCGGTCGCGTTGATCCTCAACGTCGGCCGCCATCGTAAAGTCGCTTGAACGTCCTCTTCGCGGGCGGCGGAACCGGCGGGCATCTCTACCCCGCAATCGCGATCGCCGATGCGCTCGGCGCGCGCGCGAAGGTGCGCTTCACGGGCACGGCCGATCGTATCGAGAGCACGATCGTGCCGCAGGCGGGCTATCCGCTCGAAACCGTCGCAAGTCGACCGCTCACGCGCACGCCGTCGCTCGAACTGTTGCGCACGATCGCCGCGAACGCGCGCGGCACGCTGCAAGCGCTGCGCATCATCGCGCGCGCGAAGCCGGATATCGTGATCGCGACCGGCGGGTACGTGTGCTTTCCGGTGGTGCTCGCGGCGCGAATGCTGCGCGCGCTCGGCCGCTCGCATGCGCCGATCGCGCTGCTCGAACCGAACGCGCGTCCGGGGCTCACGAATCGGCTGCTCGCGCCGCTCGTCGACGAAGTCTGGGGCGCCTTCGCCGATGCCGATCCGCGCTTCGCCGGCAAATACGTGCAGACCGGGATTCCGGTGCGCGCGGCGCTGCGAGCGCTTCCCGCTCGCGATGACGCCAAGGCGCGACTAGGGCTCGCCGCCTCGCGCCGCACGCTGCTCGCGATGGGCGGAAGCCAGGGCGCCCGCTCGATCAATGACGCGCTCACCGCCCTGCTGCGCAGCAACGGACTTCCCGAGGGATGGCAGGTCGTGCACGTGACCGGCGAGCGCGAATACGATCGCGTGCGCGCCGCGCTCGGCGGAGGCGAGGCCGCGGTACGGCCGTACCTGCACGATATGAGCGATGCGTATGCGGCGGCCGATCTGGTGCTCGCCCGCGCGGGCGCATCGACCCTCGGCGAGCTCGCGGCGACCGGACGCCCCGCGGTGCTGGTGCCGTACCCGCATGCGGCCGACGACCACCAGCGCGCGAACGCCGAGCGCTTTGCAGCGAGCGGCGCGGCGGTGGTGCTCGATGACCGCGATCTCGCGGCGGGGAAGCTGCGCTCGGCGCTGGCCGAGATCGCCGCTCCGAGCCGCCTGGCCGCGTTCGAGGCGGCCGCCGCGCGCCTGCGCGCAAACGACCCGCTTGCGACTATTCTCGCCCGGATTGATGCACTCGCGGCGCGAAAGAGCGCATCGTAATGGAACGGCGTCCCGTGTGGCACTTCGTCGGTATCGGCGGCATCGGCATGAGCGCGATCGCGCGCATCCTGCTCGCGCGCGGCGAACGCGTCACGGGCTCGGATGTGCGCGAGACGCCGCTCGTGCTGCGCCTGCGCGAAGAGGGCGCGACGATTTCGATCGGGCACGACGCGGCGAACGTGGACGGCGCATCGACCGTGGTGGTGAGCTCGGCGATCGATCGCCGCAATCCCGAATATCTCGCGGCGCAGCGCGCGAATCTGCCGCTGCTGCATCGCGGCGAACTGCTCGCGCGCCTGATCGCCGATCGTTCGGGCGTTGCGGTCTGCGGCACGCACGGTAAGACCACCACGACCTCGATGGTGCACGCGGCGCTGCGCGCGGGCGAGGTGGACGCGAGTCTCGTGCTCGGCGGCATCGACGCCGCGCTCGGAACCAACGCGCACGACGGCACCTCGCCGTGGTTCGTCACCGAAGCCGACGAATCGGACGGCTCGTTCGCGCTGCTCGATGCGCGTATCGCGATCGTTACGAATATCGAAAACGATCATCTCAAGAGCGATGACGAGCTGCCGCAACTGGTGCGCGCATTCGAGGAGTTTCTCGCGAAACTACCCGAGGACGGTGCGGCGATCGTCGGCGTCGACGATCCGCTCGCCGCATCGCTCGCGGAGCGCCCGCGGCGCGCGCGCACGGTCACGTTCGGCTTCGGGCCGCGCGCCGACGTGCGTGCGAGCGGCATGCGTTTCGACGGCCTCGGTACCGCATTCGACGTGATTGCGGGCGGCGTGTGTCTGGGCACCGTCGAACTCGCGGTGCCCGGTGCGATCAACGTGGCCAACGCCCTCGCCGCGATCGCGGTCGCGCGCGAACTCGGCGTCCCGTTCGCGCGCATCGCCGAGGGTCTGCGCGGTTTCCGCGGCGTGCGCCGTCGTTTCGATATTCTCACGCGCGGCGATCGCATGATCGTCGTCGACGATTACGCCCATCATCCGACCGCGGTGCGCGCCACGATCGCCGCCGCGCGGCAATACCATCGCGGACCGGTGGTGGTCGCGTTCCAGCCGCATCGGTTCTCGCGTACCGCGTACCTCGCGCGTGATTTCGCCGATGCGCTGCACAACGCGGATCACGTGTATCTCGCGCCGGTTTACGCGGCGTCGGAGACGCCGATCCCGGGCGTGAGCGAGCGATCGATCGGCGAACCGCTCGCGGCGAGCGGAACGCGCGTCACCTACGTCGCGCGCGTGGACGATCTGGAAGAGCGTCTCTTCGACGAAGCGCCCGCCGGATCGCTCGCGCTGATGCTCGGCGCCGGAAATATCACCGACGTCGCCGCCCGATTGGCGCGGCGCGTCGACGCGCAACGCGTATGAGCCTCACCACCGCGCAAGCGATCGCGTCGCTGCTCAACGACGACGATCGTGCCGCGCTGCACGCGATCTTCGGCGATCGCGTGCGCTTCGACGAGCCGCTCGCCGCGTACACGTCGTGGAAGATCGGCGGCCCGGCCGATGCGTTCGCGACGGTCGAGAGCGAGGCCGAGCTCGCCGCGCTGATGCGCCATTGCTTTGCGCGCGCGCTGCCGTGGTTCGTGCTCGGCAGCGGCAGCAACGTGCTCGTCGGCGACGGCGGCATGCGCGGCATCGTGCTGCGCTTGGGCGGAGCCTTCGCGGAGATCGCGGCGCGCGTCGACGGCGATCGCGTGATCGTCGAGGCGGGCGCCTCGGCGGGCATGGCGGCGCTTACCGCCAAAGCGGCGTCGCTCGGTGCGATCGGCATCGGCTCGCTCGCGGGAATTCCGGGGACGGTCGGCGGTTCGCTGCGCATGAACGCCGGCACCGATCGCGAGATGGGCGACTTCGTGCATGAGGTGTGGGTGCAGAGCCCGCTCAAGCCCGATCCGCACCCCGTGACCGTGCAGTACTATTACCGGCATACCAGCCTCGCGCGTGACGCGGTGGTGGCACGGGTCACGCTCGCCTTCGAGCGCGGCGACCCGAAGCACGTGCGCGAGGAGATGCAGGCCCGCCTGGTGCGGCGCAAGAGCACGCAGCCGATCGCGTTGCCGAACGCCGGTTCGTGCTTTCGCAATCCCGAGGGCGACAAGGCCGCGCGCCTGATCGAATCGGTCGGCGCTAAGGGATGGCGGGTGGGCGGTGCGGAAGTCTCTCCCCTGCACGCCAACTTCATCAACAACGTCGGCGGTGCGACCGCGGCGGACGTCGCGAGCCTGCTCGCGCGGGTTCGCCGAGCGGTGCACGACCGGTGCGGTGTGGATTTGCAGTTGGAGGTGCATCTGATCGGTGTCTTCATCGACCAAGCGCACACACGGGATGACGAAGAGAAATAAAAAAGTCGCCGTCGTCATGGGCGGTAGCAGTTCGGAGCGCGAGATCTCGATCCAAACCGGATCGGGCGTGATGCGCGCGCTGCAGGCGCTCGGGTACGAGGCGCAATCGCTCGACTACGACCGCCGCTTCGTCGATGCGGTTCGGGAGATCGCGCCCGACGTCGTCTTCAACGCGCTGCACGGACCGGGCGGCGAGGACGGCCACGTGCAGGCGCTCTTGGATTATCTCGTCATTCCCTACACGGGAAGCGGCGTGGAATCGTCGGCGCTCGCGATGGACAAGCACCTCACGAAGAAGCTGCTCGCGGCCGAAGGGCTGCCGACCGCCGCGTGGGATCTCTTCGATCTCTCGGGCGGTACGCTGCCGCTGCTGCCGGGCTCGCTCGATCTGCCGCTCGTCATCAAACCCCGCTACGAAGGCAGCTCGCAAGGCGTCACGATCGTACACACGCACGAGCAGTGGACGAACGCGATGATCGGCGCCGCCAAGAACTATCCGCAGATCATGGCTGAAGAGTTTCTCGACGGCCGCGAGTTCACGTGCGGCATCTTGGGCGAAGAGGCGCTGCCCGTCATCGAGATCGTCGCGAACACCGGCGATTTCTACACCTTCGACGCCAAATATGCGCCGGGCGGCAGCACGCACATCGTGCCCGCCAAGATCGACGAAGATCTGGCCGCGCGGCTGCAGATGCTCGCGCTCTCGGTCCACCGGCTGCTCGGACTGCGCGATTACTCGCGCACCGATTTCATCGTGACCAAAGAGGGGCGGCCGCACATCCTCGAGGTGAACACGCTGCCCGGCCTCACCCCGACGAGCCTGCTCCCGGATGCCTGCGCCTCGCTCGGCATCACCTACGAAGCGCTCATCGAGCGCCTCGTCGGCTACGCGCTCGCGCGCGGCGACGTTCGCGACGTCGCCTAGAGGGCACTCCCGGCACCAGGAATTCTTCGTCATCGAAGCCTACACGTCGCCGTACGACTGCACGTGGAGGCATTCATGACGTTTTTCCCGAGGCTGCGCCGGGTTTTACCGGTCGCACTTCTTGCTATATCCGGCGTCGTCGCCGGGGCATTCCGCGCGAGCGCGGCGCCCGGACTCGCCGTCTCGCTCGCGACGCAGAGCGATCCGATGACGGTGGTGCTCGACGAACGCACCGCACCGCGCGGTATCGCCTATACGCATATGACGATTCCGGTACGACCGGGCCCCTTTACGCTCGATTATCCGGAATGGATTCCCGGCGAGCACGGCCCCACGGGTCCGCTGCACGACATCTCGGAACTCGTCGTGAAGGCGAACGGTCGACCCGTCGCGTGGCATCGCGATCAGGTCGATCTTTACGCGTTTCACGTGAACGTGCCGCAGGGCGTGACCAAGCTCGACGTCGATTTCACGGTGCTCCTGAACACCGAGAATAACTTCGTCGACGGTCAGCTCGCGACGCGCAACATCATGGTCGGGAACTGGAATCGCTACATTCTCTACCAGCGCGACATCGACAACACGAAATACTTCGTGAAGGCGTCGCTGATTCTGCCGAACGGCTGGGATTACGCGAGCGCGCTTCCCGTGCAGTCGCGTAGCGGGCAGCACATCGATTTCAAGACGGTCTCGCTCGAAACGCTCGTCGATTCGCCGACCGATTCCGGTCGCTACTACCGCCATATCCTCACCTGGCAGCAGGGCGCCGCGAAGACCTATCTCGATCTCTTCGCCGACCATCCCGAGGATCTCGACATCTCGCCCAAGGTGATCGCCGCGTACGAGCGCATGACCCCCGAAGCGATGGCGCTCTACGGCGGACGTCACTGGGACGTCTATCATTCGGAGCTCACGCTCAGCGATCTGATTCCGCCGCAGGGGATCGAGCATCATCAATCGAGTGACGACCGTGCGGGCGACGACTTCATGACGAATCCGCTCGAACAGCTCGCCGGCGGCGATCTGCTCGCGCACGAGTTCTCGCACTCGTGGAACGGCAAGTATCGCCGCCCGTTCGATCTGCAGCAGCCCAACTTCAACGAGCCCTTTCCCGAGCACACGGAACTGCTCTGGCAGTACGAGGGCATGAATCAGTACATGGGCGATATGATCGCCTTCCGCGCCGGAATCAAGGGCACGGCGAAGGATTACCCCGAGTATCTCGCCTCGATCTACGCGCAGATGGCGTACGAGCCGGGACGCACCACCGAACCGATCATCGATCTCACCACCGGCGCGCCGTACTTCTATGCGACGGGCGGCGACTACAGCTCGCTGCGCCGCACGGCGGGCGATTTCTACACCGAGGGCGAGCTGATGTGGCTCGACGCCGACACGATCATCCGCGAGAAGACGCACGGCAAGAAGTCGCTGGATAATTACGTGCAGCTCTTCGCGGGCGGCATCACGCACCCGAAGGTGGTCACCTACACGCGTGCGGACATCGAGCATTACCTGAACGAAGTGGTGCCCTACGACTGGCACGGCTTCTTTCAAAAGTACGTCTATTCGATTGCGCCGAAGCCGCCGACCGGCGAGCTCGCGCGTGCCGGATACAAGCTCGTCTTCAACGACAAGCCGAACAAGTACATCACCGCGCGCGAGACGACGCGGAAGTTCATCGAGTCGTGGTATGACGTCGGCCTGAATCTCTCGGACGACGGCAGGGTGGGCGACGTGCGCGCCGGATCGGCGGCCTGGAATGCCGGATTCGGCGTGGGCATGAAGATCGCGGCGGTGAACGACCGCGCCTTCACGCCCGCGGTGTGGCACGCCGCCGTGAAGGCGACGTCGTCGAGCACGCGCCCGATGGATGTGCTCGTCGATCACGACGGTCACTACCGCGACCTCATCCTGCACTACACCGGCGGCGTTAAGATTCCGCATCTCGTGCGTATCAAAGGCACGCACGACATGCTGAGCGATATCATGCGTCCGCATGCGAAGCACTAACATGGGAGCGACGATGAAGAACCTCTTGCTCGGAGCCGCGGCGCTGCTGGCGGTCACGCTGATCGGCGCGGATGCGCTCGATACGCCGCTCGCGACGCAATCGAATCCGATGACGGTCGTGCTCGACGCGACCAAGGCGCCGATCGGTCTCGCGACGACGCGCATGACGATTCCGGTCAAGCCGGGCGCGTTCACGCTCGACTTTCCGGAATGGATTCCCGGCGAGCACGGTCCGACCGGCCCGCTCAACGTGATCTCGGAACTGCGCATGAGCGCGAACGGTAAGCCGATCGCGTGGCATCGCGATCAGGTCGATATGTACGCGTTTCACATCGACGTTCCGCAGGGCGTTTCGACGGTGGACGTGTCGTACACCGCGCTCCTCAACGGTCCCGAAAGCGGCACGATGGCGACGCGTAACATCATGGTCGGCAACTGGAACCGCTTCGTGTTCTATCAGCGCGACATCGACAACGAGCACTACTACGTGAAGGCGAGCATGATCATGCCGCACGGCTGGGATTACGCCTCGGCCCTGCCGCTCGTCAAACGTACGGGCGATCGCGTCGATTTCGGCACGGTCACGCTCGAGACGCTCGTGGATTCGCCGACCGATATCGGCCGCTACGTGAAGCACATCACTACGTGGACCGGTAAGGACGGTGCGGCGACCTATCTCGATCTCTTCGCGGACTCACCCGACGATCTGAAGATCAGCGATAAGGTCATCGATGCGTACAAGCGACTTACGCCCGAAGCGATGGCGCTCTACGGCGGCCGCCACTGGAACGTCTATCACGCGGAGCTCACGCTCTCCGATGCGATCGGCTTTCAAGGGATCGAACACCATCAGTCGAGCGACGATCGCGCGAGCGACGACTTCATGACCGATCCGCTCAGCCAGAAGCTCGGCGGCGATCTCGTGCCGCACGAGTTCTCGCACTCGTGGAACGGCAAGTACCGTCGTCCCTTCGATCTGCAGCAGCCGAACTTCAACGAACCGTTCCCCGAGCATACGGAGCTGCTTTGGCAGTACGAGGGCATGAACCAGTACATGGGCGATCTGCTCTCGTTCCGCACGGGCATCCGCGATCCGAAGGAGTACCCGGAGTATCTCGCCGCGCTCTATGCCAACCTCGCGTACGAACCCGGACGCGACACCACGCCGATCATCGACGTGACGACGGGCGCGCCGTACTACTACGTCGGCGCGCGCGGCGACTATCCGAGCCTGCGTCGTACCGCCGGAGACTTCTACACCGAAGGCGAGCTGATGTGGCTCGACGCCGACACGATCATCCGCGAGAAGACGGACGGTAAAAAATCGCTCGACGATTACACCAAGCTCTTCGCGGGCGGTGTCTCCGGACCGAAGGTGGTGACGTATACGCGTGCGGATATCGAGCACTACCTGAACGAGGTCGTCCCCTACGATTGGCACGGCTTTTTCCAAAAGTACGTGTACTCGATCGCGCCGCAGCCGCCGACGGGCGAACTCGCGCGCGCCGGATACAAACTGGTGTTCAACGACAAGCCGAACGTCTTCGCGAACGGCCGTCGAAAGGGCGTCGTGAACGCGTGGTTCGACGTCGGCACGCGTCTGAGTCCGAAGGGCGGCGTCTACGACGTGCGTCAAGGCTCGGCGGCGTGGAAGGCGGGGCTCGCGCCCGGCATGACGATCGTCGCGGTCGACAGTCGTGCGTTCTCGTCGAAAGCGTGGGACGACGCCGTAACCGCGGCCAAGGGCGGCACGGCCCCGATCGCGCTGATCGTCAAAGAGGGCGGCTACTTCTCGCGGCTCTCGATCGACTACCACGACGGCATCAAGTTCCCGCACCTGGAGCGCATCCCGGGCACGACCGATATGCTCTCGGAGATCATGGCGCCGCACGCGACGCCGACCCCCGCCGCGAAATAGCGGACGGATCGCAACGGGCTACGGGCGGGATGCGCTGCGGCGAATCCCGCCCGTGCCGCAAGCACGGCCGCCAACTTAACGGAGATGAGCCAGGTTACTCCACATCTGCGTGAAACGTAGCAGGTGGTGGAGGTACCCTACATGCATCAGCACGACCCTTTCGATTGCCGGTGTCCGCACGCGGCGTTCTCCGATCGAATCTTTGCAGAGGCGCAGTCGGCGTTTAGTCGGCGCGCCTTTCTCACATCCGCCGCCGCGGCGGGCGTGGCGCTCCTGCTGCCGTGGCGCGCGCGCGCGGCGCAGCGCGTAACGGTGTTGAAAGCGGCGCGGCTCTTCGACGGGACGAACATGCACGCGCCCGGCGTGCTGGTGGTGCGCGGCGAGCGGATCGTCTCGATGAACGCGGGCGACGCCGGCAGCGATGCGGCCGTGATCGATCTCGGCGACGTGACGCTGATGCCCGGTCTCATCGACTGCCACACGCACGTGGCCGCGCGCGTCGTGCCCTCGCTCTACTTCGAAGCGATGGCGCCGAAAAACACCGTGGCCGACAACGTGCCGGAGGCGGCGCTCTACAGCATTCGCAACGCGCAGACGATGCTGCGCAACGGCTTCACCACGCTACGCGACGTCGGCGGCGGCGCGGGGATCGATCTCGCGCTGCGCAACGCGATCAACAACGGCGCGGTGGTCGGTCCGCATATCTTCGCGGCGGGGCCCGCGCTCTCGATCACCGGCGGTCACGGCGACACCAACGACATCCCCGATTGGGTGCACGAAGATCCGTCGGTCGGATTCGGCGCCGTGTCGTACGGCCCGTACGGCTTCCGCGAGATCGTGCGCGAGCACGTCAAGCGGCACGTGGATCACATCAAGATTCTCGCGACCGGCGGCGTGCTGAGCTACGGCGACGTGTGGAACGTGCCGCAGATGAACGAAGACGAGATCACGGCGGTCGTCGACGAGTCGACGAAGTTCGGG
The DNA here is from genome assembly GCA_027306785.1 of Vulcanimicrobiota bacterium. Taxonomy (GTDB): domain Bacteria; phylum Vulcanimicrobiota; class Vulcanimicrobiia; order Vulcanimicrobiales; family Vulcanimicrobiaceae; genus REEB354. The sequence continues at coordinate 17,007 of DAHUZB010000008.1, forward strand.
CGTAAAGTCTGCGCGCACGCGCATGGCGATCCGGGCATCGCGATGGCGGTCAAAGGCGGGGTGCACTGCGTGGAGCACTGCACGGGCGTGAGCGATCGCACGCTCGCGGAGATGAAGCAGCGCGGCACGTTCATGACGCCGACGATCTGGGCGCTCGACTCGATTCTGCAGCCCGGCAATCCCAATCACATCGCGCAGAACTCGCTCGAAAAGGCCGAGAAGATGCGCAAGATTCGCAACGACGGCATGCAGCGCACGCTTGCCGCCGGGGCCAAGATCGCGTACGGCACCGACGCGGGCGTCTTCCCGCATCACGAAAACGCGAAAGACTTCGGACTGCTCGCGAGCATGGGGATGCACCCGCTCGATCTCATGCGCGCGGCGACCACCGTCGCGGCCGAGAATATCGGCGTGAGCGATCGCGGCGCGCTCGCTCCGGGCAAACTCGCCGACGTCGTCGCCTTCGCGGGCGATCCCAGCCGCAGCATCACGCTGCTCGAGCGCAAGCCGAGCTTCGTCATGCTCGGCGGCAGCAAGATCGCCCTGGACGAGCTGGCGGTCTAGGGAAAACGGGCGCGCCTGTGCGGATCGCGGCGGTCCGCGTAGGCGTACCGAACCCTCCAATTCGAGGCCGTACAAAAGTCGCAGGGAGGCGCGTTCCGGCGCTTCCTCAAACTCCTACTACCCGCGCGACGTGCGGCGGATTTCGCTGGAGGATCAGTTGTCTACCACAGGTTTGGTTGTCGATCGCGGGCTCGAGGGCGTTGTCGTCGGGTCCACGGTCCTTAGTAATGTCGAAGGCCAAGTCGGCCGTCTGACGTACCGCGGGTACGATATCGACGACCTCGCCCCGAACGCAAGTTTCGAAGAGATCGTGCACCTGTTGCTGCACGGGCATCTCCCCACCGCCGACGAGTTGGAATCGCTCAAGCGCGAATTGGCTTCGCGTCGCGCGCTGCCCGAGCCGCTGATCGCGGCGATGCAGAGCGTGCCGAAGACGGCGTGGCCGATGGATGTGCTGCGCACGATCGTGAGCGGTCTCGCGCTCTTCGTGCCGGTGAACAACAAGGGCGAACACGTCTCCGACGTGCACAGCGCGATCGAACTGGTGGCGAAGATGACGACGATCCTCGCGGCGTGGGATCGCATCCGTCGCGGCCTCGATCCGATCGAACCGCGCGCCGATCTCTCGCACGCGGCGAACTTTCTCTACATGCGCACCGGCAAAGTGCCGAGCGAGATCGAGGAAGATGCGATCGACACCTATCTCGTGCTGCTCGCCGATCACTCGTTCAACGCCTCCACCTTCTCGGCGCGCGTGACGGCATCGACGCGCGCCGATATCTACGCGGCGGTGACCGCGGCGCTCGCCACGCTCACCGGCGATCTGCACGGCGGCGCGGCGAGCGCGTCGTACAACAATCTCGTGGCGATCGGCTCGCCCGAAAAGGCCGAGCAGTTCGTGCGCGACGAGCTCGCCAAGGGCAATCGCATCATGGGCATGGGCCATCGCGAATACCGCGTGCGCGATCCGCGCGCGAAGCATCTCGAAGCGATCGCGAAGCGGCTCTCCGATCATGTCGGCAACAGCAAGTGGTACGGGATCGCGCGCGAGTTGGAGAACGCGAGCCAGAAAGCGCTGCAAGAAGCCAAACCCGATCGCAAGATCTACGCGAACGTCGATTTCTACACCGCGCCGGTGCTCGCCGATCTCGGCATTCCGGGCGATGAGTTCACCGCGCTCTTCGCGTGCGGCCGCATCGCCGGCTGGAGCGCGCACATTCTCGAACAGCTGCACGACAACCGATTGATCCGCCCGCAGGCCACCTACTCGGGCCCGCCGTCCGGACCGTTTGTTCCGGTCGAGCAGCGTACGGCCGCGACCGTAGGCGCCTAACTACTGCGGCGGCGTCGTTCGCCGCGGATCGACCTCTCGCAGATGCTTCGGGACCGGCGTCGCCTTCGGGTGCGACGTCGGTCTCGCCGTTTCTCGCGGCGCGGGTGCGGGCGCGCGGCGCGGCGGCACCGTGGGATGAGGCTCGACGATCGGGCGCGGCAGCGGAATCGGGCGCTGCACGGGCGGCAGCGGTGTGCGGCGCGGCAGCGGCGGCTGCGGCGAGCGACGCGGACCCGGCGATTGTGTGGCGACCGGCTGCGGATAGTAGCGCACGGGCGTCGGCGTGGGATTCGGCGTGGGCGACGGCTGCGGCGTTTCGTAGCGGTCGCGATCGTGCCGATGGCGCCACGGTAGCAGCGTGACGAAGGCCGGATAGGGGGCATATGTCACTTGCCCGGACGGCGAGACGAACATCGCGGTAATCGGGCACGAGAGCCGATCGTAGGTGCGATCGGTCGGCAGTGTGCCGTTGTAGAACGGCGAGCCCGGCGCCGACCACAGCTCGTACTGCCACGGCGAGGTGCAGAGAAACGCGTACGCACGGCCGTCGGGCGGACCCACCAACTGCACCTGGACCGGATCGCCGCCGATGACCTCGTTCGTGAAGGCGGTGAGCTGCAGCTGCGACCACCCGTAGTAGCCGGGCAGCGAAGCATTTCCCGAATCGGGGCTCGGCGGCCGCGTGGTCTCGAATTGCCAGGCCACGTGGAACGGGCGGCCGTAGCTGCTCGTGCCGTCGATGATCACCTGATGCGTGCCGACCGCGAGGCCGTTGCGCGGAAGGTAGGTGACGTAGCTGCCTTCGTGCGAGGCCATCAGCGAGACATCGACGCCGTCGAGCAGCATGCGGAAGGTGCGAATGTACGCATCGGGCTCGAGCGTCACGCTCGCGGCGATGGTGGGATAGGCGCTCGCGACGCGCGCATCTTCGGCGGGCTGTAGCCCGGTGATCGGCAGCGGGCTCGCGGTCGGCGCCGGGACGGCGGGACGCAGCGGCTGCAGCCGCGCGAAGACGTTGACGAGACGCGCGCGCCCGTCGTAGAAGACGCGCGCGCCGAGCTGCTGCGCGGTGAAGCGGATCGGCACGAAGGTGCGGCCCGCGATGATGCGCGAGCCCGCGATCGCGGTGCGCGGTAGCGGTCGATGCAGCGCCTCGAAGATCGCACGCATCGGTACCAGCACCCGCCCGCGATCGAGCAGGGCGATCGCCGAGAGCGGACGATCGTTTACGGTTACGCGGATGGGCGGCGGTGCGGTCGTCATGATCGGTATACTGGCAACGAATCGCGGCGTGCCGTCGTTTCGCTACTCCTCGAACGTGCGGCGCAGCGTGCTCGGGAGGCGCGTGACGATCTCGTAGTTGATCGTGTCGGCCCACTGCGCCCACTCGTCGGCGCTCACCTCGGCGTCGCGGTCGCGGCCGAGCAGCGTCACGGTCGAACCCGTGCGCGCCTGCGGCGCGTGGGTGAGATCGAGCACGCACATGTTCATCGCCACGCGGCCGACGATCGCGCAGCGCGCGCCGTCGATGAGGAACGCACCGCGATTGGAGAACGCGCGCGGAATGCCGTCGGCGTAGCCGAGCGGTAGCACGCCGATGCGCATCGCGCGCGGTGCGTGAAAGGTGGTGCCGTAGCCGATCGCGGCGCCCGCCTCCACCGTGCGCGTGGCGATCAGTTGCGAGGTGTACGAGAGCGCGGGTTCGAGTGCGAGCGCGTTACCGTTCATCGCGGCGCGCGTTTGCGCCGACGGCCACAGGCCGTAGAGCGCGATGCCGAAGCGGCAGAGATCGAGGCGCGTCTGCGGCCAGAGCATCGCCGCGGCTGATGCCGCAATGTGACGTAGCGGTCGCGCGCCATGCGAGGCGAGGATCGGCTCGGCGTGCGTATACGCTTTCGTGAAGCGCTCGAGCTGATACGTGGTGTAGGGTGAGTCGATCTCTTCGGCGGCCGCGAGGTGCGAAAAGATGCCCGCGATCTCGAGATCGTTCAAATGCGCGTAGGTTTCGATCGCGTCGGGCAGATCGTCGGCCTCGAGCCCGAGGCGATGCAGTCCGGTGTTCACCTTCACGTGCACGCGCACGCGGGCGTAGCGGCGTCGCGCGGCGGCGACCAGATCGCGCACGTATTGTTTAGTATCCCAGAGCGCGAGCGCGGCGTCGGCGCCCGCGACCTCGTCGAGGAGCGCGGGTTCGACCGGGCCGAGGATCAGGATCGGCGCGGTGATGCCGCCGTCGCGCAGCGCGAGCGCCTCTTCGGGCGCGTAGACGCAGAGCATCGATGCGGCGGGCTCGATCGCGAGCGCGGTCTCCACCATGCCGTGCCCGTAGGCGTTACCCTTCACCACAAAGGCGGCGCGGGCGGGGCCGACGAGCGCGCGCAAGGCCTGCGCGTTCGCGCGCAGCGCCGAGAGCGAAATCCGCAGAGTGCCGATCACGTGTGCGCAGTTCGGCGGCGGTGCGGCGGGTCCCGGCGCGGGCGCGTGCGGAAGAAGCGCCCATGGTCGATGTTCCGGTGCTGGTCTGCGGTCTCGGCGGCATGGGCAGCGCGGCGCTCGCGCAGTGCGCGCTGCGCGGCGTGAGCGCGCTCGGCGTGGAGCAATACGCACCCGTGCACGCCTTCGGCTCGTCGAGCGGCAAATCGCGTTTGATCCGCCGCGCCTACTTCGAAGACCCCGCCTACGTGCCGCTGCTCGATCGCGCGTACGAATTGTGGCGCGAGCTCGAAACGCGCACCGGCTCGCGGTTGCTGCATCTCGTCGGATTGCTCACGCTCGGGTACGAAGGCAGCCCCATGCTCGCGGGCGCGCGGCGCACCGCGCTTGCCTACGACCTCGATGTCTCGTTTTGGGACGCGCGCGAGATACGCGCACGCTACCCGGCGCTCGCCCCGCACGACGGCGAGGTCGGCGTCTTCGAGCCCGAAGGCGGCTTCGTGGTGCCGGAGACGGCGATCGAGGCGCATCTCGCGCTCGCGCGCGACGGCGGCGCGCAGATGCGTTTCGGCGTGGGCATGCGTTCGTGGGAGAGCCGCGCCGACGGCATTCATGTAACGTTGACGAACGGCGAGACACTGCGCTGCGAGCGCCTGATTCTCGCGCTCGGCGCGTGGTTCGCACAGACGCTCGCCGATCTCGGCGTGCCGCTCGTCATCCAACGCAACGTGCTCGCGTGGTTCACGCCCACGCATCCGCTCGGCCCGCGCGAGATGCCCGCGTTCTTACTGGATCGGCGCGGGCTCCCGGCGGAATTCTACGGCTTTCCCGACGTGGGCGACGGCGTGAAGGCGGCGTTTCACGGCTACGGTGAGACGACCGACGCGCACCACCTCGACCGCGAGATTCACGAAGCCGACGTGCTGCCGCTCGCGCGGGCGTTCAACGCGTGGATTCCCGGCGCGGCGGGGGCCTATCGCGAAGGCAAAGCGTGCATGTATTCGCTGACGCCGGATCGGCACTTCGTGGTCGATCTGCATCCACGCGACGAGCGGGTGGTGGTCTGCGGCGGTTTCTCCGGGCACGGCTTCAAGTTCGCAAGCGCGATCGGCGAAATCGCCGCGCAGCTTGCGATCGATCGCGCCACGCCGCACGCGATCGATTTTCTTTCGTTCGCGCGCTTTTAGCGAGCAGCCGGCGTGCGGTCGAGTTGCGCCACCACGTATGCGACCGGCAGACCGAAGAAGACGCAGTGCGCGAGCACTTGCACGACGAGCGCGTTCGGCGTTGCGAGCGGCGCGAGTTTTCCGGCGCCGAGCAGCACGAGATCCATGAAGACGTAGACGACGATGCCGTACATCAAGCCCGAGATCGGCCAACGCGCGTTCATGAATGCGCGCGTGCTCGCGAGATACGCGTAGCCGCCCGCCCAGCCGATGCTCACGAGCACGTGTACGAGCAAGCCGAGCCATGCATAGGTCGTGCTCGTCATCGCCGCAGGCCCGATGGCGGCCGATGCGACCCATTGCCACACGGCGATCATGCTGCCGTGCTCGGGCAGCACGGTGGCGAGCCACAAGAATCCGTCGATCGTGATCGCGCCGACGATCCCGGCGAAAAGCGCCTGCCGCAGGACGAGCGGCCAATTGACGCGTTGTTGTTGCTCGGTACTCATGATGGCTTGAGAATTCGGCTAGGTAGCTTCCGGGCCTTGGGGGAAAGGTCGCAGCCATGAGCGGTATCGATGTTCACCTACGCTGGCTGCTCGCCGCGCCGGTCTACGGAATCGCCTACGCGGCAGCGTGCGCGGTCTTTTGGTGGATGGCCCGTCGGCGCGGCCTGGCCGACGATACCACGCTGCGCGTGATGCTCGCCGGGTTGATCGGCGGCCTCGTCGGGGCGAACCTGGTGCAGCTCTTTGCCACCGGCATGCCCGGCAAGACGATCGAGGGCGGCATCATCGGCGGCTGGCTCGCCGTGGAACTGATGAAACGCTACGTCGGCATGACCCGCTCGACCGGCGATCTCTTCGCGCTCGCGATTCCGGCGGGCGAGGCGATCGGCCGCGTGGCCTGCTTCATCGGCGGCTGCTGCTACGGCAAGGTCGCGACCGGTCTGCCGTGGGCCGTTTACGATCACGGCGCGCTACGGCATCCGACGCAGCTGTATCTTTCGTTCGCGGCGCTCTGCTGCTTCGGCGTGCTCTACGCGCTCGAACGCCGCGGCGTGCTGCCCGATCGCGCGCTCTTTGCGATCGGCGGCATGCTCTTCTGCATCGACCGCTTCGTGGTGGAGTTCTTGCGCGCGGGCGCAACGATGCTCGGCCCGATCACGCTCGCGCAAGCAGGCTGTATCGTGGGCTTCGCGATCTTCGCGACGATTTTCGCGCGCATGCTCCGCATGCGCCGCACGCTCGCCTACGCGGCATGAACGCAGAAGATCGCCGTCGCTTCCGGCAGATGCTGGTGGTCGGGGCGCTGATCGGCGGCACCGTGTTGTTCGCCCTGACGGCCTTCGCTGTCGGGGCCTTCGCGCGGGTGTGGCCCCCGCTCATCGCGGTGCTGCCGATCGCGGTCGTCGTGGTTCTGGTCGGGGTGAGCCGGTTCTGGATGCCGGGCCGCATCAATGGAACGAGCGGCTTTCTGCTGGGGTTGGCGATCGGACTCGGGGGCGCGATCGCGACCTGCATCGGCATTCTCCAGAGCCTTTCGCACGGCGGAGTTTAACGCGTGCTCGAACTCTACGATTACACCATCGTCAAGAGCGTGCGCGCGCTCTGTCCGCGCTGCTTTGCGGAAAATCCCGATTTCGATCCCGAGTATCCCACCGATATCTGCGACGGACATCTGGTGGAGCGCGACGGCAAGATCTACCTGCGCCGCTTTTGTCGGCGCGGCCACGGCGAGGTGTGGTCGCTGTATGAAGAGCGCGCGGATCTGTGGCGCTATCTGCAGCAGTGGCGCGTGCCGACGAAGATCATCAATCCCGACACGCAGGCGATCTTCCCGGTGCCGATGGGGTACGAGCACGGTCTCGGCCCGACCCATCTGCAGCACTCGTGCATCTTTCTGCTCGACATCACCACGCAGTGCAACCTGAGCTGCCCGGCATGCTACGCGCATTCCGGCCCCGAGAATGCGTCATATCTGCCGCTCGAGCAGGCGCTGCACGCGGTGGAGACCGCGATTGCGCGGGAGAACGGCCGCTTGGACGTGGTGATGCTCTCGGGCGGCGAGCCGACCGTACATCCGCAGTTCCGCGAATTGCTCGAAGCGCTCGTCGCGCTGCCGGTCACGCGCATTCTCGTAAATACCAACGGCATTCGACTCGCGAACGACGATGCGTTTCTCGATCTGCTGCATCGGCATCGCGATCGCGCCGAAATCTATCTGCAGTACGACGGTCAGCGCGCGAGCACGCAGCAGACGTTGCGCGGGATGGAGCTCACCGCGACGAAAGCGCGCGCGGTGCAGCGGCTCTCCGATGCGCGCGTCTTCACGACGCTCGTCATGACCGTGACGGATACGAACGCCGATCAGGTGGGCGAGGTGCTCGATACCTGCTTCGCCACGCCGTTCGTGGGCGGCGCGATGTTTCAGCCGGTCTTCGCTTCGGGCCGTGCGCCCGCGTTCGATCCGATGGCGCGCGTGACGACGACGGGCGTGCTCGGCCGCATGGAGGCGCAGTCGGCGTACGGCGTGCGCGCGCATGATCTGATCGCGCTGCCGTGCAGCCACCCGGATTGCTGCTCGATCGGCTACTGGCTGAAGAACAAAGACGGCAGCCTTCGCAGCGTGGCATCGATCGTGGGCGAGGATGCGCTGAAAGCGAACCTGAGCATCTTCGGCAACTCGATCGCCTTCTCGGACGGACTCTCGCAGGTACATGACGCGCTGCTCGGGCTGATGTCGGAGACGATGACGCTCTCGCGCCCCGAACTGGTCGGCCACCTGAAGGATCTCTGCGCCGCGTGCGATCTGGGCGGTCTCACCGGCTTGCTGAAACTCGCCTTCGGCCGCGACGCCACCGCGACGTTCGTGGGCGAGCGCGTGAAACGCGTGACCGTGAAGCACTTTATGGATGCCGACACGCTTATCACCGAGCGCCTGGAGCAATGCTGCGTGCACGTCGGCGGCGCGGGGAACGATCCCGTGCGCATGCCGTTCTGCGCGGCGCGCCTCTTTCCGAAAGTTCGCAATCGCGCGATGGAAGGCATGGCGTCACGCGCCGCGATCGCCCACGCGAGCGAGCGTTCGTGACGGAGCCGCCGCGGGCCGACCCGTGGGTGATCGTCGCGGCATGCGTCGCGGGGATCGTCCTCGGCTGCGTTGCGACGTTCGGTGTGAGCCTGGCGGTGACGTATACCGGAACGTGGTTTGCGAATGTGTATCCGCTGAAGTCTCCCGGTGATTTCGTGGGTTCAGTAGGTACATATATATACTATCTCTGCCTCGCGCTCGGGGCGACGATCGGCTTCATCGCGATCATGCGCCGGAGCATGCGCGCGGAGTTCCGCGCGTTGCTGATCTGCGCGGCACTCCCGCTTCTCGGCTTCTTCGCGCTCTGCTCGGCCTTCTCGATCGCCGGCCTGACGCAGAGCGCTTTCCGGTAGGCGCATCGGTAACGAAGGAGTGATTTCGGAATGAACGACAAGATGGAACGCGGGCGCGAGGTCGAGGGGTGGGCGTTCACCTTCTGCAAGGCGGCCTTTTTCGCGATCCTGTGCGGCAAGTACGCGGTGCTCGTGCTCTCACTCGCCGCGGTGGTGCTCTACTCCGCGGCGTACATCATGGGCGTGCGCGAGTGGCGCTGCTGGGCCAAGCCGCCGTGGACGGTGATCTTCTTTGCGGCGGTGGCCGCGGTGCAGATCGTGCTGATGCTGCGCGGTTCGAGTTTCGTCATCTAAGCTGCGCTTAATCTGCTTCCAAGCAACTTGTCAGCCGGTTGAGGTAGCATCGTCGCATGATGCACGAACGCCCGCTTCAGGAGCCTTCCGACCTCGTGATTTGGGGCGCCGCGTCGCTGCTCGGCGTGCTGCTGGGCGTGGCCGTGGCCTTCATGCTCTGGACGCAACTGCACCGCACCGGCGACCCGGCGATGCTGGGCGGGGCGGTTGTCGCCTTGGGCGGTGGCCTCGGACTCATGGGCCTGAGCCTGCGCGGCCTCACCGGGCGCCTCTTTCTGGCCGCCCTGGCCTGCGCGTTGCTGCTCGGCTTCTTCACCCTCGGCGGAGCCTTCTCGACCCTGGCCGGATAGGCCGCAAGGCCGCTTGCACTCGCCCCGGGAGTCTGCTAATATCCGAGGGCTGGCACTCAGCTGCTTAGAGTGCCAACACCCCAACAAGCAGATTTTCCTGGAGGTTTTACGTGAATCTCAAGCCTTTGGCCGATCGCGTGGTCATCGAGCACGTCGAGCAGAGCGAGAAGAGCACCGGTGGTATCTTCTTGCCCGACACCGCTAAAGAAAAGCCGCAAGAGGGCATCGTCCGTGCGGTTGGCACCGGCCGCGTGCTCGACAACGGCACGACCCTTCCGATGACCGTGAAGGTCGGCGATCGCGTGATCTATTCGAAGTACTCGGGTTCCGAGATCAAGGTCGACGGTACCGAGTTCCTCATCGTTTCCGAAAAAGACGTCCTCGCTGTCGTCGACAAAGTCGCGGCCGGCGTTTAAGGAGTTTCTGAGAGTTAATCATGGCTGCTAAGCAACTCGTATTTGATGAAAACGCCCGCCGCGCGCTCGAGCGCGGTGCGAACATGCTCGCCGACGCGGTGAAGGTGACCCTCGGTCCCAAGGGCCGCAACGTCGTGCTCGACAAGAAGTTCGGCTCGCCGACGATCACCAACGACGGTGTGACGATCGCGAAGGAAATCGAACTTCCCGACACGTTCGAGAACATGGGCGCCCAGCTCGTGAAGGAAGTTGCGTCGAAGACCAACGACATCGCCGGTGACGGCACGACCACCGCAACGGTGCTCGCGCAGGCCATCATCCGCGAAGGTCTCCGCAACGTGACCGCCGGCAGCAACCCGCTGCTGATCAAGCGCGGCATCGAGAAGGCCGTGGAAGTCGCGGTCGAAGAGATGTCGTCGTTCAAGCAAGTCGTCGACACCAAAGAAAAGATCGCCCAGGTCGCGTCGATCTCGGCGAAGACCCGCGAAATCGGCGAGCTGATCGCCGACGCGATGGAGAAGGTCGGCAAAGACGGCGTGATCACCGTTGAGGAATCGCGCACGCTCAAGACCGAAGTCGAGACCAAAGACGGCATGCAGTTCGACAAGGGCTACATCTCGCCGTACATGGTGACCGACAGCGAGCGCATGGAAGCGGTGCTCGACAACCCGTTCATTCTCGTGACCGAGCGCAAGATCACGGCGATCGCCGACATCCTGCCGATCCTCGAGAAGGTCGTTCAGGTTCAGAAGCCGCTGCTCATCATCGCGGAAGATATCGAAGGTGAAGCGCTTGCGACGCTCGTCGTCAACAAGCTGCGCGGCACGTTCACGAGCGTTGCGGTGAAGGCGCCGGGCTTCGGCGACCGCCGCAAGGAGATGCTCAAGGACATCGCCACCCTCACGGGCGCGACGGTGATCTCCGAAGAACTCGGCCTCAAGCTCGACAAGGTGACGGTGGATCAGCTCGGTCAGGCCAAGCGCGTCCAGATCACCAAGGAAGAGACCACGATCGTCGACGGCGCGGGCAAGGCGGAAGCCATTAAGGGCCGCATCGAGATGATCAAGAAGCAGATCGAGGAGACCGATTCGGACTTCGATCGCGAGAAGCTGCAAGAGCGTCTTGCGAAGCTCTCGGGCGGCGTTGCGGTGATCCAGGTCGGTGCCGCGACCGAGACCGAGCTCAAAGAGAAGAAGCATCGCATCGAAGACGCCCTCTCGGCCACGCGTGCCGCCGTTCAGGAAGGCATGATCCCCGGTGGCGGTTCCTCGCTCGTGCACGCGATCAAGGCGATCGACAAGTACATCGCGTCGGCGCCGAAGACCAACGGTCACGCGAACACGTGGGCCGATGAGAAGATCGGCATCGAGATCGTGAAGCGCGCGCTCGAAGAGCCGCTGCGTCAGATCGCGACGAACGCCGGCTTCGAAGGTTCGGTCGAAGTGAATAACGTCAAGGTCAAGACCGCGCCGCACGGCTTCGATGCGATGTCGGGCGAGATCGTCGACATGTTCAAGTCGGGCATCGTGGAGCCGTTCAAGGTCACCCGCTCGGCCCTGCAAAACGCCGCGTCGATCGGCGCCCTCGTTCTCACGACCGAGACCCTGATCGCCGACAAGCCCGAGCCCAAGAAGGAAGCCCCGGCCATGCCCGGCGGCGGCATGGGCGGCTACGACATGATGTAATTCCCGCAAGGGAATGCATAAAGGCCCCGACGGTGACGTCGGGGCCTTTTCTTTTGCCAGTGCCGCAAGTGCGCAACGTGTCATCCTGAGCTTGTCGAAGGACAGGGGGCGAAGTAGGAGGTGCGCCTTTGCTATTCTCTAGGTCTAGCTTAGGCTTGTCACATTACAAGCGAATCCGAATTTACGAACGCGCTAAGGCAATCTCAAGTTCCCTAAAGAACTTGTCACAAGAGTCAACCCTACGAGCCAAATCAATATCGAATCTTGATGAAAATGCTGGTTGATCAACGCGGGGTTCATATTTGCGGCGCATCTGCTCACCCAGCCAACCTTTCGCATCACGCCTCGATTCTGGATCAGGATGATCAAAGAGATCGGCTGGTAAACCCCGTTGCCCGGCTAGAGAGCTGGCAGAAGCTAGAAACCATGTTTCGAACTCACGGTATGCTAGGGCAACTGCGAAAGGGATATCATCGCGGATAGCCTTGATCCTTCTGAGCATGTCCGGTCCAATCTCTTTTGGGCATTCATCTTCCAAATCAAGTAAAACAATTACGGATCCGTTTCCGTGTGTTTGACGAGCCGCTAGATCGATAGTTCTCAAAAACTCTCTTTCATCTCGCCGAAAACGGTCCGCTTTCACCCTGATTGGATCTACGATCGTAAATCCCGAATGCAATCCCTTCGACGCCGCGAAACGTCGTATTACTACGGGGACCGCTTCTACTTCACCGTATCCCTCAACGACCGTAACAATTCGGTGACTCAATGCTTTTGAGAATCTTCAAATAGCGAAATCTGTTGATGGCTCTGCTGCTCCATGCTTTCCTCATCAGGTTTCAGTTGATTTGCTCGAAGCAGCTCGCCTGCTGAGTATAGGCCATCCTTAAGCACGGCTCTTGCCGCATCGCTGATGTTCGTAAGGACGGTGGCGCCATTGTTTGTGGTTACTGCGCGAATTTGATCGGCGGAAATTCGTTCGTCGTCGAGTAAGTCCGCGGAGTGGCTTGTTACCAAAATCTGCTTCTGCTGACTTGCGAGGTCTAAAGCTGCTAGCATTACGCTGAGTGCGCCAGCGTGCAATGCGGTTTCAGGCTCCTCGACTCCGAGCAATGGTATTTTCGGACCTTCCGTATCAATGTCTTGAAAGAGTGATACGAGTATTCCGAGCGCTCGGAGTGTGCCGTCCGACATATTGTTCGAATAAAAATTCCAGAGGCTCTCGTTTGCCGAAACCTTTTGCCGAAATAGTACCGTCTCGAGAGAGCCGAAATTTTTGACTTCGAGCGAACGTACTTGAGGGACAATTTTGCTAAGAAAGTCTTCGATAAGAGTCTTGGCGCTCGGAGAATTCGCAATGATTCGACTTAAGATCGTCGTGATATTGCTGCCGTCTCTGAGGAGGAACGGTTCTGCGCTGGGAGGCTGTATTCGCTTGATTGCATCTGGATTTAAGTTGTAGAAGCGCATGCTCGAGAGCGCGTCATATAGTCCTCGGAATGCTTGGTGACCGGAAATATTGACCAGGTAGAGGCGATCTGTTGCGATGCTCGCTGTTGGCGTGACGTTGGTTGAGAGGCTGCCATTGTCAATTCTGAAAAAGGCCTCATCCAGGGCACCAAAAATATGGCATTGCTCTGTTTGGACGCTGTAGGTTCCCTTTTCTTTTGCGCCGATGCGGAAAGCGTAGTGGCCGGCTTGCCCTGATGGAAGACTGAAATCTAAGCGAATACCGAAGTGTGTCGGATGACCGCTTGATCGCCGCCGAACATCGTTGATTCCGCCCCTGTCGCGTAACGCGTGGTCGAGCGGGGCCGTCAGGGCATCGCTGACAAATCTTAGCGCGTCAAGGAAGTTGCTCTTACCGCTGCCGTTTGGGCCAACTAAAAAAGTGAGCTGACCTAGAGCGACATCAGCCTTTGCGATGCTCTTATAATTTGTTAGACGAATACGCTTTAGAAAAATCGCCTTGTCCCTCGCGACTACAAGCTGAGGTTCATGATGTTTTTTTTAGTGGCTTAGAATACCTCGAAAATCTCTTCCCCGAATATCTTAGCCCGCCGGGTTGCGCTGAGTCCGGCAGCCTGGGATATTCAGCAAGTGTGCCCGAGGAAATGGGATTCCCGAGACAATTCCACTGCGACAGCCTCGTGCCTGAGCGGGCCTCAGCGAGCCGTCTTCCGGCTGCTGCTCGCGCACAAACGGCTGAGCCCTTAAGGTTACCTCCAGGACTGGGCGCCGCGATCTGTGCATACTAGGGCCTATGGCCCTCGTGCGGGATAAGGCGGCCTCGGGGCGCGAGCTTTTGCATCGCGTCGCGCTGCTGCTTGCCTCGGATCTGCCGCTGCATGACCTCGTCGAGAAGTCGGCGCTCGTGCTCGGCTCGGCGCTCGGGGGCGCGAGCATCCATGTCGTGCTGCGCCGCGAGGGGCGACCGTTCATCGAACGCGGCGCACCACTCGGCCCCAATGCGCTCGCGGTGCCGATCCTCGGGGGCGCAGGCGAGATCGGGGTGCTACACGCGATGTGGCCCCACGGCGCCGAGCCCGACGACTATGATGTCACGCTCCTCGAAGCGGCCGCGATGCAGCTCGGGTCGCGAGCGTTGCGCGAATTCGAACGCGAGGAGCGCGAGCGGTTGCTGCAGCTCGCCGCGACCGATGCCCTCACCGGCCTCGCGAATCGGCGCACGTTCGATGAAACGCTCGCGCGGGAATGGGCGCGCTGCGCCCGGTCGGAGCGTCCGCTCAGCCTGCTGATGCTCGACGTCGATTTCTTCAAACTCTACAACGATGCGTACGGGCACGTCGCGGGCGATCGATGCCTACAGCGCGTGGCGCGGGCTATCGCGTCGTGCGTGAAGCGCCCGGGTGATGTGGCCTGCCGTTACGGCGGCGAAGAGTTTGCGGTGATCTTGCCGGAAACGGCGCCCGGCGATGCGATGCGGGTCGCGCAACAGATCTGCGATGCGGTGCGTTCGGAGCAGATCGCACATCAAGGTTCGTCGCTCGGTTATGCGACGGTCAGTATCGGATGCGCGGGCGTCGAGCCGCAGAGCGGCGTCGATCACGCGGCGCTCACCACCGCAGCTGACGAACAGCTCTACCGGGCAAAAGAGCATGGGCGTAACCGCGCGGCGTGGGCGGACGCGCTTAGCGAGGCGCCCGCTGCGGAACGACAGACCGGGCCGCGTTCGAATCTGCCGACACCGCAGAATCTGTTCTTCGGGCGTGACGGCGATCTCGACGTGATGGCGGCGCTGATGCGCGACGCGCGGCTGCTGAGCATTGTCGGTCCCGGCGGCGTCGGCAAGACACGGCTCGCCATCGAGTTCGCGCGGCGCCATGCGGCGCGATTTGCGGACGGCGTCTATTTCGTCGATCTTGCGTCCCTCAGCGAGGGATCGTTCGTCACACCCGAGATTTTGGCGGTGCTCGGCGTTCCCGAAGCGGCGCGGCGCGATGCCGACGAGCTCCTTGCAGCGCATCTTACCGACAAGCATGCGCTCATCGTGCTCGACAATTGCGAGCACTTGGCCGATCGCGTGGCGATCCTGCTCGAGCGACTGGTCGCGTCGACGCCCGGTCCTTCGTTCGTGGTCACCGCACGGCGAAGTCTGCGCGTCGAGGGCGAACAGGTCTATCGGCTCGCAACCCTGCAGCAAGGCGACGCCGTCGCGCTCTTCGCCAGCCGCGCTCAGGCCGCGCTCCCGTCGTTCGGGCTCGATGCGCAGAATATCGAAACGATCAAAGCCATCTGCACCGAGCTCAACGGAATTCCGCTCGCGATCGAGCTTGCGGCGGCGCGCGTTCGGGTGTTGCCGCTCGGGGAATTGCGCACCGAGTTTGCCGAGCGCGCGCAGCGGCGCACCGTCGACGATACGATCGAGTGGAGCTACGGCATCCTCGGCGCGGACGAGCAGACGTTGCTTCGACGCCTCGCCGTTTTTGCGGGCGCGTTCACGTTGGATGCGGCGCAGGCGATTTGTGCGTACGATGCCGATTTCGACTTGATCGACCTGCTCGGGCGCTTGAGCGACAAATCCCTCGTGCAATCGGATCCGGTGGCGGGTCGCTATTGGCTGCTCGAATCCACGCGCGAATTCGGGCGTCGCCTGCTCGAATCGCGCGGCGAATACGATCCGCTCCGAGCGCGCTACCTCGATGCGTTGGCAACGATGGCTCGCGATGCGGAGAAGCTCTTCGCGCACGGCGCCGGTGACGATGTACGCGCGAGCGTGGTCGCGACTTACGCCGACTTCCGCGCGGCGATGGAGTGGGCGCTCGCGGGCGGCGGCGACGTTCGACAAGGCGCGGCGCTGGTGGCGGCGCTCGGTTGGTATTGGACGGAAGGCGGGCTCTGGCGCGAAGCGCGGTATTGGCTCGATCTCGCGCTGCGCCACACGCTCGACGAGATGGGAAGCGCGCTCGCGGCGCGCTTGCTGCTCGCCTCGGCGGTAGCCTACTACGTGCAAGGTGAGTTTGCGGCGATGGGTACGGAGGCGCGGCGCTGTTACGATGCCTACCGCTCGCACGACGATCGCATCGGCATGGCGAGCGCGCAGAATCTCATGGCGATCGAAGCGCAGTTTTCCGGCCGTCTGAACGATGCATACGAACTCTGGCAATCCGTGCTGCAGGCTTCGCGTGAGGCCGGGAACGCACGGTTCGAAGCCGTGGTGCTGGGCAATCTCGCCGAGGTCGTGGCGGAATGGAAGCGCGACTATGCGGAATCCGAGCATCTCTACGAACGCGCGTCGGCGATCCATCGTCGACTCTCCAACTCATTTCCGCTCGGCGTCACGCTCGGCGACTGGAGTGTGACCGCCGCCTATCAAGGCGATCTTCGCCGGGCCGAACGTCTGGCTACGGAGGCGCTGGAGATCTTCCGCGGCTTCGACGAAGAGATGCGCGTGGTCGAACAACTGATCCGCATCGCCCAGTATCGCATCTGGGCAGGGCGCATCGACGAAGCGAAGCGTACGCTCCGCGAGGTCTTCGAGCGATTGTCGAGCGGCGCGAATCCGCTCTATGCCGCGCGAGCGGCCGAATCGCTCGCCGAGCTAGCGGCCGCCCAGGAGCGCTCTGCGGAGGCGGCCTCGTTTCTTGCCTATGCTGATGCGCTACGCCGCGACCAGCGTCTCGTGAGACCCGCGCAAATTGTGGAGCGCCTGGCCACGCTACGCGCGCGGCTCGCGGCCGTTGCGCGAACGCCGGATGAACGCGAGTTCTTCGCGCTCGCTCACGAACTCATACGCCGCGCACACTAGGCGAAGGCGGTATACTGAACGTATGCCGGTGCTGCCCTCGGTTTTTCACGTCGATGCATTCGCTCTCGAGTGCGTGATGCGCGCGCACGAAGCCGCCGCGGCGTTCATGCGCGAGCGCGACGGCATCGCTCGCGCCGTTGCCGTGAACGAGCGCGAGGCCGCCATCGCGTTTCGTTCGGAAGCGTACCTACGCGTCGACGGCGCGTTCCCGGGTGAGGCGTGGGCGCCGCTCTCGGGCGATTTTCGCACGGGCGACGGGCGCTGGATTCGCCTGCACTGCAACTTTGCGCATCACGCGCTGGCCGCGCTCGCCGCGCTCGGGCTGCCGCCCGATGCAGACCGCAATGCGCTCACCGCGGCCGTCGCGCGGTGCGATGCGTTCGCGATCGAAGAAGCGGTGATCGCGCACGGCGGTGCGGCGGCGGCGATGCGTTCGCTCGAGGAATGGACCGCGCATCCGCAAGCGCGCGCGCTCGCCGATCTGCCGCTCGTCGCGATCGAACGCATCGGTGATGCGTCGCCCGCGGCGCGGCATTGCGCCGCGGAGCGTCCGCTCGACGGCGTGCGCGTGCTCGATCTCACGCGCGTGATTGCTGGACCGGTTGCGGGTCGCGTGCTCGCGGCATACGGCGCCGATGTGCTGCGGATCGGCGCGGCGCATCTGCCCACGATCCTTCCCGCCGTCATCGATACGGGCTTCGGTAAGCGTTTCGCTGAGCTGGATCTGCGCACCGATGCGGGGCGCGCGTCGTTGCGTGCGTTGATCGCGCGGGCGGACATCGTGCTGCAAGCCTATCGCCCGCATGCGCTCGCGCGTTACGGCTTCGGTGCCGACGAGATTGCGGCGATCAAGCCCGGCATCGTCTGCGTCTCGATCAGCGCGTACGGCCATGCGGGGCCGTGGCGCGAACGTCGCGGCTTCGATAGCGTGGTGCAGATGGCGAACGGTATCGCGCACGAAGGCATGCGCCGCAGCGGCGGCGATCGTCCGCGCCCGTTACCCGCGCAGGCACAGGATCACGGCACCGGTTGGCTCGCGGCCGCTGCCGCGGTGGAAACGCTGCTTTTGCAAGCACACGGCGGCGGATCGTGGCACGTGCAGCTCTCGCTCGCGCGCACCGGCGAGCACCTGAAGGCGATGGGCGAAGCCGACACGCTGCGGCTGCCGATGCCCGCGCTCGACGACGTGCGCGATCTGCTCGACGAAACGGCGTCACCCTTCGGGCGCGTGACGCACCTGCGCGTTCCGGGTCGGATCGAGGGCGTCGATCTCTGCCCGCGAACGCCGCCGCATCCGCAAGGCTACGACGCCGCGGCCTTCAGTACCGATTCCAGCAGCCCCGGAAAGCGGTTCTCCAAGCACGTGTAGCGCAGCCGGACGTGGCGCTCGGTGCCCTCGACGCGCGTGCGCGTGAGGCCCGCTTCGCGCAGCACTTTGAGGTGGTGCGAGCGCGTGGACTTCGGCATCTCGGCGGGACCGAGGGTGCGGCAGATCACCTCGCCGCGCGCGTGCAGCTCGGCGACCATGCGCAAGCGCATCGGGTCACTCAGCGCGTCGAGCACGCTGCCCAGCTCGATCGCGGCGGGTTCGGGTTCGTAAATTGCATCGGCCATAGTTCGATCATTTTCGAACAATGCGACGTTGGTCGTATGTTCGATCCTAATCGAACCTTACCATGAGCTTTGTTCTACGTCAATCGAACAAGTCGCCGCTCACGGCAAGGAAGACCACCATGCTTCGTTCTCGCCTCGGACTCGCCGCCGCCCTCGCAACCGCCATCTCGTGGGGCAGCATGTTCTCCATCATGGCGCACGTGCTCGGCAGCCTCGATCCGTTCTGGCTCACCACGATCCGCTATGTCGGAGCGGCGCTGGTGCTCGGAGCGATCCTGCTCGCGGTCGAAGGGCCGCGCGCCTTTCGCACCGAGGGGCGCGGGCTACAGATCTTCGGCTTGGGGAGCGCGGGCATCGCGGTCTACAACCTGCTGATGCTCAACGGCATGAGGCTGAGCGGACCCGAGCACAGCGCGCTCTGGGCGGCGATGGTGCCGGCATTCGTCACGCTCATCCTGTGGCTGCGTACCGGCGTGCGCCCGTCGGCGGGCACGCTCGCCGGCATCGTCGTCGCCTTCGCGGGCGTCACCCTCGTGATTACCGACGGGCGGCTCGGCAGCCTCGCGCACGGCTCGCTGCTCGGCGATACGCTCATCGCAGCGGCCTCGGTCGGCATCGCACTCTACACGGTGGGATCGGCGGCCTTCCGCGACTGGTCGTGGTTGCGCTTCACCACGTTGAGCATCATCGGCGGCGCGATTGCGACCGTGGCCGCCACGCTTGTCGCGACCGCAGTCGGCGTGGCACACGTGCCGCACGCCGTCGACGGATCGGTGATCGCGGGCATGCTCTACCTGGTGCTCGTCGCCGCCGTCTTCGGCTTCATCGCGTGGAACTATGCGATCGCGGCCATCGGCGCGCAGAACACGGTGCTCTTCATGAATGCCGTGCCGATCGTCGCCTTCGTGGTAGCGTTGGTGCTCGGCAAACACTTCTCGCCGGTCGAGTATCTCGGCGCCGCCCTCACGATCGCCGCTCTCATCTACAACAATCGCGCGCAGCGCGCTCCGGCAGCGGTTCAGGTACAAAGTCCCATCGCAAATGTCGACGTTGCCTGATGTACGGCACCGAAAAAGTTGATATAAACCGCTCTCTCATGCACTTTTTGCAAAGACTGTGTGTGGGCGGGCGGTTGCACGTCGGGCCGACGGGACTTCTCGGTATGATCCGAGCGGTTTTGTCGTTTCGCGTTGATGCGGCGGTCTATTTTGCTGTTCCGTCACATCGGCGCGATCGAAGAAGGGGCTCCGATGAAGATCTTTCACCGCCTCGGTGCGGTCGCGTTTGTTCTAACCTTCACGATGGCGACGGCGTTGGCTGCCGCGCCGAAGGTCGCTCTCCATCTGCAAGGGTTGCTGTTCGCGAAGCGCGCCGGAAAGACGGTAACGGTTCCGATCGATCGTCTGCTTAAGGCGGGCGACCTGCTGCTCTATCGCATCGACGCGCGCAACGAAGGCAAAGCCGCTGCGCTCGGACTCGCGCCCGTCGGCAAAGTTCCGGCGCGCACGGCGTTCGTGCGGGTGGCTACTGCACCGCGCGGCTCGCATGTCGAGTTCACGCTCGACGGCACCCATTGGTCGGCGCATCCGATGATTCGGGTGATCGGCCCCAACGGCAAACCCACCGAAAAACCCGCGCCGCTCGCGATGTATCGCGCGGTGCGCTGGTCGCTCACCACTCCCTTTCCGGCCGGCGCTACAGCCGCCTTTGCCTATGAGGTACGCGTGAAATGATCCAACGCTTCAGCAGGCCGATCGCGCTGTTCGCGGCACTCGCGCTCGCGCTCCAAATCGGAGCGCCGATGCCCGCCGGCGCGGCCAACGGTCACGACGATCCCGGTACGCAGATCACGAACAACGCCACTGCGACCTATAAAGACGCGGCCGGCAACACCTACAACACCACCTCGAATACCGTCACCACCACGGTGCAGAACGCGCCGACGCTCACCAACACGGCGGGCACCGGCGTCACGTACGCGCCGGGGCAGGTGGCCACCGATACGTTCACGCTGAGCAACACCGGTAACGGCGCGGGCTATTTCCAAATCTCCGGTAATTCCTCGGCCCCGACCACGAGTTCCGACGCGGTGCTCGGCGGTGCGGATGCCGCATCGGCGACGCTCGGCAACGGCGCGTCGAGCTGTACAACACCGGTCGGCTCGCAGGCATCGCCGTGCAAATACTCCGCGACCATCGGCGGCACCACGTACTACTTCACGAGCCTCGACGGCACGAGCGACGATAACTCGCTCGACTACTGGCTGAAGAATACGAATACGGCCACCGCGGCGGGCGCATCGATCGTTGTCAACGTCTACTACGCGATCAGCAACAGCGCGACGACGCCGGGCACCGTCACCTCGACGATCTACGCAACGGTCACCTATCCGGCGTCGGGCAGTGCCCCAGCCGAGACCTCGACCTCGCAGTCGGCGACGCAGTCGAACACGATCAACGCCGATGCGCGTCTCGATCTCTACAAACACAGCGTGCAGAACGGCACGACCGGCGATATCACCTACACGATCAGCGCGCATAACGGCGGCGCCTTTGCGGCGAAGGATCTGCAGTCGGTGAAATCGCTGCTCGGCGCGAGCGTGGCGGGCGTGCTGCTCACCGACCACATTCCGCAGTTCGGCGGCGCGCCGCTGAAGCTCAGCAACTCCGGCACCGTCACCGTCAACACGAACGCCACCTACGGCTACGCGACCGGCGCGGTCGCCGACGTGTACTACACGACCTCGGCCAACGGCACGTCCGGTTGGACGAAGGCCGCGGGCGCGTTGCCGACCGACGGCAGCGTCACCTACATCGGCGTCTTTCTGCACGGCGGCACCTGCGGTACCGCGGGCTATGAACTCTGCGCCGATGCGAGCCATCCCACCAATCCCGGCAATAGCAACGTCGCGTCGGCCGCCGCGGTGCAGATCGTCTTCACCGTCGCGCAACCGACCGGTCCCGGATCGGCCAACGCGGGCTCGGTAACGAACATCGCGAACGGCGTCATCGGCGACAATCAGCCGACGGAGCACATTCTCGGACCCGGTATCCCGGGCGGAACCAACGACTCGACCTCGTCGACGCCGCTCACCACGACCGGCCAAGGCATCAACAACACGACCAACACCTCGGTCGGCGGTGCCTCGAACAAGACCTCCGATCAGGCGCTCGCGGCCTATCAGCCGCTCACCGGACCGCTGGGGCAGCCGCAGTCGTCGGGTTCGTACGACGGTGCGGTCTCCGCAAGCACCAACAACGACTTCACCGCATATCCCTTCGGACTGAGCGGCGACAACGTGGTGAACACCAGCACCGTCGCCGGTACGCCGACGACGACGGTGACGCTCGGATCGTCGCAGACCGTCTGCGTGCCGAACACGCTCGAGAACAGCGGCAATCACGACGACTCGTTCAACATCATCGCGAACGTGCCGACCGCGTACGCGATCCCGAGCACCTCGGGCGGCGCTACGGTCTCGGGTTGGAAGGTCGGCGTCTACTCCGATAGCGCCTGTACCGCCGCGCTCGGCGGTGCGACCGACGGCGCGTCGTCGTCGACGGCATCGAACGTGGCGATCGTCTCGGGTAGTTCGCTGAACTACTACGTGAAGTTCGTCGTCCCGGCCGGTGCGCCGTACTTCACGCGCTACGATGCGCTCGTGCACACGGTCAGCGTCGGCGATAACACCAAGACCAACGACACGCACGACGATCTCTACTCGGGCTTCGTTGCGCTCACCAAATCGCAGAGCGTCACGAGCAACGGCTGTCCGACGGGCGTCTCGCCGTCGTATGCGGCGGGTACGGTCTGCCCGACGGGCGTGCTGCAATATACGGTCGACTACCGGAACCTCGTGCTCGGCACCACCGATACGAACGCGTCGTTCACCGCGGTAGTGACGCAGGCGGGGTCGCTCGCGATCACCGATGACGGTACGGTCACCGCGTCGGCCAGTTCGACGACCACGCCGAACTGGGCGTCGTTCGCCGCGATGAACTCGGCGCCGACCGACTCGGCGAGCGGTTCCACCTACACGTACTACAGCGGAATCCCGGCGACCGGCGCCGGAACCTCGACGTGGAGTTCGACGGCGACGAAGTTCGTCGATCTCGTCGGCGGCGCGTCGTTCCAACTCGTGCCGAAGAACTATCTCGCACCCTCGGGAACGCAAGGAAACCAGGGTACCGTTACGTTCTCCGTCACGGTGAAGTAACCGCACGGGGATCGGGTTGAAGCGTCTTTCCATCCTCGCCGCGGCCGCGATCGCGATGTCGGGACTCGTCGTCCCGCATCGCGTCGCGGCCGATTTGGCGGGTGGAACGACGATCGTCAATTCGGCCTCCGTCACCTATCGCGACGCGAACGCCCATCGCTACGCGAGCACGAGCAATGCGGTCGTTTCGACGGTCGCCGAACTCTCGGCGATCGTGATCACGCCGTATAAAACGGCGCCCCAAGCCTCGACCGACGGCGTGGCCGTCGGATCGAACGCGGTGCGCACGTTCACGATCACCAACACCTCGAACATCACCGATGCCTACCAACTCTCGTCGATCGACGTGGGCTCGCTCAAACTCCTCGCGACGCATTGGCTTACCGCCTCCGGTGCAATCGCAACCGGCGTCGGCGGCGCGCTTTCGCCGAGCGTCGCGCCGGGTGCATCGATCCAAGTCCAGCTCGTCATCGCCACGAACGGAATGCAGGTCGGCCAATCGCAGAGCGTCCTGATCGGCGCTCACACCACCGTGACCGGCACGGCGAACGGACTTGCGAGCGCGAAGGGTGAGGATTGGATCGTCGGGGCGAGCGGACCCAGTCTCACCGGCCCGAGCGGCCCGAATACGCAGATTTCCAAAACCGTCAACGGTGTTGCGCTCGTGCAGACCCAGCCGGGTGTTACCGTTCATTTCGCGATCGCGATGCAGAACAGCGGTGGCGCACCCGCGACGAACGTTCGCGTTACCGATCCGGTTCCGCAACAGCTCACCATCGTCGCGGGCTCCGCGAGCATCAACGGGCAACCGGCGGGATCGCAGGCGAGCGTGAGCGGGCAGACGATCGTGTTCACCGTGCCGACGCTCGCGCCGGGCGCATCGCTCGTGCTCGCGTTCGATGCCACGCTCCCGAGCGGCAGCGCGCTCGGCGAATCGTTCGTCAATATCGCGAGCGTGAGCGCCGACAATACGGCCACCTCGCCGACGACCTCGACGAGCGTGCTCGCGGGCATCGCCGACATCGTCTTCGACGGATACACGCAGGCGCCGGTGCAAGCTGCGACCGTTTCGCTGCTCGATGCCTCCGGTGCACCGCTCATGCGCGCCGTGCAGACCGGAACGAACGGCGCGTACGGCTTCGAACTGCCGGTCAGCGCGATCGGTAGCGGTGCGACGTACTATCTTACGATCTCGGCTCCCAACTATCTCAACCGACGTATCGAACTGCAGTTGAAGCCGTCGCAAGCGCCGGGGTTCTACGACGTTACCCAGATCTCGCTCGACGGGCAGCCGCTTGCGATCGCGGGCGGCCTCACGCTCACGACCACGCACGTGTCGCTGCACGATCTGCTCGGCATCTTCGGCAATCTGCCGCTCTTCGCGGCGCGCGCGATCGCGGTCACCAAGACGGTCGACCGCAGCGCCGCATCGGCGGGCGATGCGCTCACCTACACCGTCACGGTGCAGAATCAAACGCCGAACACGCTCTCGGCGCTGCGCGTCGACGACGAGCTTCCGCCCGATCTCGTCTACGTGCGCGACAGCGCGCGTCTCGACGGTACGGCGCTCGAGCCGACGATCTCGGGACGCGCACTCGTGTGGACGATTCCGCAGGCCGCCTCGGGGCAGACGTATACGATCACTTATGCGGCCACGATTCTCGGCAGCGCACCCGCGGGCGCGACGCTCACCAACGTGGTCAGCGCAACGGCGCCTTCGGGTATCGGTGGTACCGTAAGCGGCGGCGCGAGCGCGAGCGTGCAGGTGCTCGACGGACCCTTTAGCCCGCGTCGCATCGTCACCGGACGCGTCTTTCTCGACGTCGAGCACACCGGATACTTCACGCACGGCGACAAGCCGATTCCGGGCGTGCGCGTCGTCATGGAAGACGGGAGTTTCGCCGTCACCGATGTCAACGGGATGTTCTCGTTTCCGTCGGTGCGGCCGGGCGAGCACGTGCTCCGCCTCGATCCGCTCACGATTCCGCGCTATGCGCGCGTGCAGCGCGACGCGCCGATGAACTCCACGCGTGCCGCGCAGCGCCTGCTGCACGGCGTCCTCGACGACGCGACGATGGAAGACGTGGAGTTTGCACTGGAGCCGCGCACGCGATGAAGCCGGCGCAGCGCTTGAGCGTGCTCGCGCTCGCGATCGCCTTGATCGCGGCGTCTGCGCCCGGCCCCTCGCCGTCGCCCGCGCCGGTTGATCTCGCGCACTTGGAGCCGACGGTCGCGAGCAATCTCTTCGTGCGCTTCGCGTCGCCCGATGCGGGTGCCGCGTCGCCGATCGAAGCGTCGGAGATCGTGGTCGAGACCACGCCGGGCGCGGTGGTGAAGCTTTGGGCCGACGATACGCCCGTCCCCGCATCGAGCATCGGCAAACTCGTCGTCGATCGCAAACGGAACATCGCGTCGTTCCACTTCTACGGCGTGCATCTCGCGCCCGGACCGAACATCTTGCGCGCGCAGGCATTCGGCGCGCACGGTGCGGTCGGTGCGAGCGCGACGCGCACGGTATACGGACCGGGTGAAGCGTCGGCGATCGCGGTCAGCGTCGTGCAGCGTCTCGTCGCCGATGGCACGACCGTGGTGCCGATCAACGTGACCGTTACCGACCGGTACGGCCATCCCGCCGCGCCGTCGGAACGCGTGCGGATCGCGCTGCTGCGCGGTGACGCGTCGCTCGTGGGCCTGCCGGTCGCGACGCCCGCCCCGGGGCCGAACCCGCATCGCTCGCCCGATGTCGTCGATTCGCCCGATTCGCGCAATCGCGTCCTGCAAGAGCCGCTGCCGGTCGGCGGCTATCTGCTCGTCAAAGTGCTGCCGGGCACCGTCGCCGGCCCGCTGGAATTCGAAGTTCGCGTCGGCAGTGCATACACGCGCCGAACCTTTTACGTGCAGCCGTACGTGCGCCCGGCGTTCGTCAACGGACTCGTCTCGCTCGGCGCCGGCAGCGTTCCCGAAGCGATCGACGGCACCGGCACCTACGACGGCGGCGGCGCGCGCAAGCATCGGCTGGGACTCTTTGCATCGGGCGACGTCCTCGGCTCGTTGCTCACGCTCGCCTACGAATCGCAGAATCGTCTCGCGCCCGTCTCGTCGTTCGGGTCGTTTCAGGAAGATCCGAACGCGCGTCCCTATCTTACCTACGGCGACGCATCGCGCGTCGATCAGCCCTACCGCTCGAACGATCATCTCTACGCGCGCGTCGATCGCGGGCGCAGTTCGCTGATGTGGGGCGAGTACGCCGAGCAGTTGGGGCCGAGCGATTTGGGCAGTTACTCGCAGCTCTTGAGCGGAGCGCACGCGGTGCTCGGCATCGGCGCCGCCACGCTCTCGGGTTTTACCGCGCGCAACGATCAGGCCTTCGTCTCCGATTTGCTTCCGCTCTCGGGCCTGGCCTCGCTCACGCGCGCGCTCGAGCCGAATATCGTCGTCGGATCGGATCAGCTCAGCGTGATCACGCTGGATCGTACGACGGGGCTGCAGATCGCCTCGACGCCGCTCGTGCGTAACGTGGACTACACGATCGACTACGCGACCGGGATCGTCCGCTTCGTCAATATCCCGTTGCCGTACGACGCGAACTTCAATCCGCAAGAGCTCTCGATCCACTACGAATATCAGGGGCCGGGGGTTCGTTCGCGCACCACGGGCGGTGACGTCCGACTCTCGCTTTCGCGCGATGCGCACACGACGCTCCTGGCAAGCTACTTCAACGACGTACAGGGTTCGGCCAATCTCGCGGTCGCCGCGCAGTCGTTCGAACGCACCTGGCAGAACGGCGGCATCACGATCTCGCACGCATCGAGCAACGGATCGCTTGCGAATCAGGCGAACGCGCAATCGCTCGGCGGCGTCGCGGTTCCGAACGCGGGCGGCGCCCTATCGGCGAATCTCACGGAGCGCAACGCGCAGGATACCCTCGCGCTCGCTTATCAAGCGACGAGCGCCGGATACGACGATCCGTTCGGCGGATTTAGTTCGCCCGGCGTCTCGGCGTATCGCGCGGCGTGGACGCACGGGGCACTTGCGCGCGGACTCGTCTCGCTCGAATACACGGGCGAGCGACAGAGCGGCATCGGTCCGACGTCCACCCAGCACGACCTCGCCGCTCGCCTCGTGCGCGCGCTCGGACGCTACGTGACCGCGAATGTGGGCGTGCTTCATCACGATCAGCACGTAAACCTGAGCGCGACGCCCGCGCCGTCCTCCGGCGTGCCCGCCTTGAGCTCGACGGGGCAGACGCAGGCCGAGGCCGGGATCGCCTATCGCTCGCCGCATCGACTCGGCGTCACGTTGCAGGAACGCGTCACGCTGAGCGGATCCGACATCGGCTCCACGCAGCCGTCGCAGACGATGGCGGAGGTGGACTACGCGCTTTCGCAACGCGGGCGACTCTTCGCGCGCGAGTTGTGGAGCCGAGCGCCGTCGGCGACGTTCGCGAATACGACGAGCAATCTCGGCATCAGCGGCTCGTCGACGCACGCGTTTCAAGCCGGTATCGACGATGCGCTCTCGCCCGCGACGACGCTCAGTTCGAGCTACATCGTCAATCAGACCGGCAACGGCGTCAACGTGTACGACGCGCTCGGCCTCGGCGAGCATCTGCATCTCTCGAAACGTCTGAGCGGCGAACTCGAAGTGCAGGCGGCGAAAGCGATCGGGTCGGGTGCGCAAGGCTTCACGCTTTCGTCCGCGCAGTTCGCCTATGCGGCGCCGGGGAACGCCTTGCGCGCGAGTCTCGGCTATCAGATTCGCGCGGGCGGCAGCGGCGGCGCCACGTTCAACGCGGGTCTCGCGGGACACCTCTCGCCGTCGGTCGGAGCGATGGGCTTCTTCACGCGCGCGTACGGTAACGGATTCGCGGCCATCAACGATCGCTTCTCGCTCGCGTACCGCCCGCTCGGAAACGATCGCTTCGTGGGGCTCTTCGGCTATACGCGCTCGAACGGTGCCTCGCAGAGCGGACTCGCGAGCGGCGTCTATTCGCTCGACGGTATCTACCGCCCGACCGAGCGTACGGAGCTCGCGGCACGCGTCGCATTCAAGCAGGATTCCGCCGCCGGGCTTCCGGTCGACTCGCTGCTGTACGCGGCGCGCGTGCGGCGCTATCTCGGCTCGCGATTCGATCTCGGTGCGGAGGTGCGTACGATGATGGTTCCCGGCGCCGTCGATGCGCGCACGACGAGCCTTGCGCTCGAAGCCGGTGCGACGCTCGGCTCGCAGACGCGCTTCGCGCTCGGATACAATCTCGCCGGGAGCGTCGATCCCACGCTGACCGACGCGCCGTCGCGGCGCGGCTTCTACGTGACCGTCACCACGCTCGTCGATCGGATTTTCGGCTGGGGGAAAGGCCAATGAACGTACGCCGCTTCGCGCGCCGCTGCACCGCGAACGTGATCGCGCTCGCCATCGCCGCGAGTACGTTCGGCGGCGCGTTTCTCGGCACGACGCTGCCCGCGCAAGCCGCGAGCATCTGTGCGACGCCGGGTAAAGACGGATCTCCCGGCACGCTGACCGGTGTCTACGATTCGTATTTTCAGCCGGCGATCGGCACGTACGCGGCGGGATCGACGAGCATCACGCTCGCGAACGGTCCGACCGCGCCCGATACCAACGGCGGCGGCGCGGGCACCGCGATCACCGCGGGCGACCTGTTGCTGATCATCCAGATGCAAGACGGGTCGTTCAATTCGACCAACGGTCCGTCGTACGGCGACGGCACGAGCGGCAGCGGCTACACGTCGCTCTCGAGCGCCGGGTTGTACGAGTACGTCACGGTGACGAGTGTCGCGGGCAACACGGTGAACATCGCGGGAACCGGGTCCGGCGGCGGCTTGATCAACACGTATCACGAAGAGGCGGCGACCGGCACGAGCGGTCAGGAGACGTTTCAGGTGATCCGCGTTCCGCAGTACGTCACCGCCACGCTCTCGAGCAACTTTACCGGTGCGTATTGGGACGGCGTAACCGGCGGCGTCGCGGGGCTCGACATCGCCTCCACGCTCAATCTCGGCGGCGCGAATCTCTATGTAACGGGTGACGGCTTTTCCGGCGGCGGCGTGACCGTCGCGACGAGTTCGGGGACGGGCTTCAGCAACTCCGATTATGCGGAGAGTTCGCTCTCGCTCGGCGGTGGTCAAAGCGCTCCCGCCGACGGCAGCAAAGGCGAGGGCGTGATGGGCACGCCGAATTACGAATTTTTCTATACGAATTTCACCGCGCCGAATGCGCCGACGTCGCCGAACGTCGTCAACAACGGCGCCGACGGATACCCCGGCGGCGATCAAGGCCGCGGCGCACCCGGTAACGCGGGCGGCGGCGGCACCGACGAAGATCCGCCCGCGAACGACCAAAACACGGGCGGCGGCGGCGGCGGCAACGGCGGCGCGGGCGGCAACGGCGGCTATGCATGGACGCCGACCTACAGCGGCAGCACGGCGGAGTACGTGCAATACCCCTACTCGAGCGGCACCAAGACCTACTCGGCGAGCAACTTTCACGATATCGGCGGTCGCGGCGGCGCGGCGCTCACGCCGAGTGTCACGCGTCTCTTCATGGGCGGCGGCGGCGGCGCGGGCAGCAATAACAACGCCTCCAACAACAACAGCTACAACAACTACGGCAGCTCCGGGGGAACCGGCGGCGGCATCTTGATGATGCGCATCGCGAATGCGAGCGGTGCGTCGGCGACGGTCTATGCCAACGGCACGACCGGACTTGCGCCCGCGAACGACGGCGGCGGCGGCGGCGGCGCGGGCGGGAGCGTGGAGATCACGTCGCCCTCCACGTTCAGCGGGATTACCGTGCACGCCGACGGCGCGGCCGGAACGACGGCGAATGCGGCGCCGAGCGCGGTGACGCAGCAGCACGGGCCGGGCGGCGGCGGCGGCGGCGGCGCGGTGCTCACCTCGAGTCCCGTAACCGCGAGCGTCAACGGCGGCGCCTCCGGCACGACCACGACGGCCGCCACGACTTACGGCGCGACGGCCGGTACCGCGGGGATCGCGAGCACGATCAGCGCGTCATCGATTCCGGGCGTCGCGTCGGGTGCGGAGTGCGGCTCCGGCGGCGGCACGAATACGCTGTATACCGGGCCGTACGATGCGGCCGATACGACGTATCGTGGCGCCGATCTCACCGGCTCGTTCGACGGATCGGTCGCGGCGACGAACAACAATGACTTTACCCCGGCGCTGATCCCGCTCGTCGGTTTAAATGCGGTCAATTCGTCGAGCACGCCGGGATCGCCGAACGGGAACGTGCTCACCTTCGCCACCGTGCCGACGATCGACGTTCCGCACGTGTTGTACTACAAGGAGAGCGATCGCACCAGTCACGTCATTACGCTGACGGCGCAAGCACCGACCGGGTGGACGGTGCAGATTTGCAGCGATTCCAGCCGCAAGAACGGCAACGGCGGCGCGCTCAGCCTTGCACCCTCGAGCGCCAACTGCACGACCAACGGTACGATTTCATACAACACGTGTTCGGGCGGAAACGGCGGCACGAGCGCGTGGATCAGCGTTGCAGCCGACAATCCGGCGGCCAACACCTACACCGCGCAATACTGCAAGAACCGCTACAACGGCACGCAGTCGGTCGCCTATTGGACGCGATACACGCCGAGCACGTCGGTCACGGCGTTTACGCGCTACGACGGCAGCATCGCCGTTTACGATGACGGAGCTCCGGCATCGTTCAACTCGACGCACGACGAGCTCTATGCGGGCGACGTCGCGCTGACGAAATCGGTGGCGGTGGTCGGTAACGGCTGCCCGAGCGGCGCGTCGCCGGCATACACTGCTCTCGGCGTCTGCCCGGGCGGCGTGCTGCGCTACACGATCGACTATCGCAATATCGTCGCGGGCGGCGGGCTCGGAACCGAAGGCAACGTCACGTCGATCATGAGCGGCGCGGCGACGGCGGCGGGCTCATTTACGATCACCGATAACGGAACGCTCTCGGGCGTCTCGCAGACGGCGACGCCGAACTGGTCGACGTTCACCGCCGGACTACTGAGCGCGCTCGGCGCGGGCGTGACGAACACGCTCTGCGGCAGCGGCGGGAATCCGTGCGGCGACACGACGAGCGGCACGACGTTTGCTTACGATGCCGGCCACGCAAGCGGCCTCGGCGCCACAAGCTTCACGGCGACGATCGGAGGAGCGAGCTTTCAGCTCTACCCGATGGGCGTGAGCGGGACGACCGGCCAGGGCACGATCACCTTCGCGGTCACCGTGAAGTAGAGGAAAGCGAGCGGGCGAGCGTTCGCGTTATTCTTTCGCCCTTCTCTATTGCGCCGTACACTGGTACTCCAATCGTACTAGTCGATAGTGGGAGTGAATTGTTCGTATGACGGCAACCATCGATCGTACCGCACTCTTCGATCTGAGCAAGCTCGGAATCGAGTCCCCGTTCCAGCGGCGCTACGACAACTATATCGGCGGGAAGTTCGTCCCGCCCGTCTCGGGTAAATATTTCGCGAACGTGAGCCCGATCGTGGGCGCTCCGTTCTGCGAAATCGCGCGCTCCAACGAGCGCGATATCGAACTCGCGCTCGATGCCGCGCATGCCGCGCGCGAAGCGTGGGGAAGAACCTCCGCGGCGGAACGCGCGCTGATTCTCAATCGCATCGCCGATCGTATGGAGGCGAATCTCGCGCGTCTCGCGCTCGCCGAGACGATCGATAACGGAAAGCCGATCCGCGAGACCACGGCGGCCGATATCCCGCTCGCGATCGATCACTTCCGCTACTTCGCGGGTGCGATTCGCGCGCAGGAGGGCGGTATCAGCGAAGTCGATCACGATACGATCGCGTATCATTTCCACGAACCGCTCGGCGTCGTCGGGCAGATCATCCCGTGGAACTTCCCGATTCTCATGGCGGTGTGGAAGCTCGCACCGGCGCTCGCGGCCGGAAATTGCGTGGTGCTCAAACCCGCCGAGCAGACACCCGCATCGATTATGGTCCTGCTCGACCTCATCGCCGATCTGCTGCCGCCCGGCGTATTGAATATCGTCAACGGCTTCGGGCTCGAAGCGGGCAAACCGCTCGCATCGAACAAACGCATCGCCAAGATCGCGTTCACGGGCGAAACGACGACGGGACGGCTCATCATGCAGTACGCGTCGCAGAACCTGATACCGGTCACGCTCGAACTGGGCGGCAAATCCCCGAACATCTTCTTCGCCGACGTGCTTGCGAACGACGACGAGTTTCTCGACAAGGCGCTCGAAGGCTTCGCGATGTTCGCGCTCAATCAGGGCGAGGTTTGCACCTGCCCCTCGCGCGCGCTGATCCAGGAATCGATTTACGATGCGTTCATGGAAAAGGCGATCGCGCGCGTCAAGAAGATTCGCCAAGGCAATCCGCTCGATCCGAGTACGATGATCGGCGCTCAAGCTTCGAGCGAGCAGATGGAGAAGATTCTCTCCTACCTCGACGTCGGCAAACAAGAGGGAGCCGAGGTGCTCGCGGGCGGCGGGCGCGCGAAGATCGACGGCCTGCTCAAGGACGGCTACTACATCGAGCCGACCGTCTTCAAGGGCCACAACAAGATGCGCATCTTCCAGGAAGAGATCTTCGGCCCGGTGCTCTCGGTGACGACGTTCAAAGACGAAGCCGACGCGCTCGCGATCGCGAACGACACGCTCTACGGCCTCGGCGCGGGCGTGTGGAGCCGCGACATCAACACGGCGTATCGCATGGGGCGCGGCATCCAGGCCGGGCGCGTGTGGACGAACTGCTATCACGCCTATCCGGCACACGCGGCGTTCGGCGGCTACAAGCAATCGGGTATCGGCCGCGAGAATCACAAGATGATGCTCGATCATTACCAGCAGACGAAGAACATGCTGGTGAGCTACTCGCCGAAAGCCCTCGGGTTCTTCTAAGCATGACGCAACGCGCGACGCGCGTTGAGGCGACGCCCGCGGCGCTCGAATTGATCGAGCGCCTGCGGGCGAAGCACGGACCGGTCATGTTCCATCAATCGGGCGGCTGCTGCGACGGCAGCAGCCCGATGTGCTATCCGCTGGGCGAGTTTCTCGTCGGCGGTTCCGACGTGAAGCTCGGTGAGATCGGCGGCGCTCCGTTCTACATGAGCGCCGCGCAGTTCGAGTACTGGCGGCACACGAAGCTCGTCATCGATGTCGTACCGGGACGCGGCGGGATGTTCTCGCTCGAAAACCCCGAAGGCATTCGCTTCCTCACCCGCTCCCGCGTGTTCACCGACGATGAGACGGCGAACCTCACGCCTGTCGAGATTCCGACATGATCGCCTCGAGCAACGCGGCGCGTTCGTCGTAACGCGACTGCGACGCCGCGCTCAAGCGATCGACGATCTCCGCCGGCGCCCCGCTCGGTTCACCCGCATCGAACGGCGGTGCCGGCGCGTACTGCAGCATGAGTTGCGCCGCTTTCGCGCGATCCTCGCCCACGAGTTCGGCCGCGAGCGCGAGTCCGAAATCCATGCCGGCGGTGACGCCGCCGCTCGTCATGCGATTGCGATCGCGCACGTAGCGCGCGTCGGTCGGAATCGCGCCGACGATCGGCAGCAAGTCCATGTAGCGCCAGTACGTCGCCGCGCGATAGCCGCGCAGCAGGCCGGCCGCGCCGATCACGAGCGCTCCGGTGCAGACCGAGGTCACGTAGGCGGCTCGTTCGCCGCGTTCTGCGAGAAAGCGAAGCGTCGCCGGATCTTGCAGCGCGTGGCGTATGCCGTCGCCGCCGGGCACGAAGAGCACGTCGAATTCCGGTGCGGTCGCGAGATCGTAGTCCGGCGTGAAGCGCACCTGCGGCCAGCCGTCGGGCTCGACCGGTTCGCGAGAGGCGGCGATCAGCAGCGGCTCGAGACCCTCGGTCACGCCGAAGACTTCGAGCGGACCCGCTACGTCCAGAAGCTGGAAATCGGGGAAGATCAACATTCCGATACGCATGAAGCGTACATCCGCGCAACGAGGGCGGCTTCCTATGCGTCGGCGTGCGTGCATGGGTCACCCTGAGCCGGTCGAAAGGCGCCCTTCGACAAGCTCAGGATGACACGTGAGGCACACGCTGACACGTGAGGCACACGCTGACACGTGAGGCACACGCTGACACGTGAGGCACACGCTGACACGTGAGGGTCACCCCTGAGACACGAGCGATGGGTGTGTTAGGTGTTGGCGGGGCTCGGGGACTCCGCGGGCTGCGCGGCGGCGTCTTTGAGGAACTTCACTTCGAGCGTGGTGCCGGGCTTCACGTCGATGTCGGTCTTCATCTCTTGCGAGAGCACGTAGCCGCCCGCGGCGCCCATCAGGCCGCCGTGCTTCTTGCCCGCCGCCTTCGCGGCAGCGTGTCCGGCCATCGCGCCGCCGATCATCATGCCGATCGTGCGCAGCTTGTGCGACTTGGCGTCGAAGGCTTTGACCGAGACCAGCTTCACGTCGATCGGCGCCGTCGTACCGTCGGGCATCTTGATGTCGTCGAAGACGATCGTCATCGCGGGCTTCTTGGCGAGCCCGGCGGCCGAGACGCCCTCGAGGTGTCCGTCGATCACGGCGCCGTGCAGCGCGGCATCCTTGTGGAGCAGCGTGTCGGTCTCATCGAGCTGGAAGGTGTCGCCGTCCTTGCTCTTCTTCGAGCTGAGTTCTTGCTGCAGCTTGCCGTAGAAGACCGTCCCGGCCTTCACGAGCACCGGGCCCGCGGCCGCGGTCGTGCTCGTCGCACCGGCGCTCTCGGTCTTCACATTCGAGCTCTTGCCGCAGGCCGCGAGCGAGAGCCCGCAGATCGCCGCCAAAGCCGCACAGGTGAGTCGCTTCATAAGTCCCTCCGTAGTTACGAAAAACGTCGTAGTCCCGACGACTCCCGGCCGGGCGAAAGGGCTGCGGGCGGCCCCCCCTAAGCAATAGGGATAATGCAGCGCGCCATCAACGATTTCACGATCCGGGTCGCGACGGTCAACGGCTCGGGAAGTCAATCCTCGAACCTCGTCCTCACCAATGCGATCTTTTCGCTCGGTATCCCCGTCGCTCCGAAGAACGTCTTTCCGTCGAACATCGAAGGGTTGCCCACCTGGTTCGACGTGCGCGTTACCGCTCGGGGCTATCAGTGCCGCACGCGTGAGATCGATCTGCTGGTCGGTTTGAACGCGGCAACTTGGCGAACCGATGTCGCGAGCGTCAAGCCGGGCGGTGCGATCGTGCATGAGGCGAGCTATCCGATCGCGGGCGATACGCTGCGCGACGACGTCGTCTACTACGCGGTGCCGTTCAACGAGCTCGCCAAGGCGAACTTCGACGGCACGTTGCGCAAGTATCTGCTCAACATGGTCTACGTGGGCGTGCTCGCGGAACTGCTCGGCATCGACGAAGCGACGATCGAGGCGGCGATCGGCAAACAGTTCAAGAGCAAACCGAAGGCGGTCGCGACGAATATGGACGCGGCCCGCGTCGGCTTCGCGTACGCGCGCGAGCATCTGACCAAGAACGATCCCTACGCACTCGAACGCATGAGCGGCCGCACCGAAGGCCGACTCTTCATGGACGGCAATCGCGCCGCCGCGCTCGGTTGCGTCATGGGCGGTTGCACGGTCGCCGCATGGTATCCGATCACCCCCTCGTCGTCGCTCTGCGAGAACTTCATCGCGCTCACCGAGAAGTACCGCGTGAACAAAGCGACCGGCGAGAAGAACGTCGCGATCGTGCAGGCCGAAGATGAACTCGCCGCGATCGGCATGGTGCTCGGCGCGGGCTGGGCCGGTGCGCGCGCGATGACGTCGACCTCGGGCCCGGGACTCTCGCTGATGGCGGAATGGGCGGGCTACGGCTACTATGCCGAGATTCCCGCGGTGATCTTCGACGTGCAGCGGGCGGGCCCGTCGACCGGTTTGCCGACGCGCACGATGCAGGCCGACGTGAGCTTCGCCTACCATCTCTCGCACGGCGACACGAAGCACATCGTGCTGCTGCCCGCGACGGTGAACGATGCCTATGAGATGGCGATGGACGCGTTCGATCTGGCCGATCGCTTTCAGACGCCCGTCTTCGTGCTTTCCGATCTCGATCTCGGCATGAATTCCTGGATCACCGAACCGTTTGCGTACCCGGAGCGGCCGTTCGATCGCGGCAAGGTGCTCGATGCGGCCGATCTCGCGAAGGCCGAATCGTGGGGACGCTACCGCGACGTCGATCACGACGGTATTCCGTATCGCACGTTGCCCGGAACCGATCATCCGAACGCGGGCTACTTTACGCGCGGAACCGGTCACGACGAGCAGGCGCGGTATTCGGAATTGCCCGATGTGTGGCAGCGCGGCTTGGATCGCTTGACGCGCAAGCACGATACCGCGCGCGCCGCGGTGCCCAAGCCGATCGTCGAGGATGACGGGCAGCCCGCAGCGATTCTCGCCTACGGAACCACGCATCATGCCGTGGTCGAAGCGCGTGATATCCTGCGCGCCGACGGCATCGCCGTCGACTACCTGCGCTTGCGTGCGCTTCCGTTCGCGCCCGAGGTCGCGGCGTTTATCGCGCGCCACGAGCGCGTCTACGTCGTCGAACAGAATCGCGATGCGCAGCTCTACACGCTGCTGCGGGCGGAATTGCCGAACCATCTCGTCTCGCGCATTCGTTCGATTCGCCACTACAACGGCGTGCCGATCGACGCGCACGCCATCATCGACCCGCTGCTCGCCGCCGAACGCGAGCCCGCGGTGGTCGCGGAGTAACGCCATGACGGTCAATATCATCGGTCTCGCACGAGACGTGTACAAAGGTCTGCCGACCACGCTCTGCGCGGGCTGCGGGCACAACTCGATCACGAATCATCTGATCAAAGCGCTCTACGAGTACGGCGTCGAGCCGCACCGCTTGGCCAAGATGAGCGGCATCGGCTGCTCGTCCAAAACGCCCGCATATTTCGTGGATCAGGCACACGGCTTCAACGGCGTGCACGGACGCATGCCCTCGGCCGCGACCGGCGCCAAACTCGCCAATCGCGATCTCGTCGTGCTCGGGATCAGCGGCGACGGCGATACCGCGAGCATCGGACTCGGACAGTTCGCGCACCTGGTGCGCCGCAACCTCGACTGCACGTACATCGTGGAGAACAACGGCGTCTACGGGCTCACCAAAGGGCAGTTTTCGGCGACCGCCGATATCGGCTCGACGCTGAAGAACGGGACCGTGAACGAGTACGCGATGATCGACGTGTGCGGGCTCGCGATCGAACTCGGCGCGACGTTCGTCGCGCGCTCGTTCTCGGGCGACGGGAAGCAGCTGGTTCCCCTCATTCAGGCCGCGATCGCGCACGGCGGCACCGCGATTCTCGATATCATCAGCCCGTGCGTCACCTTCAACGATCACGTGGGCTCGACCAAGAGCTACGCCTACGTGAAGGATCACGAGATGGTGGCGAACATGCCCGATTTCATTCGTCCCAAGGAAGAGATCACGGTCGATTACGAGCCGGGCACGACGCAGACGATCGAACTCGAGGGCGGCGCGCACGTGCTTCTGCGCAAGATCGACGCTACGTACGACGCGACCGATCGCATCGGCGCATTGCAGGCCATCCACGCGGCGCGCGGCAAGGGCGAGTTCCTCACGGGCCTGCTCTTCGTCGACGCGACCGTGCCCGATCTCTGCGAAAAGGAACGCATGACCGCGACGCCGCTCAAAGATCTCGGCGAAGCGGAGTTGCGAATCGGGCGCGAGGACTGGGCGAAGCTCTTCGCCTAGCGCGCGGCGGCTACGAGATCAGACGCAGGGTGAGCGGATAGCGATACCGCTCGCCCTGCGACGTTTTGACGCCCGCGATGATGCAGAGGACGAGGTTTGCGAGGCCGACGATCGCGAGCAAAAGGATGCCGACGACCGCAAAGATCAGGACCCAGGAGATGAGCGCCGCGATCAACACGGTGATCTGAAAGTTCAAGGCCTCTTTCGCCTCGTCCGCGAGCCATGGTTTGTTCTCGCGCGAGACGAGCCACACGATCAGCGGCACGAGAAATCCGAAAAAGACGCCGCTGAGATGGGTGAGGACGGCGATGGTCTTGTCGTCCTGCGTGGGCTGCTGCTCGATCATGGCGTTCCCTCCTGTGCAGCGGCCTTACGACGCGCGCGCGTGAAAACCCGGTAGACCGGCAGCCCGAGCAGCATGATCCCGAGGCCCACGAGCGTGTCGCGCGGCGATCCGATCGCGACGTCGGCCACGATACCCCACGCGACCGCGAGAAAGAGCGCGGTGCTCCACGGGTGCAACGGCATGCGGAACGAGACCGGTCGGTCGCCGTCGCGTTTGCGAAAAATGAAGAGCGCGATGGCGGCGAGTCCGAAGAAGACGAAATCCACGCTCTCCACGTAGTTGAGGATCTGGTTGTAGCTCCCGCTCAGCGCCACGACGGCGGCGGTCAGGCCCTGCGCGAGGATCGCGAGCACGGGCACTCGCGTGCGCGGATGCACGTAGCCGAGAAAGCGGAAAAACGTGCCGTCTTCGGCCATCTGATAATAGACGCGCGGCGAGACGAGGATCTGCTGCGAGAGCGTGCTCATCGTCGCGATTGCGACGAGTCCGGTGACGATCGCCGCGCCGACGGGGCCGAGCGCGAGCGCGGCGAGATCGCTCGCGGGCGTCTGCGAATGCGCGAGCGCGGCGGCACCGAGCCCGTGCAGAAACGCCCAATTCGCGAGCAGATAGAGCACCACGACGAGCAGCACGCCGATGGTGATCGCGCGCGGTAACGTGCGCGCCGGGTCTTTCAATTCGGCATTGATAAAGCTCGACGTATGCCAGCCGTCGTAGGCGAAGAGCACGGCGACGAGCGCGATACCGCTCGCTCCGAGCAGTTGCGCGTTCGAGAGCGGCGCGAGCGCGGGGGCGACGACGGCATGCGTCGCGGCGCCGTGCGCGATCAGCGCGCAGACGGCGACGACGAGAATCATCGCCACGTTGAGCAGCATGAAGAGATGCTGGGTGATCGCACCCTGACGCACGCCGACGCAGTTGACGAGCGTGAACGCGGCGATGATGATCGCGCCGAGGACGCCGGTTCCGATCGGCAGATGCAGCGCGGGTATCACGTAGATTGCGAAGGTGACCGCACCCGCCGCCATGCCGCCGCTCTGCGCCACGAAGAGCAGCGTCCACCCGTAGACGAAGGCGATGCTCGGGTGGAACGCGTCGCGCAGGTAGGCGTAGAAGCCGCCGTCCTCGGGTCTGCGCGCGGCGAGCTCGGCGAAGAGCGCCGCGCCGAGCAGGGCGATCAGACCGCCCGCGATCCATGCCGCCGTGGCGAGCGCGGGCGTGTGCAGGTAGCCGATCACGAGCGCGGGGTTGAGAAAGATGCCGGAGCCGAGGATCCCGCCCATCACGATCAGCACCGCATCGGTACTGCCGAGCCGTCGTATCATTGCGGCCCAGGACCCGGGGAGGCAAGCGGACGGTTTCGCCCGCGGCTAGGCGCTGCGGAAGTGCTCCATCCGATCGTGCGCGGCGACGAACGCGTCGACGACGTAGGGATCGAACGCGCCGCCGCGTTCACCGACGATCTGTGCGAGCGCGTGCTGCGCGGTGAACTCCACGCGATGCGGTCGTTCGGAGACGAGGGCCATGTAGGTGTCGGCCACGCCGACGATGCGCGCGAGCAGCGGCGTCTCGTCGCCGCAGAGTCCGTCGGGATAGCCGCTCCCGTCGTAACGCTCGTGATGGAAGCGCGCGATCGCCTCGGCGGCGCGCATCAGCGGACGGCCGCCGCCCGAGAGGATGGCGGCTCCGGCGTCGACGTGGTTGTTGACGACGCTGCGCCAGCGCGACGTGAGCGCCGAGGGCATCGCGCGTACCTTGCTCGGCACGGCGATCATGCCGACGTCGTAGACGAGACTGCAGATCCGCAGCGTTTCGCACTGCTCCGGCGGCAGCCGCAGCTCGGTTGCGATCGCGACGGAGAGATCGCGTACGAGCACCGCTTGCCGGGCCAGGTCACGATCGTAGGCTTCGAGCATGCGATGTAGGCGCAGCAGCGTATCGCGTTCGTCGGTCGGCATCACGATCTCGCCGAAGCTCGTCCGCGGCGTGGGCGACCCGGCATAGTGACGCAGTTGCTTGGTGAACTCGCCGAGCGCGAGCGGCTTGTTCAGAAACAGCGTCGCGCCCGCGGCGAGTGCCCGTTCGGCGAGGGTGCGATCGCCCGCCGCGGTAAGCATCAGGATCGGCGTGAACGCATGCGTGGGCAGCGCGCGAACCGCGGTGATGAAATCGACGCCGTCCATCTCCGGCATCTGATAGTCGACCACGATCAACGACGGGCGCAGATCGCGTAACCGTTCGAGCGCGTGCTGCGGGTCGTCGAAGGCAAGCGCCTCCTCGGCGAGGACGCGTTTGACGACGGCACCGTAGAATTTGAGGTTCGTCTCATCGTCGTCGACGACGACCACGCGGTTCATACCTTGTAGTCTCTCCCGCGCGCGACGAGCCAAACCTTATCGGCGCGTGAAACCTCCGCGTAGCTGCGGTAAAGTTGCGGTCAACCCTCCGAGCGCTACGTCCATTGATACGCCGGTTCCGCATGCTGCGTGAGATCGAGTCCCAGGTGCTCCTGATCCGCCGTCACGCGTAGCGGCATCACGATCATCACGAGCTTGAGCACGACCCACGTCATTGCCGCGCTGTAGATCCACACGACGCCGACCGCGGCGATCTGCACGAGCACCTGGTGCGCCACGGCGGCGTGCACCGCGAAGATGCCGGTGAGAATCGCGCCGACCGTACCGCCGATGCCGTGTACCGGAAAGACGTCGAGCGCGTCGTCGACGCGCATGCGGGCACGCAACTGCACGGCTCCATAGCAGACGAGCGCGGCGATCGCGCCGATCAGGATCGCGGCGGCGGGCGTCACGTAGCCCGCCGCGGGCGTGATCGCCACCAGACCCGCAGCCGACCCCGCGGCGGCCCCGACCGCGGTGGGCGAGCCGCTGCGCCACCAGGCGAGGGTCATCCATGCAAGCGCGCCCATCGCACCCGCCACGTCGGTGTTCACGAAGGCGATCGCCGCGATGCCGTTGGCCGCGAGCGCGCTCCCCGCGTTGAAGCCGAACCAGCCGAACCAGCACAGCGCGATGCCGAGCAGCATCATCGTGCGGTCGTGCGGTTCGTGTGCGCCGCCGTGCAGGCGCGGTCCGAGCATCCACGCGCAGACCAGCGCCGCCACGCCCGACGAAACGTGTACGACCGTGCCGCCCGCGAAATCGAGCGCACCGAGATCGGCGAGCCATCCGCCGTGCCCCCAGATCCAATGCGCGATCGGATCGTAGACGAGCGTCGACCACAGCACGGTAAAGATCAGGAACGCGGCAAACCGCTTACGTTCGGCGAACGCTCCGGTGATGAGCGCGGGCGTGATCACGGCGAACATCATCTGAAAGAGCGCGAACGCGGCGTGCGGGATCGTCGCCGCGTACTGCGGGTTCGGCGCGGCTCCCACATGTGCGAAACCGAGCCAAGCGAAGCCGCCGATAACGTGATGCCAATCGGGACCGAAGGCGAGCGTGTAGCCCCACAGCACCCATTGCACGGCGACGGCGCACAGCGCGAAGAAACTGTGCATCAGCGTCGAGAGCACGTTCTTGCGGTGCACGAAGCCGCCGTAAAAGAACCCGAGTGCCGGAGTCATCAACATGACGAGCGCCGCGCTCGTCAGCACCCATGCGGTATCGCCCGCGCTGATCCGTTCCATAGAGGAACGTTACCGGATCGCGCGTCGCGGCGCATTCGCCGAACGGTTAAATCTCGCGGGCTCGTTTACGACGAAAGGCGTAATAGACCGGGATACCCGTGAGGAGCACGACCACACCGATCAGCGTATCGGTGGTGGATTTCAAGAGCACGTCGACGACGATGCCCCACGCGACCACGAGAAAGAGCAACGTACTCCACGGATGGAGCGGGATCGTAAAGAACGGGCGCGGCGCGCGCGCCGCCGCGTCGCGTCGACGAAAGATGATGAGCGCGAGCGCCGCGAAGCCGAAGAAGATGTAGTCGACGCTCGTGACCCAGTTGAGGATCAGATCGTACTTGCCCGAGAGCGCGATCAGCATCGCGGCGACGCCTTGCACCGCGATTGCGATCACCGGAACGTGCGTGCGCGGATCGATCTTCGCGAGCGCTTTGAAGAACGTTCCGTCGGCGGCCATCTGATAGTACACGCGCGGCGCGGTGAGAATTTGATTGGTGATGAAGCCGAGCGTGGAGAGCGCGACGATCGTCGCCATGATCGTGCCGCCGACCGGCCCGAGCACGGCGCGTACCACGTCGGATGCGGGGGTGTCGGTGTGCGCGAGTCCGTCTTGCCCGAGCGCCGCCAAGCAGACGGCGTTGACCGCGAGGTAGAGCACGACCACGCCGAGCACGCCGTAGATCATGCCGCGCGCGAGCGTCTTGTGCGGATCGCGCAGCTCCGCCGACATGAAGCTCGACGTTTGCCAGCCGCT
Organism: Vulcanimicrobiota bacterium; assembly: GCA_027306785.1. GTDB lineage: Bacteria > Vulcanimicrobiota > Vulcanimicrobiia > Vulcanimicrobiales > Vulcanimicrobiaceae > REEB354. The sequence continues at coordinate 59,266 of DAHUZB010000008.1, forward strand.
GTAGGCGAACATCACCGGCACGAGCGCGAGACCCATCGCGAGCAGCGGATTGAACGGCGCGACCGGAGCGTTGACCGCCGGGTGCACGAGCGCGCCGTGAACGGCGAAGAGACCCACCGCGATCACGCCGAGAATCGCGACGAGCTTGGCGAGCATGAAGCCGTTCTGCGCGTTCGCGCCCTGTCGCACGCCCAGGCAGTTGACCAGCGTGAAGAGCGCGATCACGCCTACCGCGATCGCGGTGGTGAGCGGACCGGAGAGATGCGTGCCGGTGATGGCGGGTAGATAGAATGCGAAGGTGACCGCCGAGGCGGCCGCGCCGCCGCTCTGCGAGACGAGCAGTAGCGTCCACCCGTAGCAGAAGGCGACGAGCGGATGAAACGCCTCGCGCAGATACGCGTAGACGCCACCGTCGTCGGGACGGCGGGCGGCGAGTTCGGCGAAGACGCCCGCGCCGATCATCGCGATCGCGCCGCCGAGCACCCAGGCGAGGATCACGAGCGGACCGGTGTGCACGAAGCGCGCCACGCGCGACGTATTGAAGAAGATGCCGGATCCGATGATGCCGCCCATGACGATGAGCGCGGCGTCGCGCGCGCCGAGTCGGCGCTGCAGTTGAGGGTGCTCGGATGCCTCGGCCATGCACGGTCATTCCGCGCACGGCGCGCGCGGCCTGTAGCGTTACGCCGGATGCAGCGTGGGGTGCCGATCGGTGGAGAGCGCGAGCGTCGTCGCGGTGGCGGTTACCTGCGGTGATTCGCGAATCGCATCGAGCACATCGGCGAGATCGCGCGAACTGCGCGCATGCACCTTCACGAGCAGACACCACTCGCCGGTGACGCGATGCACCTCTTCCACCGCGGCGGCGTCGTTTGAGAGCGCCATCACGCTGCGCGCGTGCACGTCGCAGTCGCCGCTGCCGGTGCGCACCCAGATGAAGGCGAGGATCGGATAGCCCAGTGCTTCCCAATCCACGACGATCGTATAGCCGACGAGAATGCCCATGCGCTCCAGGCGGCGCATGCGGTCGCGCACGGCGGGGCGTGAGAGCGAGAGCGTGCGCGACAGCTCCTCGGCGCTGGTGCGGCCATTACGGCGCAGTTCGTGCAGCAGGCGCAGATCGATGGCATCGAGCCTGCGAATCGACGGCAGGGAATCGGGCTGCAGCACGGGCGGGACCTCCATCAACCTTCGAATCGTACGTGTTTCGAAAAAATGCTTTCGTTTCGAACGTTACTATACGATACTCGGTTACGATATGGAAAGCGTGAGCTCGCCGCCGCGCGTCCGGGCTCTGCCCTGGATCGCGCTCGTTGCCGTCTGGTTTCTCTGGGGATCGACCTACATCGCGATCCGCGCCGCGGTGGAGACGATCCCGCCGTTCCTCATGGTGGGCGTGCGCTACCTGATCGCGGGCTTGCTGCTGAGCGGTGTGCTCGTACTCTGGAACCGCGATTGGCTGCGCGCGATCACGCGGCGGCAGTGGATCTCGCTCGCGGTCGCCGCCTTCGCGCTGCTGGTGGTCGGCAACGGGCTGCTGAGTTTCGAAGAGCAGTACGTTCCCGCGGGGGCCTCGGCGCTCGTGGTGGCGACCACGCCGATCTGGTTGATGCTCATCGATGCGGTGCTCGATCGCCGCGGCATCGCGAAGCTCGCGGTCGCCGGGCTCGTGCTCGGCACCCTCGGTATCGCGGCGCTGGTCGGCATTCCGGGCGGCACGATGCCGCTCGCGCACGCCGCGGTCATTCTCTTCAGCGCGCTCTCGTGGGCGGCGGGTTCGGTATACATGCGCCGCAACGCGGGCTCGCACGGGAACCCGCTCATTCCCGCGCTCGAGATGTTGGCGGGCGGCGTGATGGCATTGATCGTCGCCGTCGCGACGGGCGAGACCGCGCACGTCAACCTCGCGGCGATCGCACCGCAATCGGTCGCGGGCTTCTGGTGGCTGGTCGGCCCCGGCGCGATCGTGGGCTACAGCGCCTACGGCTACGCGGTACGCACGCTGCCGACGCCGATCGTCGCCACCTATGCATACGTCAATCCGGTGGTCGCCGTGCTGCTCGGCGCGCTCGTGCTGCACGAGTCGCTCTCGCCGGGCGTGTTGGTCGGCGGCGTCGGCATCGTGCTCGCCGTGATCCTGATCCTACGCGCGTCGCGCCGCGCGACGTCCTAACGCGCGACGGTGCGGCCGATGCGTAGCGCGAAGTAGAGCACGCCGAAGAACGCCATCACGCCGAAACCGAAGAGCGTGTCGAGCGGATAGAGCGCAGCGCACGCCACGAAGATGATCGTGAGCGCGGCGAGCACGAGCGCGGTACTGTACGGATGCAGCGGAATGCGAAAGAACGGCGCGGGCGCGCCCGCCGCCGCGTCGCGTTTGCGAAAGACGAAGACTGCCACGGCCGCCGCCGCGACGAAGGCCCACTCGGGCGTCGTCACCCAGTTGACGATCTGTTCGAAGCTTCCGCTCGCGGCGATGATCGCGGCAAAGAATCCTTGCAACAGGATCGCGTAGGTCGGTACGTTCGTGCGCGGGTTGATCCGCGCGAAACGCTCGAAGAGTCCGCCGTCGGCCGCCATCTGAAAGTAGATGCGCGGCGCGAGCAGGATGCTGTTGCTGATGTAGCCGAGCGTGGAGAGCGCGATCGCGATCGCGATTGCCCGCGCGCCGAACGCGCCGAAGGTACGCGACATCACGTCGGCGGCGGGCGTGGCGCTCGCGGCCAGGCCCTCGACGCCGAGCACGCGCAGGCAGCCGACGTTCACGAGCACGTAGATCGCGATGATGACGGCGGCGGCGATCACGAGCGCGCGCGGCAGCGTGCGCGCCGGATCGATCGTCTCGCCGATGATGTAGGTCGCGCACTGGAGTCCGTTGTAGGCGAAGAGTACCGGCAGCATCGCGGTTCCGACGACCGCGAGGAGGCCGATCGGCGATGCGGCGAGCGCGTGCGTCACGCTCTGCGGCGCGGCGGCCGGGCCGATCAGTCCGCCGACGATGAGCGCGCCGATCGCGAGCACTTTGAGCGCGACGAGCAAATTTTGCCAGGCGCTTCCCTGACGGACGCCGAGGATGTTGATCGCGGTGACGATCGCGAGCGTCGCGATCGCGATCACCTTCACCGACGGCGCGTGCGGGCCGAAGAGCGGTGCGAGATAGCCCGCGAAGAGCACGGCCGAAGCGGCGGTGGAGCCGGTATAGGCGATCGTCAGCGTCGTCCAGCCGAAGATGAAGCCCGCGACCGGATGAAACGCATCGCGCAGAAAGGCGTAGAGCCCGCCGCTCTCGGGGCGACGCGCCGACAGCTCGGCGAAGACGAACGCCGACATCAGCGCAAGCACGCCGCCCGCGATCCAGCAGCCGAGAACGATCGCCGCGTTCGGCGCACGATGCGCGACGACCGCGGGATTGCGAAAGATGCCCGACCCGATGACCGCGCCGATCGCGATCAGGGTGAGGTCAAGCAGTCCGAGACGCCGCTGTAACACGATCCGCAAACTCCCGAACCAGAGCGGTGAATTCCTCCGCGCGCACGAGCGGAGCGGTGTGATCGCTGCGGCGAATGATGCGCAGACGCGCCTGCGGCAGCCGATTCAAGAATCGCCGCTCGTCCATGCGGAAGACGAGATCGTACTCGCCGTTGACGATGAGGGTCGGCCCGCGATACGCCGCGACGGTGTCGCTGAAACGCGCGCCGCGCGAGATGAGCTTGGTATCGTTCAGCACCTGCGGGTCGAACGGAATGCGCTCCACGACCTCGGCCCACGCTCGCGGCAGCGTTGCGCGGAGCGTGACGTGCAGAAAACGCTCGCGCAGCGGCGTCGGAAGCGCGGTGATGAACCGCGCGCCCGCTTCGTACGGCCAGTGCTTCCAGCCCACGAAATCGAGCGTGCACCCGGCGAGCAGCAGCGCGCGCGTGCGATCCGGATGCGTCGCGGCATACTCCATCGCCACGTACCCGCCGAGCGAGTAGCCCACGATGAGCGGCGGCTGCGCGCAGACCTCGCCGGTAAGCTCGTCGAGCAGCGCGCGCACCGCACCCGGCTCGAACGGCACGCGGGCGAGCGCGCCGTGCCCGGGAAGATCGGCGGCGACGACGTGATAGCGGTCGACGAGTGCGCGCGCATGGCGCGTCCAGATATCGCGCCCGAGCCGAATGCCGTGGAGAAAGAGGATCGCCGGATTGCGGCGATCCCCGTACTCAGCGTACGCCCGTGTCAAGGATGACTTTGATCGCGCGGCGTTCGTCCATCGCTGCGTAGCCCTCGGCCACGCGGTCGAGCGGCAGCGCGAGATCGAAGACCGGCGACGGATCGATCGTGCCGTCCATCACGTGCCGCATCAGCGTCTCGATGTACGCGCGTGTCGGCGCGAGCGCACCGCGCAGCGCCACATTCTTCGCAAAGAGCGGACGCAGCGGCAGATTCGTCACGTTGTGCGGAACGCCGACGAAGCTCACGATGCCGCCCGGGCGCGCGACTTCGAGCGCGAGCTCCATGCTCTCCTGATTGCCGACCGCCTCCACGACCGACGACGCGCCGCCGCGGGTCAGTTCGAGCAGCGTCTGCGCCGTGTTCGGGTCGTGCGAATCGATCGTGTCGGTCGCGCCGAAGCCGCGCGCGAGTTCCAGGCGTTTGGGGTTGTGGCCGACGGCGATCACGCGCTCCGCGCCGATCACGCGCGCCGCGGAGAGCACGCCGCACAGTCCCACCGCGCCGTCGCCGATCACGACGACCGTACCGCCCGCCTTCGCGCCGGCGGTGACGACGCCGTGATGACCGGTGCCCATCACGTCGCAGATCGCGAGCGCCGAGGCGAGTTTGGCGGGATCGCGCTCCATGCCCGGCATCTTCACGAGCGTGCCGTCGGCGTGCGGCACGCGCACCGCCTCGGCCTGTCCGCCGTTCGCATCGTCGCCCCAATTGGTCATCCGCACGCACGACGTCTGCAGCGCGGCGTGACAGTATTCGCAGGTACCGTCGCTCGAGACGAACGGCGCGATCACGTAGTCGCCGGGTTTGACCGTGCGAACGTCGCTGCCCACGGCATCGACGATGCCGATGAATTCGTGGCCGGTGCGGTCGCCCGGCTCCCACTGCGTGATCCCGCGGTAGAACCAGAGATCCGATCCGCAGATCGCCGCGCGCACCACGCGCACGATCGCGTCGCCGGGTTCTTTGATCGTGGGATCGGGAACGGTTTCCAAGCGCACGTCGCGTGCGCCGTAATAGACGGTGGCTTTCATGCCATCCTTAACTCGCCTGCGCGTTCTCCTGTTGCGCTTCGTGCACGATGCGCGAGATCTCGGGGAGCCCGCTGCGAATCGCGGCGACCACGGTGGGGTCGTAGGCGGTACCCGCGCCCTTCTCCACGATATCGATCGCCTGCGCGAGCGAATGTGCCCGGCGATCGTTGCGCTCGCGAACCAGCGCCGCGAGCGTGTCGGCGACGGCGACGATGCGCCCCATGATCGGGATCGACGATCCGCGCAGCTTGCGCGGATAGCCGCTGCCGTCGAAACGTTCGTGATGCGTCTGCGCGATCGCGCGGGCCGCGCGCAGGATCGGGTTCTCGCTCACCGAGAGCACGCGCGCACCCGCGTCGGGATGCGAATCGATGGTAACGCGATCGGCTTGTGTGGCGGGCTGTCGCGCCTCGAGGATGCGCTGCGGAATCGTGACCTTGCCGATATCGTACACGCGCGCGGCCTGACCGAGCATCGCGAGTTCGTCGCCGGTGAGCTTCAGTTCGCGGCCGAGCGCGACGGCGATGCGCGCCGCAAGCTCGTGATGATCGATGATCGAGCGGTCGTGCAGCGCCGCGACCTGCAGCATCGCGTCGATGATCGCCGTCGCCTCGGCGAGCGGCGACGCGGGCGCGGCGTCGGTTGCGGTTTCGGAGCCTTCCGCGGGGGGCGCATCGATCGCGCCGCGGAGCGAGGCTTCGCGCAAGCGTGCTTGATAATCGGCGCGCTCGCGCGCCGCATCGACGATGCGCATCGCGTGGACGAGAAACTCCGAGGGATTGATCGGCTTTTCGAGATAGGCGTAGACGCCGAGATCGAACGCGGCACGCCGCAGATCGCGATCGTCGCGCGCGGCGGTGGTAAAGATCACCGGCGTCTGCGCGCGTTCGGGCAGCAGGCGCATCCGCCGCAGGAAGTCGATGCCCGCCATGTCCGCAAGCGTATTGTTCGCCACCAGGAAGACCGGATCGACGCCGCCGAGCCAGTGCAGTGCCTCGGACGCCTTCTTGAAGCAGATCGGCTCGATGTCGGCGATGCGGCGCAGGATCTGGGAGAAGCCGGCGAGCGAGGCCTCCTGATCGTCGACGACGGCTACGTGCACGGTGCACCCGCGCGCGCGTCCTGGGACTTCACCGGGGTCGGTGCGAACCTCACGCTCATGCTGATTGTTGCTACGCTCCTCTCCACGATCTTCGGAACGCAGATCGTGGGACAATTGACGCCCATTTCGCCGCCGCCCGCGCCGCTTGCTGCAAGCGCGCCCGACGCGCAGACGCTCAACAACGGTGCGTGTCTGGACTCGCCGCGCGCGGTTCCGCTGGTACTCCGGCCTCCGGCGGTGCGTTCGCAGCAGATCGTGCGTATCGACAAGATCGTCTCCACCCAGACCAACCTCGAGAACGAGGTGATCGGCTTCCTGTACACCCTCCAGGACGGTACCACGTGGCTCGGCCAGCGCAGCCCCGACTACATGTCGGCCGCCGACGCCCGGGCGATCAACCAGGTGCTCTCGTCCACCCACATGCCCGACCAGCCGATCAATGCCTTTCCCCCGGCGATGAAATACGGCGTCGCCACGAAGTATCAGCAATTCTTCCGGGTACAAATCCCTCAGGCGGCGCTTTCCGGACTGCAGATCCGACTCGACGCCTGCGTGGCGTGGCCGCCGGGCCGCTCCCTCCCGGACCCCAGCATGTAGAGCGGGCACCCGGGAAGGCGAGCTCGGCGCGACGAGGAAATTAGCAGAACACGCATCCGAGTGCTAAGACTGCGGGTTGAGCATACCGATGGAGTTTGTCGTACGCCCCCGAGTGGGGTTTGAGCCGAACGCCGACGTCGTCGTCGACGAAGAGCGCGGGCAGATGATCGTGGCGGTCGAGGTGGCCGGCGCCGATCCGGAGAGTCTCCGGGTCGCCGTCGACGACCGCTACCTCACGATCGCGGGCCAGCGTCGTGAAGGCAGCGGCGTTCGTCGCGGCTCGTTCGTCCAGAAAGAGATCGCGTACGGCCCGTTCGCGAAGCGCATCCGTTTGCCGATCGCCGTCGATTTTCTCGGCGACGCGCACGCGAGCTACACCGACGGCCTGCTCGTTATCGCCCTACCCGTATCGCCGACGGCCTATCTGCCGACGACGCGCACCGAGATTCGTATGATCGTGAAGAGGACGCTTTCCTAACCATGCCCGCCAAGAAAACCACGCAGATCATTCCGGCCGGAACGATCGGGATTCTCCCGCTTCAAGAAGCGGTGCTCTTCCCGAACACGGTCATTCCGCTCGCCGTCGTCAAGAAGCCCGGCATCGCGCTCGTCGAAGAGGCGCTGCGCGAAGGCAAACCGATCGGCCTCACCGTGTTGAAGGACCGCGAGACCGAGAACCCCGGTCCCGAGGACATTCACCGCATCGGCACGATCGGCGTCATTCAGAAGATGCTGAAGGTTCCCGACGGCACGATCCGCTGCATCGTCGCGGGTCAAAGCGTCTTCAAGATCGAGGAGTTCGTTCAGCGCGATCCCTACATGGTCGCCGCCTACACCGAACTTCCCGACGTTACGGTCGACAACGAAGAGCTCGTTGCGATGCAGCGCAACCTCGGCTCGCTCTTCCAGAAACTGCTCTCCTACTTGCCGCAGGCGCCGCGCGAGATGGAGATGGAAGTCCAGAACATCACCGATCCGAACGTGCTCACGTACTTCGTCGCCTCGACGATGCGTTTGGAGACCGCGGATCGCCAGGCGCTGCTCGAAGAACGCAGCACCGCCAAGCGCATGCGCAAGCTCACGCTGCTGCTCACCAAAGAACTCGAAGTCGTCGAGCTCGGGCATAAAATCCAGAGCGACATCCAGCGCGAGATGGAGAAGAACCAGCGCGAGTTCTACCTGCGCCAGCAATTGCGGGCGATTCAGGAAGAGCTCGGCGAGGTCGATCCGCAGCAATCGGAGATGAACGAGCTGCGTCAGAAGATCGACGAAGCGCAGATGCCCGAGGACGTGAAGAAAGCGGCGGATCGCGAACTCGATCGCTTGAGCAAAGTGCCGCAGGCGAGCCCCGAGTACAGCGTGATCCGCACCTACCTCGATTGGCTCGTGCAGTTGCCGTGGAATACCGCGACGACCGACGACATCGATATCAAAAAGGCGCGCGAGATTCTCGACGAGGATCACTACGATCTCGAGAAGATCAAGGATCGCATCATCGAGTATTTGGCCGTCGGCAAGCTCAAGAACAAGCTTACCGGCCCGATCCTCTGCTTCGTCGGTCCGCCCGGCGTCGGCAAGACCTCGCTCGGACAGTCGATCGCGCGTGCGATGGGCCGTAAGTTCGTGCGTCTCTCGGTCGGCGGCGTGCGCGACGAAGCCGAAATCCGCGGGCATCGCCGCACCTACATCGGCGCCATGCCGGGCACGATCGTCCGCGCGATGCGGGACGCCGGCACCAAGAACCCGGTGATGATGATCGACGAGATCGACAAGGTCGGCTCCGACTATCGCGGCGATCCGCAGTCTGCGCTGCTCGAAGTGCTCGATCCGGAGCAGAATTCGACGTTCCGCGATCACTACATCGATCTGCCGTTCGATCTCTCGCAAGTGCTCTTCGTCTGCACGGCCAACTCGCTCGATACGATCTCGCCGCCGCTGCGCGACCGCATGGAGATCATCCAGCTCTCCGGCTACACCGAGCTCGAGAAGCTGCAGATCGCCAAGCGTTACCTCGTGAAGAAACAGCGCACGGCCAACGGTCTGAAAGAGACGCAGGCGCAGATCAGCGATGCGGCCGTACGCGGCATCATCAACGATCACACGCGCGAAGCGGGCGTACGCAATCTCGAACGCGAGATCGGTACCGTCTTCCGCAAGATCGCGCGTAAGATCGCGGAGAACCCGCGTTACAAGGCGCGCGTGAAGCCGGAGAATCTCGTGGATTTCCTCGGCAAGCCCCGGTTTTTCAACGAAGCGAAGAAGCGCGTGGCCTCGATCGGCGTCTCGACCGGCATGGTGTGGACGGCCGTCGGCGGCGACATCGTCTTCATCGAAGCGACCGCGATGCCGGGCACGGGCAAACTCGTGCTTACCGGTCAGCTCGGCGACGTGATGAAGGAGAGCGCGCAGGCCGCCGTGTCGTTCCTGCGCTCGCGCTCGGGTGAACTCGATCTCGCCGAAGACTACTTCGCGAAGCACGACATTCACATCCACGTGCCCGCGGGTGCGACGCCGAAGGACGGACCGTCGGCGGGCATCACCATGGCGACCGCGATCGCTTCGATGCTCACCGGCATCACCGTGGATCCGAATCTCGCGATGACGGGCGAGATCACGCTCACCGGTCAGGTGCTGCCGATCGGCGGACTCAAAGAGAAGGTGCTCGGTGCCAAGCGCGCCGGGATTACGAAGATCATCTTCCCGAAGCGCAACGAGATGGATCTCGACGACATTCCGAAGGAAGTGCGCGACACGATGACCTTCGTGCCCGTCGAAGAGATCAGCGAGGTGCTGCAGCACGCGCTCGGCAAGCGGATCATCACCCCGGTTCCGCTCGCCGCCGCAAGCGGCACCAACGTGGTGCCGATTCGCCGCAACGGCGTGGTGAAGCGCACGCCGCGCCCGGCCGAACGCCGCCGCCCACCCGTCCGCAAACGCTAGCGCACTCCGCATCAGCCTGACCGCGCTCCGTGTCAGCCTGACCGGCTCCGTGTCAGCCTGACCGCTCCGTGTCAGCCTGAGCTTGTCGAAGGCCCGCAGGAATGCGGGCCTTCGCGCATCTCCCGCCGTACTCTCGGCCATGAGCATTCGACGTGCAGCGCTTGCGATGTTCGCGGGCGCGGTGTTGGCGCTTCCGGTCGCGGCGCACGCGGCCCAGCCTCCCTTCGGGATGCTGCACTATCGCTCGATCGGTCCGGCAATCGCCGGCGGGCGCGCTCCGGCCGTAGCCGGAAGCGACATCGACCCCTACGTGTATTACGCGGGCGGCGCAGGCGGCGGCGTCTTCAAATCTACCGACGGCGGCGCGTCATGGGTGCCGGTCTTCGACCGCGAACCCGTTGCGCCGATCGGCGCGATCGCGGTCTCGCCGCGCAATCCGAACGACGTCTGGGTCGGTACCGGCGAGTCGAATCCGCGCAACACGGTCGAGGAGGGCGACGGCGTCTACCACTCGATCGACGGTGGCAAGACCTGGCGGCACGTCGGCCTCGATGCGACGGCGACGATCTCGGCGATCTCGATCGATCCGCGCAATCCGTCGCACGTGGTGGTCGCGGCGCTCGGGCGGAACTTCGCCGATAGCGACGCGCGCGGGATCTACGTGACGCTTGACGGCGGCAAGACGTGGCGCCACACGCTCTATGTCGGCCCGTCGACCGGTGCGTCGGATCTCGCGCGGGTGCCCGATCGTCCCTCGACGCTCTTCGCGGGCCTGTATCAGTTCCGGCGTCAACCGTGGACGATGACGAGCGGCGGTCCGCACAGCGGCATCTATCGATCCGACGACGGCGGTCTCACCTGGCGACGTTTGAGCGGCCATGGGCTGCCGAGCGGACTGCTCGGACGCATCGGGGTGGCGGCCGGAACCGGCGGGCGCGTCTATGCGGTGATGCAGTCGCGCGAGGGAGCGCTGTGGCGCTCCGACGACGGCGGCGCCTCGTGGAAGAAGATGCCGCATAACGCGCTCGTCGGCGCGCGTCCGTTCTATTTTTCGCGCATCTACGTCGACCCGGCGAATCCGAATCGCGCGATCAGCGTCGGGCTCGATCTCGCGATGACGACCGACGGCGGCACGACCTGGAAGCGGATCTCGACCGATGCCGGGTGGGACTACCACATCGTGTGGTGGTCGCACGACGGTCGTCGCGTGATCATCGGCTCCGATGAAGGCGTGTTGCGTTCCGACGACGGCGCGCAGCGTTTCTGGCAGCCGTACGATCTCCCGTTCGCGCAACCGTACCGCTTGGGCTTCAACGACGATCTGCCGAACTACGGCATCTGCTTCGGGTTGCAAGACGACAACACGTGGTGCGGCCGTGCATCCACCTCGAACGGCATCGGTGTGCTCAATCGCGATTGGGAGCAGGTCGCACCGGGCGACGGGATGTGGGCGGCGTACGATCCGAAGGATCCGAACCTCGTCTGGTCCACGTCGACGGCGAGCGACACCGGCCAAGTCTTTCTGACCGACCTGCGCACGAAGCAGCAGATGGAAGTCTCGCCCGACGTGGAGCAGAACGGCACCAAGAACGCGGCTTCGGTGAAGTACCGCTTTAATTGGATCACGCCGATCTCGTTTACCGACGACGGCTGCGCGCTCGTCGGCGGTAACGTCGTTTTCGAGAGCTGCACGCACGGCACGAGTTGGACGGTGATCAGCCCCGATCTCACCCGCAACGACAAAGCACACCAGCAGACGCCGGGCGGACCGATTAGCGCCGATCAATCGGGTGCGGAGTACTACAACACGCTGCTCGACGTCGAAGCGGTACGCGGAACGCCCGGTGAGATCTGGGCCGGCAGCGACGACGGGCTCGTGCATCTCACGCGCGACGGCGGCGCGTCGTGGACGAACGTGACGCCGAAGGGACTCCCCGAAGGACGCATTCCCACGATCGAGCCGGGGCACTTCTCGGCGGCGACCGCGTACTTCGCGATGGATCGCCACATGAGCGGCGACAACGCGCCGTATATCTACCGCACCGACGATGACGGCGCGACGTGGACCGAGATCAGCGGCAATTTACCGCACGACGTCTACGTACGCAGCATTCGCGAGGATCCGACGCAGCGTAACCTGCTCTATGCGGGAACCTCGCGCGGCGTCTTCGTTAGCTTCGATCGCGGCGAGCATTGGCAGTCACTGCGGCTGAACATGCCCGCGACGGCGATCTACGATCTCGAGATTCAGCCGCAGGCGAACGATCTGCTGGTCGTCTCGCACGGGCGCGGCATCTGGGTGCTCGACGACCTCACGCCGCTGCGCGATCTCGCGCAGGCGCGCACGACGCCGCTCACGCTCTTCCCGATTCGCACCGCGTACAAGATGGCGCACAATCCGCCGGTGAACACGTTCGAAAACCCCATGCTCCCGCTCAACGAGTTCATCGGGGAGAATCCGCCGTACGGCGCGCTCATCAGTTACTACCTCGCAAAGCCGGCGAAACACGTCGCGATCGAAGTGCTCGATGCCGCGGGTCACGCGGTACGTCATCTGAGCGGAAAGACGGTTCCCTCGCACGCCGGAATCGATCGCACCGCGTGGGATCTCACCGAGACCGGCCCCGTGAAATGGCTCGGGACGTATAAGGACAATCAAGGTCCCGATACCGGCGCCGACGTGCCGCCGGGCGCGTATACGGTGCGCATCACGGCCGACGGACACACGGCGGAGCAGACGCTCACGCTCAAGCCCGATCCGCGCGACCCGGGGACGCCCGCGCAGGCGCAGGCACGCTACGCCTTCCTGCATCGCCTCTACGACGAACTCGGCGGCGTGGATCGCATGCTCAATGCGATCGATGCGAAGATGAAAGGCGCAAGTGTGCCCGAGCGCGCCAAGCTGCTCGCGTTCCGCGCGCAACTCACCTACGATCCGCAGAGCGTCGAAGACCTGCGCGGACCGGCGGCGCTACGCGAGAACATCATGGATCTGATCGGCCGCGTGGGACCGACCTCGTTCCAAGCACCGACCGATCCCGATCTCGCCTACGCGGCACGGCTGCACGACGCATACGCGCGTCTGCTCGCCGAGAGCAAAACGCTGCTCTAACGTCGGGCCGCGTCCACGAAAAGAACCGCACCGGGGCCCCTCGGTGCGGTTCTTCATGTCTGCGTCCGGTCCCCGAACGTTCGCTTAGCGCGGAGCGTTCGGGAGTCGACGCTATTCGCGCGTCCAGGAGAGTGCCGCGACGAGGATCATCACGAAGATCATCACGGTGAAATAGCTCGTTGCGGGAGCGAAAGATGCGCCGTGCGCGCCGAGGTGCGCGTCGAGGGTGAAGTAGACGGCACCGGCGACGGCGACGCCAACGAGCTGCCCCGTCGTGCGCGCGGTCGCGAGCGTGCCCGCGGCGATCCCGCGGCGGTGCGACGGCGCCGACCCCATGATCGCGCTGTTGTTCGGCTGGCTGAAGACCGCCGTACCGCAGCCGGTGAGGACGAGCGCACACACCATCTGCCACACCTGCGGAATCGCGGGCACCCGCGAGAGCGCGAAGAAGCCGATCGCCACGAGCGTCGCGCCCGCGGTCGCCACGTAGCGAATCGGCACGCGATCGGAGAGCCCGCCCGCGAACGGTGCGAGCACGATATTGAGCGCCGTGATCGGCATTAGCAGAAACCCGGCGCCGAACGCGGTGTAGCCGAGTGCGGTCTGCGCGGCGAGCGGCACGATGAAGATCAGTCCCGCGAGCGCGATGAAGTACACGAACGCCGCGAGTACCGAAAAAGCGAACATGCGCGAGCGGAAGAGCGAGAGATCGAGCGTGGGTGCCGCGACGCGGCGTTCCACGATGACGAAGAGCGCGAGCGCGACGACCGCGGTGACGAGCAACCCGATCGTACGCGGTGCCGTCCAGCCCCATGCATGCGCGCGCGAAAGCGCGAGCGCGAACGAGAACAATCCGATCATCGAGAGCAGCGCGCCGAACGGATCGAAGCCGCGGTTTTCATGCCGGATCGGCTGCAGCACGATCGCGGCACCCGCGAGCGCGATCACCGAGATCGGCACGTTGATCAAAAATATCCAGCGCCAATCGCCGTAGGTGACGATCGCGCCGCCCAGGATCGGACCGAGCGAGAGCCCCGCCGCAACCGCGGCGCCGTTGAATCCGATCGCGCGACCGCGCTCGGCGGCGGGAAACATGTCCACGATCAGTGCCTGCGTGGATGAGACGATCATCGCCGCGCCCACGGCCTGCACCGCGCGCGAGAGGATGAGCACGTCGAGCGTGGGTGCGAGCGCGCAAACGAGCGAACTCGCGCCGAAGACGGCGAAGCCGCCCAGATAGATGCGCTTTTGCCCGAACATGTCGCCGAGGCGACCGAAGAGCACGAGCGTCGATGCCGTCACGAGCATGAAGGCGAGAACGACCCATTCGCTTCGATCGAGCGGGCTCGCGTAGACGCGTGCGATCGTGGGAAGGGCGACGTTTGCGATCGAGGCGTCGAGCGTCCCCATCATGCTGCCGAGCATGATAACGGCGAGCGCGTACCAACGGTAGCGTTCGCTCGAGCGAACCGAGGCTCTCACTCAGCCGTCGCAGTGCGTTACGAGTTCGTTCGCGAGCGCGACCGCCATCAGCGGCGTCGCGGCGTAACCGTCGGCGCCGATCGCCTTCCAGAGCTTCGGGTGTTTGGCGAAGGCGCGGCCGCCCACGATGACGACCGGCGCAACGGCGCGTTCGGCCATCGCGTGAATGAGATCGCGAATCGCGATCACGTCGCGGGTGAGGGTCGCGGAGAGGGCGAGCACGTCGACGGAGATGCGATCGACGTAGTCGAGCAAATCGTCGACGGGAACGGTGGAACCCAGATAGGTCGCCTGCCAGCCGCAGAGGCTGAACGCGTCGGCCACCATGCGCGCGCCGACTTGGTGCTGCGAGCTGCCGAGCGACGCGCTGACGACGGAAAGATCGCGGTGCGCGCGAGCGGGCGCGAGATCCATCAGCTGCGCCATCAAGCGTTCGACCGCGGCGGTAATCACGTGCTCCTGCGAGACCGTCATCTCGTTGCGCTGCCACAAGCGGCCCGCTTCGTGCAGCACGGGCGTGATGATCTGCTCGTACACCTCGGTGATCTTGGCGCCGCTCGCGACGGCGAGCAGCACCTCGCGCGCGCCGCGCTGTTCGTCTCCCTCGAGCAGCGCGTCGAGGTATCGTTGCGCGGTCGGGCCGTGGGGCGCGGCGGGGTCGATCACCGGATGGTCGGCGAGCCGTACCACGTCGAGTTCCTTGCGCGCATCGGTGATGATCGCGCGGGCACGCGCGATGTGGCGCGGCGACACGTAGGCTTCGATCCCGGCGTGCATCGCATCGAGCGCACTCACGAGCGCCGCCGGATTCGTCTCGCGAAAGACGATCGCCGTCTGCGCCAAGGTCGTGACATCGGTAAAGATCTCGGGAACGCCGAGCTCGAGCGCGTCGCGTAGCGCCGCGACGAGGTCGCTCCCGATTTCGTACGGGAGCGCCGCTATGGGGTCGGAGACGCTCCGGCTCGACATCGCTCGTTTTCCCTCCACGAGATGCGCAACGCGTCAACCGTACCCGTTGGTTGCGGACCTTCGGAAATACGCCAGGCGCGCCGCTCCACCCGCAGAAGATCTGAAAGATGAAGAAGACGCTCTTGCTCCTGCCCGGCCCGGTTCCCGTGGCGCAGCCCGTTCTCGAAGCGATGGCCTGGCCGATGATCAACCATCGCGGCCGGGAGTTCGCCGATCTCCTCGCGCGGCTCGAGCGTCAGATGAAACCGCTCTTCGGAACCGAGAATGACGTGCTCTTCCTCGGCTCTTCGGGGACCGGCGGGCTGGAAGCGGCCGTCGCCAACCTCTTCGATCCGGGCGATCGCCTCCTCTCGATGCCGGTCGGCGTGTTCGGCAAGCGTCTGGCGACGATTGCGAAGACGTTCGGATGCGAGGTGGAGATGCTCGAAACGCCGCTCGGCGCGGCGGCCGATCCGCATGCGCTCGCGGCTCGTCTCGCGGCCGATACGGAACGGCGTATCAAAGGCGTGCTGTTGACGCACAACGAGACCTCGACCGGCGTGCAGAACGAGATGGCCGCGCTCGCCGAAGCCGTGCGCGCGCACGGCGCGCTCACGGTGGTCGATTCGGTGAGCGGGCTCGGTGCGTCGCGTTTCGAGATGGACGCATGGGGCTTCGACGTCGTCGTCACCGCCTCGCAGAAGGCGCTCGCCGCCCCGCCGGGGGTGGCGATGGTCGCCGTGAGCGATCGCGGATGGGAGGCGATGGCGCGCGCGCGTATCGCTCGCTACTATTTCGATCTGCCGCTCACGCGCGAGTTCGCGCGCAAAGGGCAGACGCCGTGGACGCCGCCGATCTCGGTGTTCTACGCGCTCGGCGTCGCGCTCTCGCGGTATCACGCGGTGAGTCTGGAAGAGAATTTCGCGCGCCATAGCGCCTACGCGCGTGCGATTCGCGCCGCATTCGAGGCGCTCGGCTTCACGATCTTCTCGCGCAGCGACGCGCACTCGGTAACGGTGGTCGCGGCCGAGCCGCCGGCGGGCGTCGATGCTGCGACGCTGCTCAAGACGCTGCGCGAATCGTACGGCGTCGTGCTCTCGGGCGGCCAGGGCGAACTCACCGGAAAGATCGTGCGCTTCGGCACGATGGGCGACGTGAGCGAGAACGATCTGCTCGGCGCGATCGGTGCGCTCGAGCTGGCGCTCGCCGATCTCGGCGGCTCGCCGCGCTTCGGCGCGGGCGTCGCCGCGGCGGCACAGGCGCTGACCGCGCGCGCGGCGGCGGGAGTGCGCTGAGCCTCCTCGCCGCGGCGGGCATGCTCGGATTCGTCATCGGCACGCTCGCCTCGATGATCGGCGGCGGAGGCGGCGCGCTCTTCGTCGTGGTGCTTGCGATGCTCTTTCATCTGCCCGAGCGCATGGCCGCGGCGACCTCGCTCGTGGTCGTGATTCCGACGACGATCTTCGGCGCGATCGGGCATTTTCGCGGCGGACACGTCGACGTGCGCCGCGGATTGCCGTTGCTCGTCGCGGGGCCGATCGGCGCCGTGCTCGGCAGTATCGCGATCGGATTCGTGAACGATGCACTCGCGACGCGTTTGCTCTGCATCTTTCTGCTACTGCTCGGCGTGCAGATGGCCTACGCGCTCGTTCGTCCGCGTACCCGGGTGGTCGCGCCGCATCGCGAGCGTGCGCTCGGCGTGGCCTACGGCATGCTCGGCGGCATCACGAGCGGCGCGTTCGGCATCAGCGGCTCACCGCCGATCATCGCGGGGCTCGGCGCGCTCGGACTCGACCCGGTGCGCGTGATCGGCACGTCCGTCTTCGCGCTCACCGGCATCGCGATTGCGGGCGGTATCACGCACGCGTTCGCGGGCGACGTGCGCTACGATCTCGCGCTTGCACTCGCCGCGGGCAGCGCGCTCGGGGCCTATCTCGGCGCGCGCCTGCTCGCGCGCTTCAACGGCCCGCGCCTGCACGCGATCCTGCGCCCGACGCTGGTCGGGCTCGTCGCGCTCGCGGGGTTGCTCGAACTCGTGAAGCTGCGCTAGACGTGATGGCGATGGAAGTACGGGTTGAGGAACGGGCGCGCGAACCACGGCACGGTCCCCGCGATCGCGCGGTCGATCTTTGCGTCGGGCTGCACGAAGAAGGCGGCGAAGCGCGAGCGGTGCAGATCGGTGCGAATATCGGGTGAGAGCGGAAAGTAGAGCGCGACGAAGAGCACGAGCCAGATCAGGAACGCGCCCTTGCAGAGCCCGATCGCCGCGCCGCCGACACCGTTGCCGATGTTGAGGATCGGCAGCTTGGCGAAGCGGTTGAGCACCCACGACGCCGCGAGCACGATCGCATACGCGATGAAGCCGGTGAGAAACATGCCGACCACGTGCGAGGATCCGGGCCCGAGATGCGCCGTGTTCTCCAGCCATCCGTCGAACGCGCCGTTGTAGTACCACGGTGCGATGAGGCCCGCCGCAACCGCGACCGCGCCGCCGAGTTCGGAGACGAATCCCCGCGTGAAGCCCTTATATGCCGCGATCAGCAGCACGATCGCGATCAGGATATCGGGCCACGCGATGCCTGCGATCACGTGCGGATCGTCGCTCCCGTTTCGTCGCGCAGCGCGTCGATGGCCCGCGCGATCGCCGCATCGGCTTCTTCATCGGTGATCGTGGCGTCGAACCGGCCGATCGTCGCGCGAATCGCGAGGCTCTTGCGCCCCTCGCCCACCTGCGGGCCGCGATATTCGTCGAACGCGCGTACGCCCAAGCAGAGCTCGCCGATCGCGCGACGCGTGGTGCGGCTCACCTGATCGGCGGTCACGTCGAGATCGACGACCAACGCGAGATCGCGATAGGTCGAGGGGAACTTCGACGGCGGCCGATAGCGCGGAATGCGGTACTCCGGCACGTGCTCGAGGAAGATGTTGCAGAGATAGACGGGCAGCCGCACGCCGAACGATCGCGTGACGCGCGGATCCATTTTGCCGAAATTCGCGATCTCGCGTCCGTCGTGCATCAGCACCGCGGTTTTGCCCGGATGTAGCCCCGCGCGTACGTCGCGGGTGGCGTCGACGGTAATCCCGCAGACGGCGCGCAGCAACGCCTCGCAGTCGCCCTTGAGGCGCAGGAAGTTCGTGTCGCGCCAGCTCGGCTCGTCGATCGGATCGACGCTGAAGCCGAAGGCGAGCACCGGAATCTCGGTGACGGTATTTTCGTTCGAGAACACGTGCCCGATCTCGAAGACGCGCGCGGGCGTATCGATGCGCGCGAAGTATTCGAGCATACCCGGCCCGAGCGCCCATCGTAAAAAGCGCTGGTCTTCGGAGAGCGGGTTGCGCACCTCGACGGGTTCGCGGCTCGGCGTGAGGCCCGCGCGCTTCACGCGCGTCATCACCTGCGGGCTCTGCAGCGAGTAGCTGAGGATCTCGCGGTAGCCCAGGCCCGCGAGCGTTGCGGCCAACTGCGTCTCGAGCTCGTACTGCGCGCTCGGAATCGCGTGCGCGGGCACGGCGGGCTCGATCGGTTCGATCGCGTCGTAGCCTTCCATGCGCGCGACCTCTTCCACGAGATCGGCCGCGATCGCGAGATCGCGCCGCCAGGCGGGCGGCGTGACCTCGAGCGCATCGCCGTGCACGGTGACGGCGCAGCCGAGCATCTCGAGATGACGCGCAATGCGCGTGGCATCGAGCCGCAACCCGAGCAGGCGTTCGACATCGCGCGCGGCAAGCGCGATCGGCGCCGCGGTGCGCAACTCCGCGCCGAATGCGTGCGGACGGTACGCGTGCGCGCCCATCTGCACGAGCAGCTGCGCGGCGCGCGCCGCGCCGATGTCGGCGAGCGCGGGCGCGAGCGTCTTTTCGTGTCGCGACGAGGCTTCGCTGCGCAAGCCGAGCTGCATGCTCATGCGGCGCACGCGCACGCCTTCGAAATTCGCCGATTCCAGCACGATTGCGGTCGTGCTCTCGCGCACCTCGCTCGACGCGCCGCCCATCAGGCCCGCGAGCCCGAGCGCGCGATCGCCGTCGGCGACCACCAGCGCTTGCGGTGTAAGCGTGCGTTCGACCTCGTCGAGCGTCACGATCGTCTCGTCCGGGCGCGCGTCGCGCACGACGAGATGACGGTCGCGCATCTGCGCCGCATCGTAGAAGTGCAGCGGCTGTGCGGTTTCGAGCATCACGTAGTTCGAAACGTCGACCAGATTCGAGATCGGGCGCTGCCCGGTGAGCGCGAGGCGCACGCGCATCCACGCGGGCGCGGCGGTGACGCGAACGCCGTCGAAGGCCTGCGCGACGAAACGGGTGCAGTCGGTCGACTCGATCGTGACGCGCGGCGCGTGACCGGGCGGATCTGCGTCGCGCCCCGGGTTCTCGAACGACGGCAGGCGCAGTGCAACGCCGTACGAAGCGCTCAGTTCGCGCGCGAGGCCGAGCACCGACATCGCGTCGACGCGATTGCTCGTGACCTCGACGTCGAGCACGGCGTCGGCGAGCCCGAAGAGTTCCACCACGTTTGCGCCGAGCGGCGTCGACGGATCGAGTTGCATGATGCCGTCTTCGAACCATTCCGCGGGCAGCGCGAGCTCTTCGGCCGAGCACATCATGCCCTGCGATTCCACGCCGCGCATCTTGCGCGGTTCGATCTTCAGATGCGGAAGCTGCGCGCCGATCGTCGCGACCGGAATCACTTGCTCCGCCGCCACGTTCGTCGCGGCGGTCGCGATCCGGAGCGGTGCATCGGCGCCGATGTCCACCTTGCAGACCTGGAGGCGGTCGGCGTTGGGGTGCTTTTCGATCGCGACGATCTTGCCGACGACCACGCCCGTGATGACGGGACGAGCCGCGATCTCCTCGACGGGAAAGCCGAGCATCGCCAAGCGATCCGCGATGTGCTGCGCATCGTCGGGCAGATCGACGTACTCTCGAAGCCAAGAAATGGGAACGCGCACGATGATCCTTTACGCGAGCTGGGTGAGGAAGTCGGGGTCGCAGTCGACGAAGCGGCGGATATCGTCGATATCGTACCGCGTGAGCGCGAGGCGTTCGATGCCGAATCCGAACGCCCAGCCGGTGTAGATCTCCGTATCGTAGCCGACTTCGCGCAGCACGTTCGGATGCACCATGCCCGCGCCGCCGAGCTCGATCCAGCCCGATCCGCCGCACATACCGCACGCGGCGGACTGTGCTTTGCATTTGGGGCAGGTGGTATCGACTTCGGCGCTCGGCTCGGTGAAGGGGAAGAACGACGGACGGAAGCGCACGCGCTGATCCGCACCGAAGAGCTCGCGGCACAGGCCGGTGAGCATGCCCTTCAAGTGGCCGAAGTGGATGCCTTCGGCGACGAGCAGCCCTTCGATTTGGTGAAATTGAAAGAGGTGGCGCGCGTCGACCGCGTCGCGGCGATAGCACTTGCCGGGCGCGACGACGGCGATCGGCGGTTTGTGCTGCTGCATGGTGCGAATCTGCATCGGCGACGTGTGCGGACGCAGCAGCAAGGAATCGGAGATGAAGAACGAGTCGAAGCCTTCGCGCGCCGGATGCGTGGCCGGAATATTGAGCGCGTCGAACGTGTAGTAGTCGGGCTCGATCTCCATGCCGAGCACGGTGGCGAAACCGTGTCGCGTGAAATACGCCACGGCGTCCTGCAGCACGCGGCGCACCGGATGAATGCTGCCGGTCGCGGGTTCGATCGCGGGAAAGGTCACGTCGATCGACTGCGCGAGTTCGGCGTCGAAGGCGCGGTTCTCGAGGCGCGCGGTCGCGTCGGCGAGTGCGGCTTCCATGCGCTCGACGACCGCGTTGATCACCTTGCCCGCGTCCGGCCGCTCGGCGGGCGGCAATTGACCGATCCCGCGGCGTACCGCCGTCACCTCGCCGCTGCGGCCGAGGTATGCGACGCGCACGGCGTCGAGCGCGCGCTCGTCGTCGGCCGCGGCGACCGCCTGCGCGAAGCGCGCCTGCACGTCGTCGAGTCTCGCTGCTAACTCACTCACTTCGATTCGGTTATCCTGACTGGCACCGGGCGCAAAAAAAGAGCGAAGCGCCCGATTGTACTATACCGGGCGCTTCGCGAAGCTGACGTTGACTTCTTCGTACTCAGGTTGGGCTGGCTACCGGGCTGATACGGCGGTAAGCAAGATAGGCGCTGATCGAGCCCGTTTGGGCGAAGAGCTTCCAGAAGAGATCGCTGGTTGCCATAACTTGCTGATGTCTCCTTCTAGCCGACGGAGGCGGCCTGACCGCGGGAATATCCGCATTCTACCATGCGACTTTTGGCGTCGGTAGTCTTGACTTTTCGACCCCGGAAGACTGTCTTGACACGGGGTCCGAAGAGGGTTTTTTTAGGGACCTTCAGGGCGCTCGGCTGCTCTCGACGCCTCATAGAGCGCGATCGATCCGGCGACCGCCGCGTTCAGGGACTCGGTCGGTCCGGGCATCGGAATCGCGATCCGGCGCGTGCAGGCGGCCGCCCACGCGCCCAGGCCGCGGCGTTCGTGTCCGACGAGCACCGCCCGACGGGCCGCGGGCGCAAGGCCCCGGACATCTTCGCCGCTCGCTTCGAGGCCGAGCACCTCGGTCTGCGCCGCCGCTGCCGCCGCGATGACGTCGGCCGGGTCTCCGACCGCCAGGCGAACGCGGAAGATCGCGCCCATCGCGGCCCGCACGACTTTGGGATGGTACGGATCGACGCCGAGGCGGCCGAAGATCGCGCCGCCCGCGCCGAACGCCTCGGCCGAGCGCAGCAGCGTACCCGCGTTGCCGGGATCGTTGAGATCGGCGAGCACCAGCAGCAGCGGCAGCCGGGTGAGCTCGTCGAGCGGGGCGTAGCGGATCGGGCTCACGGCGACGATGCCGCTCGGCGTCTCGAGATCGGAAATCTTGCCCATCGTGCGCTCGTCGACGGAGTAGACGGGCACCCCCGCGGCATCGAGCGCGCGCACCTCGTCGGAGCGCGCGTAGGCGGCATTCGTGACGTAGAGTTCGTCGATCGGCGTGGCGCTGCGTAGCGCCTCGGCGAGCAGCGTCGGGCCCTCGAACGCGAAGGCTCCGCGTTCGCGGCGCCCTTTGGCCGAGCGCAGATCGCGAACGGCGGCGATGCGTTCGCTATGGGCTCCGGCCGCCATCGCCACGTTCGGGCCTCGCTTCAGCGCGCGCGGCGCATGGCGTAGGCGCGCGCGGCGATCATGCCGATGCCCGCGAAGATCGCGGCAAGCATGATCGCGACCTTGTCGTTGAAGTGATGCGGCACCAGCACGATGTTGAGCAGGTAGACGAGAACCACGAAGAGCCCGAAGAAGAGCCCGAGCCATCCGAGTTCGGCGAGAATCGACGAGCGTTGTTGCACGAGAGGAGCATTATGGATTCCGCCCCCGTAGTCATCTCTTCACAGGAGCGATTCACCGGCCGCGTCTTTCGCGTGCGTACCGACGAGCTGCGCTACGGCGACGGCAGCGTGCATCGGCTCGACGTGATCGAGCACCGCGGATCCTACGGCATCATCGCCGTGCCCGCCGAGCGCGGTATCGTGCTCGTGCGTCAATATCGCCCGGCGGTCGCGCGCGTGCTCTGGGAGATTCCGGCGGGCACGGCCGAACCCGACGAAGACGTGCTCGACGGTGCGCGCCGCGAACTCGCCGAGGAGACCGGCTATCGCGCGCGGACCGTACGCTCGCTCGGCACGTTCTTCATGACGCCGGGGTTCTGCAACGAGGTCATGCACTTCGTGCACGCGAGCGAACTCGAAGCGGGCGAGCAATCGCTCGACGACGACGAGGAGATCGAGACGCGCGTCTTCACGCTCGAGCAAGCATACGAACTGGTCGCCCGCGGCGAGATCGCCGATGCGAAGACGATGCTCGCGCTCCTCTGGCTGCAAAGCGACCGAGGTGAACTTGTCCCGGGTCGTGCCGATAATTGAGGTACCGGGTGAACGGACTTGCGGTGCGTGCTTAGCACCGCGGGATTTGGCCATGGAGGAGACCGTGGAAGTACCTCGCGATATCGATGCAGTGCTCAAACGATTGCTTTCGTCGCCGGTGGATGTGGCGGAGCAATCATCGATGCTCGCTCCCGAAGACGAAGCCTATCTGTCGTCGCTGATCGCGGCGATTCGCGCGGGGCGCCGCGCGGTGCTGATCGTCGAAGACGCCGACGAGCGTTTGCGCTACATGTTCAGCAATGCATCGCGTGCCGAGGCGATTACGATGCTCGGTAAAGTGGTCGAGGCCACGGGCCGCCGCCTGAGCGACGGCGACGACTAGCGCGACGCGGCGCGCTACGGGTTGAGCACCAACCCGTCGATTTTTCCGTCGCGCGTCAGCGTCAGCCGATAGTGATACTGCGCGTGCGGAAAGCGAACCAAAAACTCGTACACGGTGTCGCCCCCTTCGCCCGCTTCGCTCGAGATCGGCACGATGGAGAGCGGACGGCCGAGTTTCGCGAAATCCGCGCGGGCGATCAGCGAGTCGGTGAGATAGGCCGAGAACGCCGGCGTGAGCTGCGTGCGATCGATGCGCTTTTGTGCGAGCCGATCGAGCCACTCGCGTGCCTTCGCGACGATCGCGTTATCCACGTTCGCGCGGCGCGGCGGCAGTACGATATCGACGACGCGCGCCGCCACCTCTTCGGGTGAGAGCACGCGCGGACTGCGGAACGAATCGGTGTTCGCGAGCACGATGACCGCGACGTGATCGTCGGGCAGCAGCGCGTTCATCGTGTGAAAGCCCGAAATCTCGCCGTCCTGCCACACGTACCGCTTGCCTTCGCGTTCGTCGATCACCCAGCCGAGACCGTAGCGATTCGGGCCCGGCACGTTCGCGGGCGTGAACATATCGCGCTCGGCGTCGACGCGCAGCAGCAGCGGCATGCCGATATCCCACTTCGCCAGATCGTACACGGTGGAGACCACGCTTGCATCGCCGTAGAGCCAGGCCGGATTCCATTCGGGCGCGCGCACGAATCGCCGCGGCGAGCCGGTGTAGCCCACCGCGTGTTGCGCGGAGATGCCGGTGTCGCCCGCGAGAAAACTTTGATTCATCACGAGCGGGATGAAGATGTGCTGCTGGAGATAATCGGAGAGCGGCACGCGGCTCGCGCGCTCGATGACGAGCCCCGCGATCATGTAGTTGAAATCGTTGTTCTCGTAGCGCGTTCCCGGCGGTGCGCTCGGCGGGAGCGTGTCGGCGAGCGCGATGAGATCCGAGAGTTTGACCGTGCGCGTGCGATCTTTCGGCGCCTTGGGCGATGCGTGGAGGTCGGGAAGGCCCGACGTTTCGTCGAGCAGTTCGCGGATCGTCACGCCCTTGGCGACGGTGAGTTCGGGCACGTATTTCGTGACGGGATCGTCGAGCTTGAGCTTGCCGTCTTGCGCGAGTAGCAGCACCGCCGCGGCGGTGAACGGCCGGCCGCTCTGTCCGATGTAGAACTCGGTGCCGGGATCGATATGGCGGCGATTGGCCGGATCGCTCCAGCCGAACCCGTGCGCGTAGACGATGCGGCCGTCTTCGACGATGCCGATCGCCAAGCCGGGGGTGCGCTCGTCGCGGACGATGCGCGCGCCGAGGTCGTCGACGGCGTGCTCCATCGTGGCCGTAAAGGTGAGCGTGAGCGGCGCCGGGGTGACGGTCGGACCGGTCACGCCGAAGAGCAGCGCGCCGAGGATGAGCCCGTGCACGATCATGCACGGAGGGTTCAATTAGAAGACGAGCTGCGCCTGGCCGACTACCCGCCCGCCGCTCATGATGGCGAGCTGATCCATGCGGTGGCTTTTGGGCAGGTAGAGCATCGCCACGTCGCCGTGGGGGACCGCCGTGCCGAGCATCGTCTGCTCGCCGTCGTGGGCCCAGGTGACGTGCATCGGATGCTTCGCGCCGCGGATCACGACCACGTACCAGGAGCCGTCGGGCGCGTACATCACGCTCGCGTTCTGCCCCGTGAAGGCGACGCGGCGATGCGGGCTCGACGCCACGCGCGCCATCGCGTTGGCATCGGCGAGCATCGCGTCGTGCATCGCGACGCTTTGCTCGTAGAAGTACGCCGTGGGTACCAGGGCGAGGGCGATCGCGGCGGCGAGCGCTCCGATCCAGCTCGCGCGCGAGACGCTCCGGCGCAGCGGCGTGGGCGCGTCGGGCGTGGCGAAGATGCGTTCGGCGAGCTCGGGCGGGGGCGTGAGTTGCCGTTGCGCGGCGGCCATCGCCGCGACGTCGGCTTCGGCTTGCGCGAGCAGGCGGCTGCAGGCTGCGCATGCGGATGCGTGCGCTTCCACCGCGGCGATCTCGTGCGGCTCGAGCGCGCCGAGTGCGTAGAGGGCGGCGTCGTCGCCGATATGCGCGCTCATCGTGCGCCTCCCAGAGCCGTGCCGAGCTTGCGCAGTCCGAGCGCGATGCGGCTCTTGATCGTGCCGAGCGGAACGTCGAGGTGAGCTGCGATCTCCACGTGGGTCTTCTGTTCGAAATAGGCGAGTTCGAGCGGTTGCCGCTGCTCGATCGGTAGCCGGTTCAGTGCGGCGCGCAGACGATCGTGCTCGACGACGTCGACGATCGCGATCTCGTCGTGTTCTTGCGGTTCGGCGGCGACGCGCTCGTGCAGACGCGTGCGGCGCGCTTTGGCGCGCAGGCGCGTGATCGCTTCGTTGCGCACGCAGACGGTCAAAAAGCTGCGCAGCGCGCCGCGCGCGCGATTGTACGCATCGGGCGAGCGCCAAACGCGGGCGATCGCGTCGTGCACGCAATCCTGCGCGTCCTCGGCGTTGCCGAGCACGTGATATGCGGTCGAGTAGAGCAGCGTACCGAAGCGCGTATACGCTTCTTCGAACGCCCACCGTTCTTTCGAGGCGAACGCGGTCGCGAGCGCCTCGTCATCGAGCGGAGCCTGCATGCGCAGGTGCGTTCGACGGACGGGGCGCGCGGGGCCTGGGATAGCCCAAATGGCGAGCGCGGTCATCGTATGTGGAGAACGCCGCTCGCGCCCGTCGGGATGAGTCGGGCGCTCTCGGCCGGGGGAGTGGGCTCGGCCGGAGAACAGCCGGGCATGAAATTCGCGCTCCGTTCGGCACTGATCGCCGCCAGTCTCGTCGTCGCCTTCGCGCAGCTGCCCGCGCGCGCGGAGGCGCCCACCGGCACGCCGGTTGGTCCGCACCGCGTCGGCTGCGACGTCACCGAGATGAGCGGCGTGCACATCCACGCGCATCTGGCGATCGTCGAGCACGGGAAGCGCGTGCCCGTGCCGGCGGGCATCGGTATCGTGGGTGCCGGCAACATGGTCTTCTGCCTCTACTGGCTGCACACGCACGACGCGAGCGGATTGATTCACGTCGAGGCCCCCGGCGGTCACTACACGCTCGCCGACTTCTTCGCCGTGTGGGGTGAGCCGCTCGGCCCGAAGCAGGTCGCGCAATACCGGGGCGCGGTCAGCGCGAGCGTCAACGGCAAGCCGTATCGCGGCGCTCCCGGCTCGATTCCGATCCGCGACGGCGAGAAGATCGTGCTGCGCGTGCGCTAGCATAGAGCGCGAATGAAAGCAACGAAGGCCCGGCAATATCTGCCGGGCCTTCGTGTATGCGGGGCGCGTGGGGTGTTACTTGCCGACCGCCTGTTTCGCCATCTTGAGCAGCGAGCCGAAGGCGGCGCTGTCGTTGATCGCGAGTTCCGAAAGGGCTTTGCGATTGAGCGTGACGCCCGACTTCTTGAGGCCGTTCATGAACACCGAGTACGTCATGCCTTCGCGGCGGACGGCGGCGTTGATGCGGCTGATCCAGAGCGAGCGGAAATCGCGCTTGCGGACGCGGCGATCGCGGAAGGCATAGGCCAGCGACTTGAGGAGCGCTTCGTTCGCGACGCGGTAGTTGCGACGGCGCGCGGCGCGGAAGCCCTTGACGAGCTTCATCACCTTGCGGCGGTGCTTGATACCGTGCGAACCACGTTTGATGCGTGCCATTTAGTTCGCTCCCTCCCTATACCAAGTACGGGATCGTCGGCGCCAAGCGCTTGAGATCGCCCTTGAACGTCGGCTGATCCTTACGGAAGTTGCGTTTACGCTTGCGCGTCTTTTTGCTCAGGATGTGGCCGCAGCCGTCGAACTGGTGGCGATGCAGCACTTTGCCGGTCGCCGTCACCTTGACGCGCTTGGCGGTACCACGATGGGTACGAATCTTAGGCACTGGTAGGCTCCTTCGTGTCTTCCTCATGCTCCTCGACGTGCGCATCGTCGTGGGGCTTGTGCTCTTCCTTCTCGTGCTCGCGTTGAGACGTGAATTTGGGCGGGCCCGTCGGCGTCGTGCGCGGCGCCAGGATCATGAACATATTTCTGCCTTCGAGACGCGGCTCGCGCTCGACGGTGGCTAGCGGCGCCATATCTTCGGCCATGCGATCGAGTAATCGCCGTCCGAACGCCGTGTAGGTGATCTCACGTCCGCGGAACATGATCGTGACCTTGATCTTGCTGCCGTCCAGCAGCAGGCGCTCGGCCATACGAGCTTTGGTCTCGTAGTCGTGCGTCTCGATCTTCGGACGCAGCTTCACTTCGCGGAGTTCGAAGTTGCGCTGCTTCTTGCGGGCGTCTTTGTCTTTCTTCGACTGCTCGTACTTCAGCCGACCGTAATCGCCGATCCTCACGACGGGCGGTTGGGCGTTGGGCGAGATCTCGATGAGATCCAGTCCGGCGCCGCGGGCGCGCGCGAGCGCGTCCTCGGTGGGCATGATGCCGAGCTGTTCACCGTTGTCGTCGATCACGCGGACCGTGCGAATACGGATTTGCTCGTTGACTCTGAGCGGTCGAGCTATGAGCGGTTCTCCTACAAGACGAAATAAAAAATGGCGCTGCCGAAGCAACCCCACGATGTTCGAGACCTACCGACGGTCCCGTTTCGTGTTGACCGGATCACCCGAAGGTATCCGGTGAGCGACCGGCCTAGACCGGAACGCTTCTTCGGCCTCGGCAGAATAGCACGGCGACCGCCGGACCGTCAATGCTGGACACGCTCGGTAGGCTTGCCTATGCTGGTATCAGCGATGCTACTACGCCCGGCACTAGCCACCGAAGCGCCGATCCTCGCCGACTGCTGGTACGCCATGCTCGATGAGGAGCGCCTCCTCTCTCCGGAGCCTCATCCCGCCTGGCGCGAGCTCCTGGCCGGTGACTTCGCGGCGGGGATCGCGGCGGGCGGTCAGGTCTGGTACGTGGTCGAGGCCGAAGAGGGGATCGTCGCCTGCGGCGGCGCGTTCGTGCGTAGAGATGCCGTGTTTACGGCACTCATGGGGGTTCAGGCGACGCTCGGCGGCATCTACACGCAGCCTGCGTTCCGTCGGCGGGGGTATGCCCGCGCGATCGTCCGCGCGCTCCTCACCTTCGGCCGGAGCGACGGGTGGGAGCACGTGCGGTTGCGCGCATCCGCGATGGGGCGCCCGCTCTACGAACAGCTCGGCTTCGTTGCGGGCGACGAAATGGTGTTGCCGCATGACGCGTTTGCGGCACTCGTGCATGACGAAGGTAGCGCTCGACTGAACGCGTAGCTCGTTCGGATGCATGCTACGAGGTTAGGCGTCGCGGCGATCGCCGCGGCGGCATTTTCGCTCCTCGGCACCGCGCACGCGCGCGCGGCCGAACCGATCGCGCTCGCGATCGATGCGTCGCAAGCGGCGACGCAGAACGTGCTCTTCGCGCACGAGACGATGCCGGTAAAACCCGGCGCGCTCACGCTCTACTATCCGAAGTGGATTCCCGGCGAGCATATGCCGGTCGGACCGATTCAGAATCTGAGCGGGATCGTGATCACCGGCAACGGCGCCGTGATTCCGTGGCGTCGCGATCCGAGGAATATGTACGCATTCGAGCTCACCGTTCCGCACGGCGTATCGTCGCTCGACATCGCGATGACCTATCTGGGCGCGACGTTCGGGAGCTATTCCTCGAATCGTCTCGCGAGTGCGAACATGGGCACGATCATCTGGGATCAAACGCTGCTCTATCCCTCGACCGGTACGATTCAGGACACGGTATTCAAGCCAACGCTCACGCTGCCGGGCGACGATTGGAAGTTCGCGACCGCGCTTACCGGCGCGAAGCGCACCGGAAACACGGTAACATGGGATGCGGTGACGCTCGAACATCTGATCGACTCGCCGCTCGACATGGGCGTGAATTATCGCCGCTGGGATATCTGGCACGACGGCGATGCGCACGCCTACCTGAACGTCTTCGGTGACACGCCGAATGACATCGACGTGAGCGACAAAGTGGTCGCGCATTACGGTAAGCTCGTGCGCGAGATGATCGCGATGTACGGCGCGCGCCACTGGCGCAACTATAACTTCCTGCTCACCGTCTCCGACGTGATCCCCGGCGAAGGGATCGAGCATCACGAATCGAGCGACGACGGCGGCCCGGCGGATTACCTCACCAATCCGAAAGTACTCGATCGCGGCGCCGATTTGCTCTCGCACGAATTCAATCACTCGTGGGACGGCAAGTACCGCATGCCGGTCGGGCTCTATCAGCCGAACCTGCAGATGCCGTACGATGATTCGCTGCTCTGGGTCTACGAAGGCATGACGCAGTATTACGGCAACGTGATGTCGTGGCGCGACGGCTTGCGTAAGCCCGCGGAGTACCCCGATCACATCGCCGCGGTCTACGCGTATTACGATAACGAACCGGGCCGCAAGTGGCGTCCGCTGCTCGACACCGCGGTCTCCGGTCCGTTCCTCTACAATGCGCCGCGTCAGTACGTCGCGGAGCGGCGCAGCGTCGACTTCTACTCCGAAGGCGAACTGATGTGGCTCAAAGTCGACAGCATCATCCGCGAGAAGACGAACAACCGCGAATCGCTCGATACCTTCGCGCGCGAATTCTTCGGCGGCAAGACGACCGGACCGATCGTGAAAACCTACGATCGCGCCGATGTGATCGCGGGTCTGCAGAAGGTGCTGCCGTACGATTGGGCCGGGTTTTTCAAGAAATGGGTCGACGAGATCGCGATCCATCCGCCGAACGGGTTCACCGCCGACGGCTGGAAGCTCGTGTACACCGATAAACCCTCGCACTGGGTTCCCAAGAGTAACGTGTGGTACTCGCTCGGCATCAACGCGTTTCACGGACAGGTGGTCGACGTGCGGCAAGGCTCGCCCGCGTGGAAGGCCGGTCTCGGTGTGAACACCACGATCGTCGCGGTCGACGGACGGAAGTTCTCCGACGATCTGCTCTACGATGCGATCGAGAACGCAAAGAGCTCGCATCAACCGATCGCGCTCCTGGTCGCCCACACCGACGCGTATCGCACGATCTCGATCGATTACGACGGCGGCAATCGCTATCCGCATCTGGTGCGCATTCCGGGCACGCCGGATCGCCTGATGGACGTCATCAAGCCCTACACGAAGTAAGGCGTACGCGGGGGCGAGCGACTCGCCCCCGCGTCTTTTTATCGCACCGGTTCGACCGCGTTGATCATTCGGAACGCGAAGCGCGGGGCGACGCGCGCGAGCAGGCGCGCCATATTGGACATGCCGATAACGATCTCGTCTTTGCCCGCCGTCAATCCCGCCGCGATCGCGCGCGCGACGTTCTCCGGCGTTTCCTTCTTGCCGCGGTAGTGTGCGGTCATCGCCGTGTCAACGACGGGCGGGACGACCTCGACCACGCGTACGTTCGTCTCGCGGAGCCGGTAGCGCAGGCTCTGCGTCATCACGTGCAGCGCCGCTTTGGTTGCGCTGTACGGCGCGTTGTGCGCGCCCGGGACGTAGACGAAGCCGGTCGTCACGTTGACGATCGTCGGCTGCGGATTCGCCCGCAGGAGCGGCAACAACTCGGTCGTGAGTGCGACCGGGCCGACGAGATTCACGCCGATCTCTTCTTCGAGTTCCTCGAGATGGCGCGGCGAGGTCGGATCCGAGAGATGGAGCACCCCTGCGTTGTTGACGAGCACGTTGAGAGCCGGTGCCTCGCTGCGGATTCGCTCGGCCAGGTCCGCGCGGTCCTCGGCGCGCGCGACGTCGGCCCGGATCGCGAGCACGCCCGGCAGACGCGATTCCGCCGTGCGGAGCCGCGCCTCATCCCGCCCGCAGATGAGGACCGTGTTGCCGCGCGCGATCAGTTCGCGTGCGAGCGCGAGTCCGATCCCGCTCGTCCCGCCCGTGATGAGGACCGTATTCCCGCTCTGGTTCATGTGTGATGCTACCCCTGTATCCAAAACGCGAGGAGATCCTCGCGTTTTGAATACTAGAGGGGTCCCTCACGTTTGTCAAGCGATGGTTTTGGCGGCGAGATAGGCGGCGAGCGCACTCCCGACCTCGCGGATTCCCTCTTGGATTGTCGCGCCGGGCACGTGCTCGGGCAGCTTCATGCCCTCGCCGACCAGCGTCATCGCCATCCGCGTGGCGAGGATGCGCTCGCGTTCGCCCATGCCGGGGGCGTGGGCGCGTAGGTAAGCTTCGATCGGGGACATCGCGCGCGTCTCAAGGGGAACGCAGTGCGGGCCGATGTGATGCAGCAGCACCAAGAGCGCGGGATGCTCGTGCGTCGTCGTGCCGAGCCAGGAGATGAACCAGAGCGCGAATTCCGCCGGGGTCATCGCGTCGAGCGGCTTGGGCGGCGTCGCGATCGGGCTCTCGCCGACGAGGACGGCGAGACGTTCGGAGAGTGCGAGCAGCAGCTGTTCCTTGTCGGAAAAGAACCGGTAGAGCGAGCCGATCGACGAGCCTGATTGCTCGGCGACCGCGGTGAGCGTCAACGCCTCGAAACCGTGCTGCGAGAGTAACCGCTCCGCGGCGGCGAGAATTGATTCGACGCGTTTGGCGCCGCGCGCTTGAACCGGCGTGCGCCGCGTATCGGCGCGGTCTGCGTGGGGCATGGCCTCCGAGGGTTGTACGTAAAACGAGGGCACCCTCTCGTTCGTGGAGAGGGCGCCCTCGGCGTCAGCGGTCCGCCCTCGGCGCTAGAGCGAGGCGAGCGCCTCGCGGTACTGCGCGAGCAGGAACGCGATCGCTTCGTCGTCGATCACGAGCGGCGGCGCGATGCGCAGCACGTAGTCGTGCGTGTCTTTCGCGGCGACGCCGCGTTCCAGCAGCGCGTGCGCGAGCAGCTTCGCCTTCACGGTGAGCTCGATCCCGATCATCAAGCCGCGTCCGCGGATCTCTTTGACGAGCGGCGATGAGACGGCGCGTAAGCCCTGCATCACGGCGGCTCCCGCATAGCGCGAGCGCGAGACCAGCTTTTCGTCGACGATCACGTCGAGCGCGGCTTCGGCGACGGCCGATCCGAGCGGATTGCCGCCGAACGTGCTGCCGTGATCGCCCGGCTTGAAGAGCTCCATGATCGGTGCGTTCGCAAGGACGGCCGAGACCGGGTAGTAGCCGCCGCCGAGCGCCTTACCGACGATCAGCAGATCGGGCTTGATTCCGTCGAAATCGACGGCGAAGAGATCGCCGGTGCGTCCGAACCCGGTCTGGATCTCGTCATCGATAAAGAGCACGTTGTGCTCGCGGCAGATCGCCCACGCGCGCTTCAGGTAGCCGTCGGGCGGCACGATGACGCCGCCTTCGCCCTGAATCGGTTCGATCAGGATCGCGCACGTGTTCGGCGTGATCGCGCGTTCGAGCGCATCGGCATCGCCGTACGGAACGAAGACGAATCCCGGCGTGAACGGCCCGAAGTGTTTGCGGTATGCAGGCTCGGTGCTCGCGCTGATGATCGCGGTCGTGCGTCCGTGGAAGTTGTTCGAAAAGACGATGATCTCGGCGGCACCGTCGGGGATGCCCTTCGATTCGTAGCCCCAGCGGCGCGCGAGTTTGATCGCCGTTTCAACCGCTTCGGCGCCCGTGTTCATCGGCAGCGCCATATCGAAACCCGCGAGTCCGGTCAGCTTTTTGAGAAAGCGGCCCATGCGGTCGTTTCGCATCGCGCGCGAGGTGAGCGTCACGCGGCCGGCCTGCTCCGTGAGCGCCTGCCGAATGCGGGGGTGGCAATGTCCTTGATTCACCGCGGAGTAGGCGCTGATACAGTCGAGGTAACGGTTTCCATCGACGTCCCAGAGCCATACGCCCTCGGCTCGCTCGACCACGAGGTCGAGGGGAGCGTAGTTGTGGGCACCATGGGTCTCGTCGAGTTCGATGAGCGAACGAGCGGTATCCGAATTTACATGCATGATCCTCTAGAGCGCGCCGAGTGTGTTTACTCGCCCCGACCGTCCTCCTACGGTTGGGGACCCGCTGCGCGGGGCCCCAATCCGTTCTTCAACGGTCGGGAGAGGAACATGGGGGCGCGGGCGCCCATGTTCTAGGAACACTTGATCGCACAACTTACAGACGTCCCGAAGACGCACCTTCCTTCTCGATGACGCGCTTTACCGACGAGACCCGTGCCGTGATCGAGCGCCTGCGGCGTCGCGACCACGAGCGCGTGAGCGAAGCGGGACGCACGAAGCTCCTGCTACACGGCGACGAGGTGCGGCCGCTCGCGGTCGTCCTTTTTCACGGACTCTCCGCTTCGCCGACGCAGTTCGTACGCTTCGCGCACGATTTGCACGCGCGCGGGCACAACGTCATCGTGCCGCGTCTGCCGCGCCACGGTCACAGCGACCGTCTCTCGACGGCGCTCGCGCATCTCACCGCGGACGATCTGCGGAGCTTTGCGCGCGAGAGCATGGCGGCGGCACGTGGGTTGGGCGAGCGCATCGTGGTCGGCGGATTCTCGCTCGGGGGACTGATCGCCACCTGGGTGGCCGAACGCGAGCCCATCGCGCGCGCGGTCGCGATCGCGCCCTTTTTCGGCGTCTCGTGGATCCCCAATCGCTTCATGAAGAATCTCGCGCATGCCATGCTGCGGATTCCGAATCAGTTTCAGTGGTGGGATCCGCTTCAGCGCGAACGCCAGCTTCCGGCGCACGGCTATCCGCGCTACGCCACGCATGCGCTCGCGCAAGCCTATCTGCTTGCGCGCGAGGTGATGGATTCGGCCGACGACGGCATCGCCGCCGAGAAGCTGATCTTCGTGACCAACGCTCGCGAAGCCGCGGTGAACAATCGCGCGGTGCGGCGCTTGGAGGCGCACCTGCGCGCCAAAGACGCACGTCGGCTCGATCACGTCGTGCTCACGGGTATCCCGTTCTCGCACGACATCATCGAGCCGCTACGCCATCCGGAGATCGCCGCTCGCGTCTATCCGCAGTTGCTCGAGCTGATCGAGCGCGGCTCGTAACTTACGGCGTCGGCTCTGGGCTCGGGAAGGGGCAGCTCGTCGCACGGCTCGCGCATCCCAAGATCGCATCCTCCGGAATATAGGCGACGAGATCGTCGGCTGCCGCCGTCGCCGCGTACGGATCGTAGATCGTCGCGTTGACCGCGCTCAGAATCGTCGGTACGAAGAGCAGCGCGGCGGCGATGAAGACGAGCGCGATCGGCGTACCGATCGGTATCTGCGTCGGATTGTCTTTGTGCTGCTTGAACTTCATGATCGCGCCGATCGAGAATCCGAGCCCCGCGATGTACGAAGCCGCGGTGATCAGCTTTGCAAGCGGCAGACTCGAAAGATTCGAGAGGTCGGTGTAGACGCCGGTTGAGGTGAACGCGGCATGCGGCGATCGTGCCGCCGCGAGCGCTCCGGCCGCTTCGCACGATCCGCCGCCGTCGTATGCGGGGCCGCTTTCGAACGTGCCGTTCACGAGCGCGAGCTGTGCGCTCGCGATTGCCGCGTCCGACGGATCGCAGAGCGTCACGGTCTGCTGCGTAGTCGACGCATAGCTCAGAGCAAGTGCGTATCCGCTACCGTCTTCGCGCAGATAGACCGGGCGCCCCGAAGCGTCGAAGAACACGTGTACGGGGGCGCTCAGACCGCCGATCCCGGCCTCGGTGATCTGTTCGATTCTCCCGTTCGCGTCTTTCGTGCCCCAGAAGGTGAGGCTTAGCGTGCCTTGGTTCGTCGCGATGTTCGGTACCGCGAAGAGCGGAACGACCGGATTCGCGCCGTCGTACGCGAGCGGCGCCGCATCGTCGAAGGAGAGCAGGTGCTCGGGCGGCGCGGTCAGCGTGAGCGTCGGGAGCGTCACGGTGGAAGGAGGAGGCGGCGGCGGAACGGAGCTTGCGCCGCACGACGTCAGCGCGAAGATCACCGCCACAGCCCAAGCGGTCAATCGCATGCCCCGGGGCTTCTCGCCGCTCGCTCGGCTTGCCTTCGAGCGGGCGACGCGGCGGCGTGCGCGAACGGCCGCAGGTATGAAATCACCGCTGCAGCGATGCGCGTGGGCGACGACCGAGCTCTCCATCACCTACCACGACGAGGAATGGGGCAAGCCGGTACACGACGATCGCGTCTTCTTCGAATTCATCACGCTCGAGGGAGCGCAGGCGGGCTTGAGTTGGGAGACGATCTTGCGCAAGCGCGATCGCTACCGCGCGCTCTTTCACGACTTCGATCCGCAGCGGGTCGCTCGCATCACCCCCGCGCGCGTGGAGAAGCTGCTCGCCGATCCCGGGATCGTGCGCAACCGCGCGAAGGTGGAGTCGACCGTGAGCAATGCGCGGGCGTTTCTCGCGGTGGCGGATGCCTTCGACTCGTTCGACGCCTATGTGTGGCGTTTCGTCGATGGGGCCCCGATCGTCAACGCGCCGCGTTCGCCCGCGGAACTCGCCGCCGAGACGCCCGAATCGCGCGCGCTCAGCCGCGATCTGCGGCAGCGCGGTTTTCGCTTCGTCGGCCCTACGATCGCGTATGCGTTCATGCAGGCAACGGGCCTGGTGAACGATCATAGTGCGGACTGCGTTTTTCGATGATCGCCGCGCCCGTTGCCGACCCGGCAGCCTCGTACGACGACGCGCTCGCGCGCGTAGGGGCGATCGTCGCGCGCGACGACGATCGCGTGCTGCCCGCCGCGCGCACGGCGCTCATGACGCACGGCGATCGCCGACCGTGGTCGGTCGTATTGCTGCACGGGTTGACGAACAATCCGGCGCAGTTTGCCGCGTTCGCCCCGATGGTCTACGAGCGCGGCGCGAACGTCCTGGTACCACGCCTGCGCGATCACGGGTATGCAGACCGCATGACGTCGGCGCTCGCGACGATCACGGCGGAGCAGATGCTCGCCGCCGCGTACGAAGCCGTCGATGCCGCGTGCGGACTCGGCGAACGCGTGGCGGTGCTCGGCATCTCGCTCGGCGGCCTGCAGTCGGCGTATCTCGCGCAATTTCGCGCCGACGTCGCGGTCAGCGTTCCGATCGCACCGGATTTCGCGGTCCTGCAACTGCCCTACGGCGTGAGTAAGAGCCTCGGCGGGCTGATGCGGGCGCTTCCCAATATGTTTCTTTGGTGGGATCCGCGCGCGCGCGAAGAGCAGCGACCGCGCACCGCGTATCCGCGTTTCTCCACGCGTGCACTGATGCAAACGCTGCGCATCGCGGACGCGGTATACGCCGCCGCCAAGCGAGAGCCCGCGCGCGCGCAGCGCATCGTGACGATCGTCAATCGCGCCGATCCGGCGGTGAACAACGAGGTAACGCTCGACGTCGTGACCGAATGGCGCGGCCTTCGGCGCGACGGGATCGAAGCGGTCGAACTACGCTCGTTGCCCGAGAATCACGACATCATCGATCCCGACAACCCGCACGCGCGCACCGAGATCGTCTATCCCGCGCTGCTCGATGCGCTCGCGCTCTGATCGCTCAGCGGTAGTTGCGGACCATCGGCCAAATCTCCGCAAGCGGTCGACGGATGCCCGTGCAAAGCATGATCGGAATATCGCGTTCCCACCCGATCGCGTTCGGTGCGTCGAACGTCGTGACGCGGCGGCTGTGTTGATAGAGATGCATCGAGGCGCCGCAGTCGCCGTTGACGTCGATCAGTACGTTGCCGCTCGCACCGTGCGTGCCCCAGAGCCAATACTGATTGTGGCCGCTGATCACCGGGATGCCCGGTGCGAAGAATTCGATCGCGGATGCTTCGCCGTAGTTCGACGCGGCGACCACGGCTTGGGCGCGCTCCGCCGGCGGAAGCGACCCGTAGATGCGTGCGACGGTCGCGGCCATCGCGGGCCATCCGTGCATGTCGGCCCAATCGCCGGGCAGCTTCGTGCGTTCGCGCCCGTGCTCGGTCGCGAGCTCGCGTTTGCTGACGTGCAGAATCTCCCGGATGTGCGTTTGGTAGCTCAGGTAGACCGGGACCGGTAAGACCGGCAACGCGAGCGGAACGAAGACGGGTCCGAGCAGCAGGATGTACGCGAACGCGGCGATTCGTAGCGCCCGTATGCGCGTCGCGGCCTCCAGCGATACGGCGCCCGCCGCGATGACGATCGGGTAGACGTCGGCGGGATAGTAATGCTTGCCGTGGAGCACGATCATCTCGAGGATCAAGAGTACATAGGCGTAGCCGAGAAAGCGGAACTGAGACGTTCGCAACAGGCGCACGACGCCGATGATCCAGACGGGTGCGAGAAAGATGTTCGTGATCAGCAGTTCCTGCACGAGATACATCAGCGGGCCGACCTTGATGTTCTTTCCGTTTTCGCCCGCTTCGAGGAGATGCCACATCGGAAAGCCGTAGTGCATCTGCCAAAGCGCGTTCGGTAGCGCGATGAGCAGCGCGACGGCGAATCCGGCCCCCGCCCAGCGATCGGCCAAGATGCGGCGCTCGCGCGTGGCGAGCAGCGCGATTAGTAGCGCCGCCAGAAAAAAGAGCACGCTATATTTGCTCTCGATCGTCAGTCCCGCAACCGCGCCGACGACGAGCCAGAGGCGGCGGTCGGCGCCGCGAATGATCCGCACCAGCAGATACGCGAGCAGCGGCCAGGTGAAGAGGCCGACCTCATCGGTGCTCACCTTCATGCCGAAGCTCAGCAGCACGGGGCAGAAGAGATAGACGAGCGCGGCGATCCACTGCGCCGCATCACCGCCGCCGAATTCCTCGGCGAGGAGCACCGTTACGTAGGCGCCGGCGGCTCCGAAGAGCGCGGGTACCGCTCGTAGCAGCCAGAGCGAATGACCCGCGACTTGCGTGAGCGCCGCGAGCAGCGGCACGACCGGCGGCTGATCCACGTAGCCGAACTGCGGATGTCGTCCGCAGATGATGAAGTAGAGCTCATCGCGGAAGAAGCCGTAGTGCGCGTTCCCTAGCGCATGCACGATGAAGACGACCACTGCCGCGAGCAGGGCGTTGCGGTGTTTCACGGATGGGACTCCTTTACTCGAGCAAGTCGCGTCGTTGGGCGGCATAGCGGCGGCTCCACGAGACCTCCGCACCGTCCCGCATGACGATCACGGCGTCGCCGTGGAACCAGGGGCGAATCTCGGCGATGGCATCGATGTTGACGACGTGGGAGCGATGTACGCGGGCGAAGCGCGCCGGATCGAGGCGGGACTCGATCGACGCGAGCGTCGAGCGGAGCGGATGCGTTCCGCGCGTCGTGTGGACGAGCACGTTGTTGCCGTCGGATTCGAGGCGTACGATCTCCTCGATACTCACGAAGAACGAGCGGCCGTCGTTCGGAATGAGGATGCGCCGCACGTATCGCTCTTCGTGCCGCAGGCCCGCGAGCATCTTCACGAGCTGTTCGCCGGAAGGAACGGCGAGCGTCGTCGAGCGCGCACGCGCGAGTGCCAGATCGAATCGCTCGCGATCGTAAGGTTTGAGCAGATAGTCGATCGCGCTGAGTTCGAATGCCTTCACGGCGTAGTCATCGTAGGCCGTGACGAAGACGATCGCGGGCGGCCTCTCCGTACCCGCCAGCGCTTCGGCGACGCCGATGCCGTCGAGATCGGGCATATGGATGTCGAGGAAGAGCAGTTCCGGCTTCGTCATCGCGATCAAGTCGATCGCGTCGATGCCGTTCGCGGCTTCGGCGACGAGCGAGATGTCGTCGTGCGCGGCGAGAAAGCGCGCGAGCTTACGGCGCGCGGGTGCCTCGTCGTCGGCGATCATCACCTGCATCATGCCGATGCCTCCGGCGCGAACGGCAGCACGATCGTGGCGCGCGTGCCGCCCTCGTCGCGTCTGGCGATCCTAAAGCGCGCACCGTCCGATCCGTAGAGCAATCCCAGTCGCGCCGCAACGTTCTTGAGTCCGATGCCGGTGTGGAATTCGTCGGCAATCCCGATGCCGTCGTCCTCGACGTCGATGACCGTGTTTTCATCCGCCCGACGTACCCCGACGACGAGATGCAGCGCATCGGATTCGTGCCGCATGCCGTGTCGGATGCTGTTCTCGAGCAGCGGCTGAAGCAGCATGAAGGGGACGCTCGTGTGGGCCGCATCCTCGCTCACGCGTAGCTCGAGTTCCAGTCGACGTTCGAGACGGGTACGCATGATCTCGACATAGGCGCGAGCCGCTTCCAACTCGTGTGCGAGCGAAACCTCTTGTGCTGAACTCGAAGCGAGCACCATCCGCAAAAAGTCGCTCAGCTGAGCGAGCATACGATCCGCTTTGGCGACATCTTCGTACATCACCGCCGAGATCGCGTTGAGGGCATTAAAGAGAAAGTGCGGATTGAGCTGAAGTCGGAGATTCTCGAGCTTCGTCTCGGCCAGCTTCTTCGTGAGCTCTTGGGCTTCGATAAAATGATTGGTCAGATAGAGCGTCGCGAGCAGCATCCCGTAGAAGACGGTATCGTTCGCCGCTTCGGACGGCATGTCGCGGAAGAAACCGAACGGGGTGATGCCGTGGACGCCGAAGAGCGGTGCCAGCCCGAAGCGCAAGAGATCGTTCAGCGTGGTGTGCCCCACGGTGTAGACGACGTAGGCGCCGAGAATCGCGGGGATCGTCCATCGTAGCGCGGAGCGCCGCAGCGGGTTACGCATCGTGACCGCGTTGAGAAACGGCAGCATCAGCATCGCGCTCCACGCGCCGGAGAGCTCGAAGAGAAAGCGCTCGTTGATACGCATGCCCGGGTTATAGAGCACGTCGTCGAGATGCTGGTGGAGCGCGAAGAAGACCCCGATCGCGGTGAAGACGACGAAAGTGCGCAGGATGACGCCCGGGTCGCGGAAGTTCATGCCCCCGTTGTACCTCGCTCGCTCGCTTCAGCGCAATCATCGGGTGACGAACGGGACGTATTCGGGGACGAACGGCCTTCACGGAACGTTCTTCGATCCGGAACGCGCCGGTCGGATGATCGATGCATGCCGCGAGCCGAAGCGATCGATCCGCGCCGCGTGCGCGACTTGGCCCAGCCGCTACGCGGGGTGCGCGCCGACCTCGATCCCGTGGTCGACGCGGCGGCGCGTTGCCGCTTCGTGCTCCTCGGAGAAGCGACGCATGGTACTCACGAGTTCTACCATATGCGCGCGGAGATCACCGAACGGCTCATCCGGGAGTGCGGCTTCGCCGCGGTCGCGATCGAGGGCGATTGGCCCGATGCGGAGCGTGTCGATCGATTCGTCCGCGGCGCGGGGGCGAATGACGCCGAGGATGCGCTCGGCGGATTCCGGCGCTTTCCGGCGTGGATGTGGCGCAACGCCGACGTGCTCGACTTCGTCGGTCGACTGCGCAGCGTGAACCGAACGCGTCCGACGCGCGAACGAGTCGGCTTCTTCGGCCTCGACCTCTATAGCCTGCATCGGAGCATCGATGCGGTGCTCGGGTATTTGAACGGCGTCGATCCGTCGGCGGCGGAACGAGCGCGCGAGCGCTATGCCTGTTTCGATCGTTTCGGACCCGACATGGAGAGCTACGCATATCGCGTCGGAGCCGGGCTCGATCGCTCGTGTCGTCGCGAGGCGCTCGAGGTGCTCTTGGAATTGCAGCGCCGCAGTTTCGATACCGCCGAGGGATTTTACGCGGAACAGAACGCGCGCGTCGTTGCATCGGCGGAGATGTACTACCGCACGATGATCGATCAGGAGATCTCATCGTGGAATCTGCGCGATCGCTTCATGTCGGAGACGCTCGAACGGCTTGCGCTGCATCTCGCGCGTACGCGCGGCGAACCGGCGAAAATCGTGGTCTGGGCGCACAACTCGCACGTGGGCGATGCGCGGGCCACCTCGATGGGTGCCGGGCGGGAACTCAACCTCGGCCAGCTCACGCGCGAGGCGAACGCGGCAAGTACGCTGCTCGTCGGATTCACCACCTGCAGCGGCAGTGTGACCGCGGCGTCGCGCTGGTACGCCGATGCCGAGCGCAAACGCGTCCGTGCACCGATGCCGAGAAGTTGGGAGGCACTCTTCGCGGCGACGGGGATGCCTGCGTGGTATCTCGACCTGCGCGGCGCGGCCGACGCATACCCGCTGTTGCGCGCCCGGTTACTGGAGCGCGCGATCGGTGTGGTGTACCGGCCCGAGACCGAACTTGCGAGCCATTACCTCGAGGCGCGCATCGTCGATCAATTTGACGCGCTGTTTCACTACGAGCACACGCGAGCCGT
The DNA here is from genome assembly GCA_027306785.1 of Vulcanimicrobiota bacterium. GTDB lineage: Bacteria > Vulcanimicrobiota > Vulcanimicrobiia > Vulcanimicrobiales > Vulcanimicrobiaceae > REEB354. Next base: position 101,025 of record DAHUZB010000008.1, read on the forward strand.
CGAACCGCTCGAACGCACGCCGCACTGGGAAGCGGGCGAGGTTCCCGAGAGCTTTCCGAGCGGCATCTGAAATGCGGAGGATCTTATGAGTCGAAGTCATCGTCATCGCGTTCCGACCGCGCGCCCGCCGGCGGATGCGCTCGGGGTCGTCTTCGTTTGGGGGCGCGGCGAGCCGAGCGTGGCGCTGCACGCCGCGCTGCACGCGGAAGACGCGCGAGCCGACGAGCGCGACGATATCGCGCGCGCGCTCGCGCTCGATCACGGATGTCCGATCGGACTGGTACGCGACGCGTGGGCGTGGCGGATCGAGCGAGCCGATACGCACGAGATCGACGACGTGAGCCGCGATGATCCGGCGGTCATGGGGTGGACCGCATTCGCTCGCGAGGTCATTCCGGCGAGCGTGGCGCTGCGCAACTGCTTGAACGCGCTCACCGACGACGAAATCGCCGCCCACGAAGCGGAGATCGCCGCACGCTTCGCGCGCGCGGTGAATCCGTTCGAGGGCGGCGATCGTCGCCGGTGGGTCGCACGCGACGATCGCGTGGTGCGATACGACGACGGTGCGGGCGCATGGCTTTTCGATGCCTACGTGACCGAGCGCTGAGGCTCGGCCGCGCAGGCATCACGTCGGGTCGAAGGCTCCGGTGAGAATCATCTGCTCGGAGAGTTCGCGAGCGCGGCGATAACGCGCGCGCGTCTCCGGCGTCGGTGCATCGAGGGCGTCGACGATGCGCGCGAGTTCCTCATCGAAAATCCGCGCGAGCGAGGACGGCGTGTAGGGACCGGGAAAGCGCAGGCGCTGCGCGATCATCAATCGATAGATGCGATCGGTGGCGAGATCTTCCATGTAGCCGTCGAGCAGGCTTGCGCCTTTGCCTTCGAGCACGCCGTTGCGGTAGCGGATCACCGTGCGTACCGCCGCTCGCGTGCCGTCGATCGTCGCCGAGCCGACACCGGCGGGTACCGGACGCAGATCGGGATGTACCGTCGCGAGTTCCGGGCGCCGGTCGATCTGATTCGGCTGCGGAAACTGTGCGACGGCAATCGCGTTCTGATCGGGGTGTCCCGTCCACGCGCCGTCCATCAGGCACGAGGCTTCGTTCTTCTTATCGCGCTCGAGCACGGAGAGCGCGCGCTCGTTGAGCTCCGCATCTTCGCGGCTCGGATAGAGTGCGGTCATGCCGCCGATCGCGAGGGCTCCGTGCTTGTGGGTGATCTCCGGCATCAGCGTGCGCAGATTCTGGAAGAACGGCACGTCGAGCGGAATCGTGTTGCGATCCGGCAACAGCCACGCCGGATCGTGCAGGTTGTAGTGGATCAGGCTCGCCATGTAATCCCAGCGGCCGAGATTCAAGCCGATGATATACTCGCGCAGATTAAAGAGAAACTCTTCCATCTGATAGGCGAGCGGATGCGATTCCACGAGCGCCATCGCGCGAATCGAACCCGGCTCCCAACCTTTGATTTCGATCGCGCGATCGAAGAGCGCCTTCCACCAGAGCGCTTCTTCGGCCGATTCCGATTTCGGAATGTAGATGCAGAGCGGATGTTTGAGTCGCCCGTAATCGAGCCGATAGACGAGCAGCGCCACGTCGAAGAGCGAGGCACTCGTGAGATCGGGGCCGACCACCCCGGCCTGCGAGAGATGTAGCCCGCGCACGCGGTTGAAGATCACCGTGTCGCTCGGCGTGATACCGACCGTTTTGCCGCGCCTGCGATCGTCGTAGGTGAGTTCGCCGTATAGTGCGGCGAGCACGTTGTCGTGGCCGAGCATCAGATGCTCCCACGTGTTGACCATCGAGTCTTCGAGATCGAGCATCACGCCGGGTGCGCCTGAGTTGAGCATCTTCACGACCAGCTCCGCGTCGTCGGCGGGGCCGGTCATCTGATTGCGCTGATCCGCGCACCACGACGGCAGTTCGATGCGCCACGCGGTGGTGGTCGCCTCGGACGGCGGAAGGTAGGTCGGCAAGGTGCCCGCATGGGCACGCGCGAGCACTTCGGCTCGCGCGTGCGCCCGGCGTTGCTGCCACGGAGTGAACTCCTCATGCAGGGGCAGGAAGAACTCCGCGAAACCGGCCGGCAGATCTCGATGGAGCGTGAAACCCGCGGGAGCGACGTTCATGCGGACGTTAGACCCCGACCGTTTCCTTCACGCGCTTCTCGTAGAACTGTTCGGCTTCGGTCGAGCCGTGCAGCGCGGTCGTCGACGACCGGCCTTCGCTGATCGTCTGCGCGACCTCGTCGAAGTAGCCGGTACCGACTTCGCGCTGATGGCGCGTCGCGGTGTAGCCGAACTCCTCGCTCGCGAATTCCTTTTGTTGGAACTCCGCGTACGCCGACATACCGCGCGTCTTGAAGTCGCGCGCCAGTTCGAAGAAGCTGAAGTTCAGCGCGTGGAAGCCGGCGAGCGTGATGAATTGGAACTTGTAGCCCATCGCGTTGAGCTGCTCGCGGAACGTGGCGATCGATTGATCGTCGAGCTTTTTCTTCCAGTTGAACGAGGGCGAGCAGTTGTACGCGAGCAGTTTGCCCGGGAACTTCGCGTGGATCGCCTCGGCGAAGCGGCGCGCCTCTTCGATGTTCGGCTCCGAGGTTTCGACCCAGAGCAGATCGGCGTACGGCGCATAGGCCAAGCCGCGCGCGATGCAGGCGTCGAGCCCCTCGCGCGTGCGGAAGAAGCCTTCGGCGGTGCGTTCGCCGGTGATGAATTGACGGTCGATCGGATCGACGTCGCTCGTAATGAGCGTCGCGGCGTTCGCGTCGGTGCGCGCGATGATCACCGTCGGCACGCCGAGCACGTCGGCGGCGAGACGCGCCGAGACGAGGTGGCGCACCGCTTGCTGCGTCGGAATCAGCACCTTGCCGCCCAGATGGCCGCACTTTTTCTCCGAGCTGAGTTGATCTTCCAGATGCACGCCCGCGGTGCCGGCCTCGATCATCGCCTTCGTGAGTTCGAAGACGTTGAGCGGACCACCGAAGCCGGCCTCGGCGTCGGCGACGATCGGCAGATAGTTCTGCGCGCCGCCGCGCCCTTCGACCGTCTCGATTTGGTCGAGGCGCTGGAAGGCGTTATTGATGCGCTTGACCAGCTGCGGAACGGAGTTCACCGGGTAGAGGCTTTGGTCGGGATAGACCTGCCCCGATACGTTCGCATCGGCGGCCACCTGCCAGCCGCTGCAGTAGATCGCCTTGAGTCCGGCCTTCGCGGCCTGCACCGCTTGACCGCCGGTCATCGTGCCGAGCGCGGCGGTCGCGTCGGGCTCTTGCAGGGACGCCCAGAGCTTCTCGGCGCCCAGGCGCGCGAGGGTCTGTTCGACGACGACGCTGCCCTGCAGCTTCACGACATCTTGCGCGGTGTAGCGGCGCTCGATGCCTTTCCAGCGGGTGTCGCTCTTCCAGGTCTGCTCCAGGGCCGCTGCCCGCTCGTTCGTGCTCACGTAGGTGCTCCTCCACGGATCTAAGATTGGATCGCTCAATTCGCCCATTGGCTCGGTTCAATTGGATGGCTTGCCGAAAACCGTTGGACTGCTATACCCTTATACAAAAGTCGCGCAACATATGTCAATATGCCCTATTGATAAAATTATCTGAGCTGGACGTTTGCGGTGATGTGGTGGTGAGAAGGCGCCCCGGTTCTCATCGCCGGGCGTCCTCTTGCGCTCTGCTCCGCGTCGTGCCACACTAAGTGCTCGATATGTCCGAGCAGAGCGTTTTGGAGGCGCTGCTCGCTGACGCGCAGCGCGCCCAGGATCGCGGCGATTTCCACGAACTGCGCACGATTGCGCAGGAAGCGGTGTCGGCGGCGACCGCGTCGGGTGACGATCGGGCCCTCAGTCTCGCATGGTTCTTTCTCGGTTTCGCTGAGATGCAGATCGGCGCAGCATCGCGTGCCGAAGAGGCATTCGAGTGCTCCCTGGAACTCGCATCGCGCATCGGAGCGCGCATCGAAGCGGCGCGCGCAAAGATGAACCTCGGTGTGCTGGCGTTCGAAACACGCTTCGACGTGCCCGCGGCGCGCCGCATCTACGAAGAAGTCATCGCCGAATTCGAACAACTCGAACGTCCACTCGGCCTCGCGGTCGCGCTCGCGCATTCGACCGAAGTCTGCCGCGCCGTCGGCGACTACTCGCAAGCGCTCAAGCGCGGTGCGCGCGCGATTGAACTCTTCGAGCAGACGGGAAACGCCTGGCGCGCAGCGATGCAGCGCGTGACGAACGCGCACGTGCTCGCGCTCGTGCGCCGCAACGACGAAGCGGTCGCGCAGATGCAGCTTGCGTTCGAACCGATCCGCGCGAGCGGCAATCCGAGCTCGCTCGCGGCATACTTTGAAGTGTGGAGCTTGGTCGCCGTCGCGCTGGAGCAATTCTCCGCGGCGGCCGAGCTGACCGGATTCGTCGATACGATGCGCCATCGCGACGACGTGCGGCCGTCGATTCGTCTGATGACCTGGGTCGCGAACGCGCAGCAAAAGATCCGCGGAACGCTCGGCATCGATGCCTACGACATGGCCTACTACATCGGCGCGCACGCGAGCTTAGACGCGATGCGCGATCGCGTGGGCAGACTCGCGACGTCAGCGGCAACGTGACGCGCAACCCGTTGTCTTATGCGCCGCGCTCGGTATCGTGTTCGCGGCGATGTCATGGCGAGAAGCTACTCCGTCGCTCGGATGTTGCGCCCGGCCATCGCAGCGGTGCTCCGGCTTGGGACGGGCGTGTTCGCCGTTTGGCTCGTGTTTTCGTCGGCGCACATACCTCCCGAGCGGCAAGCGCGGCTGCGCGAAGAGATCGCGGAGATACAAGCGCAAGGAGGAGCGGCGCGCGGAAGCTAACGCGTTGCTCCACATGACGCGCGGACACTGTTGATCTGCCGCTTTTCCGCGCGTTCTTTTTTGTCGAGGGGGCTACTGATGAGGAGGTACGCGTTTTATTTCTGCGCGACGGTGACCGTCGTCTGTGTGATCGGATGCTCACCGGTACCTTCCCGAACCTAAATTTCCCCTTCGGCATCACCGTCGTGCCGCAACTCCAGCACTGAAGGAACGAACTCGGATGCGTACTTTTCCATCGTTGATCCTTGCCGCGGCGTTCGCGGGTAGTCTGCTGGCCGGTTGCGGCGGGCAGGCGGGCGCACCCGCGGGAGCACCGAGCATCCCCGCGGAACACGGCACCGGCACCGCAAGCTTCGTCATCGCGGTGCCGAAGAAATCAGCGAGTACGGCGAGCGGTTCGCGCGCAGGTGCGCATCCGCAGTACATCTCTCCCGCCACGCAGTCCATCACGATCGCGCTGAGCGGGCCGACACCCTACAGCGCGACGGCGAATCTCACCGTGGGGAGCAGCGGCTGCACGAGCACGCTCGCCTCGACGACCTGTGCGCTCACCGTTCCGGGGCTTGCGCCGGGGAGCTACACGGCGACACTCACCACCTACGACGGCGCGAACGGCACGGGTAACGTGCTCTCCGCCGCGCAATCCATTGCGTTCAGCGTGACGGCCGGGCAAAGCAATACGGTGAATCTCACGCTCTCGGGCGTTCCGGCGAGTACGCTGGTGCTGCCGGTGAGTTCCCTCATCTCGGCGTCAAGCGGAAACAATAGCTACAATCTGCTCGGGCAAGGCGCGCGCACGTTTCTCGTCGAGTCGCTCGATGCCGACGGCAACATCATCGTCGGCGCGGGCGCGCCGACGTTCACCGTCGGAACGGTCTCCGGTGCGCTCACCGGGGTAACGGTCGCGGCGCCGACCGCCTCCGCGCCCAATAGTTTCAGCGTGACGCCGCCGACAGCGTATGGTAGCGGCACGGCCGCATTCACGGTGACGCCGACCTTCGCCGGTCAGGCCACGAACGGCTGCGCGCAAACCGGGGCAAACTGCACGGCGGTCACGGTCACCGTCGCAATGGAGCCTCTGATCTACGTGACAAATCCCGGGAACTACACCGTGACGGCGTACGATCGGAACGGCGTGCAGCAGACGCTTTCCGGTACCTTTCCGCAACTTAACAACCCCTACGGCATCGCATACGATCCGAGCAGCGGCTTCCTCTACGTGGCGAACTCCGGTAACAATATCGTTACGGCGTACGATCAGAACGGTGTGCAGCAGAGGCTCTCCGGTACCTTCCTGAACCTCTTTCCCCAGGCCGTATACCCCCTCGGTATCACGTACGATCCGAGTAACGGCCTCCTCTATATCGCTAATTTCGGTAACTCTACCGTCACGGCGTACGATCAGAACGGCGTGCAGCAGACGCTCTCCGGCAGCTTCCCAAACCTTAGCAATCCCGCCGCCATCGCATACGATCCGAGCAACGGCTTTCTCTACGTAGTGAACAACGGTAACCGTTCCGTGACGGCATACAACGGTAGCGGCGTGCAGCAGACGCTCTCCGGCACTTTCCCGAATCTCCATGCACCGTATGGCATTGCATACGATGCGAGCACGGGTTTCCTCTACGTGACGAACAACGCCGACAACACGGTGACGGCGTACGACGGGAACGGCGTGCAACAGACGCTCTCCGGCAGCTTCCCGAACGTCACCAACCCGCTTAGCATCGCGTACGATCCGAGCAGTAGCTTCCTCTACGTGACGAACTCTACCAACAACACCGTGACGGCGTACAACGGTAGCGGCGTGCAGCAAACGCTCTCCGGCACCTTCCCGAACCTCAATAGCCCCGCCGGCATCATCGTCGTGCCGTAATCTTTGCCGGGCCTTGCAAGGTGCTTAGCCGAGCGTTGGTAGTGGGAGCGACGGGCGCGTCGCGAGATCGGGGCGCACCTCGACCGCGTTTTCGATCGCGCGATCCATCAGGCGCAGCGCAAAATCGAGTTGCGGATCGCGGCCGTCGCGATAGTCGTGCGGCGCGATATCGACGTCGTAATCCGGATCGGTGCCGTAGTTCTCCACCCTCCAGCCGACGTCGGTAAACCAGAACGAGTACTCCGGTTGCGTGGTGAGCGTGCCGTCGACCAGCGGGTGATAGGGTTCGATGCCGATCACGCCGCCCCAGGTGCGCTTGCCGACCAGCGGTCCCAACTGATAGAGCTTGAAGCAGTGGCTGAAGATGTCGCCGTCCGATCCGGCAAACTGGTTCGTCAGCGCCACCATCGGGCCGCCCACCGACTCGGGCGGATAGGGAATCGGCGCGCCGTAGCGCGGGATATCGTAGCCCACGCGTTTGCGCGCCAATTTTTCGAGCAAGAGCGGTGAGACGTGTCCGCCGCGGTTGTAGCGCACGTCCACGACCAGGCCGCGCCGGTCGAACTCGCTCAGATATCCGCGGTGAAACTCCGCGAAGCCCCAGGGTCCCATGTCGGGGATGTGCACGTAGCCCACGCGGCCGTCGGTGCGCTCGTGCACGTAGCGGCGGTTCGCCTCGACCCATGCGCGATACCGTAGCGCGTGCTCGCTCGCAAGCGCGCGCACGAGCAGCGTGCGTTCGTCGTCTTTGCGCGAGCGCACCGTGATCGACACGTCTTTGCCGGCGCAGTTCACGAGCAGGCGGTCGGGCGTCGTCTCGCGCGAAAGGCGCTTGCCGCCGATTGCGACGAGCAGATCGTTCTCGCGGATGTCGAGCCCCGGTTCTGCGAGCGGCGAATCGCTCTCGCGCGTCCAGGAATCGCCGCGATAGATGCGCGCGATGCGATAGCCGCCGCGCGTATCGTCCCACGCCAGGTCGGCGCCGAGAAAGCCTCGCTGATACTGCGGCGGCACGCGGTAATCACCGCCGTACTCGTAGGCGTGCGAGGTGCCGAGTTCGCCTTGCATCTCCCAAATGAGATCGGAGAGTTCGCTGCGCGTGCGGATGCGCGGCAACAGCGCGCCGTAGCGATCGAAGACGCGATCCCAATCGATATCGCTCATGTCCTCGACCCAGAATTGCTCGGTCTGCAGACGCCACGCTTCGCGATACATTTGCGCCCATTCATCGCACGGCACGATCTCCACGCTCGCGCGATCGAGATCGATCCAGCCGCTCTTGCGTCCGGGCTCGCTCGCCGGTTTCTCGGGGTCGTCGTCGGAGAGATCGTTCGTCGCGTCGATCGCGCGCAGGCGTTCGTGCGCGCGATAGAGCAGCGTGCGTCCGTCGGCGCCGAGCGCCATCTCGCCCGCATCGTGCGCGACCACGCCTTGGCGCAGCTGGTCGAAGTCGTAGGCGAGCAGCGTGCCGAGGCCGCGCTCCTCGTCATCGTCGTTGCCGGCCGGCTTAATGCCGCTCACCGGGAAACGCGTGTAGAGCACGCGGCCCTTCACCGCGACGAGCTGTGCGTACTCGCCCTCCTCGACCGGAAAGCCGAGCACGCGTCCCTGGATGCCGTCGAAATCGATCTCGATTCGCGGCGCGTCGCTTTTGCCGCCCTTCTTGTCATCGCCGTCACCGTCGTGCTCGTGATCGTGATCGCGATGGATCGGACGCGGTTTCGGTACGAACGGTGAGGGCACGTCGCTGCGCAGGGTGACGACGAAGGGGCGTTGCGCCTGCGGAAAGCTCAGGTCGAACTGCAACGCGTCGTACACCGGATGGAAGTCGCGCGTCGAAATGAAGTAGAGATACTTGCCTTCGGGATCCCAGGCGGGCGAGTGATCCACGCGCAGCGGCGCGGTAATGTCGTGCACCTTGCCCGATTTTACTTTCACGACGCGGATGATCGAGGTGCCTTGCGTCGGCCACCACGTGTAGGCGACGAAACGTCCGTCGGGCGAGAAAGCGAGATCGCTCACGCGGCGCGCGGGACTCGTATCGACGACCGTCACCTTGCCGCTCTCCACATCGAACGTGCAGAGTTCGTGGCGGTGGTTCGCAAACGCGAGCACCTCGGCCGTCGGCGATGCGACGAGCTCGGTGATGCGTCCGATATCGCCGGCGCTCAGGATCTTCGGCTCCTCGCTTACCTCCGATCGGTGCAGCGCGAGTTGTTCGTAGCCGTTTGCGTCGGTAACGCAGACGAAGCGTTTCCCGTCGTTCAGCCACACCGGCAGGCGCGAACGCACGCGGCTCGTCTCGCCGTGACGGGTGACCGCCCCTTCGAAGAGCGGCATCGTGAAGATCGTGCCGCGCGATACGAACGCGAGGTGCGCGCCGTCGGGATGCGGGGCGAACGATTCGAGCGAGGCCGAGGCTTCCTCGAAGCGACGCGCCGTCTGCGGCGCAGCCGAAGGAGCGGCGATCTCGACCTCGCGCACCGTGTCGCTCGCGAGATCGAGCACGAAGATCGAACCGCCCGCACCGTAGGCGATTCGCGTGCCGTCGGTCGACGGAAAGCGCGTGTAGTACTCGGCTTCGTGCGTGTGGCGCACGAGTTCGCCGCCGTCGAGCGCGCACGAGTAGATGTTGCCGATGCCTTCGTGATCGCTCGTGAAGTAGAGGCGCTCGCCGACGAGCATCGGCCACGCCGGGTTTCCGTCGGGAAGCGGCAGGCGTTCGAATTCGCCGCGCGTCGCCGCGTCGCACCACACCTCGCCCGCCGTGCCGCCGCGATAGCGCTTCCAGCGGGCGGGATCGTAGGCGTTGCGCCCGAGCGCGATCGCGCCGTTCGCGCCGACGGAGAACGTGCGGGCATGGCCGAGTGCAAGGTCGCGCACCGAGCCGCTCTCGCGGGCGACCGCGCGCGCAAAGGTCTCGCCCTCCCACCACGCGCCCGCATTATTGACGAAGAAGATCTCGCTCCCGTCCTCGCTCCAGCCCATGATCTGCGTGATCGTCGCGCCCGAGAAGGTGAGGCGCTGCGGCCGCCCGCCTTCGGCGGGCATCACGTAGACCTCCGGGTTCCCGTCGTCATTGCTCGCGAAGGCGAGCCGGCGACCGTCCGGGGAGAGCCGCGGCGTCGCGCACGTGCCGAAGCTGACCGTCAGCCGGGTCGCCGCGCCGCCCTCGGCAGGCACGCTCCACAGGTCGTCCTCGCAGACGAAGACGATGCGGTCGCGGGCGATGGTCGGGTAGCGGTAGTAGCCTCTGGTCATGGGGCGGGGGTTAGGTCTGCTTTTCGCCGACGCCTCTTGCATAGGTGCGAAACGCATCTATCTGCGGCACGGTATTATCGTCGAACTCGAAATGTGTGGTATTCTCTCGCCCGTCATGTCGCTCATCGGGATCTACGACGGCGATTGCGGTATCTGCTCCGCCTTCGTCCGCTTGGCCGAGGCTCGCGTCCGTCGTTCGGGTGCGGCGGTCACCTTCGTGCCGTCGGCTGCGCTCGATGACCGTGAACTGGCGCGATACGGCCTGACGCACGAGCGATGCCTGGCAGCCTTCCAGGTCGTCGACGCCGAGCGCGGCGCGAATCTCGCCGAAGGCGCCGCGGCGATCCGCCTGGTGCTCGCCCGCACGGGCGGATTGCTGGGATGGATCGCGCGGGCGGTCTCGTCTGTTCCGCCGCTGCGTTGGGCCGAGCGTCATGTGTACGCCGCAATCGCGCGCAATCGCGCGCGAATATCCGTTGCGGTCGGGCTCGACGCGTGCTCGATCGAATCCACGTCCGAGGCTCGACGCGAGGTCGCACAATGAGCGCGACGATGAGAGTCGCCGCAACTCCGCTCGCGTGGATCGCGATCGACGTCCTCCTCTGGCAGACCGGTCTCGGGGCGCCCCTTCCCGTGTTCATCGGTGCGGTCGTTGCGATCGGCATGTGGCTGATACTGGTTCCGCCTTGGGGCATGATCGGCTACGGCGTGCGTAATCTGCTCGGAGTCGTCTATGTGGTTGAGGCGATCTTCCTGATCGCGGCAGCGATCGCTCACCCGCAGCCGCCCGACGGATCGTTCGGAATGACCACGCTGATGCTCGTCTTCGCATATCTCGGCGCCCGCGTGATCTATGCCCGCCTCACGGCTCCGCGTGACGGTGTCGATCTGGCGTTCCCTCTTGCCGACGCCCGCTTTTCCGTCGTTCAGGGTGGCAACGACGCGCTCGTCAATCACCACGTGCGGGCGCGCGCGCAGCGGTACGCGCTCGATATCGTGGAGCTCGGCCCCTTCGGCCTGCGCGCCGCGACGCTCGTTCCGAAGCGCAACGACGAGTATCGCATCTTCGGCTGCGCGGTGCACGCGCCGTGCGATGGAACGGTCGTGGCCGTTCGCGACGAGATGGAAGACGACGGTTCGCTTGCCGTGCGCGGCTTCGACGTTCGTGGTAACCACGTGGTGTTGCGGCGCGACGACGGGATCGACGTGGTGCACGCGCACCTGCAGCGCGGGTCGGTCGCGGTCCAGCTCGGTGCCCGGGTCGTCCGCGGCACCGTTTTGGGACGCGTGGGGAACTCCGGCCGGTCGAGCGAGCCGCACCTGCACATCCACGCCGAGCGTAACGGCCAGGGCGTGCCGATGCGCTTTGCGGGCCGAGTGCTCGAGCGAAACGCCATCGTCGACGCCCGACGGGTACCGGCGCCGGCCTGACCGGCGTTTCGGCTCTCGCCTTGCGCGAGCAGTCACTTTGTGATACAAAGTGAAGCATGCTGCATGCACCCGCGCTCGCCACCGCGCCCGAACACGTCGCCGTGATCATGGACGGCAACCGGCGCTGGGCGCGCGAACAGGGATTGCCGCTCGCCGAAGGCTACCGTCGCGGTGTCGACTCGCTGCGGGCCACGGTGCGGGCGGCGGCACGAGCGGGCGTGCGTCGCGTGACCGTCTACGGTTTCTCGACCGAGAACTGGCGGCGCGAATCGGCCGAAGTAGGCCTGCTCATGGGGCTCTACGCGGCTTGCGCGCAGGCCGAGCGGCCGCACTTGCTACGCCAAGGCGTCCGCGTGGAGATCGTGGGCGACCTCGATGCATTCCCGTTTCCCGCTCGTGCGGCGCTGCGCGAGCTGACCGAAGCGACGCGCGGGAATGCGCGCCTGACGCTTGCGCTTGCGTTAAACTACAGCGGCCGCAGTGAGATCGTGCGCGCGGTACGAGCCGTGGCCGACGACGTTCGGGCGGGTCGCATCGCGCCCGACGAGATCGACGAGGCCGCGTTGCGAGCGAAGATGTATGCGCCGCACGCGCCCGATCCGGATCTGCTGATCCGCACCGGCGCCGAGTTTCGCATCTCCAACTTCTTGCTGTACCAGCTCGCCTATACCGAACTGCTCACGTTGCCGATTATGTGGCCCGATTTCACCGAGGCGCACTTCGACGAGGCGCTCGCGTCGTTCGCGGAGCGCCAACGCCGTTACGGCTGCTGATTGATCGCGGCGTCGCGCCCCGCATAGAGCAGATTTCCGAGCGTTCCCACGAGATCGGCCGTATTATCCAACTGCACGACGGTCGGAACCAACGTCGGTGTCACGCTGCGCTCTTCGAACGGCAGAATCGTTCCGCCGCGCACGAGCGGCGTCTCCGGCATTCCGGCGACCGTGCGAAAGAGCAGTTCGGCATAGAGGGCGTTCGCCCAACCGAACTCCGCGCGCGTGTAGCGCCAGTAGCCGTCGGGATAGAAGCTCTCGTGGATCAGGCCGCTCTCGCTGTCGGTCTCGGCGAGCGTCGTAATGCTGTTCTCGATCTCCACGTCGTCCGTCGAGGTGAGCGCGCGTCCGATGATGCCGAGCGGCCAGACGAACCCGTAGGGCGTGTGCGGGCTGCCGAGCCCCTGTGCGTAGCGGCCCGAGAAGTACCACGGATTATCCATGCTCAGCGTGAACGCGCGCGTGTTCAGATAGATCGGATCCACCGCCGACGACCAGTCCAGGTTGGGCATGGTGGTGAGATTCGGAATGTTCGCGTCGTCCATCAGGTTGTCGCGGCCGTATCCGTCGGTTTCGTACGCGTACATCCACACGCGGCGCTGCGCGTTGTAGAAGATACCGTAGCGGAGAATTCCGGTCATCACGCGCGCCGCGACGCGGTCGGCGTGCCGCGCGAGCGCTTCGTCGCGGTAGCCGTTGTACGCAAGATCGGCGATCGCGCGCAGCCCCGCGACCGCGATGATATTCTGCGGAATGTTGAAGCGGTATTGCACCGGATCGTCCGACGGCCGGAAGGCGCACCAGATCAAACCGGTATCGGGATTATAGCGGTCGTCGGTGTAGACGCGGTACGGGTAGCGATAGCGGCTGCACGTCGCGTGCCGTTCCTCGCACGAATAGGTGTAGACGATCTGGCGCAGCGCGACGTGCAGTTCGGGGGTGAAGATCGTGGCATCGTGCGTCTCGCGCTCGTACACCTCGGCGAGCAACGCGGGCCATGCGATCGAATCCACCTCCCATTTTCGCTCCCACACGTGGTAATCGGCTTGGAATGCGTTGGCGTAGACGTCGAGGTTGATCGCGCGAGCGTTGCGCTCGATCACGCCCGCAAAGCGGCGCCGTAGCAGCGGATATTCGCGTTGAAAACGCACGTAGGGAATCGTCTGCGCCGATGAATCGCGTAGCCACATCGCCGGAATATCGCCGGTCTGCACGTACGTCGTGTCGTCGTCTTCGGGGAAAAAATCGTGAAAGAGGGTGTGGAAGAGCGACGCGGTTTCGATCGCGCGCGTGCGTTTGCCGGTGAGCGGCAGGATCAGGGTCTGCGCGATCAGCAGCGCGGCGAAAATGGGTTTGAGCATCTAGCGCACCGCTTCCAGCACGAGGTCGTCGATCTTGCCGCCCCGCAGGGTCATTCGCGCGAGCAGTTGCGCGCGTGCGAACCGCAGGCGATAGCGCTCCGCGGCGCCGTCGCGGCCGAGAAACTCGAGCGCGCGCAGCGGGCCGAGCGGCGCGAGGCGCCGCGCGAAGGCGGCGCGCATCGCGGCGGTGAGGCGCCGAGCGTACTCCGGCGTCAGCAGCGCGGGATCGATCGCGCCGCGTGCGAGCTCGCCGACGGCGCGTTCGAGCAGCGCGTCGACGACCGGGTTTTCGTTCTCGGGCGGGCGGCCGAGCGCGCCGATGCGCGGAGCCGCGGGCTCACCCTCGACGATCGCGAAGATGCTCATCGCAAGCGGCGTTAGATCGACGCGATCGGCATCGGAGAGAATCGCGAGGGCAAGCCCGTCGCTCGGCGCGAGCGCGTCGATCGCGCTGTAGCCGTCGAGATAACCGGGATGCTCGGCGATCGGGCTGCCGTACCAGGTGGTGATGAAGAAGCCGTAGCCGTAATTCGTCGGGGCTCCGTCGGGGAGTACGCGCGACGTCGTCATCGCGCGCAGATCCGACGGGTCGACGATCTCGCCCGCATCGAGCGCTGCGAGCCAGCGCAGCAGGTCGGGGACGTTGCTGCTCATCGCGGCCGCGCCGCCCACGCGCGACGGCTCATCGCGCGGCGCCGCGACGAGCGTGCCCGCCACGTTCGTTGCGCGCGGTAAGCCGAAGCTCGTGGAAGGCAAGCCGAGCGGTTCGATGATAAGCGTGCGCAGCAATTCGGAAAACGATGTGCCTGCGGCGCGTGCGAGCATCTCGGCGGCGCGACGATAGTTCGCGTTGTCGTAGTGCCAGCGGTCGCCGTCGATCTGCGCGAGCAGGCCCGCGAGCGTTCGCCCCTCGGGCGCGGGCGCCGAGAGCCGGATTTCGCCGCGCTCGACGGCTTGGAGCGCGAGCGCCGCGGTGAATTGTTTGGTGATCGATCCGATGCGGTAGATCGTGTACGGATCGGCGGGTTCGCGGCGCGCGGCATCTCGCATCCCGTATCCGCGTAGGTAGAGCGTGTCACGACCGCGTGCGATGCCGAGTGAGAGCGCCGGAACGCGTTCTTCGCGCATCACGCGCGCGACGATGCGATCGATGGCGGCCGCTTGCTTGGGCGAAAGCGCCAGCGCCGCGGCGAACGTCATCGTTGCGATCATCTCGTCGACCATCTTTCGTGCAAGCGAGCACAGAGCCCGGCCGATCGAGCCGATAAAAAAGGGAGCCATGCAACAGCGCTACGATCCGTTTCCCACCGTGACGCTCTCGGTGCCGCACCTGAAGGATGTGCTCGCGCGGCTACGCGACGCGAGCAAGCCTCGCTCGATCACGATCGTGCACGCCGAGCGTGAGGGCGAGGGCGAATGGATCCTCGCGACGACCGCCGCGCGTCTGCAACGCGGCGCGATTCGACACGTCGGCCCCGAAGCGATGACGGCGCAAGCCGTCGTCGAGCATGCGGCCCGCGTGAGCGCGCACGTGGTGCTCGTGGGAGAGTTGCGTCGTGCCGACGATGCTCGCGCGCTGCGCTCGGCGGCGGCGCTCGGCATTCGGGTCGCCGCCGTGATCACCGCGGCCGAACGCCGCGAGGTGGAGAACCTGCTCGGCGTGCTCGGCCCCTGGGAGGGCTACGACCTACGCCTGATCAGCCGTCAACCGCGCTGAAAAAGGGAGGGCCGTTTCGCCGTCGGCCCCAAACCACAGCAGTACTTTGGCGAATCTCGGACTTGACGCGCTGCTGCGCGAATTCGACGACCGGCGTCCGCGCGGGCTCGCGCGCGCCATCTCGTGGGCGGAGAGCGGCCGCGGCGCGGAACTGATCGCGCGCCTCTACCCTCGCATCGGGCGCGCGATGACGATCGGCCTCACCGGACCGCCCGGCGTCGGCAAGTCGACGCTCTCGTCGGCGCTCGTGAAGAAGGCGCGCTCGCTCGGGAAGACCGTCGGCGTCATCTCGGTCGATCCCAGCTCACCCTTCTCGCACGGCGCTTTGCTGGGCGACCGCATTCGCCTGACCGAGCATTTCGTCGATCCCGACGTCTTCATTCGCTCGATGGCGAGCCGCGGTCACCTCGGCGGGCTCTCCGGCGCGACCGCTGACGCCGTGATGTTGATGGACGCCTTCGGCCTCGACGTGGTGCTAATCGAAACGGTCGGCGTCGGTCAGAGCGAGATCGAGATCGCCGAACTCGCCCGTACGACGCTCGTCGCGCTCCAGCCCGGATCCGGCGACTCGATTCAGGTGTTGAAGGCGGGGATCATGGAGATCGCAGACGTCTTCGTCGTCAACAAAGCCGACCACCCGATGGCCAATCAGCTGCGCCGCGAGATTCGCAGCATGATGGAGATGCTCTCGTTTACCGGTTGGGTGCCGGAGCTCGCGATGACGCAGGCCGTGACGGGCGATGGGATCGACGACTTGTGGAAGGCGATCGAATCGCACGTCGTCTATCTGCACGAGAGCGGCGAGATCGAACGCAAGCGTCGCGAGGCCTTCGCTCATCACGTTCGTCAACTCGCGCTCGGGCGTCTCCAAATGCAACTCGACCGCCGCTTGGCGGGGAACGTCCGCATCGACCTCGATCCCTACGCGGCGACCGACGAACTGCTCGCGCATTTCGGCTCGTTCGACGCATCCGAACACCTCGAAGCGCACGCACCGACGCCCGCTCTGCGGCCGCGAGCGGTCGTGCGCGGCCTCACAGGACACGACGCATGATTGCAGCCCTTCTCGCCGCCTTGACCACCCTGCCGCTTCCGGGTCTCGGTATCACGCCGACGCCCGCGCCGACGCCGCCGCCGGTCATCACGACGATCGAGACGCGCGCGGTGTGCTCCGATTTACGCCGCACGGTACTGCCGGTCGCGTTTATCGCGAAGCACAACGATGCCGCCTTTCACGATGTCGTCGTACGCGCCGCCAACGTCGGGCAATCGATGATCACGGGAAAGACGGATTTCGAATTTCTCGCGCGACACGATCAAGCCGATGTCGGCGAGGTGATGACGAACATGGATTTGGCGGAGAAGCTGCTGAACGAATCGCGCGAGCGCTATCCGGCCGCCCGACATCCGTATGTCGCGGCGGTGCGCGCCGAACTCGAACGCGTCCTTTACTACCAGAAGCAGTACAATTCGTTGATCGACGCGATCTCCGGTGCTTACCTCGACGCCGATAGCAACAAAGTACTGTACGGTGGTTTTTACGGCGATAACACGAGCGAAGTGCAGCAACGGAATCTGCTCGCCAAACAGGATTTCTTCAACGGGAACCGCGCGCTCATGGGGCTCCCCCCGCTGGACGGTCTGCCGTTCGGAACCGGCGCGGCGGCGGCGCAATCGTACCAGCAGGTCCGCGAGCAAAATCAGGCGACGGCGAAAGCCGTCAACGGCGGTCCGACGATCGTCCAGCGCATCCGCAGTTCGCTCTCCGCGTCGGAAGGCGAACTCGCTCATACGGCGATCGCGGCGCAGAAGATGTGCACCTCACCGAATCCGAAGAAGCGTCCGTAACGCTCAGCCGAGCGTCTTCGCAAGGCGCTGCAGCGCGCCGCTGACATCGTCGCGATCCCGAATCGCTCGTCGCGCGGCGAGCGATGCACGCTCGGTGCGTTCGACGTCGGCGACCGTTCGCGCGTGGGCGAACGTTTCGCGCGCGATCGCGATCCAGTCGGCGGGGTGGTCGGCGCGCGCACGCGTGACGAGCCGGCGATGGAGCGCGAGCGCGGGCTCGAGGTCACGCAATCCGTCGAGGTCGAGCGAGATCCGAGCCTGAACCGATTCGATGCCGTCGTCGGCAAGGCGTTCGAAGCGCCCGAGCAGCGTCGCGAGCCGTCGACGCGCGATGTCGCTCGTGCGAATCGGATAGATGAACGCGGCGGCTCCGATGCCGAGGGCGGCGCCGATGAGAATGCAGGCGATACGTGCGGCGAAGTCACCTGCGGTGAACGATCCCTCCATCGCCATCAAGATGCCGACGATGATCGTGGTCGCGGCGGCCCAGAACGCGTAGCTGCGCTCGCGCAGCGCGAGGCCGGCAAAGAGCGTGAGAAAGAGCGTCGCGGCGGTAGCCGGGCCGCCCGCGTGCACGATCGGCGCGACGGCCACGATCCCGATCCCGCCGACCAGCGCTCCGCCCAGGCGCAGCAGCCCTTTGTGCAGCGCGTCCGCCCGCCCGCGCGCACCCGCGCAGACGATGTAGACCGTGAGCACGATCCACGGCCAATGCGCCGGAAAGAAGCGTCCGCCGATCGCGAACGCGCCCAGGAGCGCCGCCCCGAGTTGGAGCGCCATCCGGGTGTACGGCGGCGGTTTCAGCGTGCTCGTTCGCGGAGGTTCCGGCGCGCCTTGCACGGCCGCGGGCAGCGCGACACGCTGCGCGAGCATCGCAACGATCAGGGAGAGCAGCGCGGCCAGGATCGTGAGAAGACGCCCGCGGAGGTCCGCGATCGGCGGGACCGGCACGATCAGCATCGCGATGAACGGCAGCGCAACGGCTCGTCCGATTACGCGTGCATCCGCGCCCCGGCCGCGCAGCATTACCGAGAGCGCGAGTGCCCCCGAGAAGAGCAGGCTGCCCGCCGCGAAGTTCCAGCGCAGGAGCAGCCCCACGCCGCCCGCGGCCAGAGCAACCAGCACGATGCCGAGCGCTTCGATCGGGAGGTGCCGCCGCTCGCCCGCCCGAACGCGCACGCCGCGCGAGCGTAAAGGTCAACACCGCGGCCATGATCGCCGGTCCGGGGCCGCCGCCGAGGACCCCGTCGATCAGCCACATGACGAGGAAGCTGACGAGGGCGGCCCCGGTGACGGCGACCGCGTCGCGGAGCGCGCCCGGGAGCCGGCCGCGACCTTCGCCCTTGCGGGTCGGGCCGGGCTTTGGGAGAATAGGTCTCCGAAAATCCCTCGTAGTCATAAGGATGTTCCAGCTTGGCTAAGATGATCGACCGTCCCGTCGGCAACGGGACGACGAGCGCTTCGAGCTACCTGCGCACGGGCCCCGGCTCGGGTGCCATCGACCGCACGATCTCGGACGTTCCGCTCAAGACCGTCTACGGGCCGGAGGATGTCAAACGCGTCGAGCCGCAGCCCGGCGAGTACCCCTACACGCGCGGCATCCACCCCAACGGCTATCGCGATCGGCTCTGGACGATGCGGCAGTTCGCCGGTTTCGGCAACGCCAAGCAGACCAACGAGCGCTATCACTTCCTGCTCTCGCAGGGGCAGATGGGACTCTCGGTCGCCTTCGATATGCCGACCCTGATGGGCTACGACTCGGACGCGCCGCAGGCGCGCGGCGAGGTGGGAAAGTGCGGCGTCGCGATCGATTCGCTGCGCGACATGGAGCGGCTCTTCGAGGGCATCGACATGGGCGCGATCACCACCTCGATGACGATCAACGGTCCGGCCGCGATCGCGGTGGCGCAATACGTCGCCGCCGCCGAGAAGAAGGGCATCTCGCGCAAGCTGCTCGGCGGCACGATTCAAGCGGACATCCTCAAAGAGTACATCGCGCAGAAAGAGTGGATCTTTCCGCCGCGTCCGCACATGCGCGTGATCACCGACATGATCGAATTCTGCACGGCCGAGATGCCGAAGTGGAACACGATTTCGATCTCGGGCTATCACATTCGCGAAGCGGGATCGACCGCGGCGCAGGAACTCGCGTTCACGCTCGCCGACGGTTTCGCGTACGTCGAGGCGGCGATGGCGCGCGGCTTGGACGTCGACGCCTTCGCACCGCGACTCTCGTTCTTCTTTAATTCGCACATCGATTTCTTCGAAGAGATCGCCAAGTTCCGCGCCGCGCGCCGCATCTACGCCAAGCGCATGCGCGAGCGCTACGGCGCGAAGAACCCGCGCTCGTGGCAGCTGCGCTTCCACACGCAGACCGCGGGCTGCAGCGCGACCGCGCAGCAGCCCGAGAACAACATCGTGCGCGTCGCGTTCGAGGCGATGGCGGCGGTGCTCGGCGGAACGCAGTCGCTGCACACGAACTCGATGGACGAAGTGCTGGCGCTGCCGACCGAAAAATCGGTCGAGATCGCGCTGCGCACGCAGCAGGTGCTCGCGTACGAAACCAACGTGACCAACGTCGTCGATCCGCTCGGCGGTTCGTATTTCGTCGAGTCCCTTACCGACGAGATGGAGCGTCAGGCCGAAGCCTACTTCGCCCAGATCGAAGAGTACGGCGGCGTGATCGAGGCGATCGAGGCCGGCTTCTTCCAGAAAGAGATCGCCGAGGCGAGCTATCGCTATCAGCGCTCGATCGAATCGAAAGATCGCATCATCGTCGGCGTCAATCACTTCCAGCGTGAGGAAGAGCAGCTCGACATGGATCTGCTCAAGATCACCGAGGAAGTGGCGCGCGAGCAGGCGCGCTCCCTGAACGAGTTGCGCACCACGCGCGATGCGAACGCGGTCGCAACCGCGCTCGACCGCCTCGAACGGGCCTGCCGCGACGAGCGCGATAACGTGATGCCGCACCTGATCGACTGCGTGAACGCCTACTGCACCGAGGGCGAGATCGTGGAGACGATGGCGAAGGTGTACGGCCGCTACACGGAGCGTTCGGTGTTCTAGCATGATGCGCGTACGCAACGAGATCGACCGTCATCGCGTGCGGCGCACGTTGACGGAAGTGAAGCACAAACTCGAAGAAGCTCTGCGCTTGAGCCAAGCGCTCGACCGAAAAGGACAGTATGGCGAACCGACCACTACGCATCGTCGTCGCTAAGGCGGGCCTCGACGGCCACGACCGCGGCGCCAAGGTGATCGCGCGCGCGCTCCGCGACGCGGGCATGGAAGTCATCTATACGGGCCTCTTCCAGACGCCCGAGCAGATCGTGCAGACGGCGATTCAGGAAGACGCCGACGGTATCGGCCTCTCGATTCTGTCGGGCGCACACATGACGCTCTTCCCGCTCGTGCTCGAGCAATTGAAGGCGCAGGGCGCCGACGACATCGTCTTTTTCGGCGGCGGCACGATTCCGCCCGAAGACGCGGTCGAACTGAAGAAACTCGGCGTCAAGGCGGTCTTTACGCCGGGCGCTCCGCTGCAGGAGATCATCGACTTCGTCGAAGCGGAATGCGGCAAACGCCGCGAACTCGTCGGCTGACGCCGACCCCGTGTCATCCTGAGCCGCTCGAAGGGACATCGTGAAAGTACGCACTCGGGTCGCGCCGTCTCCGACGGGCGACCCTCATGTTGGAACAGCCTACGTCGCGCTGATCAACTACTGCTTCGCCAAACATCACGGCGGAGAGTTTTTGCTGCGCATCGAGGATACCGATCAGGTCCGCAGCACGCGTGAGAGCGAGGCCGCGATCCTCGATTCGCTGCGCTGGCTCGGCCTCTCGTGGGACGAAGGCCCCGATGTCGGCGGCCCGCACGGACCGTACCGTCAAAGCGAACGCTCCGAAATTTACGCCTCGTACGTGCGCCGGTTGCTCGACGACGGCCATGCATTCAAGTGCTTCTGCTCGCCCGAGCGCCTCGAAGAGATGCGCGTGGCGCAGCGTGCGGCGGGTCAGCCCTCCCGCTATGACGGCCTTTGCCTCGGCTACGCGCCCGACGAGGTCGCCCGACGCGAAGCGGCGGGTGAACCGTTCGTGGTGCGCATGAAGGTGCCGAGCGACGGCGTCTGCGTCGTCGACGATCAGCGCCGCGGCAAGATCGAGATCGAATGGAAGACCGTCGATATGCAGGTGCTGATGAAGTCGGACGGACTGCCGACCTATCATCTGGCCAACGTCGTCGACGATCACCTCATGGAGATCACGCACGTGATGCGCGGCGAAGAGTGGGTCTCGAGCGCGCCCAAGCACGTGCTGCTCTATCGCTACTTCGGCTGGGAGATGCCGAAGCTCATTCATCTGCCGTTGCTGCGCAACCCGGATAAGTCCAAACTTTCCAAGCGCAAGAATCCGACCGGCATTCTCTTCTATCGCGCGATGGGCTATCTGCCCGGCGCGCTACTGAACTTCCTCGGCTTGCTCGCCAATTCGGTCACCGAGGGGAACGACGAGATGATGTCGCTCGCGCAGATGGTGGATCGTTTCGCGCTCGAGCACATTCCGCTCGGCGGCCCCGTGTTCGATACGGCGAAGCTGGATTGGCTGAACGGTCGCTACATTCGCGAGGGCACGGATCGCGACGGGTTCGTCACGAGCGTGCGCGATTGGGCGTTCTCGCCCGAACGCATCGCGCGCATCGCCGAACTCGCGCAGCCGCGCATCGAGCGCTTGAGCGATCTCGGCGGGCTGCTCGCGTTCTTCTTTTCCGGGCGTCTGCCCGTAACGGTCGAGCAGTTGCGCGGCGGCAAGCTCGACGATCTCGCGCTGCGTCAGGCCTTCGCGCTCGCGCAGTGGGAGCTCGACGCGCTGCGTGACTGGAACGTAGCGGGTATCGAAGCCGTGCTCAAACGCATCGCCGAGACGCTCGGCAAGAAGTTCCGCGACGTGGCGCGCCCGTTCTACGTTGCGATCACCGGCAGCCCCACCTCGGTTCCGCTCTACGACGCGATGGAGGTGCTCGGGCGCGATCTCGTGCGCGAACGTCTGCGCGGTGCGTCGGACCTACTCGGGGCACCGAGCAAACGAGAGCAGGACGAATGGAAGCGCATGTCGGCACCGCTTGCGGAGGTGAGTGCGGAATGACGGTACGGGCGGTCGTTCTCGCGGCCGGCAAAGGCACGCGCATGAAGAGCTCCACACCGAAGGTGCTGCACGAGATCTGCGGGCGACCGATGCTGTGGTATACGCTGCAGGCGCTGCGCGAGGCGGGCATCGCCGACGTGATCGTGGTCACGAACGACGAACTCGATCCGCACGTGGCGGCGTTCGGCGTGCGTAGCGTGATCCAACGCGAGCAACTCGGCACCGGTCATGCGGTCAAGGTCGCGATGGAGCAGATCGAGCGTGTCGCGGGCGGTCGCGTGATCGTCGCGTGCGGCGATATGCCGCTCGTCACATCCGAGATCTTCCGCGGCATGGTGGGATCGCTCGAGGCCGACGGCGGCGCGGCGCCCGCGATGGCGCTCGTCACCGTGAAGATGCCGCTGCCGTCGAATTTCGGACGCATCGTGCGCCGGGGACACGATATCGAACGAATCGTCGAAGTGCGCGACGCCTCCGCCGACGAACTCGCGCTCGACGAGATGAACGCCGGCATCTACGCATTCGACGAGGCCGAGCTGCGCGACGCGGTCGGAGCGCTGCGTAACGAGAACGCGCAAAACGAATACTATCTGACCGATACGGTGGAGCACTTCGTGCGGGCGGGAAAACGCGTGCGCCCGGTCCTTACGCACGACCACCTGCACGTGCTCGGCATCAACGACCGCGTCGAACTCGCGCTCGCGCGCAAGGAGATGAACGCACGTCTCTGCGCGCAGTACATGCGCGACGGTGTGACGATCGTCGATCCGGCGACCACCTACCTCGAGCCCGAACTCACGATCGGACGCGATACGGTGATCTACCCGAATACGACGATCTCGCGCTTGACCGAGATCGGCGAGCGCTGCACGATCGGTCCGAACGCGCGCCTTTCGGCGGCGGTCATCGGGAACCGGGTGACGATTCGCGAGAGCGTGATCACCGAGAGCGAGATCGGTGACGGAACGACGGTCGGGCCGTACGCGCACGTGCGCGGGCACGCGGTCTTGGAAGGCGAGAACCGCGTCGGCAACTTCGTCGAGATCAAGAACAGTCGCTACGCGAAGGGCGCGAAATCCGCGCATCTTTCGTACTTGGGCGATGCGGAGATCGGCGAAGAATCCAACATCGGCGCCGGAACGATCACGTGTAATTACGACGGAAAGAACAAACATCGCACGACGATCGGAAAGAACGTCGCGATCGGATCGAACACCTCGATCGTCGCGCCGCGCACGATCGGCGACGGAGCCCTCACCGGCGCGGGCTCGGTGGTGACGAAGGACGTGGCTCCGGGCGAACGGGTTGCGGGCAACCCGGCAAAGCCGCTGCCGAAGAAGTAGCGTGCTCGCCTCGCTGCTGCTCGCCGCCGCCGTTGCAGCACCGGCTCGTGCGCCGCTCGCCGCGCCCGTTTTCACGACGAGCGCGACGACGCCGCAGCGCATTCCGGCGCGTTTTCCCGGACGCGTGCTCGTGCAGGTACTGGTCGACGGCCACCCGCTGTGGTTTCACCTCGACACCGGCACGAGCGTGATCGCGATCGATGCGGGCGCCGCGACGCGCGCGGGAGTTGTCAGCGCACCCGGCGCGCGTTTCGCGACTGCGGATCTCGCGGTCGGCGCCTTCGACGCAAGGCAGGCACGCGTCGTGCTCTTACCGCGGTATGGTTTCGAAGACGGGGGCGTGCACGTCTCCGGCCTGATCGGAACGCCGTTTCTCGCATCCCAAGTGGTGACGATCGACTATCCCGATCATCGGCTGGTCGCCTATCCGAAAGGCACGTTCGACGCGCGAGCGTTGCATGTGTCGGCGACGCCGATCGATTTCAACGGCAGCATCGTGCGCGTGCATGCCTGGTTCGGTTCCAAAGAGGCGACGATGTTGATGGATACCGGAGCGCAACGCACCATGCTCTTCGAACCGTTCGCAAACGGCGTGAGCGTCGGCGCTCCGCTCGGGCCCGCTCGTTCCATCACCGTCGGCATCGGCACGAAGCCCACCTGGGAACGTCGCGTACAGACGCGCTCGCTGATCTTCGGCAACGTTCGCTTTCGCAATCCGATCGTGCTGGTCGTCGATGACGCCCCGCCGTTTCTGCCGTCGTCGCGCTTCGACGGCATTCTCGGGCGGGACGTCTATCCCGAGTTTCGTATAACGCTCGACTACGCGGACGACGCGATCTACCTCGAGCCGAAGTAGTCGAACCCGCCTCAGAGCGAGAATTTCACTCCGAGAAAGCCCGCCGTTCCGCCGCCCGCCGCGACGGTTTTATAGCCGCGCAGTTCGAGCGTGGTGAGCGGCGCGATGCGGTGATCGTAGAATGCGGTGATCGTGCCGCCGGAGCGCGCTCCGGCGAATTGGCCCACGCCGTACCCCGCGCCGAAAGCGTCGTTTCCCGTGCTGAACGAGGCGTCGAGCGTGATCGCATAGCCGCCGCCGCGCGCAAGCGGCACGAAGCCTGTGAGGCCGACCGTTACGGGAACCGCGGGAATGCCCGCGCTCGTCCCGAGCTCGATGGCGGCGCCGCTTGCGCTTTGCCCGTCGCCGCTCGACGTGTAGACGCCGCCGCCGATCGATGGCGCCGCGAGCGCCGGAGCCGCGCTGAAGAGCACGGCCGCCGCCGCGGCCGCGCTGAAGATCGTCTTGAATGTCATAGGCGCGATATACCCGTCGAGCGGGCGCGTCACACCGCGTCGCCGATGCGCTCGATCGCCGCGAGCGTCCGGCGGATATCGTCGTCGGTCGTGCGCTGATTGACGATGCAGGCACGAATCGCGCGGCGCCCGCCGATCGTCGTCGACGAGGTGACGGCCTCGCCGCTCTCTTGCAGGCGGATGACGATCTCGTCGTTGAGCGCATCGAGCGCCGCTTCATCCATGCCGTCGCGACGATAGCGGAAGCAGACGATGTTGAGCTGCACCGGGGCGAGTAGTTCGAAGGCCTCGTTGCCGTCGACCAAATCGCCGAGCAGGCGGGCCTGACGCACGTTGGCTTCGATGGCTTCGCCGAGGCGCTTCGCGCCGTGCTCTTTGACGGTGAACCAAACTTTCAGCGCGCGGAAGCTGCGCGAGAGATCGATGGTGAAATCGGTGAACCACGGCTGCGCGCTCGCGAGGCCCCGCGGCATCCGCGTGAGGTAGTTCGGCGTCGATGCGAAGGTGGCGTGATGCAGCGCGCCGTCGCGCACCAGCAGGCAGCCCGCGTCGTACGGCGCTTGCAGCCATTTGTGAAAATCGAACGCGATCGAATCGGCGCGCTCGATGCCGTGCAGCTTCGGCGCCAGGCTCGGGGCGAGAATGGCGGTCGCACCGAACGCACCGTCGACGTGGAACCAAAGCCCTTCGCGCTCGCAGAGCTCGGCGAGTTCGTGCAGCGGATCGATCGCGCCGACATCCACGGTACCGGCGTTCGCGATCACCATGAACGGACGGTTCCCGAGCTCGCGATCTTCCTCCACCGCGCGCGCGACCGTCGCCGGATCGATGCGATGCAGCGAGTCGCCGGCGAGGACGCGCAGCGAGGCCGAGCCGAGCCCCGAGACCTCGAAGGCGCGGCGTACGCAACTGTGGGTGGCGCTCGAGGTGTACGCGATCAGACGACCGCCCTCGATGTTGACGCCGGTCTCGCGCACGTTCGCGCCGAGCGTGCGCGTGCGCGCGACGAGCACCGCGATCAGATTCGCCGCCGACGTGCCGATCGTGAGAATGCCGCTCGCGTCCGTCGGAAAGCCGAAGAGCTCGCGAAACCAGCCGATCACCGCACGCTCCACGTAGATCGCGCCGTGATTGCGTCCGCCGACGTTCGAATTCATCGTGGCCGCGAGCAGTTCGGCGAGTGCGCCGGTCGGGGTGCCCGTGCCCTGCACCCAGCCGAAGAAGCGCGGGTGAATGTTGCCGCTGTTATAGGGCATGATCGAGCGCGCGAACTCGGCGTACACGGCATCGAGCGGCGTGGGTTCCTGCGGCAGCGGCTCGGCGAGCCGTTCCTGCACCTCGGCGGGAACCTCTTGCCACGCGGGGCGGTCGCGGATCTCTTGCAGATAGTCGAGCGCGTCGTCGAGCGCGGCATGACTCAGCGCGCGGAATGCCTGCCAATCCTTCGGGTCGAGCACGAGGGCATTCTTTCGCGATGGTGTCCGTTTGCCCCGCGACGCGGGCACCGACTCGGGCGATCGTATGAACGCCCTCAGCGTACTCGCCGTCGTCCTCGTGCTGCTCTCCGGGAGCGCCGCGCTGCGTGCCGCGCGTCGGGCGGCGGTCGACGCGCGCGAGGCGGCGCGGGCGCGGGAGCGCGAACGCTTCGTCGTCGCGACCACCGGGTCGCTCGTGGATGCATCGCGCGTCTCGAGCGCCGCGGTGATGCGCGAGCTTGCCGAAACGATTCATCGCTGCGACCCGAGCGTCGATGCCGTCCTCGCCTTCGCGCCGAACGGCAACGATCTGGAGTGCGTCTACACAAGCGGCGCTCGCGTCGATCACTATGCTCGACTCCGCTTGGCGCGCGACGCCGAGGCGTATCTTCCGGCTCGTGCCGCGATCGCCGGGCATCGCGTGGCGGGCGCGGAGGGCACGGTCATCCCGACCGATCGGCGTGCGCTCGCGGTGCCGATGCTCGATCGCGGCGAGGTACGCGCGGTCGTCTACGCCTCGTCGGCGCTCGCCGATGCGATCGTCGGCGACGACGTGCTCGTCCGTGCCATCGAGTGCGCGGCGGCGCCCTATGCGATTGCGCTCGAACGCGAAGCGGATCGCTCGCATGCCACCTACGACGCGCTCACCGGCCTGCTCACGCCGCGTGCCTTTCGCGAACGTCTGCGCGAAGAAGTGGAACGTGCCCGCGTTCGACGCAACGCGGTGATGACGCTCTGGTTCGTCGATACCGATCGCTTCAAGAGCGTGAACGACACCCACGGCCACGCCGTCGGCGACGCGGTGTTGCAGAAAATGGCCGCGCTACTGCGCGCGCAGGCGGTTCCCGATTTGGATGTGGTCGCGCGTAACGGCGGCGACGAATTCTGCGCGCTGATCTTCGACGCGCAGAAGACGGTCGCGATCGAGCGCGCGCACGCCTTCTGCGAGGCGGTGCGTCGTCACGATTTCGGAACCGAACCGACCATCACGGCGAGCGTGGGTGTCGCGAGCTTTCCCTACGATGCCGAAGACGCGAGCGGGCTTCTCGAGATTGCCGACGCCGCCATGTATCACAGCAAGCGCGGCGGTCGCGATCGCGTCTCCTTCGCGGTCGACGGCAACCGCTTCGCCGAGTTCCGCTAGCCTCGCGCGGCGAGGCACCCGTGCAGCGTTCCGCCGGACCGAGGGCGAACGGAAGCGGCATGCTCGTTCGCTCGCGCGTGCGTGCGGCGTTCTTCCCGGGTGCCGCCGCGCTCTGCATCCTTGCCTCGACGCTCGTCGCCGGGGCGGCATTGTTGCGCCCGAACGGCATCGACCACCGCGTCGACGCGCTCTCCGATGCGATGCTGCTCGCGCGACCCGCCGCGGCGCTCGTCGATGCGGCACGGCAAGCGGCGGCCGTGCGGCTCGAGCATTGGCTCCTGCCCGGTTTGCTCGTCTCGATCCTCGCGCAGGTGGCCGGGCTCGCCTACTTTTGGCGCTCCGGAGCGGCGGCGCGCGTGCGCGATCGTCTGCGCCGGATCGTGCGCGCCGAGTTCGCGGTGCGTTTGCTCTTCGGTGCCGCTCTCGGGCTCGTCGCACGCATCTCCGGGCTGATCCCGGAGTTCTACCTGTACCGTATCGAGCGGCTCTGGGGACTGAGCGATCAACTCGCGCACGCATGGGGCGCGCAATGGCTCCTCAACACCGTCGTCACGATGGCGGCGACCGGTATCGTCGTCGCGATCGTGCTCTGGCTCGTCGATCGGACGCATCAGTGGTACATCTACACGGCGTTCGCGATCGTGGCGGTGAGCGTCGGGCTCCTCTACGTCAATCCGCTCGTGATCGCGCCCCGGGCCGAGCGCTTCCAATCGCTGCCGGCCGCGACCGCTCGCATCGCCGCCGCGCTCGAAGCCCGCGCGCACGTGCACGCGCCGGTGGTGATGCAGGTTCGCGAGCATCCGCATCAGGACGCCGCCTACGTGCTCGGCTTCGGTCCGTCAACGCGCATCGCGGTCGGCGATGCGTTGATCGCGGTCTCCGGCGCGCGCGAGATCGGGTTCGATATCGCGAACGAACTGGGCTATGTCGCGATGCATTTGGCGTGGCGCGTGGCGCTCGCCGACGCGTTCTTTCTCATCATCGGTGCGGCCGTCGCGGTAACGATCGCCGATCGCATCGGCTTTCGCCGCGACGACGACGCGGTCTCGCGCCTCGCGCTGGTCGGCGCGCTGCTCGGCGCGGTCTATCTCGTGGTGCTGCCGATCGATAACGCGATGCTGCAGCGGATGTCGCTCTCGGCCGATCGCTACGCGGTCGCGCTGACCGGCGATCGCGCGGCGGCGGTGCGTTCGATCGTGCGCGATACCGATCAGCGCATGCGCGAAGTCTGTCCCGACGTGCTCGCGCGCCTGTTCATGGAAGATACCGCGTCGCCCGCCGAACGGATCGCGGCGATCAACGGCGTGCCCTCGAGCTGTCCGTAGCGGTTAGGCGGCGAGGATGACGCCGCCGGTCACCTGCGTGCCCGCGTGCTGCGCGGTGAGCACCTCGGCCACCGCCGCGTGCGCCACGCGCCCGTCGACGATCTGCGCCGCCGGAATGCCGCCGCGTACGCCGAGCGCGGCCGCGCGCATCGCGGCGCGCAGCGCTTCGTCGATGTCGGGGTCCTCGGCGAGCGCGAGGGCTTCGGCGGGCGTGAGTTCGTCGATGCGTGCCTGCGTGTGCGGGTCGATCACGCCGCCCGCACGATGGAAAAAGATCGCGCGCGCGGCGGCGCAGGCGGTACCGATCGCGCAGGCGACATCGTCGGCGACGACCGCGGCATCGCGCTCGTCGAAGACCGCGAATGCGGTCGGCTCGACCACGGGAATGTAGCCCGCGCCGATCAAGGTTGCGAGCAGCGGCGTATGCACGCGGCCGATCCCGTTCGGCGTCTGCGGCAGCAGGGCCGCATCGGAGCCGCGCAGCGAGACGGCGACGTTTGCGCTGCGGTTGATCGTGCGTACCAGCGTACGCGCGGCGGCCGGATCGGGTGCGACGACGATCGGATGCACGTCGTACTGCGCGAGCAGCGTCAGGTCATCCACGAATCCCGTCACGCCGTCGCGAACGGTGGCCTCGTCGATTCGGACGACGAAGGCTTTGCCGGAGAACGCGTTGGTCACGATGCACCTCCTTGCGGGACGATCCCTCTTCTTCTGATATCGGCCGTCGGTTGTTTTGCGTTGAGGCGGTCGATCGTCAGTCCGGCTGGAGATTGTTGACGAATTGCATCGCGCGTTCGAGGCCGTGTTCGAGCCAGAGTTCCGCACCGTCCGCCGCCGTCGCGACGACGTCGTCCAAGCGCTTCGATTCGTCGCTCGTAAACGGGCTCAGCACGTGATCGATCGTATCGTGCTTGGGGCGTCCGACGCCGAAACGCAAGCGGGGAAAACGATCGCCGATCGTCGCGATGATCGAGCGCAGACCGTTGTGTCCGCCGTGGCCGCCGAACGGGCGCATGCGCAGCGTACCGAACGGAATATCCATATCGTCGACGATGACGAGGATCGATTCGGGCGGGGTGCGATACCACGCCGAGATGAGCCGCACCGGCGTGCCGCTCAGGTTCATGTACGAGGTCGGCTTGACGAGCACGACGCGCCGCGACGCGTCGAGATGCTGCTCGGCACTGTCCTTTTTCTTCCACGATGTCACGCCGAATCGGCGCGCGAGCTCGTCTACAACCATGAACCCGGCATTATGCCGGGTTCGTTCGTACTCTCGTCCGGGATTGCCGAGCCCGACGATCAGGCGCGGCGGTGATTGCGATGCGATCGTTATGCCTCCGGCTTCGCGCCGATCACTTCGGGCGTACTCTGCTCGATCGCGGCGCCGCTCGCGGCCTCTTCGAGGTGCTGCGCCGTCTTCGATGCTTCGACCGAGACGACGATCGTGTCGGCGGCCGTGAGCAGCTTGAAGCCCTTCGGAAGCGCGATGTTCGCCGCGGTGGCGTGCTGATGAATGCCGAGCACGGTCACGTCGATCTCGAGATGATCGGGCAACTGATCGACGGGGCCTTCGATTTCGACCTCGTGCACGAGCACATCCATCACGCCGCCGAAATCCTTGACGCCGCGCGCGACGCCGACCGTGGTAACCGGCAGCTTGGCGTGCACGGCTTCATGCGCGGAGACGCGCTGCAGATCCACATGCGCGACTTTGTGCGAGAGCGGATCGCGGTCGAGCGCGCGTACGAGCGCGGTATCGGCCTTCTTGCCGTCGAGCGTGAGGGTGATCACGCCGGTACGGCCGCCGTGATGGAGCAGGTCGTCGAAGGCGCGCGCTTCGACGGCGAGATGCATCGGCGCCGCGCCGTGTCCGTACAGGACGCCGGGGATCTTCCCGTCGCGGCGCAGCGCGTGCGTCGCGCTCGTGCCGGTCGTTTCGCGTTTTTCGATGGGGAGCGTGAGTTCTTTCGTCGCCATGGGTGTGCTCTCTAAACCTCCGCTCGATAGCTGCTGTTGTGGTTAGACCGTCACCGTTTCGAGCGCCGGTGCCGGCTCCGTCGATGCCGCTTCGTCGCCGCCGTTGAAGAGTTCGGAGACGGAACGGTTGGTGGTGATACGGCTGATCGCGTCGGCGAACGTCTGCGCGATCGAAAGCTGCACGAATTTCGGGTGCGCTTTCAGATCGGCGAACGGAATCGTGTTCGTGATGATGATCTTCTCGATCGTCGAATTCTCGAGCACGTTGACCGCGTCGCCCGCGAAGATGCCGTGGGTGGCGACCGTGTAGACTTTGGTCGCACCGCGTGCTTTGATCGCTTCCGCCGCCTTGGCAAGCGTGCCGCCCGTGGAGATCATGTCGTCCACCACGACCGCAATCTTACCCGTAACATCGCCGACGATATCGGTCACTTCCGAAACGTCGGGTTCGGGGCGTCGCTTGAAGACGATCGCGAGCGAGCTCTCCAGGCGTTTGGCGAAGAGCTCGGCGCGATGCACGCCGCCCGCGTCGGGCGAGACCACGACGATCTCGTTGCCTTTCAGGCCTTCGCGCTTGAGATAGTCGCAGAGCGTCGGAAGCGCGAGCAAATTGTCGACCGGGGTATCGAAGAAGCCTTGAATCTGCGCGGCGTGCAGGTCCATCGTGACCAGACGCTTCGCGCCCGTGACCTTCAGAAGGTTGGCCACGACCTTGGCCGAGATCGGCTCGCGGCCTTTCGTCTTCTTATCCTGCTTGGCGTAACCGTAGTACGGAATCACCGCCGTGATGCGCGCGGCCGAGGCGCGGCGCAACGCGTCGATCATCAGCAACAGCTCCATCAGCGCGTCGTTGACGCCGTTGCCGTTGGGGGCTTTGCAGATCGACTGGACGACGAAGACTTCCGATCCGCGCACGTTCTCGCCGATCTCAATGCGCGTCTCTTCGTTTTTGAACTTGCTCACGAGGGACTTGCCGACGTGCAGCTTCAGACGCTTGGCGATCTCTTCGGCCAGTGCGGGATTCGAGCTTCCGCTGAAGATCAAGGGGTTGTGGCTCAACGGGGTGCTTCTCCGAGGGGCGACAGGGACGGGATTGGTTTGGTTCGCGGGCTCGGCAGTTAAGCCCCGCCCCGGCAACCCGGGGTGCCCATCCCGGTGTCGAAGGAGACCTCATGGCGCAGCAACGCTTCAAACTCGTGGCCCCCTACGCACTCGCGGGTGACCAGCCCAAGGCGACCGACGCACTAGCGGAAGGTGTCCTGCGCGGCGACCGGGCGCAGACGCTGCTCGGGGTGACCGGAAGCGGCAAGACGATGGCAATGGCGCGGGTGATCGAACTCGTGCAGAAGCCGACCCTCGTGCTCTGCCACAACAAGACGCTCGCGGCGCAGCTCTGCGCGGAGTTTCGTGAGTTCTTTCCCGAGAACGCGGTCGAGTATTTCGTTTCGTACTTCGACTACTATCAGCCCGAGGCGTACGTGCCTTCGACCGACACCTATATCGAGAAGGACAGCTCGATCAACGACGAGATCGAGCGCTTGCGTCATTCCTCCACGCAGTCGCTGCTTACGCGGCCGGACACGTTGATCGTCGCTTCGGTCTCGTGCATCTACGGCTTGGGTTCGCCCTCGGATTACATGGAGATGTCGGCGCGGATCGCCGTCGGTCTGGAGATCGAGCGCGACGCGCTCCTGCGCAAGCTCGTCGATATGCAGTATCGGCGCAACGATCTCAACCTGGTACGCGGCACGTTCCGCGTGCGCGGCGACGTGCTCGAGTTCGTGGGCGTGGACGAGGAGCTCGTGCATCGCATCGAATTCTTCGGCGACGAGATCGAGGCGATCAACGTCGTGAATCTGATGACCGGCGAGTACGTGGAGAGCAAAGACGAGCTCCTGATCTTTCCCGCCAAACACTTCATCACGCCCGACGAGAAGCTGCGCCGCGCGGTCGTTTCGATCGAGGCCGAACTCGACGAACGGCTGAAGCAGTTCAAAGCGAACGGCAAGCTGCTCGAGGCGCAGCGCCTGGAACAGCGCACGCGCTACGATCTCGATATGCTGCGCGAGGTCGGGTATTGCAACGGCATCGAAAACTACTCGCGCCATCTCACCGGCCGCGAGCCGGGCTCGACGCCGTGGTGTCTGCTCGACTTTTTCCCGAAGGATTGCCTGTATTTCATCGACGAGTCGCACGTCTCGCTGCCGCAGCTGCGCGGCATGTACGCGGGCGATCGCTCGCGCAAGATGACGCTCGTGGAGCACGGCTTCCGGCTGCCGAGCGCGCTCGACAATCGTCCGCTCACCTACGACGAGTGGGAGGCGCACGTCAATCAAATCGTCTACGTCTCCGCGACGCCCGGCACGTACGAGATGGGACGCAGTTCGCAGACCGTCGAGATGATCATCCGCCCGACCGGTCTGGTTGATCCCGAAGTCGACGTGCGCCCGACCCGCAATCAAGTCGACGATCTGATGGAAGAGATTCGCCTACGCGTGGAGCGTAAGGAGCGCGTGCTCGTGACCACGCTCACGAAGAAGATGGCGGAGGATCTCACCGACTTCCTGATCGAGAACGGCTTCAAGGTGCGCTATCTGCACAGCGAGATCGACACGCTCGAACGCGTGGCGATCCTGCGCGATCTGCGTTTGGGCGTCTTCGACGTGCTCGTCGGTATCAATCTCCTGCGCGAAGGTCTGGATCTGCCCGAGGTTTCGCTCGTCGGCATTCTGGATGCCGATAAGGAAGGCTATCTCCGCAGCGAGACCTCGCTCGTGCAGACGATCGGTCGTGCCGCGCGTAACGTGGAGGGCAAGGTGATCATGTATGCCGACGTCGTGACCGAATCGATGGCGCGCGCCATCGGCGAAACCAAACGCCGCCGTTCGCTCCAGATCGCGTTCAATACCGAGCACGGCATCGAGCCGCGCAGCGTGCGCAAGGAGATCCGCGACATCCTCAGCATGATCGGCGCGAGCGAAGAGACGACCGAAAAGGTCAAGCTCGACAAGATTCCGCGCGACGTCGCGATGCGCATGGCGGCCGACTTGGAGAAGAAGATGCGCGAATATGCGGCCAACCTCGAGTTCGAAAAAGCGGCCGCATTGCGCGACGAGCTGATCGAGCTGCGCAAACAGATCGGCGGCAACGAATCGCTGCTCTTCCAGGGCAAAGCACCCAAGATCTTCGACGCCGCGCTCAAGGAGCTGGTGGGCTCGTAACTAAGAGGCATGCATGATTCTCACGACCATCGCCATCGTGGCGCAGGCTTCACCCGCACCGGTCGCATCGCCGAGCGCGACGGTCGCGGAGTCCGCAAAGGCTTGGTTTCTCTCGCTCCAAGCGGGCAAGATCCTCGATTCGTCGGCGTTGACCGACGCGATGCGGGCCGGGCTCACGCCGGAGCTCGTTTCGAAAACCGCGACGATTCTCCAGCCGCTCGGCGCGCCGAAGGCGTTCACGCAGATCTCGACCGGCACGCAGTCCGGCTCGACGTACTACGTGTACAAGGTCGGCTTCAAGAGCGGCGATGCCGTCGACTTCATCTACGCGGTCGATGGAACCGGGAAGATCAGCGGGCTACGGGTGACACCCGCGCACTAGCGGGTCAACGGCTGCCGAGCGGCGATCCGGAGCACTCGTTGCTGCTGCCGTTGCGGATGATGCCGGCGAACATGTCGTTCCATGCGCGCGTAACCTGTGTCGCCACGCCGTAGAGGTCGTGTCGGGCCTCGGGAGCGACGTAAGCGGAGAACGGGACGCACGCGCGAGCGAGCGCGTTCGTCGTATAGGCGTTCGCGCGCGGTCCCATGATCGGGTCGCGTCCGCCCATCACGAGATAGACCCGTTTGTCGGCGAGCGCGAGCTTGACGTCTTTGAGATCGTGGCCGTCGAGATCGCCTACGATGGTCATCACCGCGGTAAAGCGGTCGGCATGGGTGACGGCCAGATGCAGCGCGGCTGCGCCGCCCATCGAGATGCCCAAGAGATAGACGCGACGCGGATCGATCGGATAGGCGCGATCGATCGCGTCGATTTGATCGAGCACCTCGCGGTCGCTCGCGGGGCCGTAGAGGTCGTCGCCGTTCACCCAGGGCGCGAGCACGATCGCGTGCGAGCGCTCGGCCGCGCCGATGATGACGGCGCGCGAGAGCACGTCGGCCTCGGTCTCGCCCGCGCCGTGCAGCGCGACGACGAGCGCGTAGCGCCCATTCGCCTGCGGCGCGGTCGGAAGAAAGACGCCGACCGCATCGCCGCCGCTCGGCGTCGGCACGATGCGTTCGGTCACGCCCGGACGCAGTCGCGGGGGCGCGGTCGCGAGCAGCGCGCGGTCCAACTGCGCTTCGATCGCCGCCTGCCGCGCGAGATCGGCGCTCAGCGCGGGCTGATGCAGGCTCAGTGCCTGCTCGATGCGCACCCGGAGCGCGAGCAGGCGATCGATGTAGTCGTACGGGTTCACGTGATAGCGATCGTGAATGGAGACGGCGTTCGTGCCGAGCTCGCGTATCGCCGCATCGAACGGGTCCGGCGCTGCCGTGACCGCAGTTGCGGCGGCGAGGCAGGCGCAAAGCAAGCGGAGAGACGCCGTCATCATCGATGAGAATGCATTCGTGAACGAAGTTGTGACCCTTGTCGAGCGCGTTCGAAGCGACGACTTGGTGGAGTTCGAGGCCACGCTGCCCGCGTGCGACGCGCCGCGGCTGCTGCGCTATCGTACGCGCACGGGCGCGGTGCTGCGGGTCGACGGTGCGATCGTCGGCGCGTTCGATCGCGAGCATCGCGAGATCGTCGTCGCGGCGAGCGATCGGCCGCGCACGCTTGCGCTGATCGTCGAACGCTTCGCGCTGCCGACGAGCGGGCTGCCCGGCGGCGACGGCCTGCGTTGGCGGTGGATAACGGCGCGCGGACACGCCGAGCCGGAGCGGCGCATCGAACTCGACGACGCACCCGACGATGCGCTCGCGCAGGCGCAAGGCGAGCTTCCGCTGTGGGGCCACGCGCATCTCGACGTTGCGTGGCTCTGGACTTATGCCGAGGCGCGGCGCAAGGCGGTACGCACGTTCGCGAATGCGCTCGCGCTCATGGAACGCGATCCGTCGTACGTGTTCATCCAGAGTCAACCGCAGTTGTACGCATTCGTCGAAGAAGCGGATCCGGAACTCTTCGCGCGCGTACGCGAACGCGTCGCGCAGGGGCGCTTCGATGCGAGCGTGGCCGCGTTGTGGGTGGAGCCCGATGCGAATCTGCCGTCGGGTGAGGCGCTGCTGCGCCAGATGCTCGCGGCGCGTCGCTACTGCGCGAGCCGCTTCGGGATCGAACCGACGATTGCGTGGCTGCCCGATACGTTCGGCTTTGCGCGCACGCTGCCGACGCTGCTCGCGCACGCGGGTATCCGCCGTTTCGCCGCGACGAAGCTGATGTGGAACGATACCACGCGCTTTCCGTATCCGCAGTTTCGCTGGCGCGGGCCCGACGGTAACGAAGTGCTCGCCGCGATGCTCGCATCGTACGAAGGTGATCCTTCGGGGCGCCGCGTGTCGCTCGCCCGCGAGCGCGAGGAGCCGCTCGTGATCGGATTCGGTGACGGCGGCGGCGGCCCGACCGCCGCGCAGGCGCACGCATCTCGCGCGGTGGGTCGGTGGGAACGGCCCGAGCGCTGGTTCGACGCGCTCGACGCGCGACGCGATACCTTGCCGGTGCATGACGACGAGCTCTATCTCGAATACCATCGCGGCACCTATACGACGCATCACGACGTCAAAACGCGCAACGCGCGCCTCGAGCGCATGCTCGCGCGCGCCGAGGAGCAACTCGCGTGGTGCATGGCGGTGCGTGCGCCCGGAGAGATGCTGCAGCGTTTGCGCGCCGAGCTCGCGGGCGCCTGGGAGCGCGTGCTCTGCAACCAGTTCCACGACGTGCTTCCGGGCACGTCGGTCGCGGCGGCCTACGTGCAAGCGCACGAACTCTACGACGAGGCCGAGGCGGCGGCGGCGCGCGTGATGGCGGCGACCGCCTCCATCCTGCCGCGCGGACGTGCCGCCGACGCGACGCGATGCGCGGTGCCGCGGCGCGACGACGAAGCGTTCGTTTTCGATAACGGCATCGTGCTCGCGCGCGTGAGCGCCGACGGCTCCGTGCACGAGCTCGCGGCGAACGGCGCGCCCGGTGTGGTCGCTCGTGCGAACCTGCTCGCGGCCTATCGCGACCGGCCGCGAACGTGGGATGCCTGGAACGTCGATTGGGACTACGCGAAACGCCGCGTGCGCATTCGTCCGCTCGGCGCCGAAATCGTAGGCGATGCGCTCGAATGCCGGTTTCTCGTGGGGCGCTCGCCGCTGACGATGCGGCTCTCGCTCGGCGCGCGCGACCCGTTTCTGCGCGTCGCGTGTGAGGTGGACTGGCGCGAGGAGCACGTGCTGCTGCGGGTGGAGCATTGGCTCGCGCTTGATGCGGATCGCGTGCTCTACGGCGCGCCGCACGGCACGATCGAACGCGGCGCTCGCCGCGATACGCCCGCCGCGCGCGCGCGATTCGAAGTTCCGGGTCAACGCTTCGCCCTCGTGCGCGACGAGCGCAGCGGCTTTGCCGCGTTCGCGCTCGACACGTACGGATGGAGTGCGCGAACGCTCCGCGGCGGCGGGCTGCAACTCGGGCATTCGCTCCTGCGTGCGGCGCGCTGGCCCGATCCGAGCGCCGATCTCGGCCCGGCGGAGCTGTCGTGGGCGCTCGCCCCGGTTGGACGCGCGCCCGTCTCGGCGCTTGAACGCGCGTGGGAGCGCTTCGCCGACGAACCGCGCGTGCGGCTCTTCACCGCCGACGATCCCGCGGTGCTCGTCGTCGCCTGCAAGCCCGCCGACGACGGGGACGGCGTGATCGTGCGCGTGCGGGAGTGCGACGGCGCGGATCGACCGCTTCGGCTGCGCTGCGGAGCGCGGATGCGCGCGGTGGAGTGCGCGGACGGACTCGAGCGGCCGATTCCGGGCGAGGTGCGTATCGAGGGTGAGGAGCTGATTGCGACGCTTGCAGCGATGAGTTTGCGGACGTTTCGGGTACGATTCAGCTGATGCGCAGAATCGAGGCGGTCCTTTTCGATTTGGACGACACGCTCCACGACGACACGCGCGCCTTTCACGGCGCGGCGGAGGAGGTGGCGCACGAAGTCGCCGCCGAGCACGGCGTGGACGCGCTCGCGCTCAAGCGCGCGTACATCGCCGAGGCCGAGGGATTCTGGCACCGCCTCGATGCATCGCAGTTGCGCAATCGCCTCTCCGGCGTGCGCGCGCAGCTCTGGGGCGCGGCCCTGCGCCGCGTGGGCATCGACCACGAACCGACCGCGCGCGCGAGCACCGAACGCTACAACGAGTATCGCAAGCGCTATTTCGAGGTCTTTCCCGGGACGTTCGACGTGCTCGATACGTTACGCGCTCGCGGTATGAAACTCGGCATACTCACCAACGGCTTCTCGGAGACCCATCGCGAGAAGATCGACCTGCTGCGGCTCACCGATCGGTTCGATGCGATCTTCATCGCCGACGAGATGGGCATGCTCAAGCCCGATCCGCTGCTCTTCGCGCGCGCCTGCACCGAACTCGGCGCGACGCCGCAGCACGGTGCGATGGTCGGCGACCGCTACGAGCGCGACGTGCGCGGTGCGCTCGACGCGGGCATGTACGCGGTATGGCTCAACGTTCGCGCCGAATCGCTGCCCCCCGACGTGCCCGCGCCGCACGTCACCTGCACGACCATTCTCGACGTCCCCGCCGCATTGGAGGCCGCATGACCCAGAGCGTTCGCGATCTCGAAGGAACCTTCGCCCGTTCGTGGGTGCTGCTTTCGCGCAACTGGATCATCGTCGTGCCGGGACTCGTGCTCGGCGTCGTGAGCGCGGCGGCGCAATACGCGATGGACGCGCTGCTCACGAGTGCCTTCGTGATCAGCGGCAACGGATCCGAAGACGCGCTCTATGCGGCGAGCGTGGCGACGTGGATCGCGGGAACCGTCGTCGCGATGGGCTTCGCGCTCGTACAGCTGGCATATCTCACCGGCATGGCCGGCGCATGCTGGCAGCGCGGCAGCACCACGCTGCGTGACGGCTGGAGCGCGCTCGCGCACCGGGTGCTGCCGATGCTCCTCACCTGGCTGCTGCTGGAGCTGCTCGCCTTCTGTGCCGCGGTTTTGGCGCCGGTCACGTTCGACGTAACGCTGATCATCCTCGTCGTCTTCCTCATCTACGCGATCGCGTCGGTGATCATCGGCGAACGTCCGCCGATCAGCGCGGTCGCGGAATCCTGCGGACTCGCGGTCGGCAACCTGGGGCCGACGATCGGCGTCGTCGCGCTGGTGCTGGCGATCGCATTCGTCGGAGCGCTGCTCGGCTCGCTGATTGCTCGCGTCTCGCCGATGGCCGGCGCACTCGTGGCGGGAGTCCTGCAGCAGACCATCGTAGCCTACGCCTCCCTCGTCGTCGTCGGTGAGTATCTCAAGCTGACCAACCGGCCGACGGCTCCGTAACGCATCTCGACCCGGGGAGCCCGGGTTGAAGGGTACTCGTATGACCACCGGCCTCGATTCCATCGTCATCAAAGGCGCGCGCGAGCACAATCTCAAGAACGTCGATCTCACGCTGCCGCGCAACCAGCTCATCGTCGTCACCGGGCTCTCGGGCTCGGGCAAGTCGTCGCTTGCTTTCGACACGATCTACGCCGAAGGGCAGCGCCGGTACGTCGAGTCGCTCTCGTCGTATGCGCGCCAGTTTCTCGGACAGATGGAGAAGCCGGACGTCGACTACATCGAGGGCCTCTCGCCCGCGATCTCGATCGATCAGAAGTCGACCTCGCGCAATCCGCGCTCGACGGTCGGCACGGTCACCGAAGTCTACGATTATCTGCGCTTGCTCTTCGCACGGGTCGGGACGCCTCACTGTTACAACTGCAATCGCGAGATCAGTTCGCAGTCGAGCGAGCAGATCGTCGATTCGATCATGGACTTGCCCGAGGGCACGCGCATTCAACTGCTCGCGCCGCTCGTGCGCGGACGCAAAGGCGAGTACGCGAAACTCTTCGAGGAGATCGGCAAAGAGGGCTTCGCCCGCGTGCGCGTGGACGGCGAAACGAAAGAACTGCGCGAGAAGATCGTGCTCGACAAAAAGCGCAAGCACACGATCGAGGTGATCGTGGATCGCCTGGTCATGAAACCCGACGTGCGCAAGCGTCTCACCGACTCGGTCGAGACCACGCTGCGCCTCTCCACCGGCATCGTGACCGTGCTCGCCGCCCTTCGACAGGCTCAGGGTGACACCAAAGGAGCGGAACGTGACACCAAGGGCGCGGAGCGTGACACCAAGGGCGCGGAGCGGGAGCTGACGTT
This sequence comes from Vulcanimicrobiota bacterium, assembly GCA_027306785.1. GTDB lineage: Bacteria > Vulcanimicrobiota > Vulcanimicrobiia > Vulcanimicrobiales > Vulcanimicrobiaceae > REEB354. The sequence goes on from DAHUZB010000008.1 coordinate 141,218, forward strand.
CAGCGAGGCGTTTGCGTGCGTGTACTGCGGGATCTCGTTTGAAGAACTCGCGCCGCGACTCTTTTCGTTCAACTCGCCGTACGGCGCGTGCCCCTCGTGCAGCGGACTCGGCGAGAAGATCGAGATCGATCCGTGGAAGGTGATTCCGGACCGCAGCAAGTCGATCGACGGCGGCGCGATCGTGCCGTGGAGCAAGAGTCTGGGTACCGGACGCTTTCCGTCGATGAACCCGTACTATCTGCAGCAGCTCGAACGCGTGCTGCGCAAGTACAAAGTGAAGATGTCGACCCCGATCGAGAAGATGCCCGACGAAGTGATCGACGTGATCCTCTACGGCACCGATCGCGAACAGGACTTCGCGTTCACGTCGCGCGCGGGCAAGACGTGGGAGTATCGCGCCTCGTTCGAAGGCGTGGTCAACAATCTGCAGCGCCGCTACAGCGAGACATCGAGCGAGTACGTCAAGGAAGACATCGAGAAATACATGTCGGCCTCGACCTGTCCGACGTGCAAGGGTGCGCGCTTGAAGCCGGAGGCGCTCGCGGTCACCATCGGCGGCTCGAACATCGACGCGCTCACGCGCATGTCGATCGAAAACGCCGAAGCGTTCTTTCGCGAGCTCGCGCTCACCCCGCGTCAAGAGCAGATCGCGCATCAGATCGTCAAGGAGATCCGCGCAAGGCTCGGCTTTCTCACGAACGTCGGGCTGAACTACCTCACGCTCGCGCGTTCGGCGACCACGCTTTCGGGCGGCGAATCGCAGCGCATCCGGCTCGCCACGCAGATCGGCAGCGCGCTCGTGGGCGTGCTCTACATTCTCGACGAGCCTTCGATCGGGCTTCATCAGCGCGACAACGATCGGCTGCTCGCGACGCTCAAAACACTGCGCGATCTGGGCAATACGCTCGTCGTGATCGAGCACGACGAAGATACGATGCGCATGGCCGACGTGATCGTCGACATCGGGCCCGGAGCGGGCGCCGAGGGCGGCGAGATTCTCACCGTCGGTCCGATCGATCGCGTGATGGAGCATCCGATCTCCGAGACGGGCGCCTATCTTTCGGGACGTAAGTTCATTTCGATCCCCAAGCATCGCCGCGAACCGCGCGGCTGGCTCGATGTGAAGAAGGCGAAGGCGAACAACCTCGACGGCGTGGACGTGCGCTTTCCGATCGGCGTCTTCACCGCGGTGACCGGCGTGAGCGGCAGCGGGAAATCGACCTTGGTCAATCAGATCTTGGTGCGCGCGCTCAACCAGCATCTGCACGGGCAGCCCGCGGGCGGTACCTACGGCACGGTGAAGGGTGCCGATCAGCTCGACAAACTCGTCGTGATCGATCAGTCGCCGATCGGGCGTACGCCGCGTTCGAATCCGGCCACCTACACCGGCACCTTCGATCACATTCGCGAGCTCTTTTCGATGGTGCCCGAGGCGAAGATGCGCGGGTATACGCCGGGACGCTTCTCGTTCAACGTGAAGGGCGGTCGCTGCGAATCGTGCGAGGGCGACGGCATCATCAAGATCGAGATGCACTTTCTCCCCGACGTGTACGTGCCGTGCGAAGTCTGCAAGGGCAAGCGCTACAATGCGCAGACGCTCGAGGTGCGCTACAAGGGCAAGACGATCGCCGACGTGCTCGAGATGCGCGTGGACGAGGCCGCCGAGCTCTTCTCCACGATTCCGCGCATTCATAACAAACTCAAGACGATCTGCGAGGTCGGCCTCGGGTACATCAAGATGGGGCAACCGGCGACCACGCTCTCGGGCGGCGAGGCGCAGCGCGTCAAGCTCGCGACCGAGCTCGCGCGGCGTTCGACCGGGCGCACCTTCTACGTGCTCGATGAACCGACCACCGGGCTGCACTTCGCCGATATCCACAAGCTGCTCGACGTGCTGCAGCGCCTGGTGGACCTCGGGAACTCCGTGCTCGTGATCGAGCACAACCTCGACGTGATCAAGACCGCCGACCATCTGATCGATCTCGGGCCGGAAGGCGGCGATCGCGGCGGTACGATCGTCGGCACGGGCACGCCCGAGGCGCTCGCGCGCAACAAGCGGTCATACACCGGCCGCTACCTGATCCCGGTGCTGCGCGACCAGCGCGCGACCGGCCATCGCATGCTTGATCCGAAAGAACTAGAACGCCTCGAACGGGAGAACATTCGCGCGCTCGACGATCTCGCGAAGGGTGAGCGCCTCGCCGTCGAAGCCTAGGCTTCGTGGTGCAATTCTCGGCTGCGATGCTCGTCTGCTCCGATCTCGCGCGCTCGCGCGACTTCTATCGGAAGATCATCGGATTGAAGCTGCGTTCCGATACGATCCCGCATTGGGTCGAGTTCGAACTCGCGGGCGGGATGCATCTCTATCTGCATCCGGCGAGCGATCTGCTCGCGGTGCGGCCGGGGTCGCTGCAGTTGGCCTTTACCGTGGAGAACGTGGATCTTTTCGTCGCGGACTGCCCGACGCTCGAGGTGCCGGTGCTGCAGTATCCGTATGACGAAGGCACGCTGCGCATCGCGGTGATCGCCGATCCCGACGGGTATCCGATTCAGATCGGGTCGCGGCGCCGCGGATGACCGAGCGCGAGGCCCGAGCGCGCGTCGACGATCTGCGTGCGCGGATCGACGACGCGAACTATCGCTATTACGTGCTCGACGATCCGGCGATTACCGACGCCGAATTCGACGCGCTGCTGCGCGAGCTGATCGAGCTCGAGACGCGGTTCCCCGCGCTGCGCACGCCCGATTCGCCCACGCAACGCGTCGGGGCGCCCGCTTCGGAGCGCTTTGCGCCCTACGAACACGCTCGCCCGATGCTGAGCCTCTCCAACACCTTCAGCGCCGACGAGCTCCGTGCGTTCGACGAGCGCGTGCGCAAGCTCGCGGGCGAGGCGCCGGTCTCCTACGTGTGCGAGTTGAAGATCGACGGCTTGGCGATCGCGCTCGATTATCGCGGCGGATCGCTCGATCGCGGCGGCACGCGCGGCGACGGACGCACCGGCGAAGACGTCACCGCGAATCTGCGCACGATCCCCACGATTCCGCTGCGTCTGCGCCCACCGGCTCCGTCGTTCATCGAAGTCCGCGGCGAGGTCTATCTGCGCAAGAGCGATTTCGAACGCCTCAATGCGCGTCGCGAGCGCGCGGGCGCGGCGGTCTTCGCCAATCCGCGCAATGCCGCGTCGGGCGGGGTGCGTCAACTCGATCCCAAGCTCACCGCCGAGCGGCGTCTCTCGTTCTTCGCCTACGCGGTGGCGGTGCAGCAGAACGGAGAGGGCGCGGTCGCACGCACGCAGTGGGAAGCGCTCGCCCTCCTGCGCGAGCTCGGCTTCCACGTGAACGAGAACATCGAGCGCGCCGCGACGATCGATGACGTAATCGCGTACTGCGATCGCTGGGAAGCGCGGCGCGACGAGTTGGACTATGAGATCGACGGCGTGGTCGTGAAGGTCGACGATTTCGCGACGCAGGAGCTGCTCGGAAGCGTTGCGCGCGATCCGCGCTGGGCGACGTCGTTCAAATTCAAGCCGCGCGAGGCGCGCAGCAAACTGCTCGACATCGTGATCACCGTCGGACGCACCGGGACGCTGAATCCGAACGCGGTGCTCGAGCCGGTGCAGATCGGCGGCGTGACCGTTCGCAACGCGACGCTGCACAACGCCGAGTACATTGCGAGCAACGACATCCGCATCGGCGATACCGTGCTCGTCACGCGTGCGGGCGACGTGATCCCGCGCGTGGTCGGCCCGATCGCAAGCGAACGCACCGGCCACGAGCGCATCTTCGCGATGCCCGATCGCTGCCCGGTCTGCGGCTCGGCGGTCGATCATCCGCCGGGCGAGGCGATGTCCCGTTGCACCAACGCGGCCTGCGCGGCGCAGGTATACGAGCGCGTGCGCCACTTCGCGTCGCGCGGCGCGATGGACATCGAGGGCTTCGGCGACGTCTTCGCCGAGCAGGCGACGCAGCTCGGGCTCGTGCGCGACATCGCGGATATCTACGCGCTCGATGCGCAGCGTCTGACCGCCGTCCCGCGCATGGGCGAGAAGAGCAGTGCGAATCTGCTCGCGGCGATCGAGGGCTCGAAGTCGCGAGGACTCGCCCGCGTGCTCACCGGCTTGGGGATTCGCTTCGTGGGCGAGCAGACGGCGGCGATCCTGGCCGCTGACTTCGGGACGATCGAGGCGCTGGCCGAGGCGACCGAAGAGGAGCTCCAGCGCAGCGAAGGCATCGGTCCGGAGGTCGCGGGCAGCGTGCGCCTCTTCTTCGCGCAGCCGGCCAACCGCGAGATGATCGAGCGGCTGCGCGCGGCGGGTGTGAGCCTAGCGTCGAGCGAGCCGCGTCGCCGTACCGATGGGCCGCTCGCGGGCAAGAGCTTCGTGCTCACCGGCACCCTGCCGAGCCTTACCCGCGAGGAGGCGACCGCGCTGATCGAGGCGGCCGGGGGCCGCGTGACGGGCTCGGTGAGTAAGAAGACGGACTACGTGGTCGCCGGCGAATCGGCGGGCAGCAAGCTCGCCAAGGCCGAGCAGCTCGGCGTCGCGATCCTCGATGAAGAGGCGCTGCGCGCCATGCTCCCGCCCGCTTCGTAGCTCCCCGGAGGAGCATCCTCCACCCGTGACCAATGGACTAGGTCCGATACGCCTACGTACGGGGGTGGAAGTACGAATGGTCGGTGGATTATTGGAGATCACACGCGCGCACGCGCGGCTGCAGGAGCACGCGGCCGAGCTCTTCCGCGCGCTCGACGCGGGCGATCGCGAGCGGGCACGCGCGGTTTTTGCTGCGTTTCTCGCCGAGGTCGAGGTGCACGTGCATGCCGACGTGGCGCTCGGGTATCGGCTCTTGCTGCGCCATCCGAGCCCGTCGGTTCGACGGGTCGCGGAGCGCGTGCTGCGCGAGCAGGAGGGCTTTCCGCAGACGTTCGCGCGCTTTGCGACGGCGTGGCGCGATGCGGATGCGGCGCGGATCGGGAGCATCGCGTTTCGCGACGATCTCGAAACGCTCGTGAGCGACTTGCTCAAGCGGATTCGCGTTGAAGGGCGGCTCGTCGCGATGCTTTCAAGCGTAGCGTAAGAGCGGCGCGCGTTCGCGTCGAACGGGCAGCGCGCCCGCGAGCGCGTCGGGCAGATCGCCCGCGACCACGCCGATCGCGCGTTCGGTCGCGCAGCGGCGCCCGGCCAGACCGTGCCAGTATGCCGCGGCGCACGCGGCCTCGAAGGGCGCGAGCCCCTGTGCCAGCAGGGTGACGATCATGCCGGTGAGCACGTCGCCGGTCCCGGCCGTGGCGAGGGCGGGAGTGCCGGTCGCGTTGATGCAGATCGTCGTGCCGTTATCGATCAGCGTATCGCCGCCTTTGAGCACCGTCACGACGCCGGTGCGCGCCGTGAATTCACGCAGGCGCGACGGACGCTCGCCGGGCGCGATCGTTCCCAACCCGGAAAGGCGCGCGAATTCGCCCGCGTGCGGGGTGAGCACCACGCGTTTCCCGCGCAGCAGTTCCACATGCTTGGCAAGGTGGAAGAGTGCGCTTGCGTCGAGTACGAGCGGCAGGTCGGTGCCCGCGATGAACGCGCGAATCACGTGCCCGGTGCGTTCGTCGAGCCCGAGTCCCGGACCGATCGCGACCGCGCCGCAGCGTCGCGCGACGTCGAGCAGATCGTCGGCGCACGCGTCGGCGGTGCCGTCGAGCATCGTCACCACCACTTGCTCGATGAGATGCGCGCGTATCACCGTCGCGGCTCTCTGCGGCGTCGCGAGCGTGACGTAACCCGCGCCCGCCCGCGCCGCCGCGCGCGCGCAGAGCACGGCCGCGCCGGGAAACTGCTCGCTTCCCGCGATGATGAGCGGCGCACCCGACGAGCGTTTGTCGGCGTCGTACGCGCGCGTCGGCAGCAGATCGAGCAGCGCATCGTCGTCGAGCGCCGTAAAATCGTGCGCGTGCGCGGCAAGCTCCGCGTCGTCGATGCCGATCGCGCCGATCCAGAGCTCTCCCGCGCGTTCCCGCGCGGGCAGCAGCAGCAAGCCCGGCTTCAGTGCGGCGAGTGCGAGCGTCGCGCTCGCGCGCACCGCATCGGGATCGACGGCGCCGGTGAGCGCGTCGACGCCGCTCGGAATGTCGATGGCGATCACGTCGAGCCGCGCGCGAGCGAGCGCGCGCGCCGCCGCGCGATACCCGTCGCCGAGCGGCAGTCGCGCACCCGTTCCGAAGAGCGCGTCGAGCGCGCAGACGGCGCCGGTGAGGGCCGCCCGCGCCGCGTCGTCGTCGCGCGGCAGCGTTTCGATCGTCACGCCCGCGGCGCGCGCGCGTGCGAGCGCGTCGGCGCGCGCGGGCGACGGCGCGTCGCACGGCGCCGTGTAGACGACGCGCTCGTACGCATCGGAGAGTTCGGCGAGCGCGGCGAACGCATCGCCGCCGTTGTTGCCGGGCCCGGCGAAGGCGACCACGCGGCCCGCGGCGTGACGGGCGCGTATCAGATCGGCGACGCGGCGTCCGGCTTCGCGCATGAGCGAGACCTCGCCGACGCGCGCGCAGGCGGCCGCGTCGGCGGCGCGCATCTCGTCGGGCGTGAGGACCGCGATCATCCTTCGAGGATGACCACCGCGGCGGCGGTGGTAGCCGAGTGCGTGATCGTGAGGAGCACGTTGCGCACGCCGCGCGCGGCGATCAGCGCTTCGGCTTCGCCGTAGAGCCGCAGGATCGGCTTGCCGCTGCGTTCGTGCGAGACGCCTACGAGGCGCCAGGGAATCGCATGACCGAAGGCTTTGCGCGTCGCTTCCTTCGCCGCGAAGAATCCGGCCAAGCGTTCGGGCCACTGGCGCTTGCGCATCGCATACGTCATCTCTTCATCGGTGTAAATCTTCCGTGCGAACCACGCGCGGGTCGCCTCGTCGAAACGGTAGCGCTCGACCTCCGCGAGATCGATGCCGACGCCGATGATCATGTGATGCCCTTCGCCGCGCCGACAAGTTTTCCGGTCGCGTCCGTCGAACGAGCGCGAGAAGATGGAGTCCCGCGTACGGATCGTTCCGATCAATGCTTTGGACGTCGCATTTCTCGACCGCCTCGTCCCGACGCTCGAGGAACGCTTCCTTTGCTCCGTCGTCATGGAGCGCTCGCTCGCGGTTCCGCGCAGCGCGCTCAACTCCACGCGGCAGCAGCTCTTTTTATCGACCCTGCTCACACGCGTGCGCCGCGCGCACCCCGAGGGCGGCGGCATCTTTCTCGCGATTACCGAGTTCGATCTGTATAAAACCTCGCATCGCTTCATCTACGGCGATGCCGACGAGCAGCAGGGGGTGGCGGCGGTCTCGCTGCATCGGCTGCGCTCGGAATTCTACGGCGAAGAGCCCGACTCCAATCTGCTCTTCCAGCGACTGCTCAAGGAATGCGTGCACGAACTCGGCCACGCCTTCGGCTTGAAACACTGCTACAACGCGCGCTGCGCGATGTACTACTCGAACTCGATCTTCGAGACCGATAACAAGATGTCGCACTTCTGCGATGTCTGCGATCGCCGCATCACGCGCGCGCGTAACGAACGCTGAACCATCGCTTAAGACGCCGATAACCGGCGCTTACTCGTCGCTTTACCCGGCACCCCTACGCTTGAGAGCGAGAACTCGTTCGCTCGTTCGAGGTGTGGTCGTGGTTGGTTTGCGTGCTCGTCTGATCGCGATGCTGATCGGCGTCATGGTCCTCGCGTTCGTGCTGCTGGTCGTCGGGGTCGATTACGGGCTGCGCGCGGACGTCGCTCGCTTGGCGCAACGCAACGTCGATGCGGGTACGAATGCCCTCTCCGGAGCGATCGACGCCCGCGTCGAGTCGGTGCGTTCGACGATCCTCCAGGGGGCTGCGCAGACGTCGCTGGCCGATGCCCTCCACCGTCGCGATCCGGCGGCGCTGCGCACCATTTCCGCCGACGTGGCCGAGGCGGGCAGTCTCGCGTTCGTCGTGGTGACCGACGCGCGCGGCACCGTGCTTGCGGGCAGCCGCGACGCGCACGGATCGCTCGCGCGCAACGCGATCGTGGCAAGCGCGATGGCGGGCAGTCTCACCGGCGGTCCGCAACTGCTCGATGCTGCCGACTTGCGCACGCTCGGCGTCTCCGCGCACGCCCCGGCGCTCGCGCTCGTCACCGGCTCGCCCGTGAACGTGAACGGATCGGTGGTCGGCATCCTCTACGGCGGTTCGCTGCTCGACGCCACCTCGAACGCGGTGGACGATGTGAGCCGTTTTACCGGCGGCGCGACCGGCATCGTGGTCGACGGTCGGCTCGCGGCGACCTCGCTCGCCGCGTCGGACGGATCGAAGCGCATCGGGCTTGCGATCGCGCACGCGAACGACGTGCTGCGCCGCGCGTCGTACGCGGGCGAGCAGCGCATCGGCGGCGTGAAGTACTTCATGAAGCTCGCGCCGCTACCGTCGTTCGACGGCAGCGTGATCGGCGCGTACTGGTTCGGCGTTCCGGCCGCGCAATTCGATGCGGTGGTCGACAACACGCTGCGTCAGATCGTGCTGTGGGGCGCGATCGGGCTCGCGGTCGCGCTCGTGGCGGGAAGTATCTTCGCCACGCGGATCGGGCGCGCGATCGTGCGCCGCAGCGAAGAGGTGAACGCCTCGGCGGAGGAGCTCAAAGTGTTGGTCGTGGGCGGCGAGGTCTCCGGCGACCACATCACCCGCACGCGAGAGACGCTCGAGACGATTCGCGGGCTCGTGGAGCAGCGCCGGAGCGACGAGCACCTGGAGACGCTCGCGCGCCAAGCGGTGGATGACGTGGTCGTGATCGACACGCTCGCGGCCGAGCTTTCGAGCCGCATGCGCGATGCGTCGGTTCGCGTGGAGCGCCTCAGCGCCGTGGCGAGGGCCCTCGACGAACTGGTCGCCGGTGCGCGGCCGAGCCGAAATTAGCGCCGCGCGGCGACGCGGCGGCTAAAGCCTCCCGTCGTTTTGGCCGTACTCTTCAAATAGGTGAGGCACACGCTTCGTGGGTGCTCTCTACGTGCTTTGATCGACTACCGTCTCGGGAAGGGAGCATCGTGATCTCCGCCTTTTTTGCGGGGCTGCGCGCCCGGCTGAGCCCGTCGGCTCGCATCGTCATCGCGCTCGTCGCGGCGATCGTCGCCGCGCTCGCGGCGTGGTACGGTGCTGGCCTCCCGATCGAAGCGGTGCTGGTGGCGCTCGCGGCCGTGGCCGCCGCCGCGACCGGTTTCCCCCTCGGCGCCGCGGTCGGCGCGATCGCCGCCGTTACCGATTACTTTGCACGCGCGCAGCACGCGCATGCCGACGCGATCGCGAGCTCCGTCGTGGTGCTGGTCGCCGGGCTTGCCACGAGCGCGCTTTTCCACGGGGATGTCGCGCCGATCGAAGAGCTGGAGTCGCTGCCGCCCGGCACGCTCGCCTTCCGCGGCGGTGCGCGCGCCGCGCTCCCGCGCGGTGAGGGCACGAGCGTGGCGCTCGGATCGGGAGCGTCGACCGGTCTCGGCGCGCTCGCGGCGGGGATTCGCGAAGTCTCGCAAGGCGATTTCACCAAGAATATCGCGGTGAGCGATGCCGCGCTCCAAGATCTGGCGATCGCGCTGAACAAGCTGATCTTCGGGATGCGCGAGTTTCTCGGACAGCTCCACGCCAACGCGAACAACCTCGGGTCGGCGGGCGTGGATCTGCGTTCCACGGCCTCGACCGCGCTTGCGGTGATCGAAGGCGCGTCGGTCGCGCAGGGGCAGTTGGACGAGGGCATTCAGGAACAGACGCGGATCGTCGAAGAGGCCACCTCGAAGGTGCTCGTGCTCGCCGAAGCGATCGCCACGATCGCGGCCTCGGCCGAGCAGCAGACGCGCGGATTAGACGAGACCGCGCTCGCGGTCTCCAACATGGCGAGTTCGATCGAAGAGGTCGCGGCGCAGGTGGATTCGCTCTCGTCGATTTCGAGCGAGACGTCGCGAATCGCCGAGCGCGGCGGCAGCTCGATCGAGACGATCGTCGACGGCATGCACACGATTCGCAGCACGATCAACGATCTCGCAAGCGACATCCGCCAACTCGGCAACAACTCCGAGCAGATCGGCGACATCGTCAAGGTGATCGACCGCATCGCCGAACAGACGAACCTGCTCGCGCTCAACGCCGCGATCGAAGCGGCCCGCGCGGGCGAGCACGGGCGCGGGTTCGCGGTCGTCGCGAGCGAGATTCGCAAACTCGCCGACGGCAGCGTGCAGGCGACCAAGGAGATCGCGGGCCACATCACCGCCACGCAGACGGTGATCGGCGAAGTGGTCGATGCGATGGAGCGGCTGACCGAGCGCGTCGAGGAGAGCACCTCGAGCACGAGTTCGGCTTCGGGCGCGTTGCAGGAGATCGTCTCCGCGGTGCTCGCGGCGAACCAGCAGATCAACGAGATCAGCTCGGTCACGCGCGCGATGAGCGCGAATTCGTATCAAGTGATCCGGCAGATCGAAGAGATCACCAAGTCGGTCGCGCAGAACCTGCACGCGACGCAGTCGATGACGCGTCAATCCGACGACGTCAACAAAGCCTTCTCGGACATCTCGTCGATCTCGCAGCAAAACGCCTCGTCGGTCGAGGTGCTCACCTACGTCAACAAAGAGGTCACCGACGCCGCGCAGCGGATGCTGACGTCGGTCGAGCAGATGAACGATCTCGCGGGTGAGATCGACGGTCGTCTCAAGCAATTCAAAGTCAGCGACTCGGGCACGGAGGAGGTTACCGCATGAGCCTGCGCGTTCGCCTGTTGGGCACGATCATCGGCGCGATCGTCCTGTTCTTCGTCATCAGCGTCGTGGCCGCGCGACTGGTGCTCCAGCGCGATCTCTTCTCGCTCGGCGCCACGCAGGTGACGAACGGATCGAGCGCGTTCGGCGGGTACTGGGACTCGCGCAAGGATCAGATTCGTCTGCTCGTGGCGCAGGACGCCGTGAGCGACACGCTGCGCAAAAGCCTGCAAACGCACAACGTCGCGGCGCTGCAGGATCAGCTCGCGAACATCGCGCGCACCGCGGGGCTCTCGTTCCTCACGATCGTCGATGATAACGGCACCGTGATCGCGCGGGCCAACGACACCACAAAGGGCACGCTCAAAGCCGACCCGCTGATCCAGCGCGCGCTGACCGGCGAGACGGTGAGTACCGCGACGCTGCTCGATCCGTCGGTGCTGGCGGGCGAAGAGCTCGGTCCGCAGGCGCAGGAGACGATCACCGCGCCCGACGGCAAGACGGTCGTCGCGCACGACGACAAGGGACTCGCACTCGTGGCGGCCGCGCCGATCAGCGATCAGAACGAACGCACGATCGGTGCGATCTACGGCGGCGTGCTGATGAACCACTACTACGATTTGGTGGACGCGGCCACGCACGCGCTCGGCGGATCGGCCGCGATTCTGCAGGGCGATGCGATCGTCTCGAGCACGATCATCCAGCAGCCCGAAGGCACGCGTACCGTGGACGAACAGGTGCCGCCCGCGTCGGGCGTGGTGAAGACCGGCACCCCGTTCACCGGCACCGACAGCATCGGCGGCACCGAGTACCTGGTGCACATCGAGCCGATTCAGAACGATCGCAATCAGGTAATCGGCGCGCGCTGGTACGGCACGCCGCTCGCGCAGATCGACGCGATCATCAACCATACTACGCAGACGTTGATTCTGTGGGGCGTGATCGCTGCGATCCTCGCGCTCGCGCTCTCGATCCCGATCGTGCAGCGTCTCTCGAACACGCTCGCGCAACGCAGCCAGCAGGTGCGCGCGGCGGCCAAAGAACTCGGCGTCGCCGTCGTGGGCAGCGAGGTCTCCGGCGATCACGTGGCGATGACGAAGGCGGCGGTGGAACGCAGCGGCGTGCTGATCGCCGACCTGCAGAGCAGCGGCGTGAACTCGCCCAAACTCACCGAACTCAAGGCCGTCAACGACGAACTGAGCGGCGACATGATCGTGATCGACACCCTCTCGCAAGAGATGAGCGGGCGCATGCAGCAGGCGGTCACGCGCGTGAACGAGCTCAACGACGTGGCGGCCGGACTCACGAAACTCGTTACCGGAGAATCGGGTTAGGACGAAGCGTCATGGCGGACGTCATACTCTTTTTCGCGAGCAACGCCGATACGATGATCGCCACCAAGGCGCTCAAAGACGCGGGCGTTCCCGCCAAAATGATTCCGAAGCCCGCGTCGGTGAGTTCCGCGTCGAATCTCTGCCTGAGCATCGACGGCGGAGCCGAAACGCAGGCCAAGACGGCGCTCTCGGGTGCGGGCGTGGCGCTGGGCGGCGTCGTCAAATAACTTTTTGATCGCGGCCGAGAAGGGCGTCGCGTCTGCGGGCGCAATGCCTTTCTTCATGCGTCTCCAACAATTCGTTGCAAGCTTGGCTTGCATTGCCGTGCTCGGCGGCTCGATCGGGGCTCAGGCCGCGGTCGCAAAAGCGAAGCCGAAGCCCAAACCGCACCCCGCTGCGGCTCCCATGCCCGATGAGAAGAGCTCGGTCACGCACGGCTCGGTCGTCGTCGGCGGCCGAACGATCGTGTACACCGCGACAGCGGGCAACCTGATCCTGAAGAACGCGAAGGGCCATCCCGACGTCAGCGTCTTCTACGTGGCCTACACGCAGGACGGCGCCGACCGCCACAAGCGCCCGGTGACCTTCCTCTACAACGGCGGACCCGGCTGCGCGTCGTCGCCGCTGCACATGTTCGCCTTCGGGCCGCGCCGCATTAAGATCAAGAACGCGAAGCCCAATGCGGGCCCGCCGTTCACCCTGATCAACAACGATCAGAGCCTGCTCGACAAATCGGATCTCGTCTTCATCGACGCGCCGGGTACGGGCTTTAGCAAACTGCTGCCGGGCGCGAATCCGAAGGACTACTACGGCATCGATCAAGATGCCGCGGCCTTCGCGAAGTTCATCGAGCGCTACATCTCGCTCAATAACCGTTGGAATTCACCGAAATTCTTGCTCGGCGAGAGCTACGGCACGCCGCGCTCGGCCGCGCTCGTGGATTATCTGCAGAACAACGACAACATGCAGTTCAACGGCGTGATTCTGCTGAGCTCGGTGCTCGATTTCGATACGATCGCGCCGGGCCCGGGCAACGATCTCGCCTACATCACCTATCTGCCGACCGAGGCCGCGGTGCATTGGTACCACGAGGCTCCGGCGAACCGCGGGTCGCTGCAGTCGGTGATCGATACGGCGCGCACGTTCGCGAACGGACCGTACGCTTCGGCGCTGCTGCAGGGCGATCGTCTGCCGCACGATCAGTTCGTGAAGATCGCGACCGAGATGGCGCAGATGACCGGACTGAGCACCACCTACGTGGAGCAGTCGAATCTGCGCGTGCAGCCGCAGCGCTTTCAGAAAGAGCTGCTGCGCTCCGAGGGCAAGCAGACCGGCCGTCTCGACGCGCGCTATACCGGCTACGACATGGATCAAATCGGCGGCTCGGCCGAGTTCGATCCGGCCGACGCCTACACGAGCAACGCGCTGCAGTCGGCGTTCCTGTCGTACGCACGCAACACGCTCCACTACACCAACGACGCGCACTATCCGCAGTGCGTGGGATCGGTGAATCAGGATTGGGATTACACGCGTAAGTCGATCTTCGGCTGGCTCGCCCCGACCACGAGCCCCGATCTGCAAGAAGCGATGACGACCAATCCGATGCTGCGCGTCTTCGTGGGCGGCGGGTACTTCGACATGGCGACGCCGTTCGGCGCGGCCGAGTGGACGTTCTCGCACCTCGGCTTGCAGCCCGCGCTGCAATCGCACGTGCAGATGCACTTCTACGATTCGGGGCACATGGTGTACTTGAATCCGCAGGCGCTCGTGCAGTTCCACGCCGATTTGGATCGCTTCTACAACTCGGTTTTGAGTCTGTAGCGGCGGACGGTTTTTCCGCAGGCGCCCGCCTGAACCAAAGGGCGCAAAAAGAGCCGCATCCGTGCGGCTCTTTTTGCTTCGCTCATCTCTGCACGCCCCGGTGTCACCCTGAGCGTGTCGAAGGGCGAAGCGTGTCGAAGGGTTAGCGCAGGGCGCGGGCGTCGGCGAGCGGGATCGGTTCTTTGGTGCCGTCGGGGTGTTGGACGAGGAGCGCGCCCGTGTTGGTGAGGGCGAGGGCGGTGACATCGACGGGGGCGGATTCGCCGTCTTTGAGGATGCGGTACGGCTTGGGCAGACCGGCCTGGCGCTCCCACACGCGGGCGATGCGTTGGGGCATGTCGAGCGTCTCTTGCCAGACATCGTAATTGAGCAGCAGATCGCGCAGCAGATGCGCGCGCGTGACGGCGGGGTTGGCGTCGTCGCAGAAGGCGGGCGGCGGCGTGATGCTCGCGGCGGCCGAGGTGCGGTGGACGTTGATCCCCACGCCCGCGCCGACCCAGGCGCGCTCGCCCACAATGCGGCTGATGCACAGAATGCCCGCGATCTTCTTGCCCTCGTGAAGCAGGTCGTTCGGCCAGTGCAGGGCGCTCGTGACACCGTTCATCATCAGGGCGCGGCGCACGCAGATCGCCACGCCGAAGGGCACGATCCACAGATGCGCGGCGGGGATGCTGCGGGGCAGGATCGTCGTCATCAGGAGCGCGCTGCCGGGCTCGGCCAGCCACGAGCGGCCCGCTTTGCGCCCCACGCCGGCGGTTTGGTGCTCGGCGACGATGGTCGTACCGCGCGCCCGCTCGTCGCCGAGCAGGGCGGCGGCATCTTCGTTGGTGCTCGCGGTCTGCGGCAGATAGCGAATGTCGGAAAAGGCGGTGCCGCGCAGTTCTTCCGCGACCGAGGCGTACGGGTGTTCGGCTGCTCCTGCCATAGGTAGAGCTTGCACGCACGACGTATTCGGGGCCTGCTATGGCAATTGAAACGACGCTGATTCTCTGCAAACCCGACGCCGTCTCGCGCGGCCTGGTCGGGGAAATCATCTCGCGCATCGAGCGCCGCGGATACCTGATCACCGCGATGAAGCTCATGCAGCTCCCGGGCGACAAAGCGCGCGAGCATTACGGCGAGCACAAAGATCGTCCGTTCTTCGGCGAACTCGTGGACTTCATCACGAGCGGTCCGCTCGTCGCGATGGCGGTCGAAGGCGACGGCGCGGTCGAAGGCATGCGCCAGATCATCGGCGCGACCAATCCCCTCACCGCGGCGCCGGGATCGATCCGCGCCGATTACGGTCAGACGATCGGCCGCAACCTCGTGCACGGCAGCGACAGCAAAGACAGCGCCGCGCGCGAACTGAAGATCTTCTTCGAAGCGAACGAGTTCGTGTCGCGTAAGCACGATCTCGAGCGCTGGATCAAAGGCTAAAGAGTAGAGGAGCAGCATGTCGATCGACTCGTTGCGCGGCGCGGGCCGCCCGCTGATCGAAGCCGTGCACGCACGCGAAGTGCTCGATTCACGCGGAAATCCCACGGTGGCCGTCTCGGTCGCCACGAGCTTCGGCTCGGTGGAAGAAGCGATGGTGCCGTCGGGCGCGTCCACGGGCGCGCACGAAGCGGTGGAGCTTCGCGACGGCGATGCCAAGCGCTACAACGGCAAGGGCGTGTTGAAGGCGGTTGCCGCCGTGAACGACACGCTCGGGCCCGCGCTCGAAGGCCTCGACGCGACCGCGCAGCGTGAGATCGACATGCGTCTCATCGAACTCGACTCCACGCCGAACAAAGCGAATCTCGGCGCGAACGCGATTCTCGGCTGTTCGCTCGCGGTCGCGCGCGCGGCGGCATCGAGCCTCTCGGTGCCGCTCTTCCGCTATCTCGGCGGACCGTCGGCGAGCACGCTGCCGGTACCGATGATGAACGTGATCAACGGCGGCAAGCACGCCGAGGGCGCGCTGCAGTTCCAAGAGTGCATGATCATGCCGGTCGGTGCATCGAGCATCGCCGAAGCGGTGCGCTACGGCGCCGAAGTCTTTCACGCGCTCGGCAAGCTGCTGCACGAACGCGGCCTGCCCACGCTCGTGGGCGACGAGGGCGGCTACGCGCCGCCGCTCGCATCGATCGATGAAGCGATGAAGGTGCTCTGCGAAGCGATCGAGCGCGCGGGCTACAAGCCGGGCGACGAGATCGCAATCGCGCTCGACGCCGCATCAACCGAGTTCTATCACGACGGCAAGTACTACGCGCACGACAAGCAGCACGGCTTGAGCGTGGATGAGATGGTGGCGCTCTACGCGGATCTCTGCGCGCGCTATCCGATCGTGTCGATCGAAGACGGCTTGGCCGAAGACGATTGGGACGGCTGGCGCAAACTCACCGAGAAGCTCGGCGCCAACGTGCAGTTGGTCGGCGACGATCTCTTTGTGACGAACACCGCGCGCTTGGCGCGCGGCATCGCCGAAGGTATGGGCAATTCGATTCTGGTGAAAGTGAATCAGATCGGCACGCTCACCGAGACGCTCGAAGCGGTGGAGATGGCGCACAAGGCCGGCTACACGAGCGTGATCTCGCACCGTTCGGGCGAGACCGAAGACACGACGATCGCCGATATCGCGGTGGCGACCGGCGCGGGCCAAATCAAGACGGGCTCGCTCGCGCGCAGCGACCGGGTGGCGAAGTACAACCGCCTGATGGCGATCGAAGACGAACTCGGCAGCGCCGCGCGTTACCCCGGCAAGGCGCCGTTCCGGGCGCTGCGGTGATTCGCGCGTATCTGCTGGAAACCGGCCACGATGGGAACTCGCACGTCCGGCGCGGATCGATCCGCCCGGACGTGCTGATTACCGCGCAGTCGATCCGCTTTGCGGAGACGCCCGCGCACGCGTCGCTCGACTGGCACGACGCGCCGACGTTGCAGTACGTGATGACGCTCAGCGGCACGCTCGAGTTCACCACGCGCGACGGTGAGAAATTCACCGTGCATCCGGGCGAGTTGCTGATCGCCGAAGATATCGCGGGCAGCGGCCACGAGTGGCGCCTGGTCGACGATCAGCCGTGGCGGCGCGCCTACGTGGCGTTCGCGCCGGGCACCGACGTGGGGTTCGTTCCCGACCCGTAGAAACGTCCCCGAGTGCCGCATGGGGGCCCGTAGCTCAGCGGTAGAGCGGCCGGCTCATAACTGGTTGTGCGTAGGTTCGAATCCTACCGGGCCCACCAACCTCGCCCCATGGAGACGCGCATGCGCCTAGCCTCCTTCGCGTTCGCCCTAGCGGCGGCGCTTGTTCCTCTTGCTGCCGTCGCAGCAGCTTCGCCGAAGGTGCCGGACGCGGTGGCGCGAGCTGCGGCGCGCTACGCCGCGCAGAGCGACATCGCGGTCGCCTTCCAGTGGGATCAGCATCAGGAGATCCACGCGGGGCATCTGTATAATTCGAGCGAGCACGATACGTTCGCGATGGCGGAGCTCGGCAACCGGGTCGTCGCGGCGTGCGCGATTTCCATGGTGAACAACGGCAAGGCCGCGTCGCCCGCGGATATGCAGAGCGCCGCGCGCAACATCGAGAGCGGCGCACCGTTCCACGTTCCGTACGACGAACGCTATCTCGGCGAATACCGCTATACGGTCGACGGCAACATCGTGTATTTTCACGCGCTCGTGCGCGACGGATTCCACGGCGACGGCACCTTTACGACCGATGCCGCCGGCGACGTGACCGAGGTCGACTATACGCCGTGCGTGCTGCCGCCGCACGCCGACGCGGGCACGATTCGCGTGACGCGCGGCCGATGGGCCGCCGGGTACTGGGGCGCGACGGCGATCCACGAGGAGTTCAGCGGGCGGCAGCTCTTCGTGGTCGGGCATATGACCCTCGATGTCGTCCTGAGCCACCGCGCCGTCTATCCGAGTGTCGCAGCCGCGAAGGCCGCGGTGCAGGCCATCGAGCCCGCCGCTACGGGGCGTCCACGTTGACGTAGGCTCGGGCGCCGGTCGCGGGATCGGTGCGGACCTCGACCAGCTTGCCGCTGACGGGATCGATAAAGCGCTCCCCGGTGGCCTGCCAGTCGGCGCCCGCCGTGCGGCCCCGGTAACGCCGCTCGAAGAGCGTGCCTGCAATGATGAGCAGGCCCAGCACCCCGATTTCGAGCGACGCAGGCCAGGCGATCGGCCACACGACCGCCGCGATCGCGGCGCCTGCGGCGAGCAGAACGCCCGCCGCCAGCACGACGCTGCGCAGCATCTAGGGGGCCTTTTCCAGCACCACGGCGGTGCCGTAGGCCACGATTTCGCTCATCGACTGCCCAAGCTCCGAGGAGTCGAAGCGCATCTGCAGCACGGCGTTGGCGCCCATGGCCGTGGCGTTTGCGATCATCCGGTCGAGCGCGTGGCGGCGCGCCTCTTCGAGCATCTGGGTGTATTCGGTGATCTCGCCACCTGCGATGGAGCGCAGGCCCGCCATGATGTTTCCGCCCAAGCCTCGGCTGCGAACGACTACGCCGAAGGCCTGCCCCAGCGTGGCGCTGACGCGATGTCCGGCGACGTTTTCCGTGGTGGCAACGAGCACGAGTACCTCCTAGCAACGATCGAGAGAATGCATCTCATGCTATCGCGGCAAGAGGCGAAAGTGTCAGTGTCCGCTCATTGCGGAGTCGATCCGCGCTACACGACCGCGCTGCGTTTACGATCGTAGGCGTGCTGCGCGCTCTCGAACGACTTCGCGTTGCTTTCGATAAAGCAGAGCAGCGGCCGCACCAACTGCGCGCACTGTTCGCCGAGCGGCGTGAGCGCGTACTCCACGTGCGGCGGCACCACCGGATAGGCCGTGCGCGAGATGAGCCCCACGCGTTCCAACTCGCGCAGCGTTTGCGCCAGCATCTTTTCGGAAACGCCGCCGATCGCGTGGCGCAGTTCGGCATTGCGCTTCGTGCCGGTGGAGAGGTGCCGCAGGATCAGGAGCCCCCAGCGGCTCGCCAGCTTGTCGAGGACGCCGCGCGCGATGCACTTGGGCAGGTCGCAGTTGCCGACGTCGGGGGTCACGTCGAGGTCGATCATCGCCATACTTACTTTCAGGTGCGTACTTTCTTTTCGTAAGTATAGGTGTTAGGCTCGGCGCATGCAACAGCAATCACTTTCCAAACCGGTCGCCGTGGTGACCGGAGCAAGTTCCGGCTTCGGCCGGCTGACGGCCGAGGCGCTCGTCGGAGCCGGGTATCACGTGTACGCGGGTGTCCGCGGGATCGCGGGGCGCAACGCCGCCGTCGTCGCCGAGCTCGCCGCGCAGGGCATCGAGGCGGTGGAGCTGGACGTGACGAGCGACGCCTCGGTCGAGGCTGCCGCCGCGCGCGTGCTGGCGGTAGCCGGGAGCGTGGACGTGCTCGTGAACAACGCGGGGAGCGCGTACTTCGGCATCGCCGAGGCCTTCACGCCGGATCTCGTGCGGGAGCAGTTCGAGGTAAACGTGTTCGGCGCGCTGCGCGTGAACCGCGCGTTTTTGCCGAGCATGCGCGAGCGCCGCAGCGGCCTGCTGGTCTACGTCTCGTCGGTGGTGGGGCGCTTCGTGACCCCGTTCGTCGGGGTATACGCCGCCTCGAAATTCGCGCTGGAGGCGCTGGCCGAGGCGGGTGCCTACGAGCTGCGCCCACTCGGCGTCGACGTGGCGATCGTGGAACCCGGTGCCTACGCCACGAATATCGTCAACCGCGTGGTCGGCCCCGACGACGCGGCCCGCGTGGCTTCGTACGGCGAGGTGGCGAACGGCCTCGGCACGATGATGCAGTCGCTCGGCGCGACCGCTTCGGACCGGCCCGAGGAGGTGGCGAACGCGATCCTCGAGATCGCCCGCACGGCCCCGGGATCGCGCCCGCTGCGCCGCGTGGTCGGCGCGGGTGATGGTCCGGTTCCCGCGATCAACGCGACGATCGCAGAGCACACCCGCGGCGTTCTGGAGGCGTGGGGCATGCCCGAGTACCTGCCCGCCGTGCTCACCGCCGACCCCGTGCCCGAGCTCGCCCGTAGCTAGGAGTCGTTGACAAGAGACGATGGCTCCGGTAGCGTAGGACCTTGCCACGGCGCCATCGTCTATCGGTTAGGACAGCCGCCTTTCACGTGGCAAAGACGGGTTCGATTCCCGTTGGCGCTACCACTTGGACCCTCGATTTTTCAAGGGATTCCGCTGATTTAGACGATTGTTGGACCCGCCGTCTAACAATCGTCTAACAGAATCTAACGAGACGCCTTAGCTGGCGAGCTGTTCGAACACAGCCGCCGCCTCGGCGTCTCGTTCTTTATAGACGTGTAGATAGCGCTCGGCGGTGATGCCGATCGTGGCATGACCGAGACGCTTCGAGATGACCTCCAGCGGCACGCCGTGCTTGCCGAGAAGGCTCGCATGCGTGTCGCGCAGATCGTGTAGCCGGATATACGGAACCTTCGCCCGGTCCACCAGGTAGCGGAACGATGCAGTGAAGGTCCAGGGCAGGACCGGCGATCCGTCCGGTGCGGCAAAGACGAGATCGTCGTCCTTATACGCATCCTTGAAGACCTCGCGATCTTTCCGCTGCTCGCCGCGGTGCTTGCGGAGCACTTCGGCGAGCGATGTTGGCAGAACGATCGTGCGGTGCTTGCCGTTCTTCGGTTCTTTGAATTGCACGCCGCCGGCCTTTGTCTCCGTAAGCGAGTGGCGGATTGTCGCCGTCTTCGCTTCGAGGTCGAGATCACGCCACCGAAGCGCAAGCGTCTCGCCGCGGCGAGCACCGGTGTATGCGGCGAACCACACCGCCGGCGCGAACCACGATTGCGCGCTAACGACTCCGTGCTTGCGTGCCCAATCCGTCGGCTCCCATGAGGATGCAAGCAGTTTCTTCAACTGCTCCTCGGTGAGCGCAACCGGCTCGGGCTTCTTCGCTCTGGGAAGATCCTCCGCGACGAGCGTCGCGACATTATGATGGACGAGCCCCTTGCGAAGAGCGTAGTTGAGCATCGTTCGAATCAGATCGTGGATATGACGAACAGTTCGCGCGCTCAGCGCGCGACCGCTCTTGCCCTTCGAGAGCCAGGACGCGTATGCGTCCGTTAGGTGATGCTGCTTTAACTTGCTCAACTCTATCTCGCCGAACCTTGGACCGATGTAGGCCGCGAAGATCGTTCCGTAACGTTCGATCGTCTTCGGAGCGCGCTGCGCAACCTTCTTGGCTTGGATGAATCGCTCGAAAAGCGCTGACACCGTGACATCGTCGGTAACGAACTTGCCGATTGCAACGGTCTCTTCGCGCTTCGCGAGGATCAGCTTCGCCTGTGCCTTAGTGACTGGAAAGAGCGTTTCTGTTTTTTGACGTCGCCGTCGTCCATCGGACGGCGTCGCGTCATAAACGATTCGCCATTTCTTCTCGCCAAGTTGTTTGAGGTATCCCACGATTGTTTCCTTACCGTGGGGCCCCGGCACCGGCGTCTTCGTCGCGGCACTCGATGAAGTCCCGCAAGGCGCACCTGGGGATGAGGAATTTTTGGCCGACTCGGCGATTGCGAATGCGCTGGCTGTTCAGCAAATCGTAGACGGCGTTGCGCCCGAAAATACCGCGTAGGTATGCGACCACCTCGGCGGCGGTCAAAACCTCGGGCAATTCGTCGAGTTGTATTCCTCTATTCGGGCGCATGGTTGCAATGATGGTGCGGTTTTGCCTGAGTTGTTGAAGCGAACGACGCCTAGGACACTTTCCACTTGGCGGCGATCACCGAGGAGATCGCGTCGTCGATGGTGAGTCCTTCGGGCATCGAAAGGCGGAAGTGCTTACTCAGCGACAACGGAACCTTCGTCGGCGTGGTGGTGACGTTGGGATGTTGGAGAAGGAACGTAAAGCCGAGTGCGACGCGGAACATGCGTGCCTTCTCGCGATCACTCGGCGTGAACATTTCACGCTTTCCCTTGACCGTTGCGTTCATGCTGCTGCGCCACTGCAGGGCACCTGTGCGCCGATCGAAGTCGACGCCCCACGCGCGAATGTCGACACCGTTGAGCCCCGGACCAGTCGCCGAGACGCGTTCCACAACGAGCGCACCGTGGTTTGCGAATCCGGCGAAGAGTAAATCGGTCCGGTATTGGTAGCGGTTGTCGTCGATCGTCGAGAACCAGGCGTTTCCGTCCACATAGATGACGAAGGCTTGGTCATTGGGTATCCATCGCGTGTCGATGCGATCCCACATGGCCCCTTCGAGTTCGAAATATTGCTCTGCCGTGAGGTGGTACGACGGTGTAATGGGGACGATATCGTCGAAGACGGCTGCGAGCGTCGGGTGGCTGAATGCGCACACGTTGCCGGAGGGTCCGTCGAGTTGACGGATCATGCTGGCTTGCAGGTCGTTCCAGCGTTTCGGGTCGGCGTCCTTGAGCGACTCGCCGTCCGGTAGGACGGGATAGTTGCCGAAATACTCGACCGTGTGTTTCCCCGTCCATGCCTGATCGGGCTCGGTGGTGTTGTGCTTGTGTACCTCGCGTTGCAGATCTTCGAAGAACTTCTTCGCGGGCGAGGTATCGGAGCGGATGCCATACCACAGGCCATCTAGGCACGTACCGGTGATGAGGAGCGCGCGCCCAACCGAGTAGGCTGATTTGGTGTCCTTCAGACCGTCCATGCGCTTGATGCCGGTCATATACCGTTCGCAGGGGCCGTTCGTATCGGTGATGACGCCCATGCTTTCGAGTTCCATAATGTCGATAAAGCGTTGTCCGGTGATCCCGGCGCGAAACGCTTTGTCGATCATGTGCGCGAGGTTATCGTGATCTCCCACTTGTGACTTTCTCTTTCTCTTCCAATACCTTGAGGCGAGCCGAAAGCTGGAAGAATTGGCGGCGGACATCGGCAATCTCGCCGTCCGTAGATTCGGTGGGAGCCACAGCGGCGTCGCTTTCCGCGTCGCCCTGACATAACAGGGCGAGGAGATCGTCGGTCGTCACGCCTAGCGCTTTGGCGAGGTGAAAGACCAGCTTGGACCCGGGATCAGCTATGAGGCCGTTTTCCAAGCGCGAAACGACAGCTTGATCGACGGTGCCGCCGATTTTCTTCGCGAGTTCATCCTGCGACCAGCCGTGGTGCTGGCGCTGCTGTCGAATCATCATGCCAAGTAGTGTTGCGCTCATAGCTGTTTCCGTGCCGTCCTCCGGAACGGGTATTTCAGCGACGCCGGGCGCCCCCTTGCCAGCAGCATAGCACATGATGTATGTTTGATCAACATAAATTATGCGTTTGCTTGGCCGTTTGAGTTTACAGTCAGCTAGGCCTAACGCCGTTCGGCCTAAGTATGGGGAAGCAAGGTAAGCGTTTGGGGTATCAGCCCAGGCTCTCCCGAGCCGAATCGGAGGAGGCTTTTCGCCTTATTCACGATGTGATGGCTCGGATCGGGGTTCGTTCAGTTTACGCGCTCGTCGCGATCACACCCGATCTTAACCCGTCGACGATGTATCGGTGGTTTGCGGATGTTGAACTTGGAAGGGTAGTTGAGTTGCCGATACGAGCGGTCCGCGAACTTGCGGACGCGTTGATTGCCAAAAATGAAACTGAGGGCCGCTCCGGCGAGCTAGAAGCCCTCCTCGAAACGGCCGAGCGCCGCGAATCGCGCAGTGCGGAATTGATAGCCGAGTTCCGAGCTCACCGAGTACCGTACGGTCGCGCATTGGCGGCGATTCGTGCTGCTCGTCATCGCCTCGTTCCCATCGACGAAAGCGTTCAAGAGTAGCTCGCCATCGTAACTCTTTAAGCCCGCGCGCTCATAATCGCTCGATCCTAGCCCGGCGTCGCTCTTCCGACGCAAGGGCCGCTTACGCTGTGAACCCCTTGCCGTCGTCGCTCCACCAGGCTTGTCCCGGCTCATCACGAGTCGGCCGCAGGCCAAGGAGTTACGATGGACAGCAACCTCTACAGCGCACTCATCCCTTCGAGCACCGCGAAGGTGCAAGCGCAAATCGTTTCGGTGCTAAGCGCATTCCCCGAACCGATCGTTCGCCGCGTAGCCGACGTCGGTTCCACCGTCCGAGCGCTAAAGCCGCATGAGCGCTATGCAGATGCTTCCCCAGCTTTGCGACGTCTCGGCATCGACGTTGATGCGTGGCTGGCACCTCCGGCAGGGCTGTTCGTCGTAGAAGAGCGGACGGTGTACCTCCGTGGCCGCTCGCCCATGACGATCGCGCACGAATTCGGTCATGCGATCGACTGCGCGCTGGGCGGCGGTGTCTACCTCTCCGGAGTCATGCCGGAGATTCGCAGCGCCTTCCTCGGTGCGCGCAAGTTCGTTACCCCATATGCCGCGACGGGCATCGACGAATACTTCGCCGAGTCCGTTCGCGCGTATGTCGAGGTGAACGATTCCTCATCGCAGTGGCCGGTGGCCACGAAGGCTCGCTTGAAGGGTGCTGACCCGGCGATGTACGGCATCGTCGACACGTTGCTCCGCTGCGCGACGTAGGTCGCGCAGCTTTCTACAGACCGTAGTGCTCCGGTATCGCCGTCACGATGCTCTCGCTCGGGTCGAGGGATCCGAGCGTAACCACATCGGTCATCATACCCTCGTCCGTGCGAATGAAGGCGATAGCAGTCGCCGACTCGCGTTGCGCTCGCAGCGTCCGCCAGATGGAACCATCGAGGGCATCCTCACGCTGTTCGCTCGTGCTCTCGCTTTGCGAGGTTCCGCGCGAGCTATGCGAACCGCCGTTCAGCGCTCCGGTCGCGGAGGTTCCACTCGTCTTCGTCTTGCCTTCGCTCGTGCCGCGGCGGATGACCGTCGTTTTGCCGACAATCTCGTTGGCGAGCTCTCGCGTTGCCTTGTCGTCCGTATCGAAGAAGAACTTATTCGAGAAGTTAGCGACGATCGCATCAGCAGCACGTTGATCGCCGATCTGTTTGGAAAGCGCGCTAAGGCTCGTCAGACCAACCGTCGCGATGAAGTTGCTTTCGCGGATCGTATTCCATGCTTGAACGTGGCCGCCAGCTGCGTAGTTTGCGTACTCATCGCAGATCAAGAGAACCGGGTCGAGGCTGCCGACGCGATTGCTTGCCGTGCGTTCGCGCGCCATCTGCACGACGCGCCGAAAGAGCATGCGGACGACCGTGTTGACGGCCCGCGGATGTTCGGCCTCGTCGATTTCCACAAGGACGATATGCCCTTTCTCCACGAGCGCGAGGTCGATACCGTTGCGATCGCAGAACGCCCGGCGGACCTCGCCGCGGGCAAAGGGCTGAAGCTGCGGGAGGGCCGATTGGCGAAGTTCCTCGGCGAGCTTCGGATCGCGCTTCAAGAGCGGAACCACGCGACCTTTCACCTCACGGAGCAGCGTGCGGAGTTTGGTCGCTTCGTCACGATCGGTGACTTCGAGCTGCGCGGCGCGCTCATGCGCGTACGCGAAGACGGCGTCGAGGAGGCGCCCGTCAAGCGTGATGAGGTCGAGCAGCGTCGGCAACGTGTCGCCAAAGTCGAAGGTGTAAGCATCGCCCCCGGGTTCGAGCTTTCCGTCGTCGTCGGTAGCGCCTGGAACATTGATGGTCGCCGGGCGAAGTGCTTGAATCAGTTCTACGAACCCCTCGACGAATGCGGACGGTCCCTGCCTCCAGAACTCCGAGTGGGACTCGCCGAGACCATCTCTGATCGCATCGCCGATCGATTCATGGCTCATGCCTGCCGTGACGTCCGTCGTCGCGCGACCCGGGCCGATGCCCACGACATGAATCTGATCCGGACGCCGGAAGGTTCGCGCGATGGCGAGGAAGTCGTCGGTCGCGCGTTTCTTGGTGATGAAGACGATCGCGCCGGCGCGTTTCGATGTGCGGAGTCCCCAGTAGAAATCCGGGTAAACCTTAGAGCGGGTTTTCGATGATCCGGGCGCACCTACGACGAGCGTTCCGCGATTCGCGCTGCGCTCGCCGTACAAGAGGATCGCGCCCTTTTCCGGAGCACCGGTCGCGAGGTTGCGCTCGCGAAACACGCCTTGCGCGACTCCGCCGCAAAGCGCAAGCTGACCCGTAAGGGAGCTCCAGCGTCTACGGTTTCTCATCGCGACACTCGTGTTCGTCGCTGCAGCACCCATCGCGCCCCAGGCCGCGACGCCGAGATCATGTAGGCCGAAGCATATCGCGAAAGCAGCCAGGACTAGGAGTACGATCGTCCCGTCGTAGTCGGGGAACCGATCCTGGATCGTAACCCATTGCATCGCTACGGGGACATGCGATGCAATGACGAGCGCGATGCCCGCCCAGAACGCAAGGTAGCGCGGTTTCGACGCTTTGAAGAACTCTCGATCGACGCCGAAGCCCCGGGATATCGGGATGACGATCGCCATGACGCTGGAGGCGATCAGCGCGTAGCCGACCCACAGAGTTACGGCCCAAGCTACGTAATGGAAAGGCTGCTGCCGCATCCATGACTCGATAATCGGGCGCAGCTTCGTTAGGAGCCAGAGGCCGGCGAAGACCGTAAGGATGGGATCGATAAGGGCAAGGCAGAGCGCGGTGAGGCGATCGTGCGATTCGCGGAGGTGGTAGGCGGTCATTTGCGATTCCTTTCATAGATGATTCCGTCGTGGTAGCCGGAGCGGTAGCCAAAGTCGAACCCGTATCCGGAACCGGCGTTATAGCTCGTCCAAATCGCTCCAAACGCAACGACGAGCGCGAGTGCGAAGGAGAAGACGAGTGATGAAACTGGCGCGAAGGCGCGTTTGCGCGCGGTATTGCGCTGCTCGGATTCGAGTGAACGGATGGCGCGCACCGATGCATCATGGACGCCGGTGATGCCATCCGCTAAGGCTCCAATGACGCGCTGATCTTTAGCGATACTCGAGCCGACCGCCGACGAGAGACGATCGGCAAATGCCTCGTTGGCGAGAACGGTGTTTGTACCGCGCGTGAACTCGCGTACCGACTGTTGCATTTCATAGAGGAGCAGCCACATCGGATCGTCATCGGGGATGCGGGAACGCTCGGCCAGGCGCCGCGCATTCAGCTCGGCGTCGGCGCCGAGGGACGACAGGTACAGATCGCGTGCAGTGCCGCTCACCGCGGCACCATGTGCTCGGGGAGTTTGCCGTCGAGATCGAGGGACGAATCGCGAAATGCCTCGGCGACTGACGAGAG
The DNA here is from genome assembly GCA_027306785.1 of Vulcanimicrobiota bacterium. Classification (GTDB taxonomy): domain Bacteria; phylum Vulcanimicrobiota; class Vulcanimicrobiia; order Vulcanimicrobiales; family Vulcanimicrobiaceae; genus REEB354. The sequence goes on from DAHUZB010000008.1 coordinate 168,198, forward strand.
GTACATCTGCACGCGTGCGGCACCGAGGCGCCCCATGCGTCCGACACCGTCCGCGCCGGCAGCCTGAATGAGGCGAAGCCGTTCGGCGTCCGCCTGGGCCAAGAGCCTGGGCGGCATGGAGGGGAGGAACACCGTCTCGGCGCCGGCACTCGCGGCGAGATCGCTCGTTGCGCCATATCGGCGCATGCCGTTCTCGTTGATGCCGTCGTAGATCACGAAGTCATCGGCATTTCCAAAGCGGCCGTTCTTGACGATGACGATGCGCGCGGCGGTGTCGGAAAATGTGTTGAGGACTACCTGTGCCGTCACGGTTTCGGCCACCATTGCGCCGATAGGGTTGACGACGACGAGCTCTCGACCCGACGCTTTGACCGCCGCCACGAGTGCTTCCGTTCCGTTGTTGCCGAACGTGCTCAACAGATCGTCGATGCGGCCGCCGGGAACGTCGATGAGAACATCGTCGAAATCGGCTTCGTAGCAGTCGTCGAGCCATGACTGTACGCTGCTGTTTGCGTTGAGATCGAACGTCTTAATCGCGTCGTGGTAGACCGCGAACGTTCCGGTAGCTGCGTCGAGGTCCCACGAAGCCACGCGGCGTCCGTGGGTCGGAAGAAGATCGTGGAGAAGCTTCGAGATGAACGTTTTGCCGACGCCACCCTTTGGGGCAACGGTCGCTACCACTCGTCGTGCGCTCATAGCTTCAACCCTTTTGCGCCGAAGCTCGCGTTCGTGGTCGCGGACAGAGCGGGCTTTGCCGATGTCTGCTGCTGCATCGGATGCTCCGTTACCGGTGCGCCACTCACACGACGCGAGCGTCGACGCGGCGACCGTTTCATGCAGGCCGCGCGCAGGAGATCGGCGCTGATACTCTCGCCCATCGCTGTCGATAGTTCTCGGGCAAGGGAACGCCACGAATACCCACGCTGGTGCAGCGTTAGGATAAGTTCGCGCGCATTTACGAGGAGCTGTCGCTTCGCGCTAACGCGCGATGACGGAGCGGCTTCCTGGAGCCGTTTTAGAATCGCTTCGAGTTCAGATGCTGTCACCGTGTACCTCAGTCAGAAGGTGCGTAGTGGCGACAGTTTAGCGGATTTGCAGGACGGATTGAGTCCCGCATTATGTGTACTCGCTGGATTACTCTCACCGAGCACACGCTCATCGGACCCATCTTTGCTTCATGCTGTGCGATAATCCACGCCATCGCAGTAACCGGCACGCAACAAGACGTGCGGAGCGCATTCACAACGACGTCAAATAAGGATGCAGGATGGTGCCCAAGGGCAGACGAGAATCTAAAACGCAACGGCACGGCGGACGCGTCGTACTATCGCTCGATGTAGAGCCGCGCGTGCGCGACGCACTACGCGAGCGCGCGGCGCTAGCTGGCGTTTCGATGGCGGAATATGTTAGCGTCGCCCTCGCTCAACCGAGTCGCTCGTTCGCGACGACGTCGGCCGAGATGGTGCAGCCGCTCGCGCAGCTTTCATATCGGGTCTCTCGCGCGCAACAGGCCGCCGCTGCGGGCGATCATCAGGCCTTGGCCGCGGAACTGGAGTGCGCAAGACGCATTGCCGCGGAAGCGATTCGCCCGTTAGCCGCTCCGCATGCCGAAGAGGTCCGCTCGGCCGACCGGCGACGCGCTGGCGGCTGGAGCGGCTGATGGTTGGCAAGCTTTGTGCGGCTCCCGCGCAAGGCGGCGCAGCGTCAGGCTTGATCGAATACCTCGTCGGGTACGCGATAAGCGAGAAGGGCGCGACGCGCCAAGAGATCGCCGACGCGCTCGACGGCGTGTACGCAGAATCGGAGCAGCGCCCGGACCTTGGGGCGGACGCTGTGTGGCGCCCGGAAGCCGGCGGCGGAACGCGCCCCTCGTCCATACTTGTGCGGAACTGCGCCTCGTTCTCGACCGCGAGCCTGGAAATCGATGCGGACGGAGCGCGGAACCCCGGCATCCGATCGAGCGCGATGCATTTCGTTTGGTCGTGGAACGAACGCGAGAGCGGCTTGCTAACCGATGAACAGGCGCACGCGTATGTTGGACAGATTCTCGAAAAGCTTGAGTTGAGCCATCATCGGAGCGTCGCGGTCGTTCACCGCGACACAGATAATCTGCACATCCATTGTGCTGTTGGTGCTGTCGACCCGGGAACGGGGCTGGCCTACGATCGCACGGGCCTTCACCGGAAGATGGCATGGGCCGAACGTGAAGTCGAACTCGCCAACGGCCTCGACCACGATCGCGGCCTAGCCGTCGTTCAGGACTCCGGGCTTTCGACGGCTCACGTGCGCTGGGCCGATAAATTCGAACTTGCTGCGTGGCGAGCGGAACGCCGAGAGGAGCGCCTCGTTCGTCAGGAACGCCGTTCGTTCGAGGGGTATCGCGAGCGAGACGGGGCATTCGATCGTTACGTCGATGCGACGCTGGGGCCGCGCCTATCGACGGCGCTTGACCTCGATCACCAGCGCGGCGTTACTGATTCCTGGGCGACGCTGCATGCCGTTGCAGCACGCTATGGATGCGAGCTTTCGGTGGGGCAAGATGGCGCTGTAGTTGCGAGGGATGTCGGCGTTGGCGCGATGCGCGCGGCGCATGAACAAGAACGACGAGACGCACGCGCGGCGCTGCTTGCTGAGGGGCTAGATAGCGGCGAGGCCGATGAACGGCTTGCGGAGTTGCGGGCGAGGCACGAGGCGGAAGAAACCATTGAGCGCGATCGCAAGAAGGTCTCCGGAGTCGTCGCCGAGTTGCCATCATCGCTGCAAGAACGGCTACGGGATCGTCCGGGATTTCAAGATGCCGAGCAATCGGAGCGATCCGTCATCGAGCGGGTCGAGCGCAAGCCGGCGATAGTCCTCACTGCGATTACTGCCCAAAGCAGCACCTTCACGCGTGAGGACATCGATCAATGGCTTTCGGCCCGATTATCTGATCCCGATGAGATCGAGCGTTTAGGAGACCTAATCGTCCGCGCCGATGAGGTTCGGGTCTTGTCCGCCGATCCGGTGCAGCCGCTGATGACGACGACGGAGATCGTGGCGATCGAGGATGCTTTGGATGCTCATGCTCGTCGGCTGGCAACAACCGCTTCGGGTATCACACCGTCTGCGGTCGATAACGCCATTCGGTCCTATGAACAGCAAGAAGCCTCGCGTCGCGGACATGCCTTCCGGTTGTCCGATGAGCAGCGTGCGTCGTTGCAGCAGCTCTCGCGCGCTTCGCTCGTCGCCATCGAGGGCCTGCCGGGAGTCGGCAAGACCACGATTCAGGGCGCGGTGCGCGTGCTTGGAGAGCAGCTTGGCCGCGAGGTGGTTGGGCTTACGTTATCGCAGGCAGCCGCGGAGCGTCTCGAAGCTGAGGCCGGCTTTCGTTGCGTCAATACCGCGCGAGCTCGGATACTTGAGGAAGGCCACAACGCGGTAATCCCGCACAACGGCATCGTGGTCGTCGACGAGGCGGCAATGGTGGACTCGCGCGCGAACGGTAAGATTTTGGAACTGGCGCGCGCGCGCGGATGCGTTGTGGTGGAGATTGGCGATGTGCGCCAACTGCAACCGATCGACTTCGGTGCTTCATTTCGAATCATCAGAGATGCGGCGCGCGATGTTGGGACGTACTGCGAGCTTCGCGATATCCAACGGCAGGAGCGTGGATGGCATCGCGAAGCCGTGGTGCAATTGGCTGATGCGATCGCTGAGCGAGACGAGAACGCGCGTCTCGCTAAGGTCGGTGCTGCACTTCGGCTCTTAGAAGATCATGGCGCCATAACGTGGACCGATGATCGTGACACTGCGATCGACGCCGTTATCTCGCGTTCCCAGATGCGTCGCGGCGCCGGTCTCGATACGTTGACGCTCGCTTCCGATAAGGATAGCGTTCGTCATCTCTCGGAAGAGGATCGGCGGCGAGGCGGGCGCGAGGGTAAAGGGCGCCGGTATGCGACCGACGGCGGTTTTCGGGAGTTCGCGCCTGGCGATCGGCTGATGTTCTTGGAGAACAGCCTCGGTCGGGGCGGCCTCGGTGTCCGTAACGGAGATCGCGGGACTGTACTTGAGGCAAAGCCCAACCGAATTACCGTGCAACTCGACGGCAGGAACGAGCAGACAGTGACGTTCTCGCCGAAGGCCTATCAGGCGTTTGATTACGCGGACGCCTGCACCGTTCACAAATCGCAGGGAGCCAGCGTCGACGCCTGCGTCTCGTTAATCGATCGCAGCGCGTCGGCGGAACTACTGTTTGTTGCCGTGAGCCGATCGCGCCGAGAGCTAGATATCGTCGTGCCACGCTCGGCGTTCCGTGACATCCACGAATTAGCGGAGCACGTCGCTGAGCGGATATCGCTGAAGACGACGACGAGAACGTTCGATGAACTGCTGGAGCGAACTGGCGGCAAGCAAACGATTCGCGTGCAGAACATCGAAGCGCAACGCGAAGCACTGCCGCTTCGGCGCGTCTATGAGGCAGACGTCGTCGAGCCGCTTCGGGCCTTGCAGTTGGAACGCGTCGAGCAGGCTCGCGAAGCCTATCGGGAGAGCAAGAGCGAGATCGCGGAGTCCGGGCTAGCGATGGAAGAGCGTTTGGAAGCCGGCCGGGATGCGCTACGCGCAATGAGGACCGCGATGATTGCCGCCTACCGTGAGCTTCGTCCGCAGCCTTTCGGCGAATGGCTGCAAGAGCGCGAAGAGCGGCGGGAGCGGGTCCGGCCGTCCGTCGATCGGCAGCAAGAGCAGGCGGTTCACCTGGATCGACGCGAGCGAACCATGAGCGGCGTGTTCGCGCAAGCGGAGGAGATGTCGCAAGGCACGGGGATCGACCGAGGGCGATAGCGATCGCGCTAAATAGCAAAGCCGCCTTGCGGCGGCTCGCGCCCTCGCTCCGAGGATTGAGGGGGGATGCCTCTATGATAGAGGTTGCTGTCAAGGCGAGACAGGCAGGCTCGGCTAAGTATTGGATATAGCTCGCCAAAACTTTTGGGTTTTGCCTTAAATTTTGGATGTATTTTGCCAAAATTTAAGGCTTAGCGTCGTCTTCATTGAGAGCAGTATAACAGTGTAAGGGTGACCGGGGAAGCCTGACGGGGAGTCGCGGGTTCCCCTTGTTCTGTGGCGTTTTTCTGTAGTATAATGCCACATATGGCGACTCAGACGACGGCCGAGGCCGTCCGCCGGTATGTTCGGCGTCTTGAGCCCGGTACGGTGTTCACGCCGGCGGAGCTTGTCCGCGAGCGCGTTGGTTCGGATCGAGCGGTTCGGGAGACGTTGCGACGGCTCGCCGCCGCTGGCGCCGTCCGCCGCTTATCCAAGGGCTACTATGACGTCCCGCGGGTGAATGCGCGGATCGGCGTACTGAGCCCAACCCCCGAAGCGATCATCGCTGCGCACGCTCGAAAGACCGGCGCTACGATCGAGCGTCCGGAGCTCGATGCTGCCAACCGGCTCGGCCTGACGACACAGGTTGTGGCGCGCCCGATCTATCGGACGAACCTTTTCCCGCGCGAACTCAAGATCGGCGGGCAAACGATTCGGCTTCAAACGGCCGGCCCACGTTCGCTCGCGCGCGATACGAACCCAGCAGAACTCGTCATCGACGCGCTTCAGGCGGTTGGCAAAGCTCACATCACAGAACGTGAAGTCACGAAGGTTCGCGAGTTCGTACGCGAGCACGGGCTTGAGAAGAAGCTCCGACAGCGGGCGCGTCGTGCTCCGTCGTGGATGCTCCCGATAATTGATGACATTCTTTCGGAGGACCACGAAACGGATGGATAGGTTCGCCCGTTTCTCCGCACAAGAGCGTCGAGAGATCATTCAGGAACGCGCAAGTCAGATGCGCGTTGATTTCACGATTGTCGAAAAAGACTTCTGGCTCTGCTGGACGCTTAAAGCGCTTTTCGGGCTCCCTTCCGGGAATCCGGCGCTGACATTTAAGGGCGGAACGTCTCTCTCGAAGGCCTATGGCATCATTGACCGATTCTCTGAAGACATCGATGTTGTTATCGATCCGCAATTCTTTATCGATCAAGGGATCGCCGACCCGGAAGATCACGACATTACGAGTTCGCAACGCGAGAAGCGCATGGCGCATCTCGATGCAGAGTGCGCTAAGTACATCGGCGAGCAGCTCCTGTCACTGTTGCGCTCGAAAATCGCCGAACGGCTTGGCGGCGATCAAGGCTGGGATCTGCTGGTTGATTCGAGCGATCCGAACACTCTACTTTTTCATTATCCTAAGAGCGACCCGGGCCGAACGTACGGGTATCTTCGAGACACGGTCAAGATTGAACTTGGATGGCGTGCGAAGTCTGCTCCCTCCGAGCTCAGGAAGATCGAGCCATATCTAGCTGACGTCCCCATGCTCCTGAGCGAGTCACAACTCGTATGTACAGTGTTGAGACCTGAAAGAACGTTTTGGGAGAAGGTCACGGCACTACACGCTGAGAGTTTCAGAGACAAGCCAAAGCAGTTCTTTTCACGCCATTACTCGGACGTCGCAGCGATCCTTCGGACGAGGATCGGGCTAGAAGCTTCGCGCGATCTATCGATGCTCGACGATGTGCGGCTCTTCAAGAGTATTTACTACCACGCGGCTTGGGCTCACTACGATTTGGCCGTGCCCGGATCGCTAGTGATCGTCCCTGGAAGCGCGCGGATCAGAGAGCTTGAGGCTGACTATCGTGACATGCAGCAGATGTTTCTTCATGAGCCCCCGTCATTCGGTGCGGTAATTCAGCAGCTCGCGGAGCTTGAGGCAAAGATCAATGGCAACGGAAGGCGGGTGTAGCGTGAGTAGCCTCACGGAGACTGATAAGCTCTATTTTGAAAAATTACTAGGGATGGCAGGCGGTTACGTTCTTCACTATACAGATGCAACGTTTGGCGAGTTCTTCAGTCGCCACAAAATCGAAATCCACGGACAGAGATACCAAATTTATGGAACCTCGAAAGCTAAGAAGATGCGAGGATTCTGGGAAGTAGAACCGGATGCTCTCGTCGGAACAGTGCTCGACGAATTGCTTGACGTCTATGAAACGAACTGCAGCCTGAACGATAGGTCCATAGAGACGGCGGCGCTTAAGAAAGCGCGAGCTATTACTGCCAGACTTTCTGGCCGGGATGACCCGTTAACGTCGCAGCAAACCGATGATAATTTCTTGCGTAGAGAGTTCACTATCCCGAGCATCTCCAAATTGCCGGTAGAAGCGCAGGTCATACCGATCATTGAAAACCGCCTAGCCGAAGCGCGGAAGACGATGGGAGTAAGTGCTTATCTCTCCACCATTTTTCTATGCGGTAGCATCCTGGAAGCCGTGCTTCTCGGCGCCGCGCAGAAGGAGCCGGCGCGCTTCAATCGGGCGTCCGCAAGTCCAAAAGCTGGAGACGGTAGTGTGAAGCGCTTTCATGAATGGACCCTCGCTCAATTCATAGATGTTGCCTGCGAGCTTGATCTCTTGAAGCCGGATGTTAAGAAATTCAGTCACGGTCTTCGAGATTTTCGTAACTACATCCATCCATACGAACAGATGTCGTCGGGGTTCACGCCAGATGACCACACAGCAAAGCTCTGTTTTCAGGCGCTAAAGGCGGCGCTGGCCAGCATCGTTGGGGAGAGGAAATGAAACCGATGATTCGGGGTTCGGGGCATCGCCAAAATGTAGTCTGCAGAAAGCGGGCGAACTTAGCGATATGAGCCCTTTTGTAGAGTCTCGCAAGAGGCCATTCGGGCATCCTGCAACGACCGCGGATGTAGAACTAATTAAGAGTCGGCGGAGGGTCGTCGATCACGGGGAAGTCTTCACTCCCCCGTGGATGGCGGACGCGATGCTCGACCTCGTAAAGGACGAATCGGAGCGGATTGACTCTCGCTTCTTGGAGCCCGCCTGCGGATCGGGGAACTTTCTCGTCCCGGTACTCGAACGGAAGCTGGCAACTGTCGAGAAGCGGTATAGCAAGAGCGAGTTTGAGAAGCGTAACTACGCGTTGCTCGGTCTCATGTGCATTTATGGCATCGAGTTGCTCGCTGACAATGCTAGCGAGTGCCGTGAGAGCCTCCTTGGCGTGTTTGCCTCCTATTTAGACTTGGATGAGCCAGACGACCACTACCAGGCCGCTAAGACTGTACTAGTTGCCAACATTGTCCAAGGCGATGCTCTTACGATGACCGACGCCGATGGCGACGCGATCGTGTTCCCTGAGTGGGGCTACCTCGGTAAGGGGCGCTTTCAGCGACGCGATTTCCGGTACGACACATTGACGCAAACCAGTGCTTTTGGGGAGGAAGGCACGCTGTTTGCTGACTTAGGGCATCACGAGATCTTTGAACCGATTAAGAGTTACCCAACGTTGACTGTTGCAGAAATCGCCCGTGGCTGAAACGCTAGTGTCAACCGTGGCGCAGCCATCGAAGGCTGAGTTCGTTTTTGCCGGCCGAAGCCCTGACGTGTTAACGTGCATCGCCAACCTCTCGAACGATGAAGTCTTTACACCACCAGAGTTGGCGAAGCGGATGCTTGATGATGTAGCTATGGCTTGGGCTGAGGCGAACGACGGTAAGAATATCTGGTCGGATAAGACCGTGAAGTTTCTCGATCCGTTTACGAAGTCGGGCGTGTTTTTACGCGAGATCGCCTCTAAGCTCGTTGAGGGGTTGAAAGACGAGATTCCTGATCTTCAAGAGCGAGTGAATCACATCCTTACCGAGCAAGTTTTTGGAATTGCCATAACACAGCTCACTGCCTACATTGCGAGGAGGAGCCTCTATTGCTCGAAGTTTGCGAACGGGCCGCATTCTATTGTAACGGTTTTTGGCGAGGGAGACGGATATGGAAAATCCGACGGACACATCTGGTTCGAGCGTCTTGAGCATACGTGGGAAGGCGGGACCGAATGGAAGATGATCGTCGATCCAAATACCGGTAAGAAGTACAAGAGAACTATCAACGGACGGTGCCGCTACTGCAGTGCAAGTCAATCGACGTGGGAACGGGCGGAGGGTTTGGAACTTCATGCCTATCCGTTTACACATACAGATAACATTCATGCGCGGATCGCCGAGATTTTTGGAGCAGACATGAAATTCGACGTAGTTATAGGTAACCCGCCATATCAATTAAAGGGAGGGGCTGGCGGCACCAACGATGCTTCGATCTATCCGCAGTTTGTCGATCAAGCGCGCGCCCTAGATGCGCGGTTCCTAGTGATGGTGATACCGTCGCGCTGGCTTGCTGGTGGGCGTGATATGGGTCAGTTTCGCGATTCGATGCTCAAGGGCGGGCACCTGAGGCGCTTCGTTGATTATACCAAAATGAACACCGCTTTCCCAGGTGTGGATTTTGAAGGCGGGGTTGGCTATTTTGTCTGGGATCGGGACTCAGAGGGTCCGTGTCTCTATACGCTCCACTTGGGCGACAACGACCCCGTTACGACTGAGCGCAATCTCGACGACTACGATATCTTCGTTCGCGATACTCGCGCACTAGCGATCTTGAATAAGGTTACCGCGAAGACCGAGAAAACCATGGACGCGTTGGTGAGCGGCGATACGCCATTTGGGCTGGCGACGAATTTCAGCGACTATGACAAGAAACAGGGAAAGAACACGCTTCAACTATTCATGACGATCAAGCAGAAACGCGAAGTTGTTTGGGTGAAGGAAAATTTCATCACGAAGAACCGCCAACTAATTCGTGCGTGGAAGCTTCTGATACCAAAGGCTTACGGCGAACGCGGTGCAATACCGGCAAACGTCCTCGGACCGAGTATCGTCGCGCCTCCGGATTCCGTCTGCTCGCAAACTTACCTAGTGATCGGGCCGTTCCCGAATCGGCGGCAAGCGCGTAGCGTGCAATCCTATCTCTGGACAAGATTCGCCCGTTTCTTGATTTCGTTGAGGAAAATAACGCAGGATGTCCCTAAGGGCGCTTACGCTTGGCTTCCCGTACAAGACTGGGATCGACCGTGGACGGATTTGGACCTATACAAGAAATATGGAATCAGGAAAGATGAGATCGCATTTATTGAATCTATGATCCGCCCGATGGGCGGCTCTGATGAGTAAGTCATCTGAAGAGCTCTTTCCGCAGAAACCAGACGCCCCGCCGCGTATCTATGCATATTCGTTGAGCAATCGCCCCGGTGAATTAAAAGTTGGGCAGACGACTCGCAATGTTAAGAAGCGTATTGCAGAGCAGACAAAGACTGCAGGACAGCACCCGACAATTCATGTCGATGAGCTTGCGGTGCGCGACGACGGCACTACATTTACCGATTTCGACGTGCGTGATCGACTCAGGCAGAAAGGACACGCAAATCCCGAACTGGAGTGGATGAAATGCTCCGCGGCTGACGTGCTTACCGTAGTCACGGAGCTTCGATTGGGCTTGGAACTGTCAGGCACGCATCATCTGACTTTTCCCATGCGTCCCGAACAGCAAGTAGCTGTCGAGAAGACATTTCACTTCTTCAAGACCTCATGGGAAGATAACAAGAACGCGGTTCCGCGCTTTCTCTGGAACGCGAAGATGCGTTTCGGCAAGACCTTCGCCTCGTACCAATTGGCGAAAAAGATGAGCCAACATACGAAAAAGCCCGTAAAGATACTTGTCGTAACGTTCAAGCCGGCGGTAGAAGATGCGTGGCAGACCGACCTAGAGTCACACAAAGACTTCGATGGGTGGCAGTATCTCTCGGCGCAGACCGGCTCCGATCCGGGCGATGCTGACCCTAAGAAGTCACTCGTGTATTTCGGCTCGTTTCAAGACCTCCTCGGCCGCGACAAGGCCGGGAATATAAAGGCGAAAAATGAGTGGCTTCATGTCGTCAATTGGGATTTGGTTATCTTTGACGAATATCACTTCGGCGCATGGCGGGATTCGGCCAAAGAACTCTTCGAAGGCGAAGATGATACTCAGGCAAAGAAGGAGATCGCGGCCCAGTATGGCGGCGACCTGGAACAATTCAACGAGGACCGGGGTGAGCTGGGCGAGGCGGAAGCTGAGTTTCTTCCGATAACGACGCGGGCGTTTCTCTACCTTTCGGGGACGCCGTTTAAGGCGTTGGCAAATGGTGAGTTCGACGACTTCAATATCTTTAATTGGACATACACTGACGAGCAGCGCGCAAAAGAAATGTTTGCGACGACGCATCCCGGTAAATGGAATCCGTACGGTGCCCTCCCGCAGATGCGCCTGTTTACATATCAGATGCCGGATGAACTCATTGCTATCGCCAGTCAGGGAGAATTTGATGAATTTGACCTCAACGAGTTCTTTGCTGCAGATGGGATCAGTCAGAAGGCGAAGTTTAAGCACAAGAACGAAGTTCAGAAGTGGATAGATATCATCCGGGGTGCCTATCAGGCGACCCAGATAGATAATCTCAAACAGGGAGCGAAGCGCCCGCCCTTCCCATATGCTGACGTCCGTCTTCTGCCGTATTTGCAGCACTCATTCTGGTTCTTACCAAGCGTTGCGGCCTGCCACGCCATGGCAAATCTCCTCGCCGAGAAGCAGAATGTCTTCTGGCGAGAATACAAGGTCCTAGCTGTTGCCGGTACGGGCGCGGGGATCGGTCTCGAAGCGCTTCCGCCTGTTCGCGAGGCCATCGGGAACGGATTCGACACGAAGACGATCACACTCTCGTGCGGGAAGCTTACGACCGGGGTTAGTGTCCCACAGTGGTCGTCGATCCTAATGCTTCGCAACCTCAAGTCGCCCGAGACGTATTTCCAGGCGGCATTTCGTGTGCAGACGCCGTGGTCGGTGAAGAACCCGAATGGGGACAACCCGAACGAAGAGGAGGTTCTCAAGCCGGTATGCTTCGTGTTCGACTTTGCTCCAACGCGTGCGTTGCGTCAGATCAGCGATTACGCGATCGGCCTTTCGCCTTATGAATCGAACCCGGAGCACGCAGTCGAGGAACTAGTATCGTTCTTGCCCGTGCTCGCCTACGACGGATCGAATATGACGCAGGTCGATGCGGGAGGGATCCTCGACATCGCGATGGCGGGCACAAGCGCCACGCTCTTGGCGCGTAAATGGGAGAGCGCGCTTCTCGTTAACGTGGATAACGACACTCTCAAGAAGATTCTCGAGAACGAAAAGGCGATGCGAGCCGTAATGAATATCGAGGGCTTCCGCGCTCTCGGGGACAACATTATTGAGACGATAATCAACAAGAGCGAGAAGGTCAAAGAGGCAAAGAAGAAGGCCGGAGAGGGGAATGGGAAAGTCCCGCGCGAGATTTCCGAAGAAGAGAAGGAGTATAAATCGAAGCGCAAGCTGATTCAAGAGAAACTCATCAAATTTGCAACGCGTATCCCGGCATTCATGTATCTGACGGACTTCCGAGAGAATACACTCCAGGATGTGATCACGCAGATCGAGCCGGAACTCTTTAAGACTGTTACAGGCTTGACGGTGGAAGACTTTGGCCTTCTGGTCTCTTTGAATGTCTTCAATTCTGCGCAGATGAATCAGGCTGTTTTCGCTTTCCGACGTTACGAGGACGCGAGCCTCGCATATACTGGAATCGAATCTCATGAGGGGCTGCGCCGCTGGGGGCTCTACGATACGGTGGTCGCTAAAGAGACGGGCGTCGCATGAACCATGTACGCGCTGGTTTGTCGTCGGGGAGGCCGTCGAACGCATCAAGGACGGGACGATTACTGATTATGTGTATGCCCCCAAAGCGGCGCGTTTGACGCGCGCCGAGAAGGTGTAATGTGGAGTACGTGAAGGCCGATCCGATCGTCCTGAAAGCACACCCTCAGTTGAATGAAAAGTGGGTGCAGGAGCGAATCGCCGATGACCCGACGATCCTTGGCCTCGGCGATGTCGTCCTTAGGCAAAAAGAGCGAACCCAGCCGAGAGCGGGACGCCTCGACCTCTTGCTGCAAGACGCCGACGGGGCGCGTCGATACGAAGTCGAGCTACAGCTTGGCCAGTCGGACGAAGCACACATTATTAGAACCATCGAATACTGGGATATCGAGCGTCGGAGATACCCGCAATATGATCATGTTGCCGTGCTCGTCGCGGAAGACATTACCACCCGGTTTCTCAACGTGATCGGGCTCTTCAACGGGCAAATTCCGTTGATCGCGATCCAAATGAACGCGGTCGTCGTCGACGGTAAAATCGCGCTCGTGTTCACCAAGGTGCTCGATGAGTTTAGTCGTGGGCTTGTTGACGAGGACGAAGATGCGGCCGCGGCGCCAGCTGACAGGGCCTATTGGGAGGCGAAGAGCAACACCCTAACGCTCGTTGATCGGCTTCTCCCATTCGTTCAGGCCCTCGATCCTTCGCTGAAGCTCAAATACAACAAATTCTACATAGGTCTAGCTAAGGACGATCGTCCCAATAATTTCATCCAATTCCGACCGCAGAAGCGCTCGTTCGTTCTGGAATTCCGGCTAAATCGATCGGCGGACGTCGAGGCAATCATCAACGACGCAAACCTTGAAAGTCTGGAGTATTCGCGATGGGGATACTATCGTGTCCGGCTGACCGTTGAGGACCTTGAAAAGAACAAAGATGCTCTGGAGTCGCTCGTTAAGATGGCGTTCGAAGAGAGCGGTTCTTAGGCGATAGGGCCTTGATCGAGGCAACGTTGCCGCGCGCACGTTAAGCGAAGCGCCGCACTGTCAGATCGAGTCTCTTTGAACAAGTCCCCACTTCGGAGGATACCACTGATCAAAGCCGCCCTTTGGCTCGCCAAAGCGGCGTTTAATGCGAGTGCGCCCCGAGCCTTGTACTTGCGGGTGTGCTACTCGCGCGTACTTATCGACCTCGCAAAAGAGGTTCTGGCAGTCGATAAGCTGTAGCGCGCGACCCCATAGAAGTCTAAACGGCAGGTCGCGCGCTTCGAACTCGCGGCTCGCGTTTTCCGTCACAGCGCGAATCACGTCCTCATCGCCAAGGCCGGCCGTATGCTCGAAGGCCTTTCGGATGCCACTGCGGGCGCCGGGCCCGGCGACGACATGGTCCATCTCGGAGAAATTCAGGATCGGGCTATAGTTAAGGTCGATCGCGAACTGGAAAGCGAGAAAGTCGCCAATTGACGGATAGGAACGTAGCATCTCAAATGCGTCGCGCAGCGACCGAGAGGCCGTCAATCGCTGCGGAAGCTCGTCACGCATCATCATTTCGAGCAGTAGCAGGTGATTCGAATGCTTCCGTTTGCGTCCTAGACCGGGCGGCGGAACGATGTAGGCGGAGGAGTAAATGCGCTCGCCGCGAGCCATAAGGCTCGCTAGTATTCGATCGTAACGTGCAAAGTCAAACGTTCCCCACATAGGTTGTGTAACGAGCCCCACGAGGTGCTGCCACGTTTCGATGCGATTGAATATCTTGAAGAGAAAGATGCGGAAGAAAATCTCCTCCGGTGACTGCGGACCCTCGTAGATTACGTGGCGGATAAGGTATTGGCTAACACGATCGGCGACGCGATAGACGTTCGTAAATCGGAATGCGCGAAGGATGTCGTCATCAGTCCAGGGCGGCGGATCTCCAGAGAGACGCCGGAAGAAGATCTCTTGGCGTTCGTGCGCAAAGCGCCAGTAGGTGTCGAACACTGGCGTCGTTGGCAATGCGATGCGCTGGGAGATTCTGAAAGAACGCTGGACGGCCATCGCTGCTACCGCTTAGGCGTCGGCCTCGGTCGTTTCCTGCGCGGCTTGTGATAGAGGATCGTGCGGTCGGTCAAGCTCAACGTCACGTGGCCACCGCGATTTGCTCTCAGTTGCCTGAAGACACGAAAGCCTTCGAGAATTGCCCGTTCCCATTGCCAAGCCGGAACGGCCGCGACTTCGTAACCGCGTACGAACTCAGCAATGCTCTTAAGCAAATCGTAGTCGACCTGCGAGGCATCCTTGAAGAACTGTTTTTTCTTCGCTCGTGCGAAGATGACGGCGGAAACCGCCTCCTCGATTATGCCGGCGCGTGCGCCATCTTCATTTTCGTCGAGTTGCCGGTTGCGCTTACGCTTGCAGCGCAGCAGCGCGCGGATTACGGGAGACCAACCCAAGAAGACGGCGTAGGAGAGATGGAAGATATCGTGATAGCGGTAGTGATCGCTGTCGGTTATGTTGTCGGTGAGACGAGAGCCGACGTTGATGCCGTTGCAGCGTAGGATAACCTGGTCTTTTGCGCGTTCGATGAATTCAATTTCCAGCTCACGCGGAAGCTGCTCCTCGCGTAGCTCCTTGGCATCGAAGAGTGGATAGTAGTCTGTCGGCCGTGGCCAGTCGCGGCGCGTACTTTCAATCGGCCAGCGGGCCTGCGTCTTATAGAGATTAGCGTCGGCGGCGCCTCTTAGGGTCATGCCTGCGCTAGCTGCGACGCGCTCAAGCGATCGCCAGACGTCGGTCAATCCTTCGCGAAGAAGCATCGCATCATTCGATTCGATCGCCAAAACGACACGCCCGACCGCTGCACCGAGGCGTAAAGCGCTGCGTAAAACAGGTTGACGCGTCGCGAGCGCAGGCTGCTGAGCAAGCGCACGGAGTAGTGGGCGGTCCCGTTCGTCGCACAGACGTACGAAGTACCACAGACAGTCGCCCAACTCTTCACCCAGTGCGCCTAGGTAGTCGGGATATACGCCTTCCTCACGGCGTCGCTTCTTGATCTCGGCGAGAACGCTGCCGGCCTCTCCAAAGAGACCGACAGCGAGCAGACGCGCATGTTCGGGATCGTTCGCGAACAGGTCTGATGCCCGAGCTTCCTTGGCATAATCGAGCAGCCAGCGATGCTTCATGATTAGAGCGATGCCTCCCCGAACTGTGCGGGACGACCTGCGCATCCCCAGTCACTGAGCGAACGAAGCCAACTGATGACGTTATCAACGTACTCATCCGAGAAATTTGCTCGATGACCTTGGCCGGTCTTCCAAAGGCGATTCGCTCCGCAAAAGGGCGGGGGTAAAGCTATCGCCGATCCGCCGAAGTAAACAAAGTCATTGGAGATCAGCACACGGTTCGTCTGTAGGTCGTGGTCTTTGTTGATCTTGAACGCCGTCCCGTCACTGCGGCTATGGTGCGAATCCTCCTGGATCCATCGTCCCGTGGCGGGATTGCGGTGATAGATATTGTCGCCGAACAAGCGCTTGCGGCTTCCGCGCCGATCTACGCGCTTTGCTGCAAACCGCGGGTCGTTCCAATACTCGTCAAATGTTAGCGCTTCCGTCACGCGCATCGCGTAGATCAAATTCTCTTGCAGCCCGGCGGCCTTTGAGCCGGTACCGACGATCCAATCGCCAATTGCCGCCGCCTTGCGAATCTCCGGCTTGCACGTCGCAAGCGTACAGTAGCCCTCGAAAGGATTCGGAGCGAATCCATAGTCGCGGATCACTTTGTACGAGAAGAGCTTCAAGCGTTAGGGCCGCGCGCAGTTGTGTCGCGGAAGGTCCGCTAGGTCGCGCGGGGTACCGTCGGACTTACAGAAGATGTTCTCGCCGTTGATTGCATCCACAACTTTCTCGCCTTGCCACGTGACAATCGCGTCTGCGTAATCCTTCAGCGCTTCGGGAAGATCGGCGTCACTCTCACCCCAATCCAGCACGCCGACGATACGCGTGTCGGTCTTCTTCGCATATTCGATTTCCCATGATACCCACTCGCTCTCGCGCGTGTTGGGTGTAACGAGCACGACCATGACCCCGGCCCAATCGATGCGCGGCGCGAGAATGTTGTACTTGATGTATTTCTCGTTGTTGGCCTGGTTCGGCTTCTCGGAAGTGATGGAAGAATCACGCATCTCTAGCCCGTGCTTTGCAAGGAGCTCCTTGAGCGCGGGTAGGCGCTGGTCGTCTTCATGGACGTGGCTGATAAAAACGTTCTTGCGGTCTTTCATATGCGTCGTCTCACCCTAAGGTCGGGCGAAGGTGCGCTCCCTTCTATGCCTTATAATACCTGCGCTAGCCGAGAAGGGTGCGCTGGTAAAGGTGGAAAGCCACATCGGCCTGCAGGATCGCCCTTCCTGGAGCCTATTGAGTGTCGCGCGAACGTCGCGCAGGAAGGGGGCCCGAGTTCGCCATGCCACTCGACTTAGCAGATACCCGGCCGCTATGCGCAATCTATACCGCATGGCATCCCTCGCATGCTGCCGGGGAGCAAACAGCCAGGCGCCTCTACCAGCATTTTCGTCGTGACCTATTTACAAATGTTGCGGGCGGCGTCGGGTTGAGCGTCCTTTATCGGAGCGCCTGCGCTCTGGCGACTGACCGACCTGCGCCGGTGCCTTTTGGCGACTCGCATATCGCGGTCGTATTTCTTCTCGTGAGCGCCGCAATGGCAACTGATCCTGCGTGGCGCGAATATGCGCGTGACATGATCGCCGATGTAAACACGCGTGGCCTGACGGCGCGAGTAATCCCCGTCTTTATGGATGGTGCCGGGCGCGAGGTTGTCGGGGAAATCAACGCGGTGCGCTACTACGAATGGTCCGAGATTGGCGATCTCTTGGACGTACGTCTGATCAGCCGGCTGACCTACGAATTGGCGCGAATTCTCCGCACGTATATCGCCTCCAAGGAACACCCGGAAGCCACAGAAGGCCAGCTCGATGCCTACCTGCAGAGAGTACGCGTGTTTCTCAGTCACTCTAAGCACGACGAATACGGCGAGAAAATTGCCTGGGCGATTGAGGATTTTCTTTCGAAAAATATGGCACTCTCGCAATTTTTCGACGTGCGTGACATCCCAGCCGGCCTACCCTTCCCGACCGTCCTGCAGCACTACGTGCAGCACAGCGCGTTGATCGCGATTTATACCGACAGCTACTCATCCCGCGAATGGTGTCGCCGTGAAATCATCGAGGCCAAGCGCGCCGATCGCCCGCTCGTCATCGCCGACTGCATCGCTGACATCGACGAGCGCAGCTTCCCATATCTCGGCAATGTTCCGGTTGTGCGGATGGAACCGAAGGCGATGGAGCGCATTCCATACGTAGTCGCGCGCCTGTTGGACGAAGTCTTCAAAGACTATCTGTGGAGCGCGCGCCTCGCGCACGACGAAAGGCACTCGAACGCAGAGGTTCGCTTCTTACCGCGCACACCTGAGCTTATCGCGCTCTCGGGGATGCGAGTGTCAGCCGGGAAGGCACCCGCGACGATTGTGTATCCCGATCCTCCGCTAGGGGCCGAAGAGGTGCAGTTGTTCCACGACGTGCGCGCTGACCTTACACTCATAGCATATACCGAGTACGCGGCTGCGAATGGCGGCGCGCCGTGAGATGGCTCGCCGGACGCACGATCGCACTCTCGGTTTCGCCGCCGGAGGACGCTGCGCAGAACGGGATGGGACCGGAACATCTCAATGACGCGCTGGGCGAGATTTCTCGCCAATTGCTCGCACTTGGCGCGCGCCTTATGTATGGAGGGGATCTGCGGGCCGGCGGCATTACGCGGATGCTGTTTGAACTGGCCGCGCGCTATTTTCCGGCATCGGTTCGTAACGCCGACTATTCGCCGTCGATCGTCGACGTGATTCCGTACCCGTGGCATGCGGAACTGTCGGCTCCCGATCTTGAGGCGTGGCAAGCGGAGTTCGCGACGATTGGTGAACTTCGATATATGAACGCCGCGGGCGACGCGGCATGGAATTTGAATCAGCGTCCGCGCGACATTCCCCAGCTGCCGAAAGACCTGTGGCCCGATGCTTTGACCGCGATGCGAAGGTATGTGACGAGCAACGCGGACGCGCGAATCCTCATAGGCGGAAGGACGACCCGGTACTTCGGACGGATGCCCGGGACGACAGAAGAAGCGCTCACGTCGTTCGAGGCGGGCCAGCCGCTGTTTGTTGCCGGAGGGTTTGGCGGCGCAGCAGCGCCGATAGCGCGCTACGTCGCGGCTCGTGGTCCGATTCCGTTCCCCGAGACGACCGCCGTGCTGCCGGCTCTTGTCTCAAACGGCCTTGAGACCAGAGAGTTGGGACGGCTGTCCGAATCGCCGCACATCGACGAGGTCGCCGTGTTAATCACACGCGGTCTTAGAAAGCTGTTTGCGAAATAACTAGGATCGGCGAATAGCCTGGGCAGCGGACCGTAGTTTAGCGATCTCGTCTAACAATCGTCTAACGGACCGGTCGGAAATGGTCGGAATCGCGCGGGGCCGGTCGGGAGCGAAAAGTGCGGAATCCCTTGAAAATCGAGGCTTTTGGTAACGGCCGGGACCTGCCGGGACCCCACTTCGAGAATTCGATTCCCGTTGGCGCTACCACGTAAAGCCCGCTACGGCGGGCTTTTTTTTATTGCCACGGGCGCGACGGGTGCAGCGACGATCCTGTGTTCGGCGCCCGTCGCCGCGAAAAGGGAGGATGAAAGGCCCGCGGGTAAGCCCTCGGGAAACGACGGCGACCGGGGGTGCGGTCTTGATTTTGAATTGGGTATTTACACGATATCCCGCTCGTGATATTGTCCGGGCTGAAGGCTCAACGGTAGTGTTTGTGCCGCGCTTCGTGGCACGTGAAGCCAATGTGACGGCCACTGCCATTACATGCTTCCATTCCATGTTCCAGTTGTATCAGTGCTTATCGCGTAAGAGTACCGTTGAGCCCTTTTTTCTTTGGAGCCGTAGCTAGATGGATCGGCTCGCGGCGCTTCGATCCGCAAAATCGGTCGATCAACTTGCAGTGCTCTTGCATTACAAGCCGGTTAGTCTCAGATACATACTTTATGGTCAGAACAGAGACGGAAAATACCGCGAATTCAAGATTCCCAAGCGTAACGGCGGCGAGAGGATAATTCATGCGCCGGACGACCAATTAAAGCAGCTGCAGCGGAACCTTTCCGCGCTCATGCAAGACTGCATGGATGAATTGCTGGAAGCCAGGAAGATCAAAGACGAAATAGTCCATGGCTTCAAGCGAAACCGTTCTATTCTCTCGAATGCTCAGCGTCATAGAAACCAGCGCTGGGTGTTTAACATAGACCTCAAAGACTTTTTCCCAACGATAAACTTTGGCCGGATTCGCGGCTTCTTGATGAAGCATCGCGATTTTCAACTCGTTGAGCCCGTAGCAACCGTCATCGCACAGATCGCCTGCCACAATGGTGTGCTGCCGCAGGGCAGTCCCTGCTCCCCGGTGTTCGCAAATCTAATTGCTCAAATTCTAGATGTCCGGATTCTAAAGCTCGTTCGGCGCCTCGGATGTCGTTATACACGCTACGCCGATGACTTGACGTTTTCGACCAATAAGCAGGCGTTTCCACCGGAACTTGCCATCAAGGCGCAGGTACAAGACGGCATGCCGCACGTTTGGAGTCCGGGGAAAGAGCTCCGAGATATTGTTGAGAGCTCAGGTTTCGTGATCAACGAAGCAAAGACGCATATGATGTATAAGCGATCACGTCAGGAAGTGACTGGCATCGTCGCAAACCGGGTGCTGAGGCCACGCGCTGAGTATAGGAAACTGGTTCGAGCAATGGTGCACCGCTATGTTACGACTGGCGCCTTCGATATTCCAAGCATTGTTGATAAAGACGGTGTCCTGAGCATTGAAAAGAAAGCCGGTCATCCGAATGCGCTTCATGGGATGCTCGGCTTTATCGATTACGTTCAGTTTTGGGACGATGAACAGCGTGCCAGGAACGGTGAGAAGCAGGACGGGAAGGCGGAGAAGCAGCGAAAGGCGGGGCCTCGGAGAGAACTTACGTCAGAGGAAGAGACCTATCGAACGTTCTTAATATACAAACTGTTTTATGCAGCCGAACAACCAACGATTTTGTGCGAAGGTGAAACGGACATCATTTACCTGAAATGCGCGATTCGCAGGCTTGCGGGGCAGTTTCCCACGCTCGCAAAGATCGGGGCATCAGCGAAGGTCGAACATCTCGTCCGGTTTTACCGATTCCCAAAGTCTAGCACGAGGCGACTACTAGATTTTAATGACGGTGGCTCAGCTATCCTCGGGAACTTCATGCGTTCATATAGGGATACGGTAGAGAAGATTGCGTTCAAGGGTCCCGGACTCGAACAGCCGATTATAGTGCTGTTTGATGATGATAAAGGCGGACAACCAATCCGCAAAGTCATCAGCAACCTAACGAAAATTGGTAAGGACGAGCAATACGATTTCGTCAAGATAGCCGAGAATTTATATGCCGTTCCGACGCCAGGACGAGATTCGTGCGTCGAAACATATTTCGACGCGGAAACGAAGGCCGTTAAATTGCGCGGCAAGACGTTTAATCCGTCGAACAACTTTGATGAGACGAAGCATTATGGAAAGATGAAGTTTGCTCAGGAAGTTATCGCGCCGAATGCGAGCACGATCGATTTCTCTGGATTTGTTCCGTTGCTGACTAATCTTGCCCAAGCTATCGACGCGCATGGAAAAATGCGGGACGCGGGCGGCGGATAGACTTCATATGTGCGCGAAATTTGTAGGCATCTTAGATGCCCGATGAGGCTATATTAGCGTTTGTTGCGTAAATCATGATTGAGAGCGCATCCCACGGTCGAGACTCGCCCTATGGCTCAAATGGACGACGTGTAATGAGGTAGCGGCCGAGTACACCTTGATAGCCTAAGTATAGGAAGGCGAGGCTTTCGATGAGCACAAGCTTCGTGCTCGGGAACGCCAAAACGGCGATTATCGCAAGAAACTGGGAGGCTTCAAGGGCAATATACCAGAGTATGGCTCTCCGATATGCGCTCGGGTCCGGTGCATCGCTTCTTATGTGAGCCTTGCCAAGTAGCATTTTGGCGCCGAAGACCACTTCCTGAAATGTCTGTTTCGTATAGGCGGCCATGAAGATAATCGCCGCGAGCTGTAGCCAGATACCGCAAAGAAAGAGCGCAAGGATCGGTGCGATGATGCCGAAGCCTAGCATTACCAGTGATGACACCGAGAGTATCTCGTTCGGGGTTCGTGGGTTGCCGACTTTCGGTCGCGCTGGAAACTGGATGTAGCGCGATCGTGTCCCCAGCCGTGGTGTACGAGCGGTGGCTCGGCGAGGGTGGCGCTCAGCCGTTGATCACGGCGGAGAGCTTGGCGGGCTGATTATCGCTGACTGCGCTGAGTCCTTCGAGTTGCATGTAGCGCCGCTGCAGTTGCCATTCGTCGTTCTGTTCCAGTAGTAGCGCACCGACGAGGCGCACGATTGCGGCATCGTTCGGGAAGATACCGACAACGTCGGTGCGTCGCTTGATCTCGGCGTTGAGCCGTTCGAGCGGATTGGTTGAGGCGATCTGTTTGCGGTGCGCCTTCGGAAAGTCCATGTACGCTAGTACGTCGTTCTCGGCGTTATCCATCATCGCTGCGAGCTTCGGGAACTTCTGCCGAAGCTGCTCGGAAACGATGCGCCATTGCTCGTGCGCCGCGCTCGCGCTCTCCTGCGCGAACACCGTATCGATCAACGCGAGAACCATCTGCCGTTGTCCTTTACCCGCATGTGCGAGCGCGTTTCGCATGAAATGGACTCGGCAGCGCTGCCACGTTGCTTTGAACACCTTCGCGATGGCCGCTTTCAAACCGACGTGCGAGTCCGAGATCACGAGCTTAAACGCCGCGCAATCCGCGGCGGCT
>DAHUZB010000010.1 GCA_027306785.1 Vulcanimicrobiota bacterium
TCCGTGGTGGAGCGGGTAGTGGGAATCGAACCCACGCGTCAACCTTGGGAAGGTCGCAGGCTACCATTACATCATACCCGCACGTTCCACGGCGACCCGCCCGATTCGTTGCAGGCGCCGAGCCGTCCTCCGCCGCATCGGGCCGAGGTATGGCGTGGGTCTACGACTTTCCGATCTGGGTGACCAGCCTGATCTTCATCGGCGGCCTGAGCGCGATCGCGGCGGGCGGACTGTTGCTCGTGCGACGCCGCTTCCCGCAGCAGCGCATGACGCACAACGACGTGGCCGGCCCGATCATGACCGCGCTCGGAACGGTGCTCGCCGTGATGATGTCGTTCATGGTCGTGACCGTATGGCAAGAGTACGACACGGCGAGTTCCTACGTGGCGCGGGAATCGAGCAACATCGCCGACCTCTACCATGAAGCCTCGGTCTTTCCGCAGCCGTGGCGCTCGCAGATTCACGCGGCGTTGCGCCGTTACGTCCACCTCGTGGTGAAGGACGAATGGCCGCGCATGCGCACCGGCGCCGTGAGCACGCGCACGCGCCTCGCCGCGATCACGGCGGTCGATCTGGTGCAGCGATTCGAGCCCAAGACGCCGAGCGAACAGAACGCACAGGCCGATGCGCTGCGTCACGCGCACGGCTTCCTCGACGCGCGCCGCGAGCGGCTCTTCGCGAACGCCGAAGCGGTGCCGCCGCTGCTGTGGACGATGATGATCTTTATCGCGCTCGTCACCCTCGCATCGGCCTACTTCTTCCGCGTCGATAATCTGCGCGCGCACGTGGTCATGACCGTCGCGCTCGCCGCGGTGACCGCGGCGATCTTCGTGCTGATCGCGGAGCTCGATCTGCCGTTCCGCGGGCAGATGCAGATTCCGCCGAGTGCCTATGCGCGCGATTACAGCGCGTTTGCCGACACGCTGCCTTAGCTCAAGATATTGACCGAGCGCGCGAGGATGAGCGCGACGGTGATGAATGAAATCAGCGACTCGAGCAGCATCAGCATCTTCGCCCAGCGCGAGAGCGGCATCGTATCGGTCGGGCTCACCGCGAGGGCGTTGGTAAACGACAGATACAGATAATCGAGGAAATACGGCTTCCAGTGTCCGTCGTAGCCTTTGAGGCGCGTCGGATCCATCTGCATCTGCGGAAAGAGAAAGTCGGGCTCGTTGAAATCCATCGCACAGCGATAGCGCGCGCGCCCGGCCGGACCATCGGAGTCGAGTTCCCAGAACCAAAGGGCGAAGACCACGATGTTCGTGGTCCAGATCAACGCGCCGTTCCGCAGCAGTTCGATCGCCGAGACCTGCCGGTGCGCGCCGTGCGCGGCGCCCACCAGATCCGCGACGAGCAACGCGATCGAGACGATGTTGAGCAGGTTCAGGATGGCGATCAACGCGACCGAGAGCACGCGCGGCAGCTTGCCGCCGTGCAGCGGCGTGGGCGTGATCGCGACGAGCGGCACGAGCAGCAGCGCGATCAAGAGCGGCGCGGCCCACACCGGCCCGAAGGTCAGCTTGGGCGGCAGGAGCATGTAGAGCGCAAGTCCCGCCACCACGGCGGCACGGGCTTGCCAGCGATCCGGCACCACGCGCGCTCGATTCGCTCGGCGACGGCAACCGCCTTCGTGCAGCGTGCGTTCTAGGGCGTATGGCTACGGATTTTCGCGATGGAAAGACCTTTCCGCGACGCGGACGCACGCCGATCGGCGATGCGCTCTGGCTTGCGCGTGTCGCCGACAAAGCGCGCGCTGCCGCCGCGGGGACGATTCACGATTACATCTACCCCTGTCCGATGGACAAAGGCGTGATGGAGCGCTGGGGTATCACACCGCACGACTTCGACGCGGCGATTCGCGCGCACGCGACCGACGAGTCGCTGCACGCATGGCTGCTCGCGCGGACGACCCCCGAGAAGATCGCGGCCGCGAACGCGTGGCTGCTCGATGAAAAGCAAGAAAATCTCGATCGGCAAGACGCCGAGGAAGGAGCAACCGTTTGAACGGGATGATCGAATTTGCGCGTCCGGACGGCGGACGCGCGCCGGGATACTACACGGCGCCTGAGAACGGCGAGCATCTGCCCGGCGTGGTGCTGCTCGAGGAGTGGTGGGGCGTGACCGACCACATCAAGCACACGGCCGACGCGCTCGCCGCGGCCGGCTTTCGCGTGCTCGTGCCCGACCTCTACCGCGGACGCACCGCGGCCGTCGGCGACGAGGCGAACCACCTGATGCAGGGGCTGGACTTCGGCGATGCCGCGACGCAAGACACGCGCGGCGCGGCCCAATATCTGAAAGCGACCGGCAGCGCGAAGGTCGGCGTGATCGGTTTCTGTATGGGCGGCGCGCTGACGATGCTCGCCGCGATGTACGTCCCCGACGTCGATGCGGCCGTCGACTACTACGGCTTCCCGCCGCCCGAAGCGGGCGATCCGGGCACGATCAAGATCCCGTTCCAGGGACACTGGGCGACGCACGACGAGTTCTTCCCGATCGAGCGCGTGGATCAGATCGAGTCGCGTTTCAAAGACGCGGGCGTACCGCACGAGTTCCATCGGTACGACGCGCGGCACGCCTTCCACAATCCGAGCGAAGTCGGACAGAGCGGCCTCGGCAACTACGATAAGGTGCTCGCCGATCTCTCGTGGGAGCGCGCGCTCGCGTTCCTCAAACGCAACTTGGCGTAACGCCGAACCATCGGCGCGGGGACGCTACTTCGAGAAGAGCGTCCCCGCGTTGACGGGCACCGAGCGCAGCGCCCCTTGCTCCAAGCCCCACTTCTTCAGCAAACGATCGTAGGTGCCGTCCGCGATCACGCCCGCGAGCGCCGCGACCAACCGCGCGCGTAGCGCGACGTTCCCCTTCGCAACCGCGATGCCGTACGGTACGAGCGCAAACTGTCGGCCCGCGACCTCGTATTTTCCGCCGCTGCTCTTCGCGAGGTAGGCGACGACCGGAAAATCGGTGATGTGGACATCG
This sequence comes from Vulcanimicrobiota bacterium, assembly GCA_027306785.1. GTDB lineage: Bacteria > Vulcanimicrobiota > Vulcanimicrobiia > Vulcanimicrobiales > Vulcanimicrobiaceae > REEB354. The sequence continues at coordinate 2,983 of DAHUZB010000010.1, forward strand.
GACTTGCCCGCTTCGAACGCTTTGAATCCTTCGGCATCGGTTGCGAACGTCGTGACGTGAATCGCACCGAGATGCACGCTCGTGCACGCTTTCGACTGCTCGTCGATCGCGGCTTCCTGCGAGGTGCCGCGCTGCACGTCGACCCGCAGCCCGCACAGCCCGCCGAGATCGAAAACGTGATGCGGATTGCCCGCCGGCACGAGCATGCCGCTACCCGCCAGGAGGTAATCGACGAAGTCGACCTGCGCTTCACGCGTACGCGTATCGGAGAGCGCCGAGATCGCGATATCGAACGAGCCCTTCTTGACGCTCGGGATCAAGTCGTCGAAGGTATGGTTCACGATGACGACCGGCTCGCCGAGCTTCGCCCCGATCGCGCGAACGAGATCGATGTCGAAGCCTTCCATCGCGTGGGACGGCCCGTAGAATTCGAGCGGCGCGTACGACACGTCGGAGCCGACGCGCAGCGGCGCCGCCGACGCGATCACCGCGACGCACGTAAAAAGAGCGGTGGCGAGTGCGGAAAGGCCCGCCCGCGTGAATCGATTCATGCCCTCGTTATCGGCAGAACCGCGCGGACGGGCCACCCGTGCCCCCGGCTCTAGGGCATCCAGGCCAGAGCGCCGGTGCCATTGACCGTCTCGGAGACGGTCACCGCACTCGGCAACCCCGAGGCATCGATGCGTTCGGAGTACCCGCCGCTTGCGAGCGATGCCCAGAGATTTCCGCTCGGATCGAGCATCAGCGAGCCGCCGCCGAGGTTGTAGAGGCTCGAGTCGGTGAGCGTCTGCGTGACCGACGTGCTCCCGGCCGCCACGTAGGCGATGTCTTGGTTTGCGATGTCCGAGACATAGAAGTCACCGGCGGCGTCGACCGCGATCGATCCCGGCTCGCCGAGCGATGGATCGTTGAACGTGGAGCTCGGGCTGCTTTGATTGCCCGGGCCGTAGATTTCGACGTTGCCGTTGTCATCGGGCAGATAGACGTTGCCGCTGCCATCGACGCCGATACCGACCGGCGCCGTGATCCCCGTGATCGTGTAGGTCGGCGTCGTCGCGCCGCTCGCGAACTCGAAGACCTTCGGAGGGGGCTGTCGGAACCCGGAGCCGCCCGCGGCATAGAGCATTCCGTCCTTTCCGATCGCGATGCCGCGCACGATGTGGATTCCGGCGCTCGATCCGAGCACGCGCGTCGGCGTGGTCGCCCCGGGCGCGAAGATGTTGATGAGACTCGATTGGCTGAGCCCCAAAAACGAGGTCGTGACGACGTAGATCGCGCCGTTCGCATCGACGGCGTCGGAGGTGGCGACGGTCAGCCCCATGCAGCCTTGGCAGGCGCGGAACTGCTCGATCAGATTGCCCGTCTCGACGCTGTAGAGCGAGACGAGCAGTCCCGAGGCGACGACGAGCGCGGGCGTGAAGGTGAACGCCGTGCTCGTCGAGACCGGCGCCGAGGTCGTGCCGTCGGCGAGCGCGACGCCCTGCGCGGTCGCGGTGACCGTCACCGTACGACCGCCGGCCGTCGCATTCGTCGGGGTCAGCAGATAGGCTTGAGGATCGCTCGTTCCGGCCGATGCCACCGATGCGTAGGCACCGCCGCTCGTCACCGTCACGCCGGTGATCGTCGGCGCACCCGGGCCGACGATCACATTCCCGTCGGCGTCGAGCGGTTCGGCTTCGAGCGGCTCGGGCGCGAGCCCGGGGGCATGATATCCCGTGCTCGCCGTGCCCTCGATGTGCGCGGCGCTTCCCGGCACGAGACGGACGGCGACGGGGACACCGGCAAGCGTGACGTTCACCGGCGTACTCGCGCCCGGTGCGAGGGTCGCGGAGACGACATTCTTCGAGAGCACGTTTCCGGCCGCGTCTTCGATCGAGAGCGCGAATGCGTCGTTCCCCGACGGAGCCGGTACCGAGAACGCGCAATCGAGCGTTCCGGCGGTGACGGCACAGCCGGGAGACTGCGCGGTGAGGCCATAGGTCGTCGCGGCGCCGCCGTTGACCGCAACCAGCAACTGCGCGCTCGACGGCGAGATGTACGCCGGGCGCGCGTGCGCCGACGCCGCTGCGGCAGCGAGCGGGACGTGCACGGAGAGCGTCGCTTGAGCGGCGCCGCCGCGCGCAGGAGCGACGGGAGGTACCGCGCCTGCGGGCAGCGGCGATGACGCGTGAGAGGCGCACGCGGTGACCGCGACGAGCGCGCACGCGGCGAGAACACGAAAACGATGCATGTCGAACGCCTCCTACTGAATCGTGATCGCCGCGGTCGAAACCGCGACCGAAAGGTTGGCCGTACGGCCCGCACTATCGCTGATCGCGATCGAGCAGGTACCTGCGCCGAGCGGCGTTACCGCAAACTGCGCTGTGCCGCCGCCGTTCGAGACGGCGTTCACGCTCGCGATCGTTCCCGTGAGCGGAGCGCACGTGTCGCTCTCGGTAAACGAACCCGAGTATCCGCTCTCGCTGACACTGAACGACTGCGCGGCATTCGACGAGAACGCGAGCGTGCTCACCGATGTCGTCGGCGGCGGCGGAGTCGGCGTTGCCGTGGGCACCGTCGTCGGTGACGTACTCGGCGTCACACTCGTAGTCGGCAGCGACGCCGTGCCGCCCCCACCGCCGCCGCATGCCGCAAGCGTGAGGAGCAACGCCGCGGCGCACGCACGGGCGATGCGCGGACGATCGATCATCGTACTCACTTGAACGTCACCGATCCGATCTGGCCGTAGCCGTTGCCGTCGAGCATCCAGAGCGTGCCGTTCCCTCCGTCGAGAAGACTCGTGATGATCGAATAATTCGGGATGAAGCTCCCGTATTGGTACACGGCGTTCGTGCTCGGATTGATCACGCCGATCGTCGTGTACGTCTGCATGAAGAATCCGCCGAGCGCCTCGTCTTCGGCGAACCAGAGATTGTGATCCGAGCCGACGATGAGCGAGTAGTAGAGACCGCCGACGATGCCGTTGGTGTAGGTCGAGACGGCCCCGTTCGACGGATCGACATTGCCGTAGAGCGAGTTGCCGGTCGAGGGCGAGTAGGCGAGAAACCACATCTTGCCGTCGGGTCCGGCGACGATCGCGCCGGGCGATTGCGTGGGATATTGCGGCGTGCTCACCTGGTATTCGCTGATCGCCCCCGAGCTCGGATCGAGCTTGTCGATCGCATAGTTCGCACCGTCGGTGAACCAGATCGCACCGTCGGGACCGACGGCCATCGACATGAGACCCAAGACCGGACGCGCACTGTTGCTCGTCTCGTACTCGGTGATCGCGCCGGTGGTCGTATCGATCTTTCCGACGTAGCTCGGCTGACCGCCGCGCAGTATGCTGTTGCTTCCCATGTCGTAGAACCACATCGTGTTGCTGCTCGCGGGGCCCGCGATGATCGTGGTGACGTTCGGCTGCGATGAGAGCCCGGTGGAATAGAACGTCACGGCTCCACTGGAAGGCACGTACTCGCCGATCTGCGAGCGGTCCGTGAACCAGATGTTGCCCGATGCGTCGAATGCGAGCGAGCTCGGTCCGTTCCCGTCGTTCGTGACGGTATAGGTGGTATAGGTGTGTGCGCTCGGATCGAACGCGACGAGATTTCCGTTCGGCGCATCGCCGGTCCAGATGCGCCCGTCGGGTCCCTTCGCGAGTTCGAGCGGCGCATTGAGTTGATGCTGATTTCCGTAGGCCTGATAGCTGCCGTTCTGCGGAACGATCGAGACCGGCACCGTGGTACTGGCCAAGCCGTCGCTCACCGTCAGATGCGTGACGTCAAAGCGCGTACCCGCGCTCGGCACCACGGTGACGACGGCGTTGCCCGACCCGAGCGTGCCCGGCACGACGTTCACGGCCGCGTCGCTTGCATTCGCGAGCGACGCGGTAAATGCGCCGCTGAAGCCGCTCTCGCTCACCTGGACGGATCCGCCGCCCGCGGCATCGTCGAACATCTGCAGTGCCGACGGCGAGACGGAGAGCGGCGCTGCATCGAGCGTCGCATTCGGCATCGCATCTCCCGAGGCCACGATCTGCGCGTTCGGGAGCGGTTTGCTCGAATCGTACGTCAACGTGACGACGGTGCCCGGCTGCGTGACGCTGGTCGTACTCAGCGAGAGCGCGTGCGACGGATCGCCGAGGATTTGCAGCGAGATCGGCGAGCGATACGGTGCCGCGCCGACGATGGCCGCGCCGGAGGCATCGCTCGCAACGACGGTCAGCGCGACGCGATGAATGAGTCCGTCGTCGACGAGCGGGAGGTGCGCGGGCGAGAATGCGACCTGCGCCGGCACGCCGTCGAGCGCAACCGCTACCGGTGCGGCGGGCGTCGCCGACACGTTCACGGCAAGCGAGGTCACCGCGAGCGGCGTACCGCTGCCGTCGCTCGATGCATACGAACTGATACGGTAGAGGTCGGTGCCGATGACGCCGCCGACCGCGAGCGTGCACGTGATCGTCGCGGCGCTCGACGCGCAGCCCGGCGCGCTCGCCGAGATCGGCGCGATAACCGTGACCGAGGTATTCGCCGCACCGTTCACGCTTTGCAGCGCGAAGCTCACCGAACCCGCATGCGCGGAGGCAACCGTGAATTGGGCGGTCGGCACCGCAGCCGCGGGGGTAGTCGTCGGCGCGGAGGTCGGGACGGGCGAGAACGACGATCCGCCGCCTCCCCCTCCGCAGGCCGCGAGCGCGCCTGCGCAAACGCAGGCCGACGCGCGCAGAAGCAAACGCTGGATCATTGCTTGGTCACCGCCTTGATGAGCGAACGCGCGAACGGAACGCCGAGACCGCTGACGAGATCGTAGCCGGGACCGGCTTGATAGCCGGCATCGAGCGGCGATGCGCCCGGCGACGGCTGCACCGCGACTTGTTGATTGTCACCGTAGAGCACGTCATAGAACGTCTGCGCGTACGTCGGCGCAATCGTGCCGTTCTTCGCATAGAGCGAGTAGAGGAGCGGCGCGGGATTTCCGAGCCGATAGGGTTTCGCGGATGCTCCCGCGGCGCAGGTCGCGCTCGATTTGCACGCCTGCAGCACGAGCGCCCACATCGCCGCCATCTCCGGGGCCGCAACGCTCGTGCCGCCGACCGACTGCACCACGGGTCCGCCGAGCGACGCATCGGTCAACGCGGCCATCCCGGTCGCGTTGTCGCCGAGCAGCGAGACGTCGGGATCGTTGCGGAACGCGCCCTGCACGCCCGGCATCCCTTGCTGCCACGGGGTGAGCGACTGCGCGAAGTAGGCCGAGATGCCGCCGCCGCTTCCACCGTGCCCCCGGCTCGTGGTCAAACCCCACCCGATGATCTGATTGGTCAGATTGCCGAAGCGGTCGAGCGGAGCGGTCACGCCGCCGACGCTCGTGACGTTTGGGTCGGTCGCGGGATAACTGACGCAGGTCTGATCGATCGCCGGTTGATAGGCGGGACGCTGGCAGCCTTCGGCGCCGGAATCACCCGACGAGACGAAGACGGCGATGCCTTCGGCGGCGAGCGCGGCGAATTCGTCGGGACCGAGGCCTTGCGTCGGATCGGTCGGATCGAACTCGTATGCGGCCTGTGCCGCTTCCGGGCCGCCGTAGCTCAGGCTCAGAATATCGGCGTTATTGTCGGCGATCGCTTGTTGGATCTCGTCGTCCGAGAGCGTGATGCCGAGCAACGGCGTGAGCGTCTGACCGGTCGTACACGGCGCCGGGGTGATGTTGCCGTTTGCGTCACTGCAATATGCATCGCTGTACGCAAGGTAAAAGAGCACGTTCGAACCGGGCGCGAGACTCGCGACCGCTTCGGTGTCGATCTGCGCTTCGACATCCTCGGGATTACACGCGGGTAGCGATCCGGCGCACGGCGCGGTCACGGGAGGCGGCGTGGAGAATCCGCTCTCGGGAAAGCCGACGCCGTTGGTTATTCCGGATGCGGAAACGCCGCTATCGGTAACGTCGACCTGGGTGACCGTCGCGACGTCGGTATCGAACATCGCACCGTAGGCGGGCACGTCGGCGGGACTCATCGGTCCCGTACCGATCACGCCGACGGTGATGCCGCTTCCGTTAAACCCGGCTTTGTACGCGCCGGTGTAATCGAATGCGTTCCGAATCTGCTGCGGTGAGTAGCCGCTCGTGGTAAGCGAACCGCCGCCGAGCGGTACGTCGTCGCGAAACGAACGTTGCGCGGTGACCAAACGCGTGACGCCGCTGACCGGCAGCGCGCGAGTAAAATGCGGCGCCGTGCGCGGTGCGATGAACGTATCGTCGCCTTGACGATAGAGGCCGAACGTCGTGCCGAAGGCCGCCTCGAGCGCCTTTTGCGGCCCCCACACGAAGAGCGCGAGACGTTGCGGCCAACCGCCGACGTGCAGATGATAGCTCTCGAAGTAGCTTGCGACCGCCGCGAGATCGCTTGGACTTGCGCCGTAACGCGCGCCGATCTCCTGCGGGGTAAGGAAGTGCCGATAGAGCGGCGAGCTCGGATCGCTCGCCTGCGCGGCGTAGGACACGAGGCCCGACGCATCGTGCAGTCGGAGCTCGACGTTGACGCCGAGCGTGCCGGTCGATGCCGGTCCGATGTACTGCGCGTTCGTCAGACTCTCGGCACCGTAGGTGAAATCGGCAAGCGAGGCCGGCCCCGTGTACGGGGAGGGCGCACCCGCATTCGCGGCGGGCGGCGTGATCCCGGAACCGTGCGACGAGCACGCCGAGAGCAGCAGCGCCGCCGCGAGCGCGAGCACGCCGGAGCGTTGCGAACGGCTCATCGAGCACCTCCATGAGGAAGCAGTGTGCGCAAGGTACGAATCGCGCGCGTGATGCGTGCGGCGCGCAGCGCGCTCACACGATGGTCGAACGACGCGCGCAGCGTCGCCGCGATGTCGAGGTGCCCGCCTACGGGCGCGCTCGTCTCGGCATGCCTGCGAGCGGCCGACGACACGTACGTGCCGGGCTGGAGCGCGAGCGTCTCGCTCGTCGTCGCGATCTCGAGCGGAGGCTGCTGCGTGAAGACGAACGGCTGGTCGCCGTTAAAGTCGTAGTAGAGCGATTGCGTGTCCGAGAGCTGCGTGCAGAGCGCTCCGTACCCGGCGGCCACATAGGAAGCCGCGGTTTCGTGTTCGGTGTATCCGAGCACCGTATCGACGCGATCGATCGTGCGCAACACCTCGGTCGCCTGCTGCGGAAATTGTGCCGCGAGCTTGCATGACGCCGGAACCGCGACGACACCGTCGTCGCGATCGCTTTCGTTATAGAGCGCGGGCGCGGAACCGTACCACGTCGGCATCTGGAAAATGTTGGCCGGCTGGTCGGCGGGCGTCGGATCGAGTCCACCGTAGACGCTGATCGTGATGAGAGGCGGCCCCGACGGCTGCGGCACGGGCACGCTGTAGAGAATCGTCGTCGCACTCGCGTTCGCAACCCAGGCGAACGAACCGCTGCCATCGCGATTCTCACTGATCTGCCCGACTCCGGTGTAGTTCGGCGCGCTGTAACCCGGCGGATAGGTCGTGCTCTCACTGTAGGATCCGTCGCCGTTCACGGTGCGCGCGACCGTGATCGCGGAGCCGCTCGCATCGCCTGCGAGCGCTTCCTGAATCGTCGCGCCCGCGGGGTTCGACCACTGCGCGCCCGGCGTCTGCGGTAATTCATCGAGGATGCGCGAGGGTGCATACGTCGTGGTGATCGAGTCACCGCTCTCGTCGGTGAACTGCGTACCGTACGAGAGAAGACGGGATCCGTCCGCGCCGTTTGCGGTAACGGCCTCGTACGTGTCACTCTGCGACGTCGTCGTTTTCAATCCGCTGACGTACGCATCGGTCTCGGTCGCGTGCAGGTCGTAGAGTCCTTGCGTTCCGGCAAAGGCTTGATCGCTTTTGACCTGTACCGATTCCGTCACATCGATCGCGGTCTGTGATGTCGGTTCGGGAGAGGGCGTACCGGGCGCAACGATTTCGGGGAAACTCTGAAATGACTGTGTCAGCGTCCCGGCGTAGAGCAACTGATCCCCGTCGGCCGTCGGATACGTCGCCGGCGACGAAGCGGGCGTCGGACTCGATGTCGCCGCGGATGCACCCGCACCGTGTGCCGTCGACGGCACCACACCGGAACTTCCACCTCCGCCGCCGCCCCCGCAAGCGGCCAAGAGAAAACACAAACACCCCAGGGCGATAGAGCAGGCCCTTGCGCGCATATGATCGCATCCTCCACGACAGAACTCGACGGGTGCACACACCGCGAACACCGCCTTCCGACATTGATATCAAGCGACCGTAAATCGAACGTAAATGGCGCGAGCGCTTCGCTGCGACCACAGCTGCGAATGCGCCTTCTCGGCACCTACGAGATCGAACTCGACGGCGATCGGCTCAAGCCGCCCGCTACTTCGAAAGCGCGACTGCTGCTCGCGTACCTTGCTATGCGCCGAGGCGAAACGATCCGCCGCGACGCGTTGATGACGGAATTCTGGCCGGAAGCCGACCAGACGAGCGCTCGCAACAATCTTAAAACGACGCTCTCCACGATTCGTCGTCTGTTCCGCGAGGCGATCGCGCAGCCCGACGCGATCCTCTCCGTCGAACGCGACAGCGTTCGATGGAACGCGCACACCTGGATCGACGCGCGCGAATTCCAGCGTTGCTCGACGGCCGTTGCCGAAGAGCGCCGTTGGGCGCTCGACCTCTACCTCGGCGAATTCGTTCCCGGCGAGCGCAACGCGTGGGCAGACGAGCAGCGCGAACACCTGGCTTCGCGCCACGAGCATATGCTGCGGACCGAGTTGCGCGCGTCGCCGAACCCGGCGCTCGCGGAACGCCTGCTCGCACTCGATCCCTTCAGTGACGAAGCATACGTGGCGCTCGTCGAGCACGCCCTCGCGTCGGGGGATGTACGCGGCGCGCAATCGGTCTTCGCGCGCTATGCCGCGGCGCTCGCGGAGTTGGGCGAGGAGCCGCCCGTCGATCTCGCCACGCGCGTCGGCGTGCGCACGCAGCCCTCGCGCGACGACGTCTTCGCCTTCTGCGGACGCGGCGACGCCTTCGCCGAGTTCGAAATGATCCTCACGGAGCGGCATACGCGCGTGCTTCTTCTTTCCGGCATCGGGGGGATCGGCAAACGAAGCTTCGCGCGCGAAGCGCAGCGCCGCTTTCCCGAGGCCCGAATCACGATCTTCGAGACGCCGAATGCGCTCGACGAACAATGGACGACCCGCGCGCTCGACGCACCGTTCGCGATCGTATGCGCGCAGCCGGAGCACCTGCGCGCGTTGCGCGCGCAATTTCCGGGCGCCGCGGAGATGAGCCTCGGCGCCCTCGCGTACGATGAAGTCGCGGTGGCGCTGCGTCGACGCTTCGGCGATGCCGACCCCGAGTTGATCGAGGCGATCTGGCAGCGCAGTGAGGGCCACCCGTTGCTGCTCAAGGCGCTCACCGAATTCGCCGGTGCACGCGGCGAGGTGATCGGCGCGGCCGCCGTTCGTCGGCTCCGTTTGCCGCGTGAGCTCGAGCGACACTTCGAGATGCAACTTCGCGCGGCGGGTGACGACGTGTGGGATATCGCGATCCTACTCGGACTCGAACAGCAATTGGACAACGACGACGTCGTCGCGCTCGCCGACTGGTCTCTGCAGCGCGCGACCGATGCGCGCGCGCGGCTGGCGCGGCTGCACTTCGCGCTCTTCTCGGAGATCGCGCTGCGCTCGCTCTCGCCCGGGCGGCGCGCGCAGATCGTCGAGCGCATCGCCGAACGTCTGCGGCTGCACGAAGATCCGAGCGCAAAGCTGCGACTCGGGGAACACCTTCGTTCGCTCGGACGCGATCGCGAAGCGGCTCGTGCCTACTACGACGCGGCGGCATCGTTTGCGGCCTTCGCCGCATGGGAGAATGCGACGCGGGCTGCCGACCGCGGTATCGCCCTTCTCGAACCGATGGCGACCTCCGCCGAAGCACTCGACACGCTGCGCGAGCTCTACGGCTTGCGCGGACGCATCCTCTACCAACGCGGTGCATTCGTCGCGTCCGTTCGATCCTTTGAATCGCTCATCGAGATATCCGACGAGCAGCCCGCGGACCGCGCTAGCGCGCTCGTTTCAATGGGCCATGCGCTTGCGCGCGTCGGCTCGGTCGGCCCCGCATGGAACGTGGCCCGCCAGGCACTCGAAGAGAGCCGTTCGGTGAGCCTCGGAGCGGAGTTGCAGGCGCTTCACCTAGTCGCGCGCGTGCTGCGCGATCGCGCGGAGTACGACGAAGCGGTCCGCATCGCGCGAGAAAGCTTCGAGCGCGCGCTCGACGCGCGCGAATGGAGCACGGCGATGTTCTTCGGCAACATGATCATCGAGGTGTCGCGCCGTCAACTGCGCTTGGCGGATTGTTTCTACTGGGCGAACCGGCAGCGTGACGCCGCCGTACTCGCCGGCCCCATCCTCGAAGCCGAGGCGCTCTTCATGCTCGCTTCGGCGAAATTCGTCGTCAATCGCATCGACGAGGCGATCGCGGATATCCGCTCCGCGTTACCTTTGATCGAAGGTATGCGACGACACAACGTCCCGTCCACGACGCCGACCGGACAACTCGAATGGATGCTGCACCACGGGCTCGCGCATGCCTACAATTGCGCGCGGCGTCCGGATGAAGCGATTGCCGAAATCGAGTGGCTGCTTCGCTCGCCCTGGACGTTCAACACGATTCTCCCGGGCGCGCAGGTGACATCGGTAGCCGTCACCGCGCGGCTCATGCGCGGAACGAGCGCCGATATCGCCGCGACCCGCGCGATGTTCGAGCGAATCCCCCCGCCGACCGGACACGAGCTCGCAATGGCGATCGACGGCCTTGCGCGCACGCGCATCGCCGTGCGCGACCACGCCCCGGAAAGCGCGCGATTGTTGCATCGCGCATTCACCGAGCACGAGCGCATTGCGCTTCTGCACCCCGATCAGGTCCACGTCGCGTTTCACATGATCGCCGAGGATGCGCGCGGGCTCGACGACGCACTCGCCGAGCGCGCGGCCGCTGCGGGAAACCTCTATGAGTCCCGCTTGATCGCCGCTGCTGGCGACCTTTGGAACGCGCCCGCGCAACCCGCGCACGCATAAAAACGAAAGCCCCGCGTCCGTATCGAACGCGGGGCTTGTCACGATGGTGCCAAGGGCCGGAATCGAACCGGCGACACCGCACTTTTCAGGCGCGTGCTCTACCGACTGAGCTACCTTGGCGCGACTGCTGCGGGTTCGGCGGTCATGGCGTTCTCCCTTTCTGACAAACGTCGCGCTAGCCGGAAAAATCCACCGTGAAGAGATACGAACCGCCCACCGGGGAGCAATTCTGAATCGCCGGCTGATACGTGCTCATCCGCGCCGCGCGCAGCGCCGCACGATCGAGCATCATATCGCCGCTGGATCGATAGATCGCGACGGCGGCAATCTCACCCGCGGCCGTGAGCGTGACCTCGATCTTCGCCTCGCCCGTGCGCTGTTCAGCATCGTCGGGCGCACTCGCGGGAATGACGTTGACCGCTTTGGCCTGCGCGAACGGAACCGAGCACGCGGGCTTCGGGGTCGGCGTCGGAGCCGGCGGCGCCGAGGGACCATCCGTTGACGGCCCGTCGAGCGGACCAGGCGCCGCCGACGGCGCCGCTCGCGGCACGTCGGTCGGCGGCCCCGGATCGGACGGTTGCCGCAGGACCGGGGGCGCGACTCGCGGCCGCCTCACAGCGATCGTACGCGGATGCACGATCGGCTGCACCCTCGGCGGCGGAGGCGTGGGCGTCGCAGGCGGCGGCGAATGCAGGATCGTCACGGTGATCGGAGCGGGCGTCTGTTCGGGATGCGCATCGACCTTCGGAAGACGGAAGACAAGCGCCGCCGCTCCGTGGGCGATGAGCGAGAGGGCGAGAGCCCAGAGAAGAATTCGGTCTCCTGATCGCTTCATGCCCGTTCGAATGCATAGCAGCCGACCACTGTGACGTTTCCGACACGATCGGCGCTTCGGCAAAAAAAACGTCCCCGGCGCTTAAATACCGAGGACGTTTCGAATATGGCGACGCTGGTGGGGCTCGAACCCATGACCTCCGCCGTGACAGGGCGGCGCTCTAACCAACTGAGCTACAGCGCCATCGCCATTTTCAACTGCTCCGAGAACCTGATGGTGGGCACGGTTGGGATTGAACCAACGACCCCCCGCGTGTGAAGCGGATGCTCTCCCACTGAGCTACGCGCCCGAAGCGTCCAAGATCGTTGGACAAGACGGGAGTTTATCCTATCAACGGCATGTTGTCTAGCCTCCTCGGTAGAAACGGCCGCCCATGCTCGAAGGCTTTCCCCTGGTCTCCCGCTTCACCGTGCCGTTTGCGGACGTGGACATGATGCAGCACGTGAACAACGTCGCATATATCCGCTGGTGCGAAATGATGCGCGCCGAGTATTTCGCGCAGGTGATGAACACCCCGATCAACGGGGAACGCGGCATGATCCAGGCGACGATCAATTTTACCTACGAGCGCGAACTGCAGTATAGAGAGGCGATTGCGATCGGCGTGCGCATCCCGCGCCTCGGAACGAAATCCTGGGACTTCGGTTACGAGATCTGGAGCGAGACCCACGGACACCGGGCGGCGCACGGCATCACGACCGTCGTGGCCTACGATTTCGTGCACCATGCGACGATTCCAATCCCCGACGATTGGCGCGCGGAGATCGCGGCCTATGAAGCGGGGCCGCAGCGTTCGTTCGTCTGATCCGCGTGCCCTCGGGGCAAGCGATCGTCATGCGCGGGAAGGCTCGCGCAGACGTATCGCGAGATCCGCGAACACATCGCTCAACGCTTGAGCGATGGCCGCGAGCCGTGCGCGGATGCCCATACTTCGGCCGCTCTCGCACAACCGGGCCATCCGGCTGCGCTCTGCGGCGACGAGGAGAGCATCGCGGCGCGCACGGACTTCGGCTTCCAACCAATAGTCCATGATTGCCTCACAAGAAGAAACGAGGAGAGAAAAAGAGGAGACCCCCGGGAGATCGTCTCTCGGGGGCCTCCGATCACTGAAACGAAGCGCGGCTCCGGTTACGATCCGGTCAGCCGCCCTCGGTCGATCGAAGGCACGCCCGCATTCACACCGGAAACGGCGAAACGCAGAAACGACGAAAGGCGATTGGTGTACATGCGGATCATCGAGCGTGGTGCCTCCTTCCGATTTCAGAGCGCGCGGAGCGCGCAGAGTGTTCGACAACAGTAGCACGCGCGGCGAGACCTGTCAAAGCGCGCGCATTGACGCCCCCGAGGCGCTTTGCTATACTCCCGGAGGTCCCGCGTGCGTGTAGCTCAGTGGGAGAGCACCACCTTGACACGGTGGGGGTCGTAGGTTCAATCCCTACCACGCACACCATGAAAGAAGGCCCCGCGATGCATCGCGGGGCTTTCTCGTTTTCGTCGCTCTTCAGCACGCGTTCATTGACTCGCGGTCTCCAAGCGAACGCGTCCGACCTTCACGAACTCCTCGCCCGCTGTTGCGTGCTCCGCCGAGCCGAATCCGACGAACGAAACCAGAACGTCCTTCGCATTCAGCGCGCCCGCGTGTGCCTGGTCGGCGAGCGCGCGAGCCGCGGAGAAGGTCAGCGAAATAGGGCCGTGCTCCATCATCTGCTTCGTCGAGATCGAGAAGCTGTCGACGCTGCCGATCAGATATCGCTCGTCGCTTTCGGCCGTTTGCGCGATCGCCTTTTTCGGCAGATTCACGTAGACGTTGATCACGAAGCCGCCCTTCTTCCCGAGTTCGGTAAGCTGCACGTCTTCGAGCACGAGATTCACGCGCGCGGCCGCCGCGCTCTTCGCGAGTGCGCGCAATCGCGGCTGATCGTTCTCCGCGATCGGAAGGGCGAGCGTAAAATTACGTCCACCGAGCGTAAGCGGGCCGGAAACACTCTTCGCGCCGCGCAGCAGCACCGGCGGCTCGGTGGGAAGCGCCGTCGCGACCTTCGTCGGCAGCGTGAGATCGGCGAACGTATAGCCGAGATTGCGACTGTCGGCCATCTGATGAGCGTCGAGGCGCCAATGCCCCGCGCGGTCCCAAATCCACGCTTTGTTCCACCACGGATCGTTGCTCGGCGGCATGCTGCGCCCGTCGCCCGCCCGCAGCCACGCCGACCACAGCCGATCGATATTGCAGTGATGCACCCAAAACACGGGATCGAGCGCGGCCGTGCCGACACCGCCCATGCTGCCGCCGATCGCGCCGTGCACCACGTTATGCGGATTCGACTCCGCCGCCGGTTCAAACGCATTCTGGAAGCCGCGCGGAAAATTTTTGTACACCGAACCGAATGCGGAGAGCGAGAGACCGCTCACGCGCGTATTCACGCGGTTCGCCCAATAGAGCGGATTCTCCGAGCCGTCCGGAAGTCGCGCGTCGGTGAAGATGTTCGGCATCACCGGATTCTTGTAGTAATCCCAGTACGGTAATGCGAAATCGGCGTTCCCCGAAAGCTCGCGCACCTTCTTCTCGAAGAAATACACGAAGCCGCGATGCCAAGCGTAGAAATACGCGCGGCCGTGCGGACACTGGTTCCACAGCGTGCGAAACGGTTCGGGCGGCGAGCCGCTCGCCATCATATGGCTGTTGTGCCAGTACTGCCAACTCGACTCGGTGCATTTCGCCCAGTCCGGTCCGTTGCACTCGGCCATGCGATCGCGCATCGCTTTAACGCCGTCGCGGAAGGCTTTGACCAGGCGCGCGTCCTTCGCGAACTCGGTAATTTCGAGACGCGTGTACATGCGCTCGGGCGCGGCGAAGATTCGATCCGGAAAGAGCGAGAACATCGCGGCCGTCACGGCCGACGACGCGACGAACGTCGTGCGTTTCATGGGACACTCCTCACGCGACCGCAGCGCACACACCCGAATGCGGTGCGCCCGGAGGCTATGAGTAGCGCCTTCGCGCCGGTTCGGCCCCCTCCTCGACGCACGGCGAGAAATGAGCCGTTCGGCTCAGGGCAGTTCGCAGCTACGAACTCGCAACGACGCGCCGCAGCGCGATCCGCTGCATCAGCCGTCGCAGCGAGACGAGCCACTGCACCGACGCGATCGCGATCGTCACCCACAGCGTCGCGGCGGCGGCGAGATTCAACACCGCGGCATCGGGCGTGAACCACGGCCCGCCGCGCAGCGTCACCGCCGCGCCTACGATCGTGGCGGCGCTCGCGAGCGCCTGCAGCAGTTCGTACACGCGCGACGCCTGCGGGCGCACGAACGCGAGCAGCGCGCCCGCAGCTACGAGCGCCGTCGCGGCAAGCGCGCCCAGATACGCCGCGTGCCACGCCGACGTCAGCGAGACGTGCGCTTCACGCAGCGCGGCGACGATCGTGCGCGTAAGCGGTGTGCGCTGCGCGCCGCCCGCGTCGATCAACACGACGAGTACGAACAGATTCACGACGAGCGACGGTAACGAAGCCGCGCGCGAGATCGGACGATCCGCGGTCGGCATCGGCAGACGACGCGGATCCCAGCGCCCCACCAGACGCTCCACGCCGCCGCGCCCGTCCGCCACGCGTTCGCTCGCGGCGAAGACCGCGGTGACGATCGCGAACACCCACACGAGCGACTGCCCCGCCGAACCGAGCGCCGCGAACACCGCGCCCGCGTCGTGCGTTACGAGCGAGCCCGCGGCGCCGCCGAGCAGTTCCAGCACGACCACCGTCACTGCAACCGCGCGCAGGGTGGCCCAGTAGAACGGCAACGTCTGCGGCCCGATCAAAAACGGCACGCCGCCGTAGCGCGCCGCGATCACGCGCGGATGCCCCTGCGCTTTGAGCATCGCGGCGATCTCGTCGTCGGAAAGCGGGCGCCCGAGCGACGCCGCGCGCGCCGCGATGCGTTCGTCGAGATCCTCGCCGAGTTCGGCGACGATATCGTCGGCGGGTGCCGATGACGGCAGCGCATCGCGCACCGCCGCGAGATACCGATCGAGCAACGTCATGCGTTTCCAACCTCCGCGATGATGCGGTCGAGCGACGCGTTGATGCGCCGCAACTCGGCCGCGAGCAATTCGAATACCCGCTCGCCGGCGGGACGTAGGCGGTAGAAGCGTTTGCGGCGCTTGTTCTCCTCACGCCATTCGCTCTGCAAAAGCCCCTGCGCCTCGAGCCGGCGCAGCAACGGGTAGAGCGTGCCCTCGTCGATCTCCAGGCCCGCTTCTTCGAGCGCCCGGCGCAGCGTATAGCCGTAGCGCTCCGTTCGCAGTTGCGAGAGCACCGCGAGCGTCAGGCAGCCGCGCCGCAGCTCCAGCCGCAGATTTTCGAACGCGGCCGCCGAGGCGTCATCCATACCGTTCTCCGTACACTATGCATCACATAGTATACGACACACAACACCCCGTCAAGCGGAGGTGGCCCCGCAACGGCTCCACGCGGGGTCGGTCAGGGGCGCAAGCTCCGGCGGCGCGTCGGTATCGGGCGTCCACGCCGGGTCCACGAACCCCGCGTTCGCAAGCGCGGTCGCGAGCGCCGCAATGCGCGCGAGCGGCACGCTGCAGTCCGCGCCGCCGCATCCCGCGAAGCGCACCGGCGCCACGCGCACCCCGCCCGCCACGCGCGTCGCCGAGCGGAACTGCCCGAGCGTCTCGTACACGATGCGCAGCCGCACGCGATACGCTCCCGCGGGCGTGCGGTAGAGCTCGAACACGAGCGCGCTTCCCGGCGGCATATCGTCATCCACCAAACCGCTCCCGAAATGCCAATGCGCGTGTAAGATGCCGCCGAGCGCGCCGAGTTGCGTATCGTGCCCCGAAAAGATCGCGATGCGATCGTGCGCGAGCGGCGGCAACGCCACGCTCGCGGGTGCTTCGCCCGCCTTCTCCTCCAGCATCGCGGCGATGTGCGCGAAGAGCGTCCCGCCGCGCACGAGTGGATTGTAGGCGTTGCGCGCATTCACATCGTAGGCGAGCACGTGCAAGCGCATCGCCGCCTGCAGGCGCTCGACGAACTCCACCGGATCGGTATCGCCCAATTGCGCTTGCGGCCGACACTCCGCATATTCGAGAAACAGATCTTCCGCATAGCTCGACGCCGTCGCGAGCGGGCCGCCCAGCTCCGCGAGGCCGCCGTGCGCGCGCACCGCGCTCGCGCCGCGAATCACGCTCGTACACGGCGTGCCGTCGAGACACCGCGCGTCGAGCATGGCCTGCAGCGAGCTGAAATCATCGGCGTGCTGCGTCACGATCGCATCCGGCGGCGTCGGCGCCGCGCGCAGCACCGCGTCCCGCGAGCGCGCGAAATCCGTGCGCCCGTGCGCAACCATCCACGCCGTCGCGTTGAAGAGCGGGTCTTCGCTCGCACCGCTCGTATCGAGCTGATGGTACATCGGCAACGCCGTCGGCGATCCGCACAGGCCCTCGATCAGCGCGCGCCCCGTTTCGAGCGTCCGCTGATCCGTATCGGCGTACACGTACGCGCGCTTGCGCGTGCAATCGAGCGTAATCCCCCGTGACGCGAAGTAGCGTCGCTCGAACGCTCCCACGTACGTCACCAACCGATACCCGTGCGCGGTGAGAAAATCGCGCTCCACCGGCGCCCACGTCGCCCACGCATAGGCCTTCGGCGGCGCACCGATGCTGCGCACGCCGTGCCGCGAGACCACCACCGCAAAGCTCAGCCGCACATGCGTCGTCGCGGGGGCGTGCGCCGCGCGCGCGGGCGTCCGGGCGCACGCGATCGCGAGCGCCGCCGCCAGCGCCGCCGCGAGCACCGGCAGCCGGCGTATGCCGAATCCGCGGCGCGGCGAGCGAAGTTCTTTATCCGTCGTTAATGTTTGCAAGTGGTCGCTTTCCTTTGTGCGAATGACCGTCGGCATCACGCTCTCGCAACGCCCCGGAGGACCTTCGTGAAGCGCATCGTCGCTGCTTTCCTCTGCTCACTCACCCTGCTCGCCACGACCGCGCCGCTGCACGCGCAAGCGCCCGCGACGAAGGCCGTCGACGAAAGCGCGCTCGTCGCGCTCGTTCGTCAACGCATCAAACACGTCTTCGTGATCTATCAGGAGAACCGTTCGTTCGATTCGTACTTCGGTACGTTTCCCGGCGCGGAGAATCTCACCTCACCGCTCGCGCAGATGAACGGATTCAAACAGTACGATCCGCTCGGCAATCAGTGGGTGACGCCGTTCCGCATCACCGCATCCGACACCGCCGACGCCAATCATTCGCGTCCGGCGCTCATCACCAAAGCCGATAACGGCCGCATGGATCTCTTCGTGAGCACCGAGGAATTCGGGCTGCTCGCACGCGGCTACTCGCGCGAAGACGCGCAGCGCGTCGGCCTGCTCACGATGGCCTTCGAAGACTGCGATACCGTGCCGTATCTCTGGATGTACGCGCACAACTTCGCGCTTTTCGATCATTTCTTCCAAGGCATGTACGGCCCGTCGACGCCCGGCAACATCGATCTTATCGCCGCGCAGACCGGCCAAACGCAGTGGGCGCGTCACGCCACGCTGCAGTCGAACGCGCTGAGCACCGGCCCCGGCGTTCCGGTCGTCAACGATCTGCCGCCCGCGTTCGGCCCGTATCGCAGCGGCGTCACGCCGTTGCCGTTCCACGCGCAGGACGATCTCACGTTCGCCACGCTCTTCCTCACGCTCAGCGGCAAGACCGCGGTCGAAGCCAAGCGCGACAACGACGACATCAAAGAAGATATCGCCGATCTCGCGCATCGCGGCCGTCCGGCGATTCCGTGGGGCTGGTATCAGGAAGGCTTCGCGGCCAAGCCGGGGGATCTCGACAATCCCTACGTCACGCATCACAACGCGCTGCAATACTTCGGCTATCTGCGCAAGAACGCGTACTTCTGGCGCGGCGTGCACGATCTCACCGATCTGATTCCGGCGATCAAAGAAGGCAAACTCGGCGATCGCGGCGTCGTCTTCGTCAAAGGCGGCTACGCCGATCCGTTCGGCTTCAAACCCGCCGACAAGAGCCCGTACGTGCAAGAGAACTTCCAAGGCGACGACGATCACCCGGGCTACTCCGATAGCCAAGTCTCCGAAGCGATGGTGGCCAAGGTCGTCAACGCGATCGCGAAGTCGAAGTATTGGAAAGATTCGGTGATCCTGATCACCTACGACGATTCCGAAGGTTTCTACGATCACGTTTCGCCGCCGCAGTTCGAACGCTGCCCCGACGGACATCCGTGCGGCGACGGCCCGCGCGTGCCCGCGATCATCATCTCGCCCTTCGCCAAGGATCACGCGATCATCCACGATCAATCCGATCACGCGTCCTTTGCGAAGATGCTCGGCAAGATCTTCCATCTGCCCGCGCTCGCGTCGCTCCCCGACGAATCGCCGTATCTGCCCGAAGGCCCGCGCGATCTCGATCCGCGCCTCTCCGATCTGCTCGGTGCGCTCGATCCCGAACGTCTCTCCGGCACCAAGGCGCCGATCCCCGCAAGCCAAGCGATCGTTCCCGATATCGGCGTTCCGCCGCACATGTCGTGCGCGTCGCTCGGCATCACGCCCGACGTCGTTCCCGGCGAGAACACGCCGCCGAAGGGCTTCGCCCCGCTCACCCTCGAGCACTAACGCGCTCGCGCGAACGCGCGCGAGCACACAATGAATGAGGGCGATGACGCCGCGGCGTCATCGCCCTCATTCGTATCCCGCCCCGCGCGGAGGATCAACGCGAGCGGTTCGTCCGGTACTCCACGAAACTGCGCGCGAGCAGGTTCGTCGCGAAGATGAAGATCATCAAGAGCGCCGCCGCCGCGTACGCGAGTTGATGCGACGCTTCGAACGGTTGGCTGATGTACGTCCACACCACGTACGTCAGATAGCCCACCGGCGAATGCGTCGGCGCGAGCGTCGGCAGATAGTTCGACCAGCCCGCCGTGTAGATGAGCGGCGCCGTCTCGCCGAGGCCGATGCCGGTTGCCACCAGCAGCCCCGTGAGAATGCCCGGCAGCGCCCACGGAAAGTCGATCGAGAAGATCACCATCGCGGGCCGCGCGCCGAGCGCTACCGCGCCTTCGCGCACCGTGCGCGGCACGTTCGAGAACGCCACGTCGGCCGCGCGCACCACGTAGGGCAGCATGAAGATCGCAAGCGCGATCGCGCCCGCGACGAGCGAGAATCCCCAGCCCGCTTCTTCCACGAGCGCCACGTAGAGAAAGTAGCCGACCACGATCGACGGCACGCCCGCGAGCACGTCCACCATGAAACGAATCACGCGTTTGGCCCACAAGGGCGCAAACTCCACCGTCCAAATCGCGGTGCCGAGGCCCACGAGCGTCACGATCGCTAGTCCGATCACGACCAGCAGAAACGTGCCCGCGATCGCATTGAGCAATCCGCCCGCCGTGCCGTGCGTGGACGTGGTAAAGAGACTGAGTTTGATCGCCGGAAAGCCGCGCGCCATCACGAACGCGAAGATCGAGAAGAGCACGCCGATCACCGCGATCAAACACGCGGTGCTGAACGTCCACCAGGTGCGGCTCGCCCAGCTCTTGGGCGCGACACCGGTTCGTGCGATCGCCACTACGCGGCCCGCCCTTCACGTCGATCGGCGCCGCGCATGATGCCGCGCGCCACCACGTTGATGATGAGCGTGATCACGAAGAGCGCGCAGGCGAGCTCCGCGAGCGAACGCTGCGCCATGCCGCTCGCATCGGTCAGCGCCGATTCGAGCTGCGAGACGATCACCGCCGCGATCGTATTCACCGGCGAGAAGATGTTTTCGGGATAGCTGTTGATCGCGGCGCCGCAGACCATCAGCACCGCCATCGTCTCGCCGAGCGCGCGTCCGAACGCGAGCAGCACCGATGCGACGACGCCCGAGCGCACGCTCGGCAGCACCGCGCGCGTCATCGCCTGCCAACTCGTGCTCCCGAGCGCCATGCTCGCTTCGAAGAGCGAGTTCGACTGCGCGAGCATCACGTCGCGCGTGGTCGCGACCATGATCGGAATCACCATCAGCGAGAGAATGAAGACCGATGCGGCGAGGCCGTTACCGCTGCCCGCCGAGCCGCCGAGAAACGGCACGAAGCCCAGATGCGCGGTCACCCACGGCGCGAGCTTCTCGCCGATCCACGGTACGAGCACCACCATGCCCCACAGGCCGTACACGACCGACGGCACGCCCGCCATCAGTTCCACCAGGGCGTTCGCGATCGGGCGAAGGCGTTTGGGTACCGTGTAGACGAGCGAGAGCGCCACCATCAGCGAGAGTGGCACCGCCACGACCATCGTGAGCGCGCCGGTCAGCAGCGTTCCGAAAATGAACACGAGCGCCCCGAACGAAGCGCCCGGCTGCGCGCTGAAACCGTTGCGCGTCATCGTGCCGCTGCCGTACTGGTTGCCGATGTTCCAGATACCGCTCGTGAAGAACTCGATGCCGTTGAATCGGATCGCCGGATAGGCGTACGCGATCAAGAAAAACAGCATCAAGAAAATAATGGCAAAGCTCGCGAGTGCCGCGAGCCCGGTGAGAACTGCAAGGATCGTCTGCGATCCCGACCGCTGTAAGGCGGCAGGGGATACCGCTCGCGCGGTATCCCCGACTCGAATATCCATCGAGGCCATTGTGCCCTTTGCTTACTTGATCTTTTCGATCTGTTCTTTGCTGAGCTGAACGATCTTCTCCGGCAGCGGCAGGAAGTGCACCGCGTTCAGGAAGCGCGCCTGCTGGCCGCCGTCTTTCGCGATCGCCCACATCAGGAACTTCTTCAGGTCGGCGGCTTTGCCGGCATCCTGCTGATGCGGGTTCACGATCGCATATTCGTAGTTGATGATCGGGTACGATTCGGCGCCCGGCGCGAACACGAGCGAGATACGCTCGTCGCGCGGGGTCTTCGATCCGAGCGCGGAGGCCGCGGCGTGGATCGTCGAAGCGTTCGGGAGCACGAAGCGGCCCGAGCGGTTCTTCAGCGCTGCGTAGCCGAGACCGGCCTTGTTGGTCTCGTCGAGGAAGCTGACGCCGATGTAGGCGATCGAGTAGCGCGTGTTGCGGCAGGTCTGCACCATGCCCGGGTTACCGTTGGCGCCGACCGCGTTGCCGACCGACGGCCAGCTGATCGTCGTGCCGTAGCCCGGTCCGTTCTTCCACGAAGGCGTCGAGAACGAGAGGTACTGCGAGAAGATGAACGTGTCGCCCGAGCCGTCGGCGCGGTGAATCGGCACGATCTCGTGGTGCGGAAGCTTGATGCCGTGGTTCAGTTCGGCGATCTGCTTGTCATCCCAGTACTTGATCTGTCCCGAGTAGATGCCCGCGAGCACCGGACCGGAGAGGTGCAGATGCTTGTTGTTGAGGCCCGGAATGTTGTAGTTGATCTGCTGCGCCGAGATCGCGAGCGGGATGTTGAGCATCGGCGAGCTCTTCATCTGCGAATCGGCCATGTAGGCGTCCGATGCGCCGATCTGCGCCACGCCCGAGATCGCCTGCGAGATGCCCGTGCCCGAGCCGGTGCCCTGCGTGGTGATCTGGACGTCCTTGTGGTCTTTCTGATAGTCCGCGACCCAGAGGTTCATGAGCGGGTACACGAGGGTCGAACCGGTCTCGAGAAGCGAGGTCCCGGCCATAGCTTTGCCGCTGCCGAGCGCGCCGGCGGCGAGAAGCGCTGCGAACGCGAGCGCCAGGGTCTTACGCATGAAAAGTTGGCTCCTGTTACAAGGCTGACGAGCAGTGATGCTCTCATCCGTATGGTGCGGGTTTCAAGCTATGACCGCTTTAAGTGCGCCTTATGGCCGCCTTAATGTTGCATCGAAAGCGACTTGAGTCGCAGCCCGCAACGTTAAGGAGGCGCCCGCGCCTGCGACGAATCGGGCACCCTTATGCCCGAAGCCACGCACGATCACGCCACCGCCCTGCCCGAGCTGCGCCACACCGCCGCGCACGTCTTGGCCTACGCCGTCCAAGAGCTCTTCCCCGACGCCAAGCCCACGATCGGCCCGGCCATCGAGAACGGCTTCTACTACGATTTCGCGCGCGAGACGCCGTTCACGCCCGAAGATCTGGAGCGCCTCGAAGCGCGCATGAACGAGATCATCCGGTCGAACTACGAAATGACCGGCCGCGAGGTCACGCGCGCCCAAGCGATCGAGACGTTCGGCGACAACCCGTTCAAGGTGGAGATCGCGCGCGAAATTCCCGAGGGCCAGCCGATCACGCTCTACACGATCGGCGCCTTCACCGATCTCTGCCGCGGCGGCCATGCGCACACCACGGGCGAGATCGGCGCGGTCAAGCTGATGAGCGTGGCGGGCGCGTACTGGCGCGGCGACGAGAAGAACCCGATGCTCCAGCGCATCTACGGTACCGCCTGGTACACCAAGGACGAACTCGACGCGCACCTGCATCAGATCGAAGAGGCGCACAAACGCGATCATCGTAAACTCGGCGTCGAACTCGATCTCTTCTCCATCGAAGAAGATGCGGGCGGCGGCTTGGTCTTCTGGCATCCCAAGGGCGCGACGGTGCGCGGCATCGTCGAGCAGTTCATCCGCGAGGGCCTGCGCGAGCGCGGCTACCAGCCGGTCGTCACGCCGCACGTCGTGAGCGAAAAACTCTACGAAATCTCGGGCCATCTCGAAAACTATCAGCACGGCATGTTCGGTCCGCTCGAGGTCGAGGAGCAGCGCTTCCGCCTCAAGCCGATGAACTGCCCCGGCCACATTCTGATCTATCACAGTCATCTGCGCAGCTATCGCGATCTGCCGATCCGCTTCTCCGAATTCGGCACCGTCTATCGCTTCGAACGGTCGGGCGTGCTGCACGGCCTCACCCGCGTGCGCGGCTTCACCCAAGACGACGCGCATCTCTTCTGCACGCCCGATCAGCTGCAGAGCGAATTCGAACAGACGCTCGATGAAGCGCTGCGCTTGATGAAGGCGTTCGGCTTCACCGACTTCGAGTATTTCCTCTCCACGCGGGAAGCGCAACTGCGCGGCGAGACCGATCCGATCGCCGAAGAGGCGATTCGCAAGGCGCTCGAACGCTACGGCCTGCCCTACGGCGTCGACGAAGGCGGCGGTGCGTTCTACGGCCCCAAACTCGATATCAACGTGCGCGACGCGATCGGCCGTAAATGGCAGCTCGGCACCGTGCAGGTCGATTTCGTGCTGCCGCAGCGCTTCGATTTGAAGTATCGCGCGAGCGACGGCCAAGACCATCGGCCGGTGATGATTCATCGCGCGCTCGCGGGCTCGATGGAGCGCTTCTTCGGCATCCTGGTCGAGCATTTCGGCGGCGCGTTCCCCGCGTGGCTCGCGCCGGTGCAAGCCGTGCTCGCGCCGATCAGCGAACATCAACTCGAGTACGCGCGCGAGGTCGCCGCGCAGCTGCACGGCCGCGGTTTCCGCGTCGAAGTCGATGAGAGCAACGAAAAACTCGGCTACAAGATTCGCCATTGGAAGACGCAGAAGGTGCCCTACATTCTCGTCGTCGGCAAACAAGAAGCCGCCGACGGCACCGTCAACGTCAACGAACGCGGCCTCGAAGAAAAGCGCACGATCTCCGTCGCCGCCTTCGCCGAAGAACTCCACGGAAAGGTCGAATCCAAAGCATGACCCCCCCCCGGTGTCACCCTGAGCCTGTCGAAGGGCGCGGCCCCCGTGTCACCCTGAGCCTGTCGAAGGGCGCCCTCGCGTGCTTCGCAGCCCTCGCGCTCGCCGCGTGCCAAGGCGGCTTCGGCGGCACCTCCGCACCCGGCAGCATCACGCCGCCGGTCAATCAGCAGATGCCCGCGCAGCCGCAAGTAACGGAGCCCACGCATCCGCCCTCGCCGCAAGCCTCGCCGAGCATCCCGCCCGGCACGAGCGCCACCTATCCGTTCGCCGACGGCCCCAAGGGCTTACAGTGTCCGCAGGACCAGGGCTTCACGTGCGTGCTGCGCTTCAACGTGCCGAATGCTTCGCCGTCGCCCGGCGCGTCGTCGTCCGCCTCCGCATCGCCGAGCGCAAGCGCCTCCGCGTCACCCACACCCACGCCGACACCGACACCGACGCCCACGCCCTCAGCGTCGCCGAGCCCGAACGGCTCCGCATCGCCGTCGGCGCATCCGTCGGCGACGCCCGGCGGCGCGCAGCTCACGCTGAGCATCGCCGCGATGCCCAAAGACGCGCCCGCGATGACGAACCCCGATCCCAAAGCGGTCGCCACCATCGCGCTGATGAGCGTGCGCCTGCGCCCGAGTGCCGACGTGCTGCTCAACGGCACGGCGATCGCGCAGTTCACGCTGCCCAAAGCGCAGATCGGCGGCCGCGGCTTCGCCGTGCAACTCTTCCACGAGCAAACGAAAAAGAAGAAAACGACCGAAACGTTCTTCGGCTCGTATTCGCAGTCGAAGCTCGATAAAGAGACGCTCATCTTCACGCTCGACGTGCCGAAGCTCCAGATTAAAAAAGACGAAACCTGGATGCTCGTGCTCTACGGCGACGAACGCCCCGACGCCACCCCGAGCGCAAGCGCCTCGCCCTCGTCGTCGGCGAGTTCATCGCCGAGCGCGAGCGCATCACCGTCGGCCTCGCCGCAAACGAGCGCCACGCCGTGAATCCCGCAGCGCGTCGAACGTTCATCGCGAGCTTCCTCGGGTGGACGCTCGACGCGTTCGATTTCTTTCTCGTCATCGTCGTCGTTCCGCATCTCGCGAACGATTTCGGGCGGAGCGTCGCGGAGATTCTCGTCGCCGTCACGCTCACGCTCGCGCTGCGCCCGGTCGGCGCGCTGATCTTCGGCTGGTTCGGCGATCGCTACGGCCGCCGCGTGCCGCTGATGGTCGATATCGCGCTCTACTCCGTGCTCGAACTGCTCACCGCGTTCTCGCCCAATTTCACCGTGTTTCTGGTGCTGCGCGCGCTCTTCGGCATCGCGATGGGCGGCGAATGGGGCCTCGGCGCCGCGCTCGCGATGGAATCGCTCCCGCCCAAATCGCGTGGCCTCTACAGCGGCATCTTGCAAGAAGGCTACGCCGTCGGCTATCTGCTCGCGAATCTCGCGCTCTGGCTGCTCTTCCCGCACATCGGCTGGCGCGGCATGTTCATCGTCGGCGCGGTGCCCGCGTTCCTCATCTTCTTCATCCGCGCGGGCGTGCCCGAGTCACCCGCATGGCAAGCGCAAGCGCACGAACGCCTCGCCGTCGGCGGCGACGTCTTACTCGGCGCGATCAAACGCCACTGGCCGCTCTTCATCTACGGCATGCTCTTCATGGGCGCGTTCAACGCGATGTCGCACGGCACGCAGGATCTCTATCCCACCTTCCTCGCGAAACAGCACGGCTTCTCGCCCGCGCTCGTCGGCCAACTCGGCGCGATCACCTCGATCGGCGCAATCCTCGGCGGCATCGTTTTCGGCGCGCTCTCGCAGCGCTACGGCCGCCGCCTCGGCATCGTGGTCGCCGCCGTGCTCGGCCTGCTCGTGATCCCGCTCTGGGCCTTCAGCTCCACGATCGCCACGCTCGCGATCGGCGGCTTTCTCATGCAGTTCATGGTGCAGGGCGCCTGGGGCATCATCCCCGCGCACCTCAACGAAATCGCCCCGCCGCTCGCGCGCGGCACCTTCCCGGGCTTCGTCTATCAAATCGGCAACCTGATCGCCTCACCCGCGTCGCAGTTGCTCGCGGTCCTCGCCGCCACGCGCTACGCCACCGCCGCCGGAGCCCACGATTACGGCCGCGCAATGGCCGTCGTCACCGCCTTCGTCTTCGCCGCCGTCATCATACTCACGCTCCTCGGCAACGCCATCCGCCGAGAATCCCGCAACGCCCCCTTCACCGCGTAACCTAAGCGTGTCACGCTGAACTGTATGTGTCACCCTGAGCCCGTCGAAGGGCCGCCGCCCCCGGTGTCACCCTGAGCCCGTCGAAGGGCCACATGTGTCACCCTGAGCCTACATGTGTCACCCTGAGCCTACACCTGTCACCCTGAGCCTACATGTGTCACCCTGAGCCTACATGTGTCACCCTGAGCCTACATGTGTCACCCTGAGCTTGTCGAAGGGCGCTATCGGTTTGGCGTTCTTCGCAGCCTTGACGCGGCCACGCCCGGTTTTGACGCACGTGCGCGACATGGTTGTGATCATCCCGACCGCACTCGACCGTGAGCTATCGCAAATGCCGCCACGCCGGCGAGACCGCGCCGATGGTAACCCCGGTCACCATGCCGAGTTTCCGCAATAGGATTCGCGCGCGTGAAGCCTCGTTTCGATAGGCCATTACTCCCATTGCGGCGGGAGTCGCACCGAGAACCGCGTAAGCGCTCGCTTACCATTTTCGGTTCGGGTCATACGGAAGGGAAATATCTCGTGCGCAAAGTGCTTATCATGCTCTTGGTTGCGTTCATTTCCGTGTCGGGCATCGCCCACGCAGACGGAAGCGTCGAGAACGGGACCCTCCTCGAGGGAACGCTAAGCGCCGGGCTCTCCTCCGCATCGGCGCACGTCGGCGATCCGGTCGTCATCGAGAACGTCCACGATGCTTCCGGCACGATCTCCGGGACGCTCTATGGGCACATCACGCAAGTGCAGCCCGCCGGACGCGGCCAACACGCGCAACTCGACTTCGTCATCGACCGTTTAGCAACGGCCGGATCCAGCTACTCCGTCGTCGCCGTTTCAAAGGGCATCACGCCTCCCGGTGCTAATGCCGGTCGCGAAGAAACCGCGGCGCTCGTCGGGGCGCTCGCCGGTGCGTTGCTCGGGAAGGCGTTGGGACATTCGTCCGGGGCAGTGATCGCAGGCGCGGTCGCCGGAGCCGGTACGGGCTTCCTGCTCACGTCGAACAATTATCAGGACATCGTGCTTCCGCAAGGCTCGTCGGTGAAGGTGCTCTTGCAGAGCGTCACCCGCATGCAGAGCAACTAACGAGAGACGCCGATGCCGTACAGCGCTAAGATCACCCGCAAAGATCCGGGTTACTTCATCTTTCTCGTCGACCAGTCGGGCTCGATGGAGGATCCGCAGGGCGGCGGCTATGCAGCGAGCAAGGCGATCGTCGTCGCCGACGCCATCAACCGGCTGCTCAACAACCTCGTCATCCGCAGCTCGCGCGGCAACACCGTGTACGATTATTTCTCAATAAGCATCGTTGCGTACGGCGACGATCGCGCATGGGCTCCTTGGCAAGGCGGGCTCGCGGGAAGCACGATCGTCACGACCTCACAGCTCGATGCCAATCCGGCGCGCGTGGAAGAGCGAATCGAACGCGTCCCCGACGCAAGCGGAAACGAGCGGGACCTCGCGATCAACGTCCCCGTCTACGTCGATCCGGCCGCCGGCGGCAGTACGCCCATGTGCAAAGCGCTTGAAAACGCCACGCGTCTATGCGAATGGTGGGTCTCGAAACATCCCGCCGGCTTTCCGCCGATCGTCCTAAACCTCACCGACGGCGAAGCGACCGACGGCGACCCGGTACCGATCGCCCGCCGTCTCACCTCACTTGCAACGACCGACGGCAACGCGCTCCTCTTTAATCTTCACGTTTCCTCGGGAGACGACGCAGCGCAACTCTATCCGCGCAGCGACGCGGCCTTATCCGACGATTTTGCCAAACGCCTCTTCGCGATGTCGAGTGCACTTCCCGAACCGATGCTCCGAGCCGGCGCTGGACTCGGGCTCGCGCTCGCACCGGGGAGTCGCGGCTTCGTCTACAATGCCGATCCCGCGCAGCTGGTACAATTTCTCGAAATCGGGACGACGCCCAACACCTACGCCACGGCTCCGGATCGCTGAGGCGTGCGCGTCTACGATCTCATTTTTCCCAAGAGCGACGACACCGCCGACGATTGCGAAGATCGCTTGGCATACGTACGCGACGAATTGTCCGGCAACGTGCGCGCAGCGGTTGCAGACGGCGCCACCGCAACCGCATTTTCCGGAGAGTGGGCGGAGCTTTTGGTCCGCGCTTACTGTGACGCACCGTTCATGCAATGGAGCGATCTTTTGCGGTGTTGCGATGACGCGGCGCGTCGCTGGACAGCCGTCGTCTACGGAGAGGATCGCCCATGGCACTCCCTCATGCGGGCCAAAGCGGGCGGCGCCGCCGCAATTGCGGGTATCGAGGTGCGTAGCCCCGATCGCACGTGGACTGCTGCGGCACTCGGCGATAGCTGCATCTTCCACGTACGCGACGACCGCATTCGCGCAGCCGTGCCGCCGTACGGTGCCGACGACTTCGACAATCACCCCTCGCTGCTCTCGACCGACACAGCCCGCAACGCCGGGCTCGAATCGCTCTTCACGGCGGTTACCGACACCTTCGTGAGCGGCGATCGCTTCGTCCTCGCGACCGATGCGGCGGCGCAAGCGCTGCTCGTCGCCGACCGGAGCGCCGACGGGCTACGCGACTGGATCGTTGCTCTCACGTCCGAGCGAGAAACGGCAGCGCGCTTTATCGCATCGTCCCGAGCGGTCGGCTCCCTCCGCGACGACGATGTTGCGATCGTGGTTATCGAGGTCTAACGATGCATCTGCCGTCGCCGGAGCAATACCGCTCCGCCGTCCAACATCCGGACGTCGCCTTCGCGGAAGATCCCGAGCTTGCGGCATCACAAGCCGAAAGCAACCGCCACGGAATACCGAGCACGTACTCCGGCAATTTCACCGCCACGTTTCATTTACGCGGAGCGGAGCGGGAATGGGCCGTACGCTGCTATACGCGGGAGATCGGTTTCGTCGGCGAGCGGTATGCCGCCATCTCGCACTTTCTCGAAAGCTCGCCCGACGAAGCGTTCACGATGGCTCGACTCGTTCCGGGCGGCATCGTCGTCGAAGGCGCTCGCTACGATATCATCCGCATGGATTGGATCGACGGCTCACTGCTCAACGAGTATGTCGAGCACCTCGTGCAGAACGGCGACACCGCGAAAATCGCGTCACTTGCGGAAGCTCTTCTTGACCTCGGCCTGCGACTCGAGCGCTTGGGGATCGCCCACGGCGATATCCAACACGGCAATGTGCTGGTCGACCGTGCAGGCCGACTTCGCCTCGTCGATTACGACGATCTGTTTCTCCCCGAGCTCGCACATCTCGGCTTCGCGAACGGCATCGGCCAAGAAAATTATCAGCACCCGCAACGCGACAGCGGCCGCTACGATGCCGCACTCGATCGCTTTGCATTCGTCTCGCTCTACGTTACGCTTCGCGCGCTCGCTCAGGCACCGCAGCTTTGGGACGATTTCGACGGCGGCGAAGATTGTCTCTTATTCCGCAAGAACGACTTCCTGGACCCGCGTTCGTCGCAGCTCTTCCGGCGGCTCGACACGATCGCTCCCATCAAGGAATTCGTGGATCGCTTCGCTTCGATCTGCTGCGGCACGTATGAGGAGGTTCCGACTCTCAGAGCATTCATCGACGGTCGCTTCCGTTACGGCCGTTACGTACCGATCGCGGCAAAAACCCGCCCAATCATGCCGCCTCCGCCGCGCATCGTCGCCTCGTCGCCCGACGCAACGCCAACGCCGCCCCGCCCGCTCTCGCCGGTCGCACGCGCCGTCGGCTCGCTCCGGCGCGTCGAAACACTGCTAGCGCTTGTGAGCATCGCCGTCATCCTCGTCATGACGACGATCGGCCTACTCCTCCACCGCCCCTCGGCAAAGCCCCCCGCACCGCTGCGCATCGCCGCTCGAACCCCGCGCCCCACCGCGCGCGCAACGGTCACACCGCCTCCCGCTACGCCTCGCCCGCGCCCCCGTCCCACCGCGACGCCGCGCGCGCAGCCCGCACCGACCCCCATCGTGCGAATTCTTCCGGCGCCTGCTCGCGCAACGCGCGCCCCGCTGCCGACGGCAGCTCCCACCGCAACGCCGCGACCGCAGACGCCGCAACCCGCGGCCACCCCACTCTGCGCCGCGCCGAATGCTCCGCCGCACGTCATCGCCTTGGCATCGCCTCCAGGCGCCTACGACGCGACGAGCAGCGCGGCCGGACGTAGCGTCATCGTGGCGGTCGACGTCTCCGCCGCGGGAAGCGTTATCGATGCAGCCGTCAAGCAGTCCTCCAACGATGTCACGCTCGATTTCACGGCGCTCGCCATCGCACGGCACAGCAGCTATGCACCGGCTGAGAACAACTGCAAAGCCGAACCCGGCTCACTCGACGTCACGGTCACATATTAGCCGCCATGCCGCACGCACCCAACGGTTTTCCCTTGCAAACTCACCAATCGCTCCAGGAGTAGTCTGCACTCATGGGTCATCAGACAGGCGCCAATCCCGTCGTATTCTGGCTCATCGTCATCGCGATAGCCTTCATTATATCGCTCTTCTTCAGACCCGTTCGCGTCTGGCTCTGGGGAACGTGGCAACGCTTTCAGGGCTACGTGCTCGGCCGGCGCGCTGAAAAATACGTCGATACGCGCCGCGCGGGTGCCGAGATCGACCACCGCTTCAACAACATCAAAGACCACTATCTGAAAGAGACGGTCCGCGATATACAGCGCTTCACCAACGGTGATCAGAAGCGCGTGCTCAAGCGCCTCAGCACCCTCCGCAAGTATCAGGAAGTGACGATCGCGCGGCAGATCGAGCTCGAAGAACAACTCGCCGAAGAGAGCAAGAACCCGCCGCGCGAGCGCCCGCGGATCAAGGGCATCCTGTACTATTCGGTCGCGTGTCTGTTGGCGCTCGCCGATATCGCGATCACGTTCATGTCGCTTCAAGCGCTGAACTACCCGGTCATTTTTCTTCTTCCGTCGGCGGTGATGCTCGGCGTGATCGGCTTTCTTGCGGGCGATTTCCTCGGCAAAAATATCGAACCGGCTCAAAAGAACCCGAACAAAGACAAAAATCGTATGGCGATCATTCTGCTCGCCTCATTCTCGCTCTTGTATTGCGTCGTTTTCGGCACGATGCGCTTCGTATACACGCAACACGATCCGACCGTTCCGCTCACACTCAACATCTTCGGCTCGTACGGTTTCATCTCGATTATCGTCGGATGCTCGGTGATGCTCGGGTGGCTGCATGAGGGAATCACCACGAAGGAGCGCCTCGCGCAGGTCAAAGCGTATCGCGCACGATTGGAAGTCGGCCTTGAGCGGTGCGATAAACAAGGTGCCAAGATGACCGAAGCGTTCCGGGCGCACCTCCTTTCGCTCGAGAGCGAATCGGCGTTGGTACGGTCCCAGTTCCGTAGCGGCTTCGACAGCTCGTGGACCGGGAGAGCACCTTACGGTGTCGAGGCTCCCGATTCGCCGCTCGGGTTCGACGAAGAGATGCTCAAGAGCCTCACCTGGCCTGATCCGCCGAGCGGCGTCGTCACGCTCAAGCCACGCGAAAAGAAGACCGTTGATTACACGCGATATGAGGAGCCCCCGGCCCCGGAGCCTCCCGTCTCAGCCACGCCGATCGCACCGGCGCAGGTACCCATCCAACAACAGCCGTCGATGAGAACGCCGCAATCGCTTCGCCCCCATGCATCGCCGTTGCAAGACGGTCCGCCGCCGATCGGATAACACTCGTGCCACGTTTCCCTCATCGCATTGTGATTCGTCGCCTCCCGCTCCTGATCGCGGTCGCACTGCTCGCGGCGTGTTCGAGTCGGCCGAGTCACGTTGAAATCCTGGCCGCGATTCGCGCGGACGCACCCGGACAAGCATGGCCGCTCGAAACCGCAGCGTATCGCGAGCTGGGCACTGCCCTGTTCGGGCCGGGACAACACGTCGTCGTGACGCCGCTGAGCGATCTCTCGGCAACCGAAGCCTCGGTCTTCGATCAGAGCGTCGAAAGCGATTCCTTGGTCGGCGCCAACCCCATGCAGATCAAAGAGCGAGCCGCCAAGATCCGCGCAGACTACGATCGGGCCATCGTGCCGCTCGCCGAGCGCCATGTCGATCGTCCTCGAACCGAGATCATTAGCGCTGTCGTTGCGAGCGCCTCTCGTTTTGAGGACGATCCCGCGGATGCGGACAAGGTACTCGTCATCCTCTCCACCGGGTTCGAGCAGAGCGGGGTGCTCAACATGGGAGACGCTTCCCTCAGCTTAAGAGCAGAAACACCCGCCATTCTCGCCTCACTCCGCCATCGAGACCTGGTTCCGAACCTTGCGGGTGTCCGCGTATGTATGGCAGGTATCACGGCAGGCGCGAACGGCTGGGCCGACACGAACGCCGCGCTCGCTATCAAGACCTTTTGGGATGACTACTTTCGAGCAACCGGGGCGAGACTGATCGACTTCAGCCCGACGATCTCGGCGACGTGTCTCGCCGCGGTTCGTCGTGTCGATCTCTTCGCGGGCTCGCATACCTGAGTCGCCTGCTTTCAGGAAGGGCATTGTGAATAATTCCGACCTCATATCGACCATTGCTACGCTCGGGCTGATCAATCTGATCGTCGGCATGTTGGCGTTCGTTATCGTCGGTGTGCTGCCAGTCTTCTGTTTTTGGCGCATTTACGAAAAGGCGGGGTATGCGCCGCAATGGAGTCTCTTCGCCTTCATCCCCGGAGCGCAGATCATTCTTTTACTCGTGATCGCGCTCATGGAATGGTAACCCCTTCGAGCCGCACAACTCACGTGTCACCCCTTAGCCCACACGTGTCACCCATGGGCCCACATGTGTCACCCTGAGCCTTTCACGTGCCACCCTGGGCCCTAACGTGTCACCCCGACCCGTATGTGTCACCCTGAGCCTGTCGAAGGGGCGAAGGTACCGGGCGGCAGTTGCGCGGGAAAGCGTACGTTCGTGAGCCGATAGCTCCACGTGCCGTGATGCAGCGAGATGCCGAACGCGCGCAGCGTGCCGTCCATAAAGCCGCCGGTCTGCAACCAGTAGCCGTCCACGTTGCCGTAATACTGATCGAGATAGCCGTGAAACCCGATGCCGCCGTGTTCGTCGAAGCGCATCATGCAGAAGCGATCCGATGTCGTATCGACGATCACGTCGGTCAACTGATGGCGCCCGCCCTTCAAGCGCGACACCAGGTGCAGCGCGCGTCCGGCATCCCCGTTCGCGCACGTCGTCGCTCCGCGATCGTACACGCGGTAGATCCGCGGCCCCATCACCGACGACATCGCAATCGTGCTCAAACCGAGGTCCGGCGAGGGACCCGGATGCGGATCCAGATCGCGCGGCGGCGCGGCATCCTGCGTATCGAACATCCCTTGATGGAGCGCGCGGTACGCGCCGTACCACGTGGGATCGAAGAACGAGCGCGCGGTGAGGTACTGCTTCGAATCCGCGGTAAACACGGTTTCGTAATCATAGGTTCGATGCGCGATCGGCCAGCGTTCCGTACCGGAGCCGCCGTGAATATCGAGCCACACCGCACCGCGCTGTACCACCGGGTCGACCATCAGCCCGTCGCCCTTGCTCTCCATGTCGTAGGAAAGGTAACGCGGCTGAGGCAGATCGGTCATCGCCGCAATCGCGCGCAGATAGAGCGCCGAAGCCGCCGCATCATCCGCGCGCGCAGGCGCCCCGCCTCCGGCGCATACAAGGAGCGCCGCAACGAGCGCAATCACACAACAGCGTATCCGCATACACCGAATACGCACCTCGAACCGAACTGTTTCACTCACTCGCCCCCCAATGCGCGACCTCACCCCGTGTCACCCTGAACTCACCCCCCGTGTCACCCTGAGCTTGTCGAAGGGCGGAGCTTGTCGAAGGGTTGAGCTCAGGAGCGCTGTGCGCACCTCATCGCATGCGCTTCACTCGGGCCGACCGAGCGAATGACGGCGACGGCTTCTCCATTGCGCTCGATGGCCGACGTCGCGACGAGTTCCCCCGTGTGGAACGTCTCGCGTGTGGCTCCCTTAACGTATTCCGTGAGATCGTGATGCGGATGTGACCAAGTGATACATGCGCCGTACCGCAACCGCAACTGAATTACGTCCCCGCGTGCCTGCACCGAGGTCACTCGCGCCACGTCCTCGGGAGCAATCATGAAGTGCGAAGTCATGTACATATATTGCGGATTCATGACATCGCCAACAGACGGCTTCGTCGCGTTACCTTTATCTTGACTCACCGCGAGCTTGTAGAGGCTTTGAGCGGTTGCGAGCGGCATCGCGGGCGCGTACCGGCGCAACGCATCGGGCGTCAGCTGGCCGCCGGTGCGCTTGACGATGGCCCACCTCCCGGCTTTGCGCTGCAAAAGCGCGGTCAGTCCGGCGTGCTCGTTGTAGTAGCCGACGAGCGCATACGAGCCCGCCACCGCATGCTCGTCGATCGTCCAACGTCCCTTCGGAGGCGGCGCGGGAGCGAGCGCCATAAACGCGCGCATCTCGTTCGCCGTCGCGGGTCGCGCGGTCGGCGCCGGCATCGGCGCCGCAGCGTGTGCAACCGCGCGCGCCTCGCCATACGCGGTAGCAAAAATACCCGCCGCAGCACATGCGGCCAACACCACGTTACGCATTGCTTTCATGCGATACATATCGCACGGCGGCCGCTCGCTTCCTTCTGCGTCAATCGGCGATCGGGCCGTCGGGAAGTTCGCTCTCCAACTCCTCGATCCGTCGGCGTTCCAAGCGGTCGCGAATCTCCGCGCGAATGTCGTCGGGCAGATCGTCGCGCGCGAGCAATCGTCGCTCTTCGTCGGTCAGCAGGTCGTCCAGCTCTTCTTCCGTCGGTTCTTGATCGGTCGGCCTCATACGCCCATCCTCGCGCCCGCCGGAGAACATTCGATGAAGGCCGCGCTTTAGAGCGCGTGCAGTTCCACGAGGGTAAAGCCGCGTCGATCCAACTGCAGCGCCATCCCGCGCGCGAACGCGCGCCCGTCGGTCTCGCCCTGCTCCACCCACTCGCCGCGTCCGGTCGCGTAGGTGCGCACGCGATAGCGCCCCGGCAGCCGCCGCTTGAAGCGCAACGGCGCCGCCACCGTGCGCCCCGACGTATTTCCGGCGAAGATCGCGTAGCCGTCCGCCCGCTCGAAGGCAATCGCCACCACCTCGTCGTTCAGCGTTTCGAGCAACTCGTCGGTCACGTCGCGATCGTAGGCCTCGTAGCCGTGTTCCTGCGCAAAGCGAAACGTCGCGTAGGTCGTCACCTCCGGCGCGCGCACCGCAAACCACGACACGTACGCGCCGCGAAAGCGCAAGCGCCGCACGCCGAGCCAGCGCCACTGCGGCGCCAGGCGCGGCGTGCACGTCGGCTCGCCGCCGGAAAGATCCAACCCCGCCGCGCCTTCGATCGCCGCCCACAGATAGCGCGGCGGAAACCACGGCGAGAGCATCATCCCCTGATTCACGAGCGTCTCGCCGTGCAGCCACTCGGAGAACTGCCCCGGCACCGTGTTGTTCCGACGCGGATCGCGCGAGTAATGCACGAAACTGTCGTGCAGCGCCGAGGCCATGAAATCGGGATTGAACCGCGCCGCCGCGAACGCAAACCAAAACGTGACGCCCACCCACACGCCGCCGAGCAAGCCGAAGCCGTGCGTCGGCCCGTACTCCAAATCGCCGCGCGGCACCGTGCGCATGCCCGCCTGCGTCCAGAAGTTCTCCACGCTCAAGCGACTGACGATGCGCGCCGCGCGTTCTTCGTCGGCGACGCCGAACATCACCGGAAAGACCAGATCGCACGTCACGTTCGTGTGCTTGAATCCGTCGACGCCGATGTTCAAGTAGTAGAGCCCCGTCTCCGGATCGGTGAGCTCGCGATTGATCGCCTCGCGTAGCGTGCTCGCCGCCTCCGCGTAGCGCTGCGCATCGCGCCGCTTACCCAAGCGCGTCGCCATCTCCGCCACCGCCCGCAGCGCCGCATAACACTCCGAATTCAGCTCGGTCGTCGCGCCGCTCAAGCGATAGCCTTCGATCACGTTCCGCCAGCCCGCGATCCCCCAATCGGCCGTCCCGTCGGCGCTACACCACACCAACCCCGCGCGATTGCGCGCCGCTAAAATCGCGCGCGCCGCGCGCACCGCGCCGCGATAGACGCGCGCGAGAAACGCTTCGTCGCCGGTCGCATTGTAATGATGCCACAGCGCGAGAATCAAGAGCGGCGTATTGTCGTTGATGTTGAGCCCGTAATCTTCGGCTTTGCCGGTGCGGATGTCGTAGTACTCCACCACCTCGCCGCTGCGCTCGAGATGCTCCGCGTACCACAGCAGCGATTCCCGCGCGAAGTCGGGCAGCACGTAATCGGCGCCGAAGGCGAACCACGCCGTATCGCGTCCCACGCTGTTGTTCGATCGCGCGGGATCGTTCACGAAGCACCAGCCGGTCGGCGCGAGCAGCATCGTGCGCAGCATGTTCGCTTTCGCCCAGAGCACGCCGCGATTCACCGCCGCATCCGGCGTCATCACCATCGCCCGGCTCAAAATCTCTTCGTAGCGCGCGCGCGTGCGCGCCTCGGCCTCCTCGAACGACGGCGCCGCATCGAGCACCCGTCGCAACGACGCCATGCTCTCCGCCGCCGCCAGCACGAACGTGATCTCCGTGCGCGCGCCCGGCCGCAACCGTATCCGATGTTCGAACAGCGCCACGAACTCGCTACCGCGCCGCGCGATCGTCTCGGCGAGCGGTCCCGCAAAACGCGCGCGACTCGCTTTGCCGTGATCGTGCGTCAGCTCCCAACTCGACGGCGCCCGCATGCTCGCAAACGCCCGCGCCGTCGCCGGATTCGAACGATTCACCGCCAGAAACGCCGAGCGCCCCTCGTCGTAGCGCACGCGGACGTCGGCGCCGGTCGATCCGCGCAGATTCGCCGCACCCAACACCGCGAGCGCGAGCGGATGCGCGGTCGTATTCTCCAATTCCACGCGATAGTACGTCATCGCCGGATCGGCCGAGGTGCGACTCGGCACGCCGCTGCGCATGAACACGCGCTCCGTCACGAGCACGCCGTTATCGAGTTCGTACAGATGCTCTTGCCGATCGGGGTGGATCACCACTTTCCCCGGCAGCGCCCCGACCGCCGTGCCGCTCTCACCATCCCAAAATCGCACCTGCATCGGCCCGATCAGCCGCTCGCCCACATCGCTTGCGTAAAACGTCTCGATCGCGCCGTTAGCCTTCAGCACCGTCACGCCTTTCGGCGCCCCGAGCGTACTGCCGACCGCCAACTGATCGTCATCGATCTCGTAGGTAGAGAACCGATCCCCCGCCCCACGCACCCGCGAAATCACAACATCCCCCATCGCATCGTAAGAAATACCCCACACCCACTATCCCCACCCAGCCCCACCGCGTCACAGCCGAGCTCCACACTGTGTCACAGCTGAGCTCCACTGTGTCACCCTGAGCCTGTCGAAGGGCGTCGCGACAAAAATGTGCATCAGCAGGCCCAGAAAGGCTGCGGGTCCGTGGGCGACTGCCGGTTTTATTGGAGAACGAGGATTTCCGAGAAGTGGTTCTGCGGAAGGTTCGGATTGTTGCCGCCGAGATTCGGGCACGGTGCGCCACTGATCATGTCGTTAAACCCGGCGTACATGACGCCTTGCTGTGCGGTGAGGCCGATTTGAGACGGCCAATCGCTGTAGTACGGCGTCGAGCCACCCTCGGAGGCGATTGAGGTTGCCCCACTTGCGTAGCTCAGAGCGAACGACGCGAAGCTATTCGGCACGTTAGCCACGCTGCACGATCCCGATGCGTCGACAAGATGCGTGCTCAGGCGAGCGAGCATCTGCGCGGCGGTATCGCTTACGACGACGGGAAGCCCCGCAGTCGCTCGCGCCGCGTTGTACGCGCTGAATCCCGCCTGCTCCGAAGCCGTGAGCGTATCGAGGTAGAACGTCGGTTGAGTCCCGGCGCTAACCACGCCATGCGCGAGCGTATAGCCGCGATCCGTTACGCCGGCGTTCGTGACGCTCGTGCCGTCCACGACGATGATGCCGTAGCTGCCTTGCGTCGGCGTCGGCTCGGTGAGCGTGAAGGCGCCGTTCGGCGCCGTGGTCGCGACCGCGAGCGGCGAAGTGGGGATGCCGCCGAGCGCGGCGTTGCTCGCCACGAGGTACACCGTCGCTCCGCTGATCGGTGCGCCCGCAGCGGGCGTCGAGGAGGCGTTCGGCGTCGCCGAAGGAGCGGCGGAGAGCGGGCCCGCGAGACTCACGACGGTGCCACCGAGCGTGGCGGGCGTCGCGATCACGGTGGGCGTCGGAGGCATCGTGGAGGAACCGCCACCTCCGGTGGTTCCGCCGCCGCCGCCTCCACACGCCGTCAGAGTGAGAGCGAGAGAAAAAATCGGAAGGGCAAATTTCATGACGGTACCTCGTTCTTGTCGGGCGGAGCGGCCCCGTTTGAAACGCTGCGGGCAGGAACCTGCCATGGAACGCCAATTATGCCGTCATGGAGCAGCACCGCAATTTTGCCGTCGTGCTCGAACCCGCCGAAGACGGAGGGTTCACGGTTATCGTTCCCGCCCTGCCGGGCGTGGTCACCGAGGGAGACTCCCTCGAAGAAGCACTCGCCAATGCTCGCGAGGCGATCGAACTCTGCCTTGAGGACCTCGCCGAACAGGGCTCCGAGATCCCGCAAAGCGACCCTGACGCTCGCCTTGAGCGAATCGAGGTTCCCATCGCGAGCTAGGTCCATCGAGTGACGCGGCTGCCACGCGCAAGCGGCGATGAAGTGCTCCTAGCTCTGCTCCGCGCAGGTTTCATCATCGTCCGCCAACGTGGCAGCCACGTGCGCTTGCGTCATACGGACGGCCGCGTGACGACAGTCCCGATCCACAGCGGTCGGGTTCTTAAACCCAAAACGCTCCGCAACGATCCTGCAACAAGCCGGCATAACGCCGACCGACTTCGCGAGCCTCTAACGCACGTACCACACCTCACAATCGCACGCCATCGTGCCAACCCTATGGCGAAAGTCAACACCCGTATCCCCCCACCCCGGTGTCACCCTGAGCCCGTCGAAGGGCGTGTCACCCTGAGCCCGTCGAAGGGCGTGTCACCCTGAGCCCGTCGAAGGGCGTGTCACCCTGAGCCTGTCGAAGGGCGTGTCACCCTGAGCCTGTCGAAGGGCGTGTCACCCTGAGCCCGTCGAAGGGCGCCCCGCGAGCTCGAACGCAGACGCCATCAGTTCTTGTTCGCTGCGCGCAATCCCGACCTCGGTTGCGATCTCGCGCCATGCGGCAACACCCGTTTGCAGACGTTCGATGATCTCGTCGGGCCGTCGCACGCGAAAGTACGGCGCGACGGAGCGCACCAGCTCGAGATCGAGCGCGTTGTCCGCCTCGTCGATATCCAGAGCGAGACCAGTGCCGAACGGGTTCGGGTTCATGTCGAACGCAGGCGCAAGCCGCCAGCCCTTCGCGGTCAGCAGAAATCCGTGATTCCGCAAGTGGTCGTCGGTATTGCTCACGAGCACATTGAAGACGATACGCGCCCACAATTCCGCGAGATCGCGGTTCGCTTCCGCGCCTTGCGACGCGAGCACCTCGGCGATCTCCACGTAGCTCGCCTGATCGCCGTCGCGATGCCCGGTCAACGTCATCGCCGATGCAAAATGAATCCGCCCAACCGAGCCGACACGATCGAAACGACGCACGAGAAACGTGTGCCCGCGCTCTCCGAATCGTCGCAGCTCGGCATCCGGCACCACGATCTCGCAGCGCTGCGCGAGACGATGCACGACATACTCCCACGCTCCGATGTTCATGCGGTCGCTCTCGCTCGGAAACTTCGCGATCCACAGCGAGCCGCCGGGATCGCACACCGTCGCTTTGGGCCGCGCGCCGCCGAGCGATGCACCCGGCGCAAGCAGCAACTGCAGTTGCGCATCGAGATGCGGATCATCCTCCGCTTCGCTTTCGAGCGCGCGGCTTGCCGCTTCCAACTCGCGAAGGCGAACGAACGGCGGCGCCGCGCTCGCAGCATCATCGGCAAGAAATGGACCATCGTCGTTCAGCTTGAAGCGCAACGCACCGGAACGGAACGGATCGTGAACGCCGAGCAGATAATCCGTTTCTCGCGGCCGAACGCTTGCGGGCAGCGCGCCCGAGCGCCGCAATTGGGCAAATCGTCGATCGATCAGGCGCCGTCCCCAACGATCGGGCGACGCATCCGCAAACATGCCGAACTGCGTGCGCCCGTCGCGCGGATATTGCGGTCCGCTCCCCTGCGCTACGTCCGGATCGAGCCGCTGCCTCGACAATCGCGCGTCGCCGATCGCCTTCTCGGTGAGCGCGAATGAGAAGATCTCCGCATTGCGCCCGGGACGCGCATGCAGCGTACCGAGGTGAATCGGCGCGTCCCCCGGCGACCAATCCGCATACACCGCGATCGTGCGATCGGTCATCGCCGCACCACGCGCTGCCGCTGCTTGAGATTGCTATCCTGCAGTTCGCGCCCCAATGGATCGGCCGCCGCCACGGCATCGAAATCGCCGTCGAGACCGAGCACCTGCAACACCGCAGCGTACGCCCCGATCGTCACTCCCGGCCGCCCCCGTTCGATCCCGCGCAAGGTCATCAGCGACATTCCCGCCCGCTCGGCAACCAGCGCCGCAGGCAAGCCGCGCCGCTGCCGAGCCGCGCGAATCCGCCCCCCCAGCTGCTCCAACCGACGAACGAGACGCGGCAACAGCGCCGCCGTAGTACGAGCCATGCCATTATTCTAGCGCTTATCCCCGATAACGTCCACAATTATTGCCCCCCCCCCGTGTCACCCTGAGCCCGTCGAAGGGCGCCCCCCCCCTGTGTCACCCTGAGCTTGTCGAAGGGCGACGGGCGAAGGGCGCATCGCGTCAGCCCCGTATCTGCTCCCCCGTGCTCATCCTCGGAATCGAGACCTCGTGCGACGATACGGCCACCGCGCTCGTGCGTGACGGGCGCACCGTGCTCTGCTCCGTCTCCACCAACCAAGACGCGTTCCACGCGAAGTACGGCGGCATCGTCCCCGAAATCGCGTCGCGTCAGCACGTCGCGCTGCTCTCCGCCGCGGTCGACGATGCGCTCGCGCGCGCCGACCTGCGCTTCGACGACGTCGATGCAATCGCGGTCACGCGCGGCCCGGGCCTGATCGGCAGCCTCGTCGTCGGCGTCGCCGCCGCCAAAGCGCTCGCCTTCGCGCTCGAAAAACCGCTCTACGCCGTCAACCATCTGCACGGCCACATCTTCGCGGCGTTCCTCGATCGCGATGAGATGCCGCCCTATCCGTTCCTCGCGCTGCTCGTCTCGGGCGGCCACTCGCAACTCGTCGACGTGCGCTCCGCAACCGAGATGCGCGTCATCGGCCGCACGCGCGACGACGCCGCGGGCGAAGCCTACGATAAAACCGCGCGCCTGCTCGGCCTCGGCTATCCCGGCGGTCCGCAACTCGACGCGCTCGCCAAGCGCGGCAATCCGAAAGCCTACGCCTTCCCGCGCCACCGTCCGGACGCAGGCAGTCTGGATCTCTCGTTCTCCGGCTTGAAAACCTCGGTGCGCTACTTTCTCGAATCCGATGCGGGCCGCGCCGCCGCACCCGAAGACGTGGCCGCGTCGTTCCAAGCCGCCGTGGTCGACGTGCTGCTCGCCCGCGTCGATCGCGCGTTCGACGAGGGCGACTACAACGCGATCGTGCTCTCCGGCGGCGTCGCGTCGAACTCCGCGCTGCAAGCCGCGCTCCGCGACTGGAGCGAACGCCGCCGCGTTCCCGCCTTCATCCCGCCGCCGAAATACTGCACCGACAACGCCGCCATGATCGCCGCCGTCGCGTACTACCAGCGCAACGCGGTACGCGCCGACGCGCTCACGCTCTCGGCCGATCCGAATCTGCCGTTCGTCCTCCGAGCATCGTAAGCAGCGCGCCCGTCAAGCCCGCGTAGATCACCGATCCGCTGATGATGTCGGGCGTCCACCACAGGCCGCCCATCGTCGCCGCGAGCAGCGCGAGCATCGCCGCCCAATACACCGCGGGCGTGCAGAATGCGAAGGCCAGCACCCGCCACTCCGGCGACGCGGGCGTAATTGCGAAGGCATCCGCGCACGCGCCCGCGAGCACGCTCGCGATCAGCACCGCGAAAAACTGCGCGGGCGTCGTCGATTGCTCGCCCGCGATGAAGATGTTGCCGATCGTGAAGAGCAGCACGTATCCGCCGCGCGCCACGCCGATGCGCCGCGCCAAAAAGAGCCCGAAGCCCGCGATCAGCAGACTCTGCACGATCACCGCCATCAGCCCGATCGCCTGCTTGTAATATTGCAGGGTAACCAGCGTCAACGTATCGTGCGGATGTCCGCCCAGCGGCAGCATCGCGTTCATCTTCTCCGCCTCGCTCTCGAAGATGAACTGCATCCCCCAATGCACGAGCTCCATCATCGACGCGGTCGCCGCAAGCATCGGCAGTTGCCCGATCAGCGTGCGCGGTCGCCGCGCGAAGCCCGAACCGATCACGCCCGCGATCACGAGGAACATCCCCGCGCCGATCACCAAGTGCGGCGGGCTCACGAGCGCGTTGAACGCCTCTTCGAATCCCCACAGCGAGTGTTTGATCATGTCCAACACGCCGCCGATCAGAAAGACCCCGAGCCCGATCGCCGTCGCCTCATATCCGCGCGGCAGCGCGTCGCGCGTCGCAAAGCCGCGCCTGCGATTGATCGCGATCGTTATGCCCGTAAACACGTAGGCCGCGAGCAATCCCGCGTAGAGCATCGCGTGCCCCGGCTCGAAGAACGTCTCGATCGTCTCGTGATAGTGATGCCACGAGTCGTATAAAATGCCGCCCGAGATCCACAGGCTCGCAAAGGCCATCGCCCAGTCGTACAACGGCATCGGCTCGGGGCGCTTCGTCATGCCGGGAGCCATTCGCACCCGAGCCGAAACGTCCGCCTCCATGAGGCTTCACGCGTTGCCGTTCGCCATGCTCGCCCTTCTGCTGCTCGCGCACTGCACGCCCGCAACGCCCGCCGGTCGCCCGCTCACCGATGCGCAGGTCCTCACCTCGCCCAATCCGTGGCCCACGCCGCTCAAACTCCCGAGCAGCGCGCCGCCGCGCATCCTCGCCGTCTGGATGAACGAAACCACCAT
Organism: Vulcanimicrobiota bacterium; assembly: GCA_027306785.1. GTDB lineage: Bacteria > Vulcanimicrobiota > Vulcanimicrobiia > Vulcanimicrobiales > Vulcanimicrobiaceae > REEB354. The sequence continues at coordinate 46,788 of DAHUZB010000010.1, forward strand.
CCCCAACGGCAGCAATTGGATCGGGCGCGTCATCACGAGCACCAATACCGCGAGCCTGGAGGTACGCACCGAATCGTTCTCGTTCGGCGCGCATCGCAGCACCTTCGGCGACTTCTCCTTCCGCCAGCACCTCCTCGACATGGTGCCGCAGTATCGCCGCGGCTACACCCTCCTCATCATCGCCCGCAATCCCGCAGGCACCGAAGACCGCGTCATCGTCCCAATCAACTTCAAATAGCGGCGATCACGGCTGAGCCCCCGGCGGCCAAGGGCCGGTATGACCGTTGTAATGGTGCTCCCACAGCCACTTCCAGCAGTGCTTTGGCGGCGGTGGTGGCTTCATGCGGTAGTTTAGCCAAATGCCGCAATCAATCTTCGGCCGAGCAGACGGTGAAGGCCGCGAAGTCGCGCGACGCGGGGAGCAGCAGGCACAGACGAGCAGCAGCACGGCAATCAGAGCAAGTCCGCGCACGGGAAAGACAAAGCGAACTATTTTCAACGACGCCCCCACCGTGTCACCCTGAGCCCCCCTGTGTCACCCTGAGCCCCTCTGTGTCACCCTGAGCCTGTCGAAGGGCCAGCACCGCTGCGAGCGCATCGATCGCGCGATCGATCTGCGCTTCGTCGATCACGAGCGGCGGAGCAAATCGCAGCGCGTTCCCGCCCGCCGTACCGACCAGCACGCCGTGCTCGCGCAGCGCCGCCGCACACGCCGCCGCCGCGAGCGGTTCGCGCAGCGGCAGCGCCGCGAGCAGCCCCATCGCACGCGGCGCCGCCGTCAGGTGCGGATGCGCCTCCGCAATAGTCTGCAGCCGACGCGCGAGATACGCCCCCATTCGCGCCGTGTGCTCTTCCAAACCCAGCGTATCGCGCACGCGCAGATGCGCGAGCGCCGCCGCCGCCGGAATCGGCGACCCGCCGAAGGTCGAGCCGTGATCGCCCGGCTGCAACGCATCGGCGGCATGCGCCGCAACGAGCACCGCCCCGATCGGCAGCCCGTTCGCGAGCGCCTTCGCCATCGTCACCGCGTCCGGTCGCACGCCGAACGCCTCGAATGCAAAGAGCGGGCCCAAACGCCCCATCCCGCACTGAATCTCATCGAAGATCAAGAGCGCGCCGCGCTCGTCGCACACTTCGCGCGCCCGTTGCAGAAACGCACGCTCGGCGGGATGCACCCCGCTCTCTCCCTGCACCGGCTCCACCACGAACGCCGCCGTGCGCTCGTCGATCGCCGCCTCGAGCGCCGCAACGTCGTTGAACGGCACGAACGCGAAGCCGTCCGGCATCGGCCCGAAGCCCTGCTTGTACGCATCGTTCGCCGTCGCCGCGAGCGCCCCGTAGGTGCGTCCGTGAAACGATCCCGTGCACGCGAGGATCGTCGTACGCGCCGATTCGCCGCGACGAAACGCGCGCTTGCGCGCGAGTTTGATCGCCGCCTCGTTCGCCTCGGTACCGCTATTGCAAAAGAACGCCCGCGCGAAACCGCCGCGTGCCGTCAACTCGCGCGCGAGCGTTCCGGCCGGCTCATGATGGTACAGATTGCTCACGTGCACGAGCGTGCGCGCTTGTTCCGCCACCGCATCCGCGATCGCGGGATGCGCGTGCCCGAGCGCGCACACCGCGATCCCGCCGATGCAATCCAGATAGGCCCGCCCCGCATCGTCGTAGAGCTCGCAGCCCTCTCCGCGCACGAACGTCACCGGCGCGCGCGCGTAGTTTTCCAGCAGCGCGCTCACGTGCGATAGCTCGCGTTGATGCGCACGTAATCTTTCGAAAGATCGCAGCCCCAACCGGTCGCGCTCGCCTCGCCGAGCCCGAGATCGAGCCCCACCACGATCTCGCTCTCCTCCAATTCGCGGTGCGCCTCGGCCTCCGAGAGCAGCTCGACCGCTCCCGCGGCCACCCACGGCGTGCCGTTCACGCTGAGCGACCACGCCGTCGGATGCAAGCCCGCTCGGGCCGCGCCCGCCGCCGCGATGATGCGTCCCCAATTCGGATCTTCGCCGTAGAGCGCGGTCTTCACGAGACTGCTGTTGATCACGGCGCGCGCGATCGTGCGCGCCTGCGCGGTGCTCGTCGCCGAGGTCACGTGCACGGTCAAGCGCTTCGTCGCGCCCTCGCCGTCGGCCACCATCGCGCGCGCCAGATCCAAGCACACCGCGCGCAGCGCCCGCGCGAACGCCGTGGGCGCATCCTGCTCGTGCGCGGGCGCAAACGCGTACACCGCGTCGTTGGTCGACATGTCGCCGTCGACCGAGATCATGTTGAAGCTCTCGTCCGCGGCGCTCGCGAGCGTGCGCTGCAGGGCCGCCGCGTTCATCGGATAATCGGTCGCGATGAACGCGAGCATCGTCGCCATGTTGGGCGCGATCATCCCCGAGCCTTTGGCGATGCCGCCGACCACGTATTTCTTGCCGTCCACGTAATAGGCGTAAGCCGAAAGCTTCGGCACGCGATCGGTCGTCATGATCGCCTCGGCCGCATCGTGACTCGCCTTCACGCCGCCTTCCAACTGCGCGTGCGCGCGCTCGATGCCGCGCTGCACGCGATCCATCGGCAGCGGCACCCCGATCACGCCGGTCGATGCCACGATCACCTGCTCCGGCGCCACCCCGAGCAGCGCCGCCGCCTGCCGCGCGGTCGCGCGCGCGTCGCGGTCGCCGCGTTCGCCGGTACAGGCGTTCGCGCAGCCCGAATTGCACGCGACCGCTCGCATCGCGCCGCCCTCGAGCGCGAGATGCTCGGCGCTCACGAGCACCGGCGCCGCCTTCACCTCGTTGGTCGTCGTCACCGCCGCGCACGCCTGCGCCGAATCGAACGCGATCAGCGCCAAATCGCGCTTGCGCGGTTTGATGCCGGCGTGCACGCCCGCGAGACGCACGCCCGGCACCGCGCCGAGTCCGCCGCGCACCTCGATCAACCGCAGCGCATCTTCAACCAACACGTTCCGCAACTCCCAATCCGGTGTGCTCGGGAAGTCCGAGCATCAGGTTCACGTTCTGCACGGCCTGCCCGGCCGCGCCTTTGCCTAAATTGTCGATCGCACAGAGCACGCGCACGGTGCGCCCGAGCACGTCCGCGCGCAGTTCCGCGTCGTTCGTTCCGATCACCGCCGCCACGCTCGGCGCGAGATCGTCCACCATGCGCACGAAGGGGCTGCCCGCATAGCTCTGCGCAAACGCCGCGCGCACCGCGTCCGCATCGAGCTCGCGATCGTACACCGCGTACGCATCCACCAGCATCCCGCGCGCAAGCGGCACCACGTGCGGCGTAAACGCAAGCGGCGCGCCCGCCCCGAACGCCGCGAGCCCACGCTCGATCTCGGGCTGATGGCGATGCCCGTCGAGCCCATAGGCGCGTACGTCGTTCGCAACCTCCGCAAAGAGCGCGCCGACGCTCGGCGTGCGCCCCGCACCGGTAATCCCGCTCTTGGCATCCACCACGATCTGCAGCGGCGCACCGAAACGCGCGAGCGGCAGCAGCGCGAGCAACGTGGCGGTCGGATAGCAGCCGGGATTCGCCACCAGCCGCGCCCCCGCGATCGCCGCCGCGTTCCACTCCGCGAGCCCGTACGTCACCGCGTCGTCGAAACGAAAATCCGCGGAGAGATCCACCACGCGCGCGCCCGCCTGCAAAAACGCCTCCGCGCGCGCACGCGCCTCGCCGTGCGCACCCGCGCAGAGCACCACGTCGCCCGAATGCACCGCGGCGAGCACCGCGCCTTCGCCGGCAAAACGATACGGCGCCGTGCGCAGCGCCGGAAAATGCTCGCCCACGCGCGCACCCGCGTGACTGCGGCTCTCGAGCACGCCCACCTCGAGCAGCGGATGCCCGTGCAGCACGCGAATCGCCTCGCTCGCCGCATAGCCCGCCGCACCCCACACGTGCACGCGGCTCACAGGGTCGCCTCCACTTCGAGCAGTTCGCGCCGCAGATCGGCGAGCGCCGCGAGCACCGCGTGCGGCGCGGTCGATCCCGTCGTCACCTTCGCGCGCACGCTCGCCGCCGCATCGAGCGGTGCCTGCAGTTCGTGCACGCCGACCGCCGCCGCGAGCGCGGCTAGATCGCTCGCATCGAGCGCGCGCCCCGCCGCCTCCGCCGCGCGCACGCGCGCGCCGACGAGCGCATGCGCCTCGCGCGCCGTCGCGCCCGCGCGGATCACCGCATCGGCCACATCGGTCGCCGCGGTGTACCCGTCGCCTGCGCGCGCACCCATCGCCGCGCGATCGAAGCGCACGTCCGCGAGCGCCACGGCGAACGCGTCGAGCATCGCGCCGCCGCGCTCGATCGCGAGCAGCACCAGTCGCTTCGTCTGCTGAAGGTCGCGGTGATACGAGAGCCCCAGCCCGCACAGCGACGCGAGCGCCCCGCTATAGTAGCCGAGCAGTTCGCTCGCCCCGCCGCGCACGAGTTCGAACACGTCGGGATTGCGCTTCTGCGGCATCAAACTCGATCCGGTCGCGCTCGCGTCGCCGATGCGCGCGTAGCCGAACGCGGGCGCCGCCCACAGCACGATCTCTTCCGCAATGCGCGATGCGTCGGTCACCGCGCGCACGAACGCGTGCGCCGCGTCGAGCGCGGCATCGCGCGTTCCGATCGCATCCATCGCGTTACGCGAGGGTGCCGCAAAGCCGAGCGCCGCCGCCGCCGCCTCGCGCGCAAGCGGCAGCGTCGATCCCGCCACCGCCGCCGATCCGAGCGCGCACGAGCGCGCCGCCCCGTGCGCCGCCGCCGCAAAACGCGCCGCCGCCCGCGCGAACGGCTCCGCCGCCGCGAGCAGCCAAAAGCCCAGGAGCACCGGCTGCGCGGGCTGCCAATGCGTCGTCGCCGCGAGCAGCGTGCCCGCCGCGCTCTCCGTTTCACCGCGTTCGCAGAGCGCCCGCGCGATCGCAAGCGCCGTGCGTGCGCCGCGCTCGGCGCGATCGCGCGCGTAGAGCGCAAGCGTGGTCGCCACCTGATCGTTGCGGCTGCGCCCCGCATGCAGCAGCGCGCCCGCATCGGGTGCGAGTTCGCGTACGCGCGCATCGATCGCGCCGTGCACGTCCTCCGCGCCGCTCGCGCGCGCCCACGCCGCAAAGTCGCCCGTCGCGATCTCCGCTGCCACCGCGCCGAGCGCCGCGCGCAATTGCCGCGCCGCATCGGCCGAAATCGTGCCGCCGCCCGCGAGCGCCTCCACGTGCGCAAGCGAACAGCTCACGTCGAACCGCGCGAGCACCAGATCGTCTTCAAGCGACGACCCGAACGCGAGCAACGCCGAATCCGGGGCGGCGTCGAAACGTCCGCCCCACTGCAGCCCCGCGCTCATGCGAGTGCCGACGCCGTCTGCAGCCGCGCCACGCGGTCGAGCGGCAAGCCGTAGCAGCTGATGAATCCGCTCGCCGCCGCGTGATCGAACGTGTCGCCCGCTCCGTAGGTCGCAAGCGCTTCGTCGTAGAGCGCGTACGGCGAACGCACGCCCACCGGCACCGCGCTTCCGGCAAAGAGTCGCATCCGCACCTCGCCCGTGATGCGCGGCGCAAACGACGCGTTGAACGCATCGAGCGCGGTGCGTAGCGGCGAGAGCCACAGACCGTCGTACGCAAGCTCCGCATAGCGCTGATCGCTCGTCGCCTTAAAGCGCAGCTCGTCACGCGTGAGCGTGAGCCGTTCGAGTGCTTTGTGCGCCGCGATCAACACGCTCGCCGCCGGCGCCTCGTACACCTCGCGCGATTTCACGCCGATCACCCGATCCTCGACCAGGTCGATCCGCCCCACCCCATGCGCCCCCGCCACCGCATTCAACCCCCCAATCACCCCAACGAGCGTGTCACCCTGACCCAATGTGTCACCCTGAGCCTGTCGAAGGGCTGCGTCACCCTGACCCTGTCGAAGGGCCGTCTCACCAACCGTGTCACCCTGACCCAATGTGTCACCCTGAGCCTGTCGAAGGGCGGGCACGCCGCTTGTGAAGGTAATGGTGATCTCCGTAGGGTGCGGCGGGCGCGCGGCGGGCGATGCCGTCCACGCGTACGCGTCCTCGGGCACGCTCGTCCACGGGTCTTCCAGCACGCCCGCTTCAATCGATCGCCCCCACAGATTCGCATCGATCGAATACGGCTTCGCCGCGGTGTGCGCGATCGGAATGCCGTGCGCGTTCGCATAGGCGATTGCATCCGGGCGCGAGAGCGGCGATTCGCGCAGCGGCGCGCGCACCGCGATCGTAGGATCGAGCCCACGCACGCCGAGCTCGATGCGCACCTGATCGTTGCCTTTGCCCGTGCAGCCGTGCGCCACCGCATCCGCGCCGTACCGCCGCGCCGTCTCCACCAGCAACGCGGCGATCAGCGGGCGCGAAAGCGCCGCCGAGAGCGGATACAAGCCTTCGTACATCACGTTCGCGGCGAGCGCGGGCAGCACGTATTCACGCACGAATCGCGCGCGCGCATCCACCACCACCGCGTCGATCGCGCCGAGCGCGAGCGCTTTCGCGCGCACGCGCTCCAACTCGGCCGCCGCGCCCGCGCCCGCGGTCGCATCGCTCTCGCCGAGATCGGCGGTGAGCGCCACCACCTCGTGCCCCTCCGCGATCAAACGCTTGAGCAGAACCGACGTATCGAGTCCGCCCGAATAGGCTAAAACGATCCGGCTCACGCGGCGCTCTCCCCTTGCAGATCGATGAAGCGCTGCTTGACGACGGGCATCTCGTTCACGCCGCGCACGATCACGAGAATCGTATCGTCGCCGCCGACGGTGCCCAGGATCTCGGGCCATTCCGCTTCATCGATCGCCGATGCCACCATCTGCGCGCTGCCGGGCGGTGTTTTCAGCACGATCAGGTTGACCGCTCCTTCGACGCTCGTCACCAACTCCGCGACGACGCGATGCAGACGGCTCACGTAACTCACCGTTGCACTCGGCACCACGTATTTGAAGAGGCCGTCGTCCTCGTGCGCGTCTTTGATCGGCACCTTCACGAGCCCGAGTTCTTTGATATCGCGCGAGACGGTCGCCTGCGTGGCGCTGTAGCCTTGCGCTTCCAGCAGCGCGACCAGCTCCTCTTGCGAATGAATCGGGCGCGTGGCGACGAGCGTGAGGATCGCTCGCTGTCGACGGTCTTTCACTGGGGCATTCCTTTCGCGTCGGTCAACAACGCAACGAGCAGCGCCTTTTGCGCGTGCAAACGATTCTCGGCCTGATCGAAGACGGCGCTATGCGCTCCGTCGATCACGCCCGCGCTCACCTCTTCCCCGCGATGGGCGGGAAGGCAGTGCAGAAAGACGGCGTGCGGCGCCGCATAGCTCAGCAGCTCCGGCGTCACCGCGTACGGCCGCAACATCGCGTCGTTGCGCTCGCGGTAGCGTTCTTCTCCCATCGACGTCCACACGTCGGTGTACACCGCGTCGGCGCCGCGCACCGCGCGCACCGCATCGGCAAAGGCACGCGCGCTTCCGCCGGACTCGGCGCCGAGCGCGTTCAGCCCCGCGAGCGTCGCTTCGCTCGGACGATGCGAGTTCGGCGCACCGAAATGCACGCGCGCGCCGAGCATCACGCAGGCCTGCGCGAGCGAGAACGCCACGTTGTTGCGCGCGTCGCCCACGTAGGCGATCGTCAGCCCTTGTAGCGCGCCGAAACGCTCTTCGATCGTGAGCACGTCGGCCAAGGCTTGGCAGGGATGCGCGTAGGCCGAGAGCCCGTTGATCACCGGCACCGTCGCGGCCCGTGCGAACTGCGCGAGCGGCTCGTGCGCGTGCGTGCGAATCACGATTGCATCGACGTAGCGAGAGAGCACCGCCGCCGCATCCTCGGGCGACTCGCGCGTGCCCACCAAAAACTCGCCGCCGCTTGCAAAGAGCGTCTCGCCGCCGAGCTGCTGCATCGCCACCTCGAACGAGACGCGCGTGCGCAGGCTCGGCTTCTCGAAGAGCAGGGCCAGGGTGCGCCCGCGCACGAGCGCCCGATGCTCCTGCGCAGGAGCGGCCTTCAGGTAGCGCGCAAGGCGAACGAGCCAGGCGAGCTCCGCCGAGGTCAGATCCTCGACAGAAAGCAAGCTCCGCCCGAAGAGCGGATTCGCGGGGGCTGGCGCAACGGCATACATAACCTGTATATTTATGCACGATGCAGCATAATTATGCAACCCCCTCCGCCCCGCTCGTCGTGAAGTACGGCGGCAATGCACTCCCGCCCGATGGCGAACCCGATCCGCTCCTGGCCGAGATCGTGTGCCGTCGCCGGGCGGGCGAGGCGATCGTGCTCGTGCACGGGGGCGGCCCCGAGATCGACCGGCGGCTCGCCGAGCGAGCCATCCCCACCCGCCGCGTGGACGGCCTGCGCGTCACCGACGCCGAGACGCTCGCGATCACCGAAGCCGCGCTGTGCGGAACCATCAACAAGCGCCTGGTACGCGCATGCAGCGTGCTCGGCGCGCGCGCCGTCGGCATCAGCGGCGAAGACGCGCGCACGCTCGTCGCGCATCGCGCGTACGGATCGCGCGGCGAAGACCTCGGCTTCGTCGGCGATGTCGCGCACGCCGATCCCGCGCTCGTGCGCGCGCTGCTCGACGCGGGCTTCCTCCCGATCGTCGCACCGCTCGCAATCGCCGACGACGCCGCGCACGCCTTCAACGTCAACGCCGATCTCGCCGCCGCCGCGCTCGCGGGCGCGCTTCGCGCGCGCGCCTTCGCGATCGTCACCAACGTCCCGCGCGTGCTCGCCGACGTGCGCGATCCGCGCTCCGGCATCGCGCACCTCTCGCTCGACGAAGCGCGCGCGTTTCTCGCAAGCGATGCGTGCGCCGCGGGCATGCAGCCCAAACTGCGCGCCGCGATCGAAGCCGTCGCGTGCGGTGCCGACGCCACGTACATCTGCGGCGCTCAGCTCGATACCCTCGCCGCCGCGCTCGAGCGTCACGACGCAACGATCGTAACCCCCGCGTAACCCGCAGGAAACGCGAGAGCACATCGGGCACCGTAACCTGAGAGCAATGAGCGCCGTCCCCACCGCCACCGACCTGATGACCGCGATCGTCCATCTCGGCGATGCCGTCCAGCACGGCTTTACCCGTGCGGAAGCGAACGTGAACGCTCGCTTCACGGGCGTCGAGCAACGCCTCGACCGCGTCGAAACGCGCATCACCGCCGTCGAAGGCCGACTGACCGGCGTCGAAACCCGCTTCGATCGCGTCGAAACCCGCATCACGGCCGTCGAAACCCGCCTCGACCGCGTCGAGACGCGCATCACCGCCGTCGAAAGCCGACTGACCGGGGTCGAAACACGCCTCGACCGCGTCGAAACGCGCATCACCGCCGTCGAAGGCCGACTGACCGGCGTCGAAACCCGCCTCGACCGCGTCGAAGCAGGCCTGACCGGCCTCGACGAGCGCCTCGGTCACGTCGAGGACCATCTGCGGCGCCGTCGGCGGCGCCCCGACGATCCGAAGAGGTAACCGATGCTCGCGACCACCTGCACCACCCCGTACTTTCCGGATGCTCCCGGAACGTCGTGGACCTATCGCATCGGAGGCGCCGCGCGACAACGCTTTCGCGTGAAGATTCTCGCGGCGAACGCGCGCGGGTTCATCGAGCAGCGCACCGGCAGCACGCCGCTCACCCTGCATTGGACGTGCACGCCGAACGGATGGACGCTCCCCTCGGCCGATGTCGTCGGTGCTCTTCCCACGATGCAGCGCGGCTTCACGATGCACGCGAGCGCCGTCGTCGGTACGATTCTTCCCGCCGCGGCATTATGGCATCCCGGCACCGCCTGGACCTATGCGTTCCCGTTCCGCTCCACCACCACCGCCGCGAACGTGACGCAAACGCTGGTCGGACGCGTGACCGTCTCGAACGAATTCACCCGCACCGCGCACGTCACCGTTCCAGCGGGCTCGTACGAGGCCCTCGAAGTGCGCTCGCGCATCGTTGTCTCCGGCACCGAATCGCTGATGGGACACACGATTCCGGTCAACGTCGCGCAAACCACGATCGCCGATTACGTGCGCGGCGTCGGCATGATCCGCACCACGAGCGGCCTCGAAACCACAAGCCTCGTCACCCTCACGAAGCGCAGGTAGTCGCAACAGAGGTCGCGGACGGCGGCGGTCCGTACCATGCGCCATGCGCCGTCTCGCGTTCGCGCTCATCGCGCTTCTCGGCATCAGCGCCTGCTCGCGCCCGGTGCGGCCCGCCGACCGCGTGGTCGTGGTGCAGCAGCGCGAGCCGATCTCGCTCAACGCCGCGCTCGAAAACGGCGTCGCCTCCACCGAACTCGGCCTGCTGCTCTACAACTACTTACTGAAGTGGAACGATCGCGGGCAACTCGTCGGCGACGTTGCGACCGCGGTGCCCACCCGCGCGAACGGCGGCATCAGCCCCGACGGCCGCACGATCACCTACCATCTGCGCCCGAACGTGCGCTTCGCCGACGGTACGCCGCTCACCGCGCGCGACTGCGTCTACTCGATCCACGCGATTCAAAACCCGCGCAACAACGTGCAAACGCGCTACGGATACGATCGCATCCTGCGCGCCGAGGCGCCGAACCCGACCACGCTCGTGCTGCATCTGCGCGAGCCGTTCGCGCCGATCTTCACCCTCGTGCTCGCGCCGCAAGGCTTTCCCATCCTCCCCGCCCACCTGCTCGCGAAGTATCCGAATTTCAACCATATCGCCTTCGATCGGCACCCGATCGGCGGCGGCCCCTACGTGGTGCAACGCTGGATTCACGGCGACCGCATCGAGCTACGCGCGAACCCGTATTATTTTCGCGGCGCACCGAAGATCGCGCACCTCACCATCCGCTTCGTCGCCGATCCGAACACCGCGATCAATCAACTCCGCACCGGCGAAGCCGACCTCTTCTTCAACGACGAGGACATGGGCAACGTCACGATCCTGCGCACGATTCCGCATCTCACCGTGCTGCGCACGCCCATGAACGCCGTCGGCGCCTTGATCTTCAACACCGCCGATCCGCAGTTGCGGCACGCGAACGTGCGCCGCGCCATCGCGCAAGCGATCGACGCACCGACGCTCGTCGCCAAAACGTATCGCGGCGCGGTCGATGCGCGCGACGTGGGCCGCGGCCTCTTCGAATGGGCCTACGATCCGCGCTTCCCGCTCGCCGTTCCCTACGACCCGGCCGCCGCGCGCCGCACGCTCGCCCCGCTGCACCTGCATCTCCTGATGGCCATCGAAGCGGGCCTCCCGGGCGATGCGATCATCGGTAGCGCCGTGCAGCAATATCTGCGGGCCGCGGGCGTCGATCTGCAGCTCAAAGCCTTCGAAGCGACGCAGTTCGTCTCGCCCGCGGCGATGGGCGGCCCCGTGTACGACGGCAAGTTTTCACTCGCACTCTACCCGTTCGTCAACGGTGACGACCCCGATGTCATCGATCAGTTCGCCTGCGCGAACGTGCCGCCGAACGGCTATAACAAGTCCCGCTTTTGCGATTCCGCGCTCGATGCGGTAATGCGCCGCGCGCGCAGCACCTACGACCCGCACGCGCGCCTCGCCGCCTACGCGCGGGTGCAGTCGATCCTAAGCCGAGCGCTGCCGATCGAACTGCTCTACCAACGCCGCGAGATCGACGCCTACACCGCGCGTCTGCGCGACGTCACCGGATCGGTCTCCACCATCTTCTGGAACGTCGCACAATGGCACACCGCGCCGTAATCCTCGTCGCGCTGTTGGTCGCGCTCCTGCCGTTTGCAAGCAACGCGCAAACGCTGCCGCAATCCACGCTCGATCGCCAAGAGATCGCGCAGCTCCAACAGCAACTCGCGCAACCCGGCCTGAGCGAGATCGATCGCCTTCAGATCGAGCAGCGCATCACCGAGTTGCAATACCGCATCAGCACGCGCCCGCCGATCGCCCCGCAGCCCACGCTTGCGCCGTTTGCGCCGGGCCATCCGCTTCCGCGTGCCGTACTGCCGCCGCTACCGCTCATGCTCGGCTCCCCGGCTCCGCCCGCCTCGCACTGCGAGACGCTGCGCATCCTCGTGACCTATCTCACCTCGCTCCAACGCGACCCGCAGATCAGCCCCGCCGAACGCAATTACACGGCCGAGCGCATCGCCGCCCTCCGCCGCGAACAGCAGGCGGATCGATGCCCGTAAAGCGCCTACTGCTCGCAAGCGCCCTAGCGCTTGCACTCGCCGCCTGCGCACAACTCGAACGTTCGAAGATCGACGACGACGTCGCCGACGACGTTGCGCAGCAATATCACGCATGCGTGCCGCTCGGCTGGGACACTGTCCCGGTCGACGGCGGCGATGTCCTCGGTGCAAGCATTGAGTTCGTGCCGAACGGCTGGTGGATCAACCCGACCTGGTCCGGATACGTACCGAACGACGCCGTGCGAAATCCCGACGTGCGCAAGATCACGGCTTTTATGCGCGTGCTTGAGCGACACGGCCTCGTGCAGCAAACACGACATCATCACGGGACGCTCTACGATCTCACCATGCGCGGCGTGCGGTATTACTCTGACGATGATTTTTTTCGCGATAACCGACTGGACTCACCGCTGCTCTGCTATACGCACTATGATGTTGTCGGGCACCGCGTTCAGGCATCAGGTGCCGGCTTCCGCGAACTTCGCATCGATTGGCATTCCAGCCGCGCCGCGTCCTGGGCCGAGCACGATTCGGCGATTCGCGCGAACACGATCATCATGGGTCCCCGCACGAGCCCGATATTCGTCCGCTACACCGCCACCGGCAACAACTGGCAGATCACCGCGATCCGCTCGCAGCCCTAGCGCGCGGCGAGAGGCGATCGTCGGGTGGCGGGATCGTCCCTCGCGTGCACCGCGCCATGCCCGGCTGTCGGGCGATGCGGCGCGTCTTGGTCTCGATATCGAATGGAGCCTGCGACCGCCGGTCGCATGCGCCCACGATCCGGCAACCCGCGCGAACGCGATCCTCCCAGGCCCTCGCACGAGCCCCATGTACGCGGATATACCCGCACCGGCAGCACGTGGAGCATCACTTCGATTCGACCGCGACCGTAACGCCCCGATCAACGCAGCATGGCTATCATTTCGATCTCCCGGGGATCGGGCTGAATCGCGGTCGCTATCGGATATACCGGCGATGATAGGGACAGCGCTGCGGTGTTCCATAGTCAGAGCATCGCTTGAGGTGCGCAAGCAAGCCTCTAATCCTGAATCCGCAACTAGCGCGGAGACTGTGAGCCTATAGACATTTCTTGCTTACAGGATCGGGAGCGTCCTCAGGACTCAAGGTAACGTAAGCCGTCAAACCACCTCTCAACACTTTATGTGCGCGCAAGACAATGTGTTTTTCGGCAAGCATGTCAATTGACTGCATAGAGCGCCGGCGTAGCTGACGACGGAACCTGCACGACTGGCCACCAGAATCCCAATCCACGCCAGCCCCTTTCTTCGGTGCCACTTTGACGCATCAAGTAAAGCACAGGATTTGTCCGCGCCACCTCGGCGGCGAAATCGTGCTGTTGCTTCGTGGTGGGAGAGTTCGACAACCGATTGCCACGCAGGCGACTGACCTCACGGCCCCGAGCCACGATCACATATACGAGTTGATTAGCGCTCGGCGCACTAGATAGCCATCGAAGACTGGTCAGCATTGCCGCCTTGTATCCGCCACCATCCTCGTCCTCGAAAACCAGGTTTGAGAATGCCATATCCAGCAAGCGCTCGGCCTCGTTGACCGGTAGCGGAGTCGGCGACTGTTGCGGATCAGGGATTAATCGAGAGATTTCCGCGTCCAGCTGGTCAAGTCGTCCCTGCCCGCGAAGCGCAGCCACTGTATTGAAACCCGTTGGCGTCATCCGATGCCCGGGCCTAAGCGCGTAAACCTCAGAGCTCAGGAGCTTATTCGGTGCACACGGAACAACGCGACCGCTTTGATCCTGTTGAACGAAGTAGACCCCCTGATCGTCGTAATCGCCACGAATAAACGCCTCACGAAGCGCCGCATCCAGATGATGAATCTGGCGCATTCGATTATATACAGCCTGCGGCGCGTACAAGCGCGTAACACCAAGATCGCCCTGCGATCGTGCACCATACATACGTGAATGCTGAAGCACCGTGTCTTGCTGAGACTGCTGTGGGTTTCGACCATAATAGAAACCTATTAGATTACGAATCGTAATCCCTCGATCCAAGATTTGCCCTCCGATGAAAAGGTTCATCGGCGTACGAAGACGGAGTTGGCCAGAGCTATCCAGCAAAGCGGTTACGTCGCCGTCCGAATTGACCTTTTCCGCCGTTAACTCACCGTCGCGCAACGAACGCGACACTTCGACGCGGATCTCGTCGAAACTCGGCATTGACTGACCGGAAAGGAGCACGGACGCCTCGATGTCTTCGTACGACTCGTGTACCAGGTCCTCGAAAAGCGTAGTGCCGTCATCGATCGATTCGACAAATCCCTGCCAAAGCGCATCGACCACCTGCAACTGCCACTCATGGGAAGGCCGGCCACGTTCGGTATGCACGACGAAGGAGTATTTCTCGCGTTGCTGACCAGCGGCGGCCTGCGCTAACCGGCGTACCGCGACACCAACCACAAAGTTCATCAGAGCCCGCCGAAGCACGGCAATCCTCGGACTGATTAGGGCGTCTTCTATTTTGAAGCTGCGACGGTCCGGCGCACGCAATATGTCCCGTTCGGATGCGGGAACCGGTTCATAGAAGCGTGACGCTGGAGAGTTTGCGTCGAGGCTATGCTCAAAGTAATACTCGCCACCTACATAGGCCGCATGCGTCGGAAGAACCACCGTAAATCCCGGGCGCCTCGGGCGCATGATCGGAATTCCGTTCACGACAACACCTTGCTCCGGCTGCAGGTACAAAGAGTACGGGGTCGCCGTGACCTCAAGAAACTGAGCGTTGTGCAAAGCCTCGCGAAGGTCTTCGATTTGCTGATTAATGGTTCCGGGCACCACTACCGTTCCATCGCGGCGAAACGTAATCGAAGCAAAATCCGCTTCGTCATCGATTATCAGCCAGCGACGATCTCGCCATTCCGGATAGTCTTCTGAAACCAGTTCGAGCAGCGCAGCCAGATTATCGTCTTCTTTCTTTGCGACGATAATAATTCGCTGATTTCGCTCGAACGGTGACAAACGAGACGGCATATTAAGGATGTCGAACATTTGGCATTCGTCACGATCGCTCAAATGTGCGAACGCTTCCTCGATCCGTGCAAGGGTCTGCTTTGCGAGAGTTACTGTTCCCTTCGTAAGAACAATCACGCCTCGATAACCCTCATCAAAACAGGCTGCGATCACACCGAGAAATGCCCGGGTCTTGCCGCTCTGAATCTTACCCAGGAGCATTCCCGGATGATTTGTATCCGTCTCCATTGCCTGCAAGCGAGCAACAGTGTCAGCGACCACGCCGCGCAGACTTGCATCATCACCGCGAGCGTTTGCGAGGTCCTCATAAAAAGACATCAAAAATATTCTCCTTTAGCCGGATACACTTGCTAAACCACCGAACAAAACACGTTATTCGCGTTCGCACGTCATACCAAAAGAGTTCGCCGAAGGCCGGACGTGATCGACGTGATCGTCGAGACCAAGTTAGACGGCTCGGACGCAATTAGAGCCCGTCCTCACGTAGCTTCGCAAGGAGCTGATATTCGCCCGTGACTGCGAATGCGCGATAAATGCGTTGCTTGTGTATGCGGACCGTATTCGGGCTCATCGAGAGCCGTGCTGCGATTGCCTCGGTTGCTAATCCTTCGTCCTTGATAAGGGTAACAATTTCGTTTTGCCGCCTCGTCAGGCGCTCCGGCACATTGCGGCCAAGAGTGGCTAAGCGCTTGTACTCGACGCCCAGAAAGCTCCTCGGAAACGTCTCCGCGTCCGCCTTTGCCCGCTGAAGCCACTGTTGACCTCCGCTGAGACGGAAGAGGAGCAGCGCCAAGTTTGCGGCGCGCCAGCGATATCCGTAGCGCTCAAATATAACGATCGCAGCTGTCGCATGACGCTCGGCTTTACGGCGACTGTGTCTGGCCGCACACACGAATGCAGCCGCCTCATCGCGGAATGCGCGTAGCCGTTCGTCGTGCGCAAAACTAATGTGAGCAGGAACTGCAACTTTGTCCGCCTGATCAAGATAGCCGATAGCCAGATCAACATCGACGTCTGACATCAAACGGGCCAACAAAAGCAGTCCGCCTACCTCTTCACCCTTTACCGCATCCCACTCTATCGAGCGCGCGCATCGTCGAGCCTCCCCGAGTTCGATGCGTTGATGGACACCTTCGCGCGATGCTGCGGCAATCCAAGCGCGGTCCAGGTGAACGAGCATTTGCTGGTAAGGCGTTGCCGCAATCGAGAAGGCTTCCGCAAGCTCCTCTCCGGCAAGCAAGTGTTGGCCACGCATTGCATGGGCCCATGCCGTCGTGCGTAAGACGGAAAAGCGCTCATCCGCCAAATCGTGGGTCCATTGGATATCGTCGTAGCCTTCGACACAGGCAATCGCATCGGTATCGACCGTCTCTCGCGCCAACGCAGCTAGAACGCGCAGTGTTCGTGCGGCAATAATGCAATTTCCACGATCGCTGGCGAGTTGTAGGCCCACGTAAAGGCAGTCCAATTGAGATCGAATGTTGCGCTGAAATGCCAGGCACCAACCTCGAAAAAACCAGTTCATCTCGCTCCGATCGGTTTCATTGATCGAGTCGAGTTCGGAAAGCGCCCGGACGTAGTCGCCTGCGGCGAGTCGAGCCGAAGCACGGTAGCAGGCAACATCGTCGTCGACCGCAGCCGCTGCGCCGTCAAGTACATCTAGCGAGGTCTTCACGTCGCCCGTCGATGCAAGACAGGCCGCGAGAATCGCTTGCACCAGCGGGTCCCGATCGATATCCGAGATCACGCGCCCGACGTTCGCAATCAGCGTCACGGCATCTTTACGGCGCCCGCACCAATAAAGCACTTGCGTCTCCAGCCGCACGCGTTCGCGCGAAAGCGACTGATACGCCAAGGCGTCCAATGCCGCGGCAAAAGCGCCACGACGGAATAAAACATACGCGTCAACAAGCGGCGAGGCACAGCCGCTCGAGTCCGAAGCCCACACATGAGTGACCTTCGCGCTCTCGAGCGCCTGACCTCGTCGCCGCACCGTGACTAGAAGCCGCCCCCGATGGTATCGGCCGCGGTTACTGTCGGCGCCACGGCTTTAAATCCGCCACCGATCGTGTCCGCGGGCGTCACGACCGGGGCTTTAGCCGTGAACCCCCCGCCGATTGTATCCATAGCATGCACGTGGCCCTGAGGAGCGAGACAAAGAAACAGGCTAAAAAGCGCGTGTATGAAGAGCATCCGGTCTCCTTGGAAAGACATATAGTTCTTTTGGCCTAGTCGCGGACGACTACAGCCATAGATCAGCTTACGCTCTCGCAGCGCTCTTGACCACCCAAGTCGGCAAACTAGTCGTCGATGACTACTGATTTTTGAGGAGAGACACGCCATTCGGCGCCGTGCCAAAGTTTCTCCATGGACGACGAACAGCTCGACTATCGAGAGATCATGCGCCTCGAATCCGAACGCAAACTACGCGCATTGCCGAGTGATTTTCTGGCAGTCGCGTGGGTCCAAAGGGCACAAGTCGAGGCGGTCATTGACGCGGTGTTGGTCACCGCTCACGGTCCGTACGAGGCAGCAATATCCCACGCCCGGCGTGTTGGCGAGTGGTGCGCACGAATTGCGGGCCAGATAAACGCCGGGCCGAATCCGGAAATCGCGCGACGTGTAGGCGTGCTAGCCGATGTGTCGCCTGCAACTCTGCTGCGTATTCCGGAACTGTGCCATCTCGCCGATCACGTAGCTGATTTTCAACGCGCCTCGATCTGCAATGCGCAAGGTACCGCACACATCCTCACGATGATCGTCTCCGTGGCGACCGAATTCGACGAGCGGATGCGCCATGAGAAGCGCTCGGCAAGTACGATTCTACGTGCAATGTTGCGCGAAGCGCGGGCCGAGCGATGCGAGGTCGTAGGAGCGCTCCACAAGGCGCTTCACGCGCGCTTCGCGTCGGCCGCGATCATACACGCCTAAGACACCCCTAAAAGGAAGCAAGCGCAGACTAGCGAAGCGACCTGGCAGGGTGACTACAATCAATAATCCGGCTCTTGCCGACGACGTCCGCGCCCACTATGCGCGGGTAACTCCGCTCGCCCACGCCGTCTTCGGCGGCATGCCGATCGTCAGCACATCGTTTCCCGACGGTCTCTCGGGCGCTCCGCACTGGCACACCAAGCCGCTCCCGCTCGAGCCGAGCACCATCGCCTGGTGCCTCGAAAAGCTCGGCTCGCTCGAATTCCACTCGTGGTTTCCCGCGCCGCACCAGCCCGATCGCCTCGGCTACGCGCGCATCATGCTCGAAGCCACCGGCTCGCTCGACGCCGCCCACATGCGCCATGCCGCGCGCCTCACGCGCACCGCGCTCAACGATCGCGATGTCGATGCGATCCTCGTGCAAAACGGCGACGGCAATCTCACGCTCTTCATCCCGTTCGCCGACGCTCCGGCGTACGACGACGTGCGCACTTGGCTGCACGCCGTGGCGAACGAGCTCGCGCTCAAGCACGGCGCGCTCTTCAGCACCGAACCGAACACGCGCGGCGGCAATCTCGTGCATCTGCACGTCACGCACAACGCCGTCCGCGGCTACAGTTCGCTACCCTACGCGCTGCGCGCGCGTCCCGATCTCCCGGTGAATCTCCCGATCGCCTGGAGCGATCTCGACACCATCGAAAACGGCAGCGTGACCATCGCGACGTTTCCCGCGCACTTTCGCACGCACGGCGATACGCTCTTCATCGAGCACCGCCGCTTGGCCGAGCAGCGCTTTTCGCAGACGCAAACCGAGCGACGCGCCGCACAGCCGCAGCACCTCGCGCTCCCCTCGAAGGGCACCACCATTTCGGCCGCGCTGCAGATCCTCGCCGACGGTATCACCCGCAGCGCCGATGCCATTCTCGACGAAGCGATCCGGCGGGGCCTCCTCGCCGCCGACTACAAGGCGCGCTACGTCTACACCGCGCTCATCGAATACATCGCGCGCGCCAACGGAAACGGCCGCAAGCCGTCGATCGTGCAAGACGAGATGCGCAACTTTCGCATCAACGAACCGCCCGACGATTGGCCCGATCTCGCCGCCCCCGCATCGCCCGCGCCCGATCCCGCGGCGCAGGCGCTCGCCGCGCGCCTCACCGCCGCCGCGCACGGCACCGATCCCGCCTCCTTCGAAGTCGCCGTCTGCGACGCATTCGCGCACCTGGGCTTCATCACCACGCACGTCGGCGGCGAAAAGGCCCCGACGGCTATGCCGACGCGCTGCTCGGCCCGCTCGGCTATCGCGTGATGATCGAATGCAAAACGGCCAAGAGCCAAGTCGCGCAGCCCGATGCCTTAGAAGCCGCAAAGTACAAGACCGCGTTTAACGCACAATACGGCATCCTCGTCGGCCCCGCGTTCCCCGACGAAGTCGAGCTCACGCAAGAACTGCACACCCACGGCGTCAGCGCCTGGACGCTCGACGATCTGTGCACGGCGCTCGCCCTGAACGCAAACGCCTACGAGCTACGCCCGTGCTTCGAGCCCGGCTACGCCGCCGATGCGCTCACCGATCTGCAGTGGAATCGCACGCACGGCCGCGCCAAGCGCGTACGCGTGATCTCCGAGCTTCTCGTCCAAGCCGGTCTCGCGCTGCAGACCGATGCCGCGCGCACCGGCCCGGCCGCCGAAGCACCGCACCTCACGCTCGACACCGCAATCGCCCTCGTCGATCAACGCCTCGCGCAGCTCGGCTCCGCCCACGCCTGCACCCGCGACGACGTCACCGCCGCCATCGCCTACCTCACGAACCCGCTCATCGCCCGCGCGGTGAGCGCACCCGACACCGACGCAGTCGTGATCGTGAGTCGCGGGTAGGAAGCGTGTGAGGCCATCGCGGTGTTCCGCTATGGCGCTCTCATCGAAGATCCACGTCGGCAGCGTCTTCGGGAACGCGGCTGCGGCAAGCGTAGCGTCAAAGTCGATGCGGCGCCCGCTGAATTGGAACGCATAGGACCACCTGGTCCTGATTACGAGCCGATATGGACCGACCTGCCCGAAGTCCTCAATGACGCTCGTTTCGCGCGTTAGCGCCGTCGTAGAGACGGCATATTCGCCGATTAACCTTGCCCTGACGATATCGTAGCTATCTTTGTCTATCCAAAGCTCGCGGAGATTATGGAGCACCGGCCGATCGATCGGATGCAGAACCAAGTGATAGGCAAATATCTTCCGATCACCGCTGCTCAGCGAGTCGACACCGGCAAGCCGAATGCGGTACGCCGGTGAAGCAAACGTAGTCGTCGTTACGATCGTACGCAACGCCTGCGCCTTCGGATTCACATCTTTCCGCGAGGTTGAACCTGAAGGAGCCCCACGGACGAGCCAAACGTCGGGAGCAAAATAAGACCTGCCGATGTTGATTTTTTCGCGCTTCGCGAACGGCAGAACAAAGAGGCATTCGCGACGATCGGAGGCCCTGAAGTATGCACCCTCTTCAAAGTCATGCATCTCCGAGGACTCCCCGTTTACGTTGTTCTGGCGCATATCAACGATCGCCGATATGTAGCGTGGTTGATGGAGCGTTCGGAGTCTGGCGATCGCCGCCTGATAGATATGATCTGCGCTCGGCACCCGGTTAGCCGCAGATGGCGCGGTCGGGGTTGCGAGAACGACAAGCACAAAGAGTAGGAAGTGCAACAACACGGCTACGTACGTCTCTCCTCTCTTACAAGGCCTTCAAAAAACAGATCCGCACGCGCAAACGGCGAGCCGTCGGCGCACTCGCCGTCACGCGGCAAAACTACGACGCGTAGCGCAGCACCGGAACGCCGCGTGCATCGCTGCTTAGGAACACCGTGCCGCTGCGGCCGGCGATCGAGGGTCCAGCGCCGATCGCTCCGCGCGGTCCGGCGATGGCGACCTGCTCCACCGTCCCCTTCTCGTCAATACGCAGCAAATACGATTTCCCAACATCATGGCCGAACGCGACGTTCGAAATCGCCCACACGTAGCCGCTCGCGGCAAAGATGGTCGCCGGACATGCGTCGCGCAGGCTCGGAGCAGTCGCAGCGACGCGCATCACGGCACCGGACGGAGCAACCCGGTACGCGTAGGTCATTCCGGGAACGCCACCGCGCATCTCCTGTCCGATCACCCATGCCGACCCGTCCGGAGCCGCTGTAAAAGATTCACAGTTGCCTCAAATCAACAGGTCGAGCACCAGATCCGCGATGTCGCGAATGCGCCGTCCTTCGACCAGCGTGTTGAGCATATCGAGCTGATCCTCGTTGCCGATCGCCGTCAGCGCCTCGCGCAATTCCGGCAACGCCGCATGATACACGAAATCCACATCGCCCGTTCCGAGCGCAAGCGACGATAGACGCGTCGGAAGCGGCTCGGCGGTCACGGCCACGATCGAAGGCGCCCGCCCTTTCCGGTTCCGAATCAAGTTCAAGGCCTCGGTTCGCGTGTTCTGGGCCCGATCCGAACGCATGGTGATCTTGCACGACACGCTCGCGTGCAGCAGCGGATGGCCGCGCGAGAACTCCGCGTCGTCGAGCAGCGGCGAGAGGCGCGCCACATCGACGTCCGGTGAACGCCCGACCTCGCTCGAATTCAGCGGCCGGCGATACACGACGATGTCCGGCACAACGAGGTACTGCTCCGAAAAGATCGTCCGAAGCTCCCGATTCTGCTCGAGCGCGCTCCGAATGTCGTTCAGATGCGCGTACTGATCGAAATGCGCCGCGGCGTACTCGGTCTTCCACTCCCAGCCGCCGGGACGCAGCGCAGCCCCGAGTTCGAAGCCGCGCGTCAAGAAATCTCGCACCGCGAACTGGAAGAGTTTACCCGAGTCCTGCGCGGGCTCGGCCTCGGCAAACGCGCCCGGGAGACGCGCGCCCAATTCCCACGCGATCTTGAGCGACGAGGCGTTATCGACATCCGCAATGCTCACCGCACCGAGCATCGACGACGGCATATTCTTCGCGATGCTCGGCTTCAATCGGCTAAGCGGCTTCAGCCACAGAATCTCCGATTTGAAACGCGCCAGAAACTCACGCCGCGCCTCGGCCAATCGCGGCAAGAACTCATTCACGGGGCGGCCCTCCGATAGCGTCGTGCGATCCCGTGGCACATCCGTTCGAATGCCACCGCCTCACAGGTCCAAAATTGCACGCTCTCAATGCCCATCTCGGCGAGAAGTCGAATGTTCCGTAGATCGCGCGCGCGATTTTCCCGAATCTTCCGTTTCCAGAAATCGGCGTTCGTCTTCGGGCGACCTCCTGCGGCACAGTCGGTATGACCGTGCCAAAAGCACCCGTTTACGAAGATCGCCAACCGTAGCCGCCCGATGTATAGGTCGGGCGTTCCGGGCAAGTCGCGCCGATGAAGGCGATAGCGAACGCCGAGCCCCGAGAGCAACCGACGCACGGCGAGCTCCGGCGCCGTATCGCGCGAGCGAACGCGCGCCATCTGCTCGCCCTTCGAAAGGTTGCCCTCAGACGGCGAGCGCCCGATCGTCCTCGTGACGTGACTCCGAAAGCACCGTCGAACGTAGATGCTCCGCGATCGCCTTTGCGAAGAGCACCGGCACCGCGTTCCCGATCTGCTTGGCCACCTGCACGTTCGATCCGAGAAAGATGAATGCGTCGGAGAACGTCTGTAGTCGCGCCGCCTCGCGAATCGTGATCGGCCGATGCGCCTCGGGATGCAGATAGCGGCCCTTCTCGGGCTTGAAGAACTCGGTGCGAATCGTCGGCGACGGCTCGTGCCACCACATGCGGCCGAAGACATCGGTACTACCGGTCTTTTTTCTCAGCCAGCATTGCGGCGTCAGATCCGGGCGCTTGCGCATCAGGTCGAAACGATTGCCGCCTTCGGGAACGCACTTATAGCGCTCGATCGAACTCGGCAACGGATTGCGTGCGACGTGCCAATTCCGGCCGTTCGGCACGAGCGGCAGATCGCCGATGGCATCCCGTACGCTCTTGCGTTCGAGCGTCGCGGGCGGCAACGTGGGTGTGCCGATCCGACTCCCGATGATAATCGCGCGCTTACGGTTCTGCGGGACGCCGTAGTGCACCGCATTGAGCACGCCGAACGCAAGCTCGTAGCCGAGCCGCTCCACGCGTCGCTTCAGGCGCTCGAACTCCGCCGATTTCAAAATCTCCGGCACGTTCTCGATGACGAAAACTTTCGGCAACAACGCGCCGAGCACGCGAACGTAGTGCTTCCACAGCTGATTGCGCGGATCGTCATAATCCCAGTCGTTCATGCGCCCGAGCGGCGAGAACCCCTGGCACGGCGGTCCACCGACCAACACATCGATCTCGGGCGACTCGAAGCTCTTCCGACCTCCGCTCGCGTCACGCCCGCGCCACGTCAGCACGTCACCGGCGCGCGCAACCTGCACGTCCTCAATCGGGCACGCCAACACGTGATCGCCGAAATTCGCCGCGTACGTCGCGGCCGCCCAACGATCGAATTCAACCGCCGCGACGGGCGCGAAAGCGGCCTGACGAAAGCCCTCCGTCAGCCCACCCGCACCCGCGAAAAGATCGGCGACCACTAGCTCCGGGGCAGTGCTCATAGACATCACTCTCTTCAATCCTCACGGCCCCCACCCCCGGCCCAACCACAAGATATTGATAACGAACACACGTTCGCTGCCGGCTATGGACTCCCTCTTCCGCGTAACGCCATGGTAAACACCGCTTGACCGGCGCGGCACCGCCTGCTATCCTCACGAGCACCATGATCTCGGCGTTCGTTTCGACGACCTCGACGACCACGACCACCACGACGACTGTCGTTCGGTGTAGGGTTGACGTAGGCTAAACGCAGAGACCAAGCAGCTTACGCAAAGCCCCGCACCGATTGGTGCGGGGCTTCTTGCATTTCTTCACGACGGAGACGAACGATGCACGTGGCCTGCAGCGAGTGCGCGGCACCCGCAAGCCCCTTCTCCCTCTGCCGCTGCGGCGGGCTCCCCGAATTCGCGCTCGGCGACGTGCGGCTCGATCCGCTCGGCCTGCGCCGCACGCTGCGCGAGCGCCGCGCCTCCTACGAACCGCTCTTCGCCTCGGGCGTCTGGCGCCTGCGCGAACTGCTCCCGCCCATCCCCGGGCAAGCGATCGTCTCGCTCGCCGAAGGCAACATCCCGCTCTACGATTCCGCCGCGGGCGCGCGCTACGCCGGCGTCGATCGGCTCGCGTACCTGCACCTCGGCATGTCGCCGACCGGCAGTTTCAAAGATCTCGGCATGACGGTCGCGGTCAGCGCCGCCGTCGCAAGTGGCGCGCGTGCGGTGGTTTGCGCGAGCACCGGCAACACCGCGTCGTCGATGGCCGCCTACGCCGCGCGCGCCGGGCTCGATGCATTCGCGCTCGTACCGCGCGGTCGCGTGAGCGACGCCAAGCTCGGGCAGATGCGCGAATACGGCGCACGCGTGGTCGAAGTCGACGGCTCCTTCGACGACGCCTTCGCCGAACTCGCGCGCATGGACGGCGCGATGATCGTGAACTCGATCAACGCCTACCGCATCGAAGGCCAAAAGTGCGCCGCCTACGCCATGCTCGAAGCGCGCGGCTGGCGCGTGCCGGATTGGATCGCGCTCCCCGGCGGCAATCTCGGCAACATCTCCGCCTTCGCCAAAGGCCTGCGCGAAGCACGGCAACTCGGCCTCATCGATACGCTCCCGCGCATCGCGCTCATCCGCGCCGCGCGCGGCGTCGACACCTCTGCCAGTGCCATCGCGATCGGCGATCCGAAGTCGCTGCGCCGTTCGCAGCGCGCCCTGCGCGACTTCGACGGCATCGAGCACTTCCTCGACGACGATGCGATCCTCGCCGCCAAAGCCGCGATCGGCCGCGAAGGGATCGGCTGCGAACCCGCATCGGCCGCCTCGCTCGGTGGCATTCGCGCGTTGCGCGCGTGCGGCGCGATCGAACCCGATGCCGACGTGGTCGCCGTGCTCACCGGCCACGTCCTCAAAGACGTGCGCGCGCATGCCCATGCGCTCGCGTAACGCCTTCACGGTCAGCGTTCCCGCCACGAGCGCAAATCTCGGCCCCGGCTTCGATGCGGTCGGCATCGCGCTCGATCTGCGTCTGCGCGCGCGCGTGGAGCCCGCCGCGCGTTTCCGCATCATCATCGGCGGCGAACACGCGCCCACGCACGACGGCTTCGCCGAGCGCATTCTCGAAGCGATGCGGTGCGTCGATTCACGCCTGCCGCGCATCGCACTGCACGTCGAGAACGCGATCCCGCTCGGCAAGGGACTCGGCTCCAGCGCCGCAGCATCGGTGCTCGGCCTGCTCGTCGCGGCGCGCGCGCACGGCACCTCGCTCTCGCGCGAACGCCTCGCCGAACTCGCCTGCGCGCACGAAGGCCATCCCGATAACGCACTCGCCGCCGTCTACGGCGGCGCCGTCATCGCTGCGTCTTCCGCCGCGCGCGACTGCGTGCGCGTGGCCGCACCGCGCGATCTGCGCGCGCTCGTCGTGGTGCCCAACATCGATCTCGCCACGCACGAAGCGCGAGCATTGCTGCCGGCGCACTACGATCGCGGCGACGTCGTCTTCACCGCGCAGCGTGCATCGCTGCTCGGCGCCGCGCTCGCGTCGGGCTCGTGGCGCGCGCTGCGCACCGCGATGCACGATCGTCTGCATCAGCCCTACCGCGCGCCGCGCATTCCCGGACTCGCGCAAGCGCTCGCGCTGCGCGCGCGCGATCTGGTCGGCATCGCGCTCTCGGGCGCGGGCCCGAGCGTGCTTGCGATCGTGCATCCGGGCGACGGCGCCGCCGCGCTCGCGCGCCGCTTGGAACGCTGCTTCGCGAACGCCGGAATCGCGGCACGCGCGCACGAGCTCGCCTTCGCCGCGCGCGGCGTAACCGTGCGCGGGGGTTGACGCCGTGATTTCCGCCGTGCTAGGCTGGCGCACATGTTCGCGACCACCACCGCCATGATGTGTTCCATGTGCCGCATGCAAATGCGTACGGCTTGGGTCGTCATGGAGAGCACCGTGTAGCGAACGAATCACGATGAACTCACCCGACGCCCCTCGCCGATCCAGCGAGGGGCGTCGTCGTTTCCTCGCTTTCCCATCTCACCAGGAGGCCCGAGGAATGGATTGCACCGCAGGCATCGCCCTGCTCGGGTGCGGCACCGTCGGCGCGAACGTCGCGCGGCGGCTGCTGCACGAACGCGACGCGCTCGAACGCCGCAGCGGCATCCGCTACGACGTGCGCGGCATCGCCGTGCGCGACGCGGAGAAACCGCGCCGCGACGATCTCGGCGGCGCGCCCTTCACCCGCGACGCCCGCGCGCTCGTCGACGATGCGCGCGTCGATCTCGTCGTCGAATGCATCGGCGGCACCGGCGAAGCGCTCGAACTCGTCGAACGCGCGCTCGATCGCGGCCGCTCCGTCGTCACCGCGAACAAGGATCTGATCGCCACGCACGGCCCGCGTCTGCGCGCCCTCGCCGCCTCGCGCGGCGTCAGCCTGCGTTACGAAGCGGCGGCCTGCGGCGCGATTCCGATCGTCCGCATGCTCGACGACGCACTCGCGGGCGATGCGATCGTCGCGCTCGCGGGCGTGATGAACGGCACCTGCACCGCGATTCTCTCCGCCATGGAAGCGGGCGCCGACTACGCCGACGCCCTGGCGCACGCGCAAGCCTGCGGCTACGCCGAAGCCGATCCATCCGCCGATGTCGACGGCGACGATGCAGCGCACAAACTCGCGCTGTTGATCCAGCTCGCGTTCGGACTCGCGGTGATCTCGCCGCGCATTCGCCGCAGCGGCATCGCGCAGATCACCAAGCGCGAGATCGCCCGCGCGCAGATGCTCGGCTACCGCATCCGCCTCGTCGCCGCCGCCGCGCGCACGCCGCAAGGCGCCCTCGCCGAGGTCGCGCCGGTGCTCGTGCGCGCCGATCATCCCTTCGCGCAAGGTCGCGGCCCCGAAAACGCGGTGCGCGTGGTCGCGCGCGACGCGGGCGGCCTCGTCTTCACCGGCAACGGCGCGGGCGGCGCACCCACCGCCTCGGCGGTGCTCGGCGATATCGTCACGGCGCTGCGCGGCCTGCGCGAACATCGCGATCTCGCCGCACACGCGCTGCCGCTCGATGCGGCGCTCGAGATCGCGCCGTTCTTCGCGGAGCTTCCGCGACATTCAGAACTCCCACGCTACGCGCTGTGGGATGACACCCTCCTCGATGCTCCGGTCTCGCTTGCCTCGCAAGCGTACTCCTGACCGGGAAAGGAACTACCACCCCATGAGCACCACGCTCGAACAACCGGCCCAGCCCCACTTCGACACGCTCGCGATCCACGGCGGACACGCGGGCGACCCCGCCACCAAATCGCGCGCCGTCCCGATCTACCAAACCACCTCGTATCTCTTCGATAGCACCGAGCACGCGGGCAAACTCTTCGCCCTCGAAGAGTTCGGCAACATCTACACCCGCATCAACAATCCCACGACCGACGTGCTCGAACAGCGCATCGCCGCGCTCGAAGGCGGCGCCGCGGCGCTCGCGGTGGCGAGCGGTCAAGCCGCCAACCTCTACGCCATCCTCAATCTCGCGAAGGCGGGCGATCACATCGTGAGTTCCGCCTCGCTCTACGGCGGAACCTACAACGCCTTCGCCCACACCCTCAAGCGTTTCGGCATCGAAGCGAGCCTGGTCGATTTCGCCGATCCCTTCGCCGTCGAAGCCGCCATCAAACCGAACACCAAGGCGCTCTTCGCCGAGACGATCGGCAATCCGAAGATCGACGTGCTCGATATCGCGCTCTACGCCGATCTCGCGCATCGCCACGGTCTGCCGCTCGTGGTCGATAACACGCTCGCCACGCCCTATCTGCTCAAACCGATCGAACCCGGCGCCGATATCGTGGTGCACAGCGCGACCAAATTCATCGGCGGCCACGGCACCGCGATCGGCGGCGTGATCGTCGACGGCGGCAGCTTCGACTGGGCCGCAAGCCCGCGCTTTCCCGAATTCGTCGATCCCGATCCGTCGTATCACGGCCTGCAATATGCGCCCGTCTTCGGCAACATCGCCTATATTCTGAAGGCGCGCGTGCAGTTGCTGCGCGACGTGGGCGCGGCGCTTTCGCCCTTCAACGCGTGGCTGTTGCTCCTCGGGCTCGAAACGCTCGGTCTGCGCGTCGAACGTCACAGCCGCAACGCGCAAGCCGTCGCCGAATTTCTCGCCGCGCATCCGAAGGTCACACGCGTCTCGTATCCCGGCCTCCCGAACGATCCCGCGCACGAACGCGCGCAGAAGTATCTGCGCGGCGGCTTCGGCGCGATCCTCACCTTCGATGTCGCGGGCGGCGAACGCGAAGCGCGCGCGGTGATCGATCGCCTCAAGCTCTTCTCGCTGCTCGCAAACGTCGGCGATGCGAAGTCGCTCGTCATTCACCCGGCGACGACCACGCACCAGCAACTCACCGAAGCCGAACGCGCGGCGAGCGGCGTCACCGGATCCACCGTGCGTCTCTCGATCGGCATCGAAGACGAGCGCGACATCCTCGCCGATCTGCGTCAGGCGCTCGAAGCCTAAGTGGCGCTCACGATGTACGGGTCGCCCTCGGCAAACGGCGACAACGTGATCTTCGTCCCCCACGCGCTGACCGGCCACAGCCGCGTCGCCGAGTGGTGGCCCGACATCGTAGGCGAAAACGCCCTCTTCGACCCCAACTCCTGGTGCATCATCGGCCTCGACCTCGAACCGCCTCACCCCGCCCCCCCGTGTCACCCTGACCCACTGTGTCATCCTGAGCCACTGTGTCATCCTGAGCTTGTCGAAGGGGCGATGTCATCCGTCGTACGCGAGCAGATGCGTGCGCTCGACGAACTCGGCATCTCCCGCTTGCGGTTCGTCATCGGCGGTTCGCTCGGGGGCATGCAGGCGCTGCAGTGGGCGCTCGATGCTCCCGAGCGCGTCGATCACGCGATCGTGATCGGCGCGCACGATCATCACAGCGCGATGGGCATCGCGCTCAACGCGGTGCAGCGCGACTGCATCGCACTCGATCCGGAACGCGGACTCGGCGTCGCGCGCAAGCTCGCCATGCTCACGTACAAATCCGAAGAGCTGCTACGCGCGCGTCACGATCGCCGCCCCGACCGTAACGATCCGTCACGCTTCGATATCGAAGGCTACCTCGATCATCAGGCGCGTATCTTCCTCGCGCGCATGGATCCCGCCGAGTACGTCCGCCGCACGCACCTCATGGACGGCTTCGACGTGCGCGACCGCGCGAAACCCCCGAACGTCGAGCTCACCTTCGTCGGCATCTCCTCCGACTGGCTCTTCCGCCCGCAAGATGTTCGCCGCACGGCCGAGCGCCTCGGCGCCCGCTATCTGGAGATGACGAGCGAGCACGGCCACGACGCCTTCCTCGCCGAATCCAACGCCCTCCGAACCCTTCTCACCCCCCTCGTCTCACCCTGAGCCTTTCGAAGCCCCCGTGTCACCCCAGCTCCCCTGTGTCACCCTGAGCCCGTCGAAGGGCGCGTACGAATAACAATATGTATATTACACCGTCGACTTTCCACCGAGAATGGAGCGAACGCGTCGGTGAATCCAAAGCCTTCCACGAATTCGCCGACCGCGTCGCAGCCGGTCGCAAGCAGTAATCTCCCGAAGGGCGCCCTGTGTCACCCTGAGCTTGTTGAAGGGCTCAGCATGTACCCGTAGCGCGGTATACGCTCACCGTCGTATTCCGACCACCGAAAAGCAGCGTCGCTGATTGGGGCGCCGTCGACGGCACAAGCCACGGAACGAGTTCCGCGTTGACGTTCGGCACGAAGCGATACACGAAGCGCACCGCATATCCGGTGGTAGCGGCGCGAATAACACGGCGCTCATTCCGCAGTTCTTCGTACCGACCCGTCGAAAAAAAGAGTCCCCATCCGACCGCAAGCCAATCCCGCCGCGTGGCTACGCGCTCGCCGTGATCGGTCATCGCGAAGCGCGTATGCGGTCCAAAGCACGTTTGATAAGAAAACTGCGCGCGCACGATGCCGTCGCGCTCGAGCAGTCCGCTCAGCCGATTCTGTCGCTCCCCGTCGAGCAGAAGCCACGCGTCCGATGTCTTTCCCGCGAGATAGGTATCGATCGCCGCGTCCGCCCCCGTCTCCACCGCCGACTGCGGAACCACAACGGTACGAACACGTGCAACCGGCGCGCCTGCGCGCTCGCAGGACGTCTGCGGCGACCAATTCGTCGCACCGGCATGCCACGCGCCGTCGCCCTCGTGCGTGAGAACGATCGTGCGCGCGAACGATTTCGATGCAGCGCCCGGCGCGCTCACGCACGCGGGAGCCAGCTCGCGAGGCCACGCGTGCGACGGCACAACATCCAGGAGTGCGCGCGACGGGACGAAGCGCCAACGATAGCTCACGCGTGCGGTGGGCCCCGTCTGCACCATGCGCAGCGATCCCGGCACGAGCTCGATCGAACCGCTCCCGATCATCAGATCACGGTCGTCGAGCACCCACCCCTGCTCGGCAATCGCGCGGCGCCCGTATGCGGTCGGCACGAAATCCGCGTGGCGTCTTCGTGCCGCGCTCGTTACCCGAAGGATGCCGCGCGCAACGAGGCGCGCGGCAAACGGCGTATACGGACCGATGTGATCCACGACCGTGAACGGCGAGCCGTACGAACGATCGCTCGCGACGGCATTGCCCACGGTCCATCCGGAAGGCGGCGGAATCGCTGCCGCGCCGATCCCGAGCAGCAGAAAGGCGCACGCACAGGCGAGCAGACGCACCGCGTCGTGTCTCATACACCGAGGCATACGACGCCGGGAGTGATAGATCAGCCCACTACGCGGAACGGGGCGCCCGTTGCCAGGCGCCCCGTTCCGCGGTCGTCACCCTAGGTTCTGCGCGGTCTAGTGGCCGATGCCCGTGCTCCACTGCATGTAGATGGTGCGCGGCTGCGCGAACTCGTAGTTGGTCGGACCGACCGTTCCGCCGAGACCGGCATACGTGTAGCCGCCGTAGTAGAGGCCGCCCGTCTGTCCGTTATCCTTGTTGAAGATGTTGGTCGCGCCGACCGTCAACTTCAACTTGCGCACGTTGAACACCGCCGCGCCGTCGAACGTCGTGAAGCCCGAGCGCCCGAACGCGTTGTTCGCGCCGAACGAGGTGCCGCTGAAACGCACGTGGTCGCCGTTGCGGAACGCGTAACTCAGGTCGACGCGCATCTTGCTGAACGGATAGCCCGGCAGCTGCACGCCGTTGTCGGGCAGTTGATAGAACAGGTTGCCGGTCGTCGCGGCGGCGTTCTGATCGTAGGAGTAGTCGCGCAGCAGATCGGCCGCGACGTGATAGCCGAAGCCGTAGGTCGGCTTGTGCAGAAACGAGAGCTCGAATCCGTTCATGAACTCGTTGCCCTGCGATGTCGCGAGCACGATCGATCCGTACTTGGTGCCGTTGAACGTTCCGCTCGTCGGCTCGGTGATCGTCGCGTAGCGATTGAAGATCGTCGTGTGATACGCATCGACCGAGAGTAGGCTATCGGTACCGATGTGGTAGTCACCGCCGAAGTCGTAGCCCGTCGACGTTTCCGGATTGAACTGCGAGGCCGGATGCAGCACGCCGTGCTTCACGTACGTCGTCGGCGTGAGCAGATCGTAGTACGGGGTCACGAAGGCGCTGCCCGCCGAAGCGCGCAGGCTCAGGTTCTTGTTCGCGCGATACGAGAGCCCCAGACGCGGATCGAAGCGCGAGCCGATGTACGTCGTGTTCGAGAAGTACCCGCCGAGATCGGCCTGGAGTTTACGCGAGAGGATGAACGACCCGCGCACGCTCTCGGTCGTGCTCTTGAGCATGTAGAACTTGTTGCCGCCCGGCGAGAGCTGGAAGTAGTCGGCAAAGTTCGTATCGTACGGCCAGTAGCCCGCCGCGTAGAGCTCCTGGAAGAGCGCCGAATCGGAATGGCTGTCGAAGCCGAAGGTCAGCGAGTCGTTCGCGCCCACCGGCACCACGTACTGCGCGTCGAACCCGTGCAGCACGTCGGTCGTGTTCTCGGTGTACGGTTCGCCGCCGTAGGCGTTGTCGATCGAGGTGCTGTCGTTGGCGGCGCCGGGAATCGTGCCCGTCCACGCGCATGCGGGCGTGAAGCAGGGGCTCAGCGCAAACGGCGCCGCGCCTTGGATCACGTCGCGCGTCACGCTGCCCGCGTAGTAGCGCGCGAGGAACGTGCCCGAACCGATCACCGTACGCAGATCCGCCGTGTAGAGCGGTTCGTTATCGAACTCGTACGTGTTGGGATAGGCCGCGTAGTAATTGATCGGCACCGTCTGCCCCACGAGGCCGAGATACGGCGCCGCCGTGTAGTTCTGGAAATAGAAGCCCGGGTCGCTCGGTGCGAGATTCGAGCACGAGGGGCCGGCCGGGTTGGGCCCGCCCGCCGTCGTGATGCACGGCACGATCTTCGCCTTCACGTAGCCCACGTTGTTGCCCGTCTCGTCGAGCCACGTCTGCGTGGCGTAGTTCGAGAACTCGATCGTGGTGCGCGGCGTCAGATTGTACGAGAGCTTCACCAACTGCGAATGATCTTCGAAATTCGAGGTCGCCGGGTACGCGAAGTTGATCACGCCCTGATAGGTCGCACCCGGGCCGAACGACGATCCCGGCCACGGATAGACCGGAATGCCCTGCGGCTGCTGAAAATTGTTCGCGCCGTAGATATACTGCTGACCCATATAGCCGGGCGTCGTTTCACGCGCCACGCCGACCAGTACGCCGAGCTTTCCGAACGTATCCGAAAAGCGCGCACCGTAGGTCCAGCCGCCGAACGAATCGATCTGCGTCATGAACTTTCCGGTCGGCTTCGCCGTGATCGGCGACGTGCGGAAGTTCACCGTGCCGCCGACCGCGTCGGCCACCGTGTTCGGCATGCTGCCGGGGCCCTTGCTCACCTCGACGCCGCCGAACAGAAACGCGTTCAGAAAGGTCGTATTGAAGCCGTCGGGACCGTTGCCGAGCGTATCGACGGGATGGCCGTCGATCAGCACCTGCGATTCGTACGGCTGCGCGCCGCGAATCGAGATCGACGCGTTCGCGCCCGGCTCGTTCGAACCGCCGCTCCAGCGATAGATCTCCACGCCGGGCAGCTGATCGAGCACGTTCACGACCTGCGTCTGCCCCTGGTTCGCGATCACGTCGGGCGAGAGCCGCGTCGACGCGGTCGGCGAATCGGAGACCGAGGTGGCCGATCCGGTGTGGATCGTCGCGATCGTCGCGAGGCTCGCATCATTCAGGGTCGCGACCACGTTCACGCCCTGATCGGGCAGCACGACCACCGTCGCCACCTGATTCGACTCGTAGCCCGAGGCCGAAATCCGCAAGCGGTACACGCCCGCCGCCACGCTCGCCGTGAACGTTCCGTCGCTCTTGGTCACGGTCTGCATCGAGACCGGCCCGGCGATGAAGACGCGCGCATGCGCGATCGGCTTCCCGGCGCCGTCGAGCACCTTGCCGTTGATGGTGCCGGCGGCCTGAGTCTGCGCCACCGCCGAAGCGGCCGCAGCCTGCGCCTGCGCAAAGGCCGGAGCGCCGGTTGCCGCACAGAGTGCGAGCACGCACGCGGCGACCCGAAGGTGATAGTGCACGAATACCTCCTGAACGATCGAACACACAAAAAGCCGAAGGCCGTGTGGAGCCCCCGGTCCCGCGCCCGAGTATACCGAGCGAATCTTATCGCCCGATTATCCCCCCATCCCCCGGAATCATGTCGTGTCACCCCGAGCGTGTCGAAGCGCCCGTGTCACCCTGAGCCTGTCGAAGGGCCCGTGTCACCCTGAGCGTGTCGAAGCGCCCGTGTCACCCTGAGCGTGTCGAAGGGCCTGTGTCACCCCGAGCGTGTCGAAGCGCCCGTGTCACCCTGAGCGTGTCGAAGCGCCCGTGTCACCCTGAGCTTGTCGAAGGGCGAGGTGCGTAAGGATGGCGTCGGTCGTATCGGTCTCGCCCATGCGCGGAAAGATGATTCGTAGCGCGCGATCGTGTGCATCGAGCGACAGATCCGTCATCGCATCCGAAGCGAAGGTGAGGTTGTAGCCCAATTCGAACGCGGCGCGCGCCGTCGACTCCACGCCGATGCTCGTGGAGATGCCGCAGAGCACGATCCCGGTCACGCCGCGCCGCCGCAGTTGCAGATCGAGCTCGGTTCCGTAGAACGCCCCCCACTGGCGCTTCGTGATCAGCATGTCGCGCGCGGGATCGGCGTGCAGCTCGTCGGCATAGGTTGCGAAATCCGACGGAAGGGTGCGCGCGGGCGTCGGCGCGT
Organism: Vulcanimicrobiota bacterium; assembly: GCA_027306785.1. GTDB lineage: Bacteria > Vulcanimicrobiota > Vulcanimicrobiia > Vulcanimicrobiales > Vulcanimicrobiaceae > REEB354. The sequence goes on from DAHUZB010000010.1 coordinate 81,138, forward strand.
CGCAACGCGGCGAGAGCGCGTCGCCGCCGTCGGCCGACCAGGCGACACGCACCAGCACGACCGGCCGTCGCTGCGCGCGAAACGCATTCACGAGGCGCACGCTACGTGCGAGCACGTCCGGCGCCGGGTGCACGATCGGGAGCGCCAGGATGCCACGTTGCAGGTCGATGACGACGAGCGCGGTGTTTGGGTCGAGTGCGGTGCAAGGCATAGCCGAGAGCATACGGCGCACCGCGCCACGAATCCACCCGCATGCAACAGCGACCGCCGCTCCCGCCCTTCACCATCGAGACCGCACGGCAAAAAGCCCGCGCCGCCGAGGACGCCTGGAACTCGACCGATCCCGAGCGCGTGAGCCTCGCCTACACCGAAGATAGCCGCTGGCGCAATCGCGCCGAGTTCATCACCGGCCGCGCCGAGATCGTCGCCTTCCTCCGGCGCAAATGGGCGCGCGAGCTCGACTATCGCCTCATCAAAGAGGTCTGGGCACACGACGGCCATCGCATCGCCGTGCGCTTCGCTTACGAATGGCACGACGACGCCGGGCAGTGGTATCGTTCCTACGGCAACGAGAATTGGGAGTTCGACGATCGCGGCTTAATGCGCGTGCGTCACGCGAGCATCAACGATCTCCCGATCGCCGAAGCCGACCGCAAATTCCACTGGGAACGCACCGCCCCCCGCCCCGCCGATCACCCCAACCTCACCGACCTCGGCCTCTAAATCCTACGTCTTCTGCTGAACGATCGAGATCGCGCCGTTCGCGGCGCGCACCTTTACCGCGCTCGGCGCGCCGACCGGAAGACTTGAACGCACGGCGCCGTTCGCGGAGCTCGCATCCACCGATCCGCGATATGCCGATGGCAAGGCGAGCCGGATGCTGCCGTCAGCGGACTCGATATCGATATCTACGCCGCTTTGCAGCGTCGTGACAGCCGCCTGAACGGGACCGTTCTCCGCGTCGAGATGCAGCCTCGCTCCCACGTCGCTCGCACGCACCTCACCGTTCTCGCTCGTTGCATCGATCGCGCCGCGCAGATGTTCGAGCGAGATCGTACCGTTCACGTCATCTATCTTTAACGGCGCCCCGATCGGCACGTGCACGACCACGTCCACGATCGGCTGCTGCGGAGGCGGCAGCTTGCCCGCACGAATCGCAGCCAGGTGCGCCGGCGGTGTGAACGAGACCGAGACCGCGCACAGCGCCCCCTCTTGCTCGAGCGTCGTCTTCACCTCGTTCGCGTCGCCGCGACGAACCGTGCGCGCAATCGTCACCCCCGCCTGATCCGATCCGATCACCTCGAATCGAACCGCGCCGTTGAACTCGATCACGTTGCGGTCGCTCACCGTCACTCCCGAACTCGCCGACGAGCACGAGAGCGGACGAGCGTGGATGGGCGCAGGTACCGCCCCGACCGGTAATGCTGCAATCATACGAGCGCGCTTCTCGAAGCGTAGCGCTCTTCCTCGCAGCTCTCGGCGGCGGATGAAACGTCAACGCTCGAAGAGGCGGCGGCGGATTCCGCCGATCACGAGTTCATGTTCGAGCGCGTGCACGCGCTCCATCAGGGCGTCGTGCGATTCACCCTCGTGCACGCGCACCGGTTTGCGCACGAGGATCGGTCCGCGATCGGCCTCGAGCGTCACCAGATGCACGCTCACGCCCACCCACGAACTGCGCGCCGCGAGCGCATCGCGAATCGCATGCGCGCCGCGAAAGGCGGGAATCACGCTGCCGTCGGGCATCCCCACCTCGTCGTGCGTTCCATCGAGCGGCAGATAGGCCGGATGCACGTTGATCAGTTCGGGAAACGCTTCCACGAACGCGCGATCGAGCAGATGCATCCAACCGAGCAGCAAAATCATCTCCGGCTCTCGCGCCGCGACCGCCGCGTGCAAGGCCGCATCGTACTGCGCGCGTGACTGCGCCGCCCGATCCCACGGCAACACCACCGCATCGATCTCCACCGCACGCGCGCGTTCGATCGCGTAGGCCTGCGGTTTGTTGCACACGAGCGCCGTCAGGTCGAGCGGTAAGCCGTCGCGCACGCGATCGATCACCGCCTGAAAATTCGTACCGCCGCCCGACGCCATCACTACCGTGCGCACCGGCCGCGGCGTAAACGACGCGGGATCGAAACGCTCGGCGATACGTGCGCCCGCGGTGCGCTCGTAATAGGCGATCAGCCCCGGTGGCCCGACCGCCGGAATCAGCGCCTGCGCAAAGCCGCGCTCGCGCAGTCCGCAGAGCGCGAGCGCGAGCAGCGATGCCCCCACGCGCCCGCCGCGATGCGCCGGGTCCACGCCGAACGGGCCGAAAATGCCCACGCCCTCGCGCGCGCCGAGCCCGCGCAGCCACGCGAAGCGCAGCCCGCGCGCGCCGAATCCGGCGAAGCCCGCGGGGGCACCATCGCGCGCGGCGACCACCGCGCTGCCCGCATGCACCTCGCCGCTCCACGTGCCGCCGAACACGTCGTCGATCCACGCGAGCGTGCGATCGTCGGCGCGTTCGGTGAACGTGCACGTGTAGCCCTCGGCTTCAAGCGCGCGCAGCGACGCCGCGCGCGCCTCCGCGCCGAAGCGCTCGTCGAGATCGACGAGCAGATTCACCATCTCGCTCAACGTGGGTTACGCGCGCGCTTCGTGAATCACGACCGGCGGTTCGTTCTCCGCACGGTTCTCGATCCAGCCGATCACGCGCGCGCCCGGCGTCGCCGCCGCGGCTTTCTGCGCATCGACGAGCGGCACGACGAGCGTGTATCCCACGCCCATGTTGAGCGTCTTGTACTTCTCGTCGTACGAAAGCTTGCCGCGCGCGCAGAGCTCCTGCATGATCGGCGGCACATCCCAACGCGCCGCTTCGAACACCGCCTTGAAACCGGGCGGCAACGTGCGCGGCACGTTCTCGAGCAATCCCCCGCCGGTGATATGCGCCATCGTCTTCACCTGCGCGACCGCTTGAATCGCGCGCACCGCCGCGTAGTACGACGGATGCTCCGCGAGCAGCGCATCGGCGTAGGTGCCGCCCGCGAACGGCTGCGTCCATTCTTCACGCGCGATCAGCGCGCGCGCGAGCGAGTAGCCGTTGGTGTGCAGGCCCACCGCGGGCAGACCGATGATCGCATCGCCCGCCTGCAGCGATTCCGGTTTCGGCAACGCGTTCACATCCACCATACCGACGATCGTGCCCGCGAGATCGAAGTGTCCGGGCGCATAGAGTCCGGGCATCTCCGCGGTCTCGCCGCCCAACAGCGCGCAGTTGTGCGCGCGGCACGCATCCGCGCAGCCCTGCACCACCGCCGCCGCGACCGCCGGATCGAGTTTGCCCACCGCAAAGTAGTCGAGGAAGAACATCGGCGTCGCGTTCACGACCAAAATGTCGTTCACACAATGATTCACGAGATCGCGTCCCACGCCGTCGTAGCGCTGCAGTTCCGCCGCAATCAAAATCTTGGTGCCCACGCCGTCGGCCGATGCCACGAGCGCGCGATCGCCGCCGCCGGGCAAGCGAAAGACGCCGCCGAAGCCGCCGATCGCATCCATCTGGTCGGGATGCCGCCACGCCGAGAGCACGTTTTTGTAGCGCGCGACCGCCTCGTTGCCGGCGGCGATGTCCACGCCCGCGCGTGCGTAGGCATCGGGGGTGTGACTTTGGTCGGTCATCGCTGCGCCTCCAAAGGGTGGACGCGCGTGTTCGGAGGAAGAGAACTCACAGTAATCGCCATCTCAGGCGCTCTAGTTCACCCAATTGAAAGGTAGCCCATGCAAGTCCGTATCGCTCATGATGCGCCGGCCGCCGTGCGCGCGGGAGCCCTGGTCGTTCCCGTCTTCTCCGACGGCGAGCTGACCGGCGCGGCGAAGGCCGTCGACGCCGCGCTCGGCGGCGCGATCGCCGACGTGCTCGCCTCCGGCGAGATCAAAGGCAAACCCGTCGAGCTCGCGCTCGTTCACGCCAAGGATCAGCCGTTCCGGCGCGTGCTCGTCGTGGGTCTCGGCGAGAGCGGCAAGCTCGAAGCCAAGGCGCTCGCGCGGTATGCGGGCGCGGCCGTGCGCTACCTGGGTCGCCGCAACATCGGCGAAATCGCGATCGCGCTGCCGCCGCAGGCCGCCGGTCACGAAGCCGCCTTCGCCTCGTGCGTCGCCGAAGGCGCGATCGCGGGCTCGTTCGACACCACCGCCTATCAGGCGAAGCCCGAGAAGAAAACCGCCGTCGATACCGTCGTGATCCTGAGCGACGGCTTCGATGCGAAGGCGGTCGAGACGGGCATGAACCGCGGCGTGATCGTCGGCGAATCGGTGAACTTCGCGCGACGTCTCGCGCTCACGCCCGCCAACGACATGACGCCGACCATCCTCGCCGACGAAGCGAGCAGAGCCGCGCGCACCTTCGGTCTCGACGTCGAGATCTTCGATGAACCGCGCATCCGCGAAGAGCAGATGGGCTCGTTCCTCTCGGTCGCACAAGGCAGCGCGCAGCCGCCGAAATTCATCGTGCTTCGCTACAACGGCGATCCCGGCAGCAAAGAGCTGCTCGCGCTCGTCGGCAAGGGCATCACGTTCGACACCGGCGGCATCTCGCTCAAGCCGCCGGATCGCATGGAAGAGATGAAATACGATATGTCGGGCGGCGCCGGCATGATCGCGGCGATGAGCGCGATCGCGCGCCTGCGTCCCAAACTCAACGTCGTCGGGCTCATTCCCGCCACCGAAAATATGCCGGGCGGCAAAGCGACGAAGCCGGGCGATATCGTGAAGGCGATGAACGGCACCACGATCGAGGTGATCAACACCGACGCCGAAGGCCGCCTGATCCTCGCCGACGCGCTCTGCTACGCGAACAAACTCGGCGCGACCAAGATCGTCGACGCCGCCACGCTCACCGGTGCGTGCGTGATCGCGCTCGGTCACGCGGCGAGCGCCGTCGTCACCAACGACGACGCATTCGTCAAGCAGTTCCTCGCCGCCGCCGACGCGACCGGCGAACGCTACTGGCACATGCCCCTCTACGACGACTACACGAGCGCGATGAAGAGCGATATCGCCGATCTGAAAAACACCGGCGGACGCCCGGCGGGCACGCTCACCGCGGGCGCGTTCCTGAAGACGTTCGTCGGCGAGACACCGTGGATTCACCTCGATATCGCGGGCACCGCGTATCTCGACGGCGAGTCGGCATGGCAGGCGAAGGGCCCGACCGGCACGCCGGTGCGCGCGCTCGTCGCCTTCGTGGAATCGCTCGCCAAAAGCTAGCGCATCCGCGTGAACGAGACTCGTGGGCCCGGCAGCGTCCGGGCCCTCTTTCGTAACCGCAGCTTCGCCGCGCTCTTCATCGCGCGCGAAACCGGCTGGCTTTCATCCGCCGTCACCGATGCGGCGATCGGGTGGCAGATTTTCTCGCTGCGCCATTCGCCGTTCGATCTGGGCCTGATCGGCCTCGTCCTGTTCGTGCCGCAGTTACTGCTCGCGCTGCCCGCAGGCGTGATCGGCGATCGCTACGAGCGCCGCACCGTCTGCATCCTGAGCGGCGCCGCGAACGCGCTGCTCACCGCGGTGCTGCTGCTGCTCACGCTGCTGCACGTCACCTCGCTGCCGCTCTACTTTACCGTACTCGCGCTCACCGGCATCGCCTACACGCTCGGCGTACCCGCGCAGCGCTCGCTGCTGCCCACGATCGTAAGCGCGCGCGACTTCGTGCGCGCTTCGGCCACCATCTCGTCGGTCTCGCAGTTCATCGCGATCGCCGGCCCCGCGCTCGCGGGTCTGCTGATCGTGATCGGCACACCCTACGCGTTCGCGTTCGCGGTGCTCGCGCAGCTCGTCGCGACCGCGAGCTTCTTCTTCTTGGAAAAACGCCCGCCGGCCGACGCGAACGAAAGCGCCGCGCCGATGCTGCACGCCGCGCTCGAAGGCGTGCGCTTCGTCTTCGCACGCAAGATCGTGCTCGGCGCGATCTCGCTCGATCTCTTCGCGGTGCTCTTCGGCGGCGCGGTCTCGATGCTGCCCGCGTACGCAACGCAGGTGCTGCACGTCGGCGCGACCGGCTTCGGCATCCTGCGCGCCGCGCCCGGCATCGGCGCCGCGCTCGTCGCCATCCTGATCGTGCGCCGTCCGATCGAACGGCACGCCGGGCGCCTGCTGCTGTGGTGCGTCACCGGTTTCGGCGTCTTCACCATCGTCTTCGGCGCATCGCGCAACTTCGCGCTCTCCGTCGTCGCCCTCGCGCTCACCGGCGGCTTCGACATGGTGAGCATGGTGATTCGCACCACGCTCGTGCAGTTGCAAACGCCCGACGATATGCGCGGTCGCGTCGGCGCCGTCGAAAACATCTTCATCGGCGCCTCCAACGAACTCGGCGCCTTCGAATCCGGTTCCGCCGCCGCGCTTCTCGGCCTCGTCCCCTCGGTCATCGCAGGCGGCATCGCCACCTGCGCCGTGATCGCCCTCTGGTCCGTGCTCTTCCCCCAACTCCGAACCCTCGACCACCTCCCCGACCACAGCTGACGCCCACCCCCCCCTTGTCACCCTGAGCCCCCGTGTCACCCTGAGCTTGTCGAAGGGCGCCCCCGCGTCACCCTGACCCCCCGTGTCACCCTGAGCTTGTCGAAGGGCGCCCCCTGTGTCACCCTGAGCCTGTCGAAGGGCGCCCCCTGTGTCACCCTGAGCTTGTCGAAGGGCGAAGGGCGAAGGGCGAAGGGCTAGGACGGGAGCCCTGTTTTCGGAGCCCGAAGGCGTTCGTATGGCCACGCCCGATCTTCCCAATGGCGAAGCGCGCCCGTACGAGCCCGCGAAGGGCCCCGCTCTCCGCCGCATCACCGCCGGTGCGATCAAGCGTCGCAAAGGCGGTATGCCGGTGCCGATGGTCACCGCATACGATACGCCCTTCGCGCAGTTCGCCGAAGACGCGGGCATCGATTGGATCCTCGTCGGCGACAGCCTGGGCAACGTGGTGCTCGGCTACGACGAAACCACGCCGGTCACGATGGAGCAGATGCTCCATCACACCGCCGCGGTCACGCGCGGAACGTCGCGCGCGCACATCGTGGCCGATATGCCGTTCGGCTCGTATCAAGTGAGCGACGAAGAGGCGGTGCGCAACGCGATCCGCTTCATCAAAGAAGGCGGCGCGCAATCGGTGAAACTCGAGGGCGGCGTCTACGAAGCGCAGCGCGTGCGCGCGATCGCGCGCGTCGGCATTCCGGTCGTCGGACACATCGGCGTCACGCCGCAGACCGCGGGCCTCGGCCCCGGCTACCGCAAGCGCACGCATCGCGATCGCCTGCTCGAAGACGCGCTCGCCGTGCAAGATGCGGGCGCGTACGCGATCGTGCTCGAGGTCGTCGATTTCGAGATCGCGCGCGAACTCACCGAGAAGCTCTCCATTCTCACGATCGGCATCGGTGCCGGCCCGCACTGCGACGCGCAGGTGCTCGTGATGCACGACCTGCTCGGCATGTATCCGCACTCGCCGCCCTTCGCCAAGCGCTTCGCCGAGATCGGTCACGCCGCGACCGACGCGCTGCGCGCATACGCCGACGCCGTCAAAACGCAGTCGTTCCCACCGGCGTGAGCACCCACAGTTTCGATCGCGCGTTCCGCGAGCGACTCGCGGAGCTTTTTCGGTGGCGCCGCGACGTACGGCACTTCCGCAGCGATCCGCTCGATCCGACCACGCTGCAAACGCTCGTGCGCGAAGCCGCCCTCTCGCCGTCGGTCGGATACTCGCAACCCTGGCGTTTCGTCGAGGTGCGCGATCCCGCGCGCCGCGCCGCCGCGATCGATTCGTTCTCGCGCGCGAACGGCGACGCGCTGCGCGGCATGAGCGGCCCCGATGCCGAGAAGTACGCCGCACTCAAACTCTCCGGCATGCGCGAAGCGCCGACGCACCTCGCCGTCTTCTGCGACTGCGGCACGCCGAGCGGTAAGGGCCTCGGTCGCGCGACCATGCCCGAAACGCTCGCGTACTCCGCGGTGATGGCGATCTATACGTTCTGGCTCGCGGCGCGCGCCGAAGGCATCGGCGTCGGCTGGGTCTCGATCCTCGAACCCGATGTCGTCACCGCCGCGCTCGATGTTCCCGAAGGCTGGCAGCTGATCGCGTATCTCTGCGTCGGCTATCCCGAAGACGATCACGACCGCCCCGAACTCGAACGCGTCGGCTGGGAATCCCGCGACGAACGCTCCGCCACGCTCTATACGCGCTGATCGTCCCGCCGCCTTAAGCGCCCCTGTGAGCCGCCCCAAACTCGTGCCGGAGCGAGCGCGCTATCGTACCGGCATGCACCGACCGCATCACGTTCCGTTCGTCCTCGCCGTCGCGCTCGCGCTTGCAACTACCGGCGCGTTGGAAGGCCGCGCCGTCCCGGTCGCCGCGTCGACGACCGTCTGTCCCACCGCGATGACCTCGCACGGCCCGCTCGATTGCGCGCATCTTCCGCTCGGAGATCGCCGCTTCAGCACCGTCGCGCCGCAGCGCGGCGAGATCTTCCTCTGCCGCGCGCCGCGCCGCGATCATCCCGTTGTCCGCGAAGCGTCGTGGCTGCGCGGCAACACCTGGAACGCAAACGACAAACTCACAGTGCGCGGCGCCGTCGCGTGGCACGGCACATTTTCGGCGCGGCTACACGGCGACACGCGTACGATTCGCGCCGACGGCGTGCCGACCACCGCGACGACCGGCGACTTTCCGATCTCGCCCGACGACCCGGCCTTCGCCTACGATCGCAATCCGAATGCGATCGCATCCTACGCGATCGATCTCACGCTTCCGGCGAATCCGCAGCCCGCCGCCTCACCCGGCTGTCTGCACGGCGGACCGATCGGCATCACCACGACCGGCGTCGCGATCTACGATGCCTTCGATGCCGCGGGCTACGACGGCGTCGCGCACGAGTTGCAGGATGCGTGCCACGGCCATCCCGACCGCTCGCAAACCTATCACTATCACGGCTGGCTGCAGGCTTGCGTGCCCGATCGCGGCTCGCCGACGCGCGATTCGTCGCTGCTCGGCTATGCGCTCGACGGCTACGGCATCTACGGCCCGTGGTATCACGGCAGAGTTCTCACGAGCGCCGATCTCGACGCCTGCCACGGCATCACGAGTCCGGTCCGCTGGAACGGTCGCGTCGTGAACGTCTATCACTACGTCTCCACGTACGATTTCCCGTATACGCTCGGGTGCTTCAAGGGTGAGGTGAACGAATGAAGATCGTCTAGCTCGCCACGCGCGCCGCGATCGCTTCGATGTCGCGTACGTCGGTACCGCAGCAGCCGCCCACCACGTGCAGCCCGAACGTCTGCGCCACCTCCATCACCTCATCCGCGAACGCATCCGACGCGATACGCTCCACACGCGTCGCGGCATCCAGCTCTTCGGGCGGCCGATCCGAGGGATTCGCCTTGATGCCCACCACGCGATGCGCGAGGTGCGGCGCACCGCGAAAGAGCGCGGCGAGCGCGCTCTGCGCGTGCGCGGGCGCGATACAGCCGAGCATATAGTGCCACGGGCGCGCGAGCGGGTCGGCGTCGATGCGCGCGATCGCGTCGACGAGCGGCGTACCGTCCATCATCGTGCCGTCGGCGCGCAGCATCGGCGCGAGCGCGAACGGCTGCTTCGTCTCGCCACAGGCGCGCGCGGCGCCGTGCAATTCCTCGATCGCGGGAAAGGTCTGCGCGTGGAGCAGATCCACGCCCGCCGCCGCGAGCGCGCGCGCTTGCTCCGCATGATAGGCCTGCGCTTCCTCGCACGAGAGGGCGCCGCGCGGATCGTACCCGTCGCCGGCCGGGCCGATCACGCCCGCGACTGCCGCGCGCACGCCGGTTTCGGCGGCGGCTTCGCGCACAAGCACCGTCGCCTCGCGGTTCACGCGCTCCACCTCGCTCGTGTACCGAGCGCTTGCGTGCCACGTCGGCGTGCCGAGTTGCATCGGCAGATCGTACTTGACCCCGACCGCCGCATAGCTGCGGTAGATCTCGCGCAGAATACGTTGGCCGTCGTCGTCCGCGAGCAGTGAGAACGTCTCGGCGTCGCCGAGCACGCGGCCGAATTCGTACACCGCGCGCGTCTCGATCGCGCCGTCCGTCAACACGAACGGCGACTCTTTGTAGAGGATCATGCGTCGGCGAGGCTGCGATACGCGTCGAGCACGTCGCGTCGCGTCACGATGCCGACCAAGCGATCTTCGTCGCCGACCACCGGCAGTAACGGCACGGTTTCGTCGGCCATCAGCGTCGCCGCGCGCTCCACCGGGTCTTCGGGGTGCAGACGGTCGTCGGTCGTGCGGACGATCGTGTGGATTTGCTGCTTGCCCTGCCCGTGCGCGACCGCGCCCGCAAGCTCCGCCGAGGTGACGATGCCCACGAAACGCTCGCCGTTACACACCGGAATCGCGAGCTCGCCGGAGATCGAATCGCGTTCCACCACCGCGTCGATCGGATCGTTCAACTGCGCCACCACCGGCGGCGTGCGTCCGATCGTCGCCACGTTCACGCGCGTGAGGAAGCGCGGATGCCGCACCTTCTGCCAATCGAGCCCGCGCCGCAGCAGCTTCATCTCGTAGATCGTCGCGCCGAGCAAACGCCGTCCGAGCAGGGTCGAGATCACCACCGTCACCATCAGCGGCAGAATGATCGTGTAATCGTTCGACATCTCGAAGACGATCAGAATCGCGGTCATCGGGGCCTCGGCCGCCGCCGCGAAGACCGCCGCCATGCCGACCAAGCCGTACGCCGCCGCCGGTCCGGTCCACGACGGGAACGCGCCGTGAATCAAGCGTCCGAAGCCGTCGCCCAAAAACGCGCCGGTGAAGAGCGAGGGCGCGAAGACGCCGCCCGATCCGCCGCCGCCGAGCGTCAATGAGGTCGCAAGCGGCTTGAGAACCGCAAGCGTAAAGGCGTGCGCGGCGGGTACGTGACTGTAGAGCACCTGCTGGATCGAGTCGTAGCCCACGCCGAAGACTTGCGGAAATGCGATGCCGATGATGCCGACGCCGGCGAAGCCGATCGCGCCCTTCGACCACGCGGGCATCTTGAAGCCGTCGAAGCCGTCTTCGAAGAAGTACAGCACCTTCACGAAACCGTACGCCCAGGCCGCGCAGAGCACGCCGAGCAGTGCGTAAAAGACGAGTTCGTAGGGGGAGGCGAGTTGGAACGGCGATGCATCGAACGACGGATGGTTGCCCAGAAACGCGCGCCCGATCACGGCCGAGAGCACCGATGCCACGACGATAGCCGCAAACGAACGCGGCGCGAACTCGCCGAGAATCACCTCGGCCGCAAAAAACACGCCGCCGATCGGCGCATTGAACGTCGCGGAGATACCGGCCGCTGCGCCGCAGGCGACGAGCGTGCGCACGATCGGCGCGGGCGCCTTCGCCGCTTGACCGATCACCGAGCCGATCGCCGATCCGATCTGCACGATCGGCCCTTCGCGACCGCAGCTTCCGCCGAAACCGATCGACGTGGCCGACGCGAGCGCCTTGATCGCAATCACGCGCGGGCGCATCACGCCGCCCCGTAAGGCGACGGACTCCATCACCTCGGGTACGCCGTGTCCCTTCGCCTCCGGCGCAAACGTCGCCGTGATCCACGCCGCGATGATACCGCCGATCGCCAGTTGCACCACGATCGAGGCGACGCCGATCACCATCCCGAGGTGCGCGCCGATCAGATCGAACGCGAGCCAATGTTCGAAGTCGATGAGCCGCCGAAAAAGCACCGCGCCGAAGCCGCCGCCCAAGCCCACGATGCCCGCCGCGACCAGCAAAAACGTACTCTGCGAAAGCGTGAAGCGACCGATACGCATCACGTAGCGGCCGTTTTGCAAAACGTACGAAATCAACGGACTAGCACACGGCGCGAGCGTGATGCGCGGCCGGGACGTTCGGGTATTCGCCGGTCAAACACCCGAGACACATCTCTTCACGGCGGCGGCCCGAGGCCGTCACCAACCCGTCGAGGCTCAGGTAACCGAGCGAATCGGCACCGGTCTTCTCGGTAATCTGATCCACGGTGTAGTTGGCGGCGATCAGTTCGTCGTAGGTCGCCATATCGACGCCCAGGTAGCACGGATGCTTGATCGGCGGCGAGGTGATGCGCAGATGCACTTCCTTCGCACCCGCTTCGCGCAGCAGACGCACGATGCGCGGCGTCGTCGTGCCGCGCACGATCGAGTCGTCCACCACCACCACGCGCTGCCCGCGCAGGTTCTCCACCACCGGGTTGAACTTCAACTGCACGCTGCGCGAACGCATCCCCTGATCGGGGCTGATGAACGTACGCCCGATGTAGCGATTCTTGATCAACCCTTCGACGTACGGCAGCCCGCTCTCGGCGGCGTAGCCGATGCCGCCGGGCACCGCCGAATCCGGTACCGCCATCACCACGTCGGCCTCGACCGGATGCTCCTTGGCGAGCGCGCGTCCCATCGCGTAACGCGCCATGTAGATCGAACGGCCGTTCAGCTGCGAATCGGGGCGCGCGAAGTAGATGTACTCGAACATGCAGAGCGCCGGATGCGCGCGCTCGTTCACCACGCGATGCGATTCGATGCCGTCGGCCGTGATGCGCACGATCTCGCCCGCCTCGATCTCACGCAGATAGGTCGCGCCGATCGTCGGCAGCGCGCACGACTCCGAAGCGATCGCGTACCCGCCCTCGGCAAAGGTGCCGATGCAGAGCGGGCGCACGCCCCACGGGTCGCGGAACGCGTAGAGTTCGTCCTTGGTGCAGAGCACGATCGAGTACGCGCCGCGCGCCACCTTCACCACCGCTTCGATCCGTTCGAGCATCGTGCCGCGCGCCTCCACGATCGTCTTCGCCATCACTTCGGAATCGGAGGAGGCGAGTAGCGTGGTGGTCGGCGCGAGCGATTCGCGCAGATCGTCGGTGTTGGTCAGGTTGCCGTTATGCGCGAAGGCGAAGTCGCCGATCTCGGTCGTTTCGAGCAGCGGCTGCGCGTTGACCACGACCGAGGAGCCGGTCGTCGAGTAGCGCGTGTGACCCACGGCGATATGGCCGGTGAGCTCGGAGAGCGTCGATTCGTCGAAGATCGCGCCGATCAGGCCCATATCCTTGTGCGAACGAATCGTGCCGCCGTCGGCCGCGGCGATACCCGCGGATTCTTGCCCGCGATGCTGGAGCGCGTAGAGGCCGAAATACGCAATTCGCGCCGCGTCGCGCCCCGGCGCAAAGATCCCCGTAATGCCGCACATGGTGTATTCCGCCTATTCTAGTCCCTCGAGCGGCGGCCTCCACCAAAGATTTGTAGCAGCGCGAGGAAGATATTCACGGCGTCCAGGTAGATCTGCACCGCCATCTGCACCGGCGTGAGCCCGTCGCCGCCCGCGCGAATGCGCGCGAAATCGATCAGTACCAGGCCGCTGAAGATCACGAGCGTCGCCCACGAGTAGATCGTCGGCGAAAGGAAATGCACGAAGATCGAGATGACCCCGATCACCACCAAGCCAAGCAGCGCGATCGTAAAGATTCCGGAAAAGCGCCGCAGATCGAGCCCGGTCGCGTACACGATCGCCGCCAGCGCGAACATGCCCAGACCCGTCGTCAGCGCCGCGTTGTAGACCACCGCCGGGCCCGCCACGTGCGCGTAGTACGTCACGATCGGCCCGATGAAGATGCCTTCGAGAAAGGCAAACAGGTAGAACAGGCCGAGCGAGAGGGCGCCGTTCGCGCGCGTCGCGTTGATCGCGAAGAGCAGAATGAATGCCCCGATAAAGCCGATCCAGCTAAACGGAGCGTTCGGAACGAGGTAGACGGCGAGCGCCGTGACGCACATGCCGATCGCGGTAATCCCGAGCACCTGCGCGAGCAGCGACTGGGTGGGGATCGCGATCCCGACCGGGCGATAGGGTTGTTGGAATTGGTAAGCCATGCTCTCTCTTTCTAACCTCCGTTGGGTGCCGGGGTTACACGCGAAGGCGCCCGGGACTTGCATCGAACATACGTTCGCATTAGAATGAACCCCATGCGAGGCGTCGAGGTGATCGAGCAGCGGGCGAAGAGCGTGATCAACGCGGTCCCCGGCATGCCCTTCTCCTGGTCGATCAACCCCTACCGCGGCTGCTATCACCAATGCCGCTTCTGCTACGCGCGACGCACCCACACGTTTCTCGAAGAAGACGGCGTCGGCCGGTGGGGATCGCGCATCTACGTCAAGGTCAATGCCCCCGCCGTCGTACGCGGCGAGGTCGCGCGCAACCGCAAGATCCGCCACGTTGCGATCGGCACGGCGACCGATCCCTATCAGCCGCTCGAGGGTCGCTACCGCGTCACCCGCGGCATCCTCGAAGCGCTGCGCGATCACGGGGTCTCGGCGGGCATCATCACGCGCTCGCCGCTCGTCGTGCGCGATATCGACGTGCTGCGCGTTCTGGCCCGCGTCGCGGGCGCGAGCGTCTCCGTCAGCGTCGCAACCATGGATGCCGCGCTCGCCCGCGATATCGAACCGACCGTGGCCCCGCCCGCGCAGCGCATGCGCGCCGTGCGGATGCTCGCCGACGCGGGCATCACGGTGCACGTCGCGCTCGCGCCCGTGCTGCCGCAGATCACCGATGCACCGGCGCAGATCGACGCCGTCGTACGAGCCGCGCAAGAAGCGGGCGCCGCGCGCGTCTGGCACAACGCGCTCAATCTGCACGACATCACGCGCGATGCGTTCTTCGGCTATCTGCGCGAGCGCAATCCCGAATTGATCGCGTCCTATGCGGCGCTCTACCGGGGCCGGTATGCGCCGCAGACGGTCGCCGACGAGATCGACGCGCGCGTCGCATCCGCGCGCGCCCGCTTTCCGGCGCAGCCGGTCGAACGCATTCGCAGCTGCGCGCCCACCCAATTGAGCCTCGTCTAGCGCATCGATCCTCCGTGAGCGGCGAGCGTGACCGGCGCCACCTGCCGCGCGTGTGTCACGTCGATCTGCGCGAGCCGATGATCGATCCCGAGCAGCGTCCCGCCGACGAGTGCGAGCAGCAACGTCCATCGACTGAGAACCGCCGAAATCACGAGCCTCATGGACCTCTCCTTCGCTGTTGGAAGCGCGTGAAGCGCAGATTCACCCGCGCGCCCGCCCGCGCGCGCTCGGCCGGCGTCTTCGCCAGCTGCATGCCCATCTGATAGGGCAGCTTCCAGGCGTAGACGTTGCCCGCGTTGTCGATCGCGTAGACGCCGCTCTGCGTCACCGCGGGCCCCGCGTAGAAGAAACTGCGCGTTTGATTCGCGGGCGCGCGCCACACGATCGTACAGCTGTCGTCGAAGGCCACGAACGCGGGTTGCGGTCCGTTCGCTCCCGGCGGCGTGCCGATCGGCAGCTGGTTGTCGATCCCGATGAAGCCGAGACCGTTGACGTACGCCGCGTACGAGTAGATCGACGAGTTCGTCGCCTGGATCTTGGTAAACGGCGTGCCGCTGCCGACATGATAGCAATCGAGATCGCTCTGATAGTTGCCGAGATTATCACCCGACGACGCGGTCATCACGTTCCCGTCGGTCGTCGGGGTGCTGATACCGCCCGCCCCGCCTTGCGGATAGAAGTTCATCTGCGTCGGCGCGAAGAGCGGGGTACCGCTCGTGAGCGAGTAGCCGTAAAAGAATCCGTTCTTTCCGGTGAAATACAGATTGCCGCCCCAGATCAATTCACCGCCGCCCACGTCTTCGTCGTAGTTCTGCAGATGCGTGCGCACCATGAAGGTCGTCGGAACGAAGCTCGTCGGGTTGAAGCCGAGCACGGCATCGGTCAAGCCGTCGGCGTTGAACGTGTTGCCGGTACCGAAGTAGATGGTATTCGACGCCTGATCGTAACTGATCGGCGACCACGTAGCGCCGCCGTCGCCAAGCCCCGCGCCGCCGGGCGCAAAGTAGAACGACGAGAGCGGCGTGCCGTCCGATTCGCGGAACGAGAGCAGCCCGCCGTTGACGAGCCCGGTATCGATATCGCCGCCCGAGACGCCTTCGAAGACCACGCCGTTGAGGACGAACGGCTCGCCGCGCATGTTGCCGTAGCGCAGCGGCGCGGTACTCCATTTGGGCGCACCGCTCGTCGCGTCGAATGCGGCCAGGTAGCCGCCGTTCGCGGGCACGCACGTGCTGCCCGGGCACCCGCTGCCGGTCGATCCCCACACCGGCACGATCAGCGTGCCGTTCGCGGTGTCGATCGTCGGCGTGCCGAGCGGCCCCGCCATCGGCCCGGCGAGCGCGAGTTGCTGATGCCACACGGTCGCGCCGGTGACGCGGTCGAGCGCCGCCACGTACCCGCATGCATCGGCGTAGTACACGAGTCCGTTGTAGACGAGCGGACTCGCCTCATCGGCGACCACGCCGCTTGCCACCGCCTGCGACTCGCACGCGGGATCGGGCTGCACGCTCCACGCGAGTTGCAGCGACGACACGTTCTGCGGCGTAATGCGGATCGCGTTATTCTGCGCCTGCTGATAGCCGGTGCGCTGCTCGTCGTGCGCGTAGGTCGACCAATCATCGGTCAACGACGGCGTGGCGATCTGATAGAGCGCGTAGGTATAGCTCTGCCCGGCGTTGAGCGTGGTCGCGTTGCCGTACGGAGCGATGTCGAGCGTCGTGCCCTGCTGCGCCGCCGGGCCGAGGTACGGCTCGCTCCACTGCGCCGAACCGGGCGCGAGCTGCGCCACGTAGTAGCTCGTGCCGCCGGTCGCCGAGCCGCTCGGCAACGCCGCCACGAAGCCGAACGTGGTCGTAAACGAGACCGTCGCCGATGGGACGATCGCAAGGGTCGCGATCGGTGACGCGGGCGGTCCGCCCGATGTCGAATTGCCGAGCGGCGCGATCTGCGCCGGAAGCCCGCCGTACGCGGTGATCGCGAGCGTCGCACCCACGCCCGCCGTCGCCACCGGCAACGCGAGCGAAAGGCGCACCGTGCCCGCCGCGATGTTCGTCACCACCGATCCGCTCGCCGTCACCGGCGCCGACGTCGCGAACGATGCGGGCGTCGTGCCGACCGTCGACGACGGCACCGGCGAGGGCCCGCCGGGCAGCACGCTGCCGCCGCCTCCGCTTCCGCCTCCGCCGCCGCACGCCGCCGACGCGCCGAGCGCAAACGCCGCGGCGAGCGCGCGCGCGATGAATGCGCTCCTCACGACTTCGGCATACCGATCGCGCGCCCGAAGAAGACGCCGAACGTGAGCCCGCTCATGTTGTAGATGCTGCTCTGCCCGATTCCGTTCGGCGGCGAGACGTAGTTATGTGCGCCGAACGTCGCGCCCAGCTCGAATCCGAAGCTCGGACGCACCCAGTGCTTCAGCAGCACGTCGAGTTGCGAGATGCTCTGCACGTTCGTGAGCGTCGGCGGCAGCGTCGTCAAGTTTCCGGTCACGACCCCGGGCTGCCGTCCGCCGAGAAACGAGATCGTCGCCTGATCGCGCCCGAGCGTCGTGTACTGCGCGACGAGTTGCACCGCGGTGCCGTACGCGCGTTCCGACGTGGTGACTCCGGGCGCGGTGAACGTGCCGCTGACATTGCTCGCGAGATACCGCGCGGTGTACGCCATCGGTCCCACGTAGAGCGTCGGCCCCGCGCTCAGCTCGCGCGTCAGCGATCCGTCGCTGTTCCCGTAGAACCCCGCGCCCGCGGCCAGCACCAGATTCTCGCGCCGCCCGAATTTCCAATCGCCTTCCGCGTACGCACCGCGCCACGGCAGCACGTTACCGCTCGACGTCTCGAGCTGCGCGTAGGTGTAGAACGTATCGTTCCACGTGTGGTAGTCGTCGAGGTAGAGCGCGGTCGACCGCGTCGTCGCATCGCGCGTCGAGGTCACCGCGCCGGTGCGCGGATCGGTCGTCAGCGGCGTACGATCGCCGTCGACGCGATGCACGAGCGTGATCGACGGAATATCGTTCGGGCCGAACTGCCATTGCAGACGCATCGACTGCGACTGCCACGGTCCGTACAGATTGCCCGGGCTGTTGAACGTACTCGTGCTCGCGGTCGTCGTCAACTCGTCGGCCGCCGCGGCCCCGGTCAGGCCCGCCAGCGAAATCGCGAGCGCGCACGCGGCGCACGCGCGACCATGCATCGTCACACGCATCGAACTCTCTCCTTCTGCTGCGCAGCGCTCACGGCACCACCTGGCCGCCGTGCTCCGCGATGACCCACCCGTGCACGCGCGCGCCCGCGGCCAGCGTCACGCCCGCACCGCCGCGCACGGTCTTGGCCGCACCCGGCGTGCCGACCGCCGCGGCGTTCCACAGCACCGCGTCACGACCGGCAAAACAATGTCCCAGCACGCGCGCCCCCCGCTCGAGCGTCACGTCCCGCTCCGCGATCACGTTGCCGCTCACGTTCGCAAAGCCCAGCACGCGCACGCTGCCGTAACTCGTGATACTTCCGCGCACGCTCGCGCCGTGGCCCACGACCACGTCGCCGTTCGCAACGATGTCGTTTGCGATCGTCTCGTTGGCGCCGATCGTGAGCGTCTCCACGCTCAGCCGCTCGCGCAGCGCGGTCGGCGGCTCGGGCACGCCGTCGTCGCCGCTCAGGTCGATGAGCGCGCCGCCCGCCACCACCGGCCGCCCGAACAAACGCTCGAACGAACTTCCTTCGCCCACCAGCAGCACGCCGCTCGCGCTCGCCGAACGGCCGAGCACGCAGAACGCGCCGGTCGTGCAAGCGCCCTCCACGTCGAGCCAGCGTTCCACGCGTGCATGCGCTCCGAGTTCCGCGCCGTCGTCGGCCGCGAGCGTCCGCGCCGATGCGCCCTCACCGAGCACCACGCGCCCCCGTGCGTACACGTCGCTCACGCTCGCGTCGCTGCGCGCACGAAACGATCGCCGCGCGAGGACCGCGTCGTCGACGCCCGCCCCCGCGCCCACTTCGAACGACTCGACCACGCGCGCAAACTCGCCGCGCCGTCCGAGGAAGGGAATGCGTCCGTCCGGCGCAACCGTGTCGAACGCGGCGCGCGCGAGCGCACGCATCGAGCGGCCCAAGAAGCGCGGCTCGCGCACGTACGCACCGTCTACCGCGAGCGATCCGTCGTCCGCGTTGATCGCCTGCTGCAATGCGCCCGGTACGAACGGCAGCAGCACCAGCAGCGCAAAGAGCGCGATGATCCACATCTCCGCGGCGCTCATGCCTGTGCCTCGCTTCGCGCGGTCTTCTCCCAGCGTGCATGACGA
Source organism: Vulcanimicrobiota bacterium (assembly GCA_027306785.1). Taxonomy (GTDB): domain Bacteria; phylum Vulcanimicrobiota; class Vulcanimicrobiia; order Vulcanimicrobiales; family Vulcanimicrobiaceae; genus REEB354. The sequence goes on from DAHUZB010000010.1 coordinate 100,289, forward strand.
TTCTTGAGCGTATCACCGATCGCGTCGATAAAGCCCTCGGTAACCGACCACGCGTTGAACGGGAACATCGCGAAGAGATACGGCAGCAGCAGCACGCGCGACGACGTTCCATCCAGCACCTCGGCCGTCGCCACCTGGTAGACCGGCGCGAAGTTCCCGAACGCGTTGTAGAGCACCACGCAGAACGCGAGGGCCACGCCCGCGTAGACCGGCAGCGCGCCGAGCAGGAAGAGCGCGAGCGCCGCGAGCCATCCGCCGATCACGAGCGGCGGCACCAGATAGGAACCGAGCAGCATCGCCGCATCGAGACGCTGCGCGAACGAGAGTTCCGGCGTGCGCAGCAACCCCCACAGGTGCTCGCGCAGCACGCGGTTGTGCCCGCGCGACCAGCGCCGAAGCTGACGAAAACGCGCGGACCATGCTTCCGGCACCTCTTCGTAGCACTCGGCGCGATTGTCGTACGCGATGCTCCAACCGCGACGATAGAGCTTTGCGGTGAGTTCGGTATCCTCGGCGAGCGCGCGCGGATCGAAACCGCCCAGCTCCTCGAGCACGCCGCGCCGGAACCCGCCGACCGTGCCGCCGTATTGCGGCAGCAGCCGCAGATTGAACCGCGCCTGCTGATCCACTTGATAGCCGCCCGCGCGCTCCATCGCGAGCAGATGGGTCAGCAGGTTTCGCGACGCGTTCCGCGGCACGACGCGCCCCATCACCGCACCCACGCGCGGATCCACGAACGCGCTCACCAAGCTGCGGAAGAGGCCGCGTCCGGGCGTATAGTCGGCATCGAACACGAGCACGATCTCCGCCTTGGTGTAGCCGAGCGCGACGTTGAGCGCCTGCGCCTTCCCGCGCTCCTCGCCCGCCAGCACGAGCGGCCGCACGCGGCGATCGCGCGCCGCGAACTCCGCGACGATCTCTCCCGTGCCGTCACGCGAATGATCGTCGATGGCGAGCACCTCCAGACGATCGGCCGGATACTCCGCGGCGAGGATCGCTTCCAGGCACTTTCCCGCCACGCGCGCTTCGTCGTGCATCGGCACGAGCACCGCGAGCGTGGGCAGATCGTCGTCGCAGGCATCGCCGAACGACGAGCGCTGCCGACCGTAGACGCGCGAGAGCGTAAAGATCCAATGTCGGATCGTGTACGCACTCATCACCAGCACGACGAGCACGAGCCACGCCGTCAGCAACCCTACCGCCATGCCCATGCCTCCCGATCGCGCGCGGTTCTCCGAGCCAGCAGCCACGCGGCGATCGCGTAGGCGCCGATCAGATACGAAACGTCGATCAACGGTCCGAAGAAGAGATACAAATTCGGTTCCGCGATCACGCCCGCGCGATCGAGAATCACCGAGAACGCGGCGATGCGCACGAGTCCGAGCGCAATCTCCGCGGCGCAGAGCAGCACGATCATCACGAAGCGTTCGAAGAGCGAGAACGGCAGCACCATCGTCACCGCCGTCGAGAAGAGCGGAATCGCGAGGATCAACAGCACGCTCGTGCGCTCCACGAGTTCCATGAACGACGCGCCGTCGTACGCGACGGCACCCGTGAAGAAGGCCCACAGCCCGGTCACCGCGAGGACGAGCGCGTTCGCGGCGATCCAATGACGCAGCGGGCCGTGGCGCCCCGGCAGCAGCGCCGCCACGAGCAGCACCCCCGCGGCGATCGAGCCGATCGTGAGCGCGCTAAAGAGCGAAAGCGGCGCCAAGCGCACGATCGGAAGAACCGAGAGCACGCCCGCGATGCGATCGTTGAAATGCCCCGCCGTCGCCGCGTGCGCGGTGACGAACGCCGTCACCGCATCGCAGCCGCGCGTCCATACAAAGAGCAACGCCGCCGCGACGATCGCATAGCCGCCGACGAGCACGAGCACGCTTTCCAATGCGTGCCACGGCGAGGAGCGCAGCGTGCGATGCGCACGATGCGGTCGGCTTCTCGTGGGCGTACGCCCGAGCGATCCGGTCGAAGCGACGGCCATGTAGCACTCTCCATGACGAATGGTGGTTGCAGCACGCGACCAAGCTGTATAGTTACGGTACTACAACTCTTCGAGAACGGTTGGGGACCGATGACCCGAATGCGTGGGCTCTTCGCACTAATAGGCCGCCTGCTTCCGCTCGTGTGCTGTGCGCTACCGCTCGGCGTCGGCGCGACGACGTTTTCGCCGCAATCGTTCGTCCGCGCGCGATGCGCGGCGCCGAACGGAGCGCTGCGCGTGCGTCCCGGCGGCACGTTCGTCAGCGGCTACTTCGGATCGCTCGTGGCAAAAGCACTCGTCGACGCACGCGTGGACGACGATCTCGCGCTCGAATGGATGCGCTGGTACGTCGCGCACGCGCACGATTCGGGATCGGGCGTGGACGGTGTCGCCGACGACGTCGACCTCACCGCGCACGGCGAACGCTCGCGCGGACGTCCCGATGCGACCGATGCCTACGGCGCCGTCTTCGCCATGCTCGCACGCGACGCGTACGACTCGGGTACTCCGCGGCTACGCGCGTTCGTGCTCGCGCACCGCGCCGATCTCACCCGCATCGTGAATTCCATGCTCGCCACGCAGCAGCCGAACGGACTTACCTTTGCGCGCCCGCAGCATCCCGTTGCCTATACGATCGATAACGTACAGGTTTACCGCGGTCTGCAAGCCGCCGCCGATCTCTTCCGGCGCGCGTATCACGACGACGAACGTGCCGCGCGCTACGCGCACGAAGCGGTTCGCGTGCACGATGCGATTCAAGCGCTGCTCTGGAATCGCACGGCGCAAAGCTACGATCCGCTGCTCGACGCGGCCGGTGCGCCGCCCGCAAATCTCGCGCGCGCCTATCCCGACGCGCTCGCGCAAGTGATGGCGATCTACTACGGGATGATCGATCCGAATGATCCGCTCGCGGCCGATCTCCTCGAACGCGCCTCACCCGCGCTCCTACGCAATCCCGACCCGCTCGACGAGCATCGCCTGTTGGTTCTGCTCGCGCAGAAAAAACTCGGACGAAACGTCGGCATCCCACCGTTCACCCCGCCCGACCTCTGCGTCTCCGCCGCCTGGTACCTAGAACTCACCCACCCCAAGCCCCACGCGTCACCCTGACCCTTCGACTCGCTGCGCTCGCTCAGGACTAAAGCCCACGCCCGTGTCACCCTGACCCACGCCCGTGTCACCCTGAGCGTGTCGAAGGGGCGTTAGAGTTTGGCGATGTCGGTGCGGTAGCTCAGTTCGCGCGTGCCGATGCGTCCGGCGAGCGCCTTCACCGCATCGTACGCGTTCGTGCGTGCGCTCGCGAGATCGTCGCCGAGCGCGGTCACGGTAAGCACGCGTCCGCCTCCGCTCTTCACGCCGCCGTCCACGAGCGTGCTGCCGCCCCAAAACGCCTGCGCGCCCGGCGGCAGCGTGAGATCGGGATTCAGCCCGCTCAGCGGCGTATTCGAACGCGGATACTCGCTCGTCGCGAGCACGACGCCGACGCAGTGCTGCGCCGAGAGCGTCGCGAGACTCAAATCCATCGCGCCGTCGGCGCACGACTTCAGCAAGCCCGCAAAATCGCCGTTGATGCGCGGCATCAGCACCTGCGTCTCGGGATCGCCGAAACGCACGTTGAACTCGATCACCGAAGGCCCGTTCGCCGTCCACATCAAGCCGCAATAGAGCACGCCGATGTACGTCTCGCCTTCGGCGAGCAGACCGCGCAGCATGGGTGCCAGAATCCGCTCGCGCACCTGATCGTAGAGATCTTCAGGAAAGCCGTGCGGCGGCGAATACGCGCCCATGCCGCCCGTGTTGGGCCCGGTATCGCCGTCGCCCGCGCGCTTGTAATCGCACGCCGCCGTCATCGGCACCATCGCGCGCCCGTCGGCGAGCGCAAACACGCTCACTTCGCGCCCGACGAGCATCTCTTCGAGCAGCACGTCGGTCCCGCCGCCCGGAACCTTATTGCCGGTATACCACTCGTTGAGCACGCCGCGCGCCTCATCGACGTTCTTGCAGACCACCACACCCTTCCCGGCCGCGAGCCCGTCGGCTTTCACCACCACGCCGCCACCGCGCCATTCATCGAGCGCCTTCATCGCCGTCGTCAGTGAATGCACCACCACCGCGCGCGCCGTCGGCACGCCGTGCCGCTCCATGAAACGCTTCGAATACACCTTGCTCGACTCGAGCCGTCCGCCCGAGCGATTGGGTCCGAACACGGCAATCCCCGCGTCGCGCAACCGGTCCCCAACCCCGGCCGCAATCGCTACCTCCGGCCCGAGCACCACGAGTTCGATCTTCTCCGCGAGTGCCCGCTCGGTAATCGCCTTGCCGTCCGTCGCGGGAATATCCCAATTCACGCCGCGCAGCGCCGTGCCCGCGTTCCCCGGCGTCGCAAAGAGCGCATCGCACGACGGCGACTGCGCGAGCCGCCACGACAACGCATCCTCGCGAGCCCCATTCCCAACGATCAAAATTCGCATATCTCTATTCAGTTTCTCAAAGACGACTGAGCCTTAGCAGTGACCCGGCGCACGCGTGCTTCGTGAGGTGCATGCGGCTGACCGGGCGTCTGAGAATCGGCCGAAGCCAGGATGGCGAGAGGCCGATTTCAGCGAGTAGCGTTTTTCCATGGATGGAAAAACGCGGGCGTCCCGGGCTGCCGCGTGCGCCTCACGAAGCACCAGGCCCGAGACGCGAAGCGCGTCTACTCCCACTCCACCGTGGCGGGTGGCTTGGATGTGATGTCGTAGGCGACGCGATTGACGCCGCGGACTTCGTTGACGATGCGGGTGGAGATGCGTTCGAGCAGTTCGTGCGGCAGGCGTGCCCAGTCGGCGGTCATGCCGTCTTCGCTCGTAATCGCCCGCACCGCGACGAGGTTGGCATACGTTCTTCCGTCGCCCATCACGCCGACGCTACGGACGGGCGTGAGCACGGCGAAGTATTGCCACGGATGCGGGTTCAGGTCTTTCGCGTTGTCGATCTCGTCGCGCACGATCGCGTCGGCGTCGCGCACGATGTCGAGGCGGTCTTCGGTGATGTCGCCGATGATGCGCACCGCGAGGCCCGGGCCCGGGAAGGGCTGACGCTGCACGATGTGTTCGGGCAGGCCGAGCACGCGGCCGAGGGCTCGCACTTCGTCTTTGAAGAGCGCGCGCAGCGGCTCGATCAGCTTGAAGTTCATCTGCTCGGGCAGGCCGCCGACGTTGTGGTGCGATTTGATCTTGTGCCCGGCTTTGCTCTGCGGCGTCTTCGACTCGATCACGTCGGGATAGAGCGTGCCCTGCACGAGGTACTTCACGCCCGGAATCTTGGCCGCTTCTTCCTCGAAGACGGCGATGAACTCGTGACCGATGATGATGCGTTTGCGTTCGGGGTCTTCCACGCCCGCGAGTTTGGAGAGGAAGCGATCCTTCGCATCGACCGCGATCAGGTTGAGGTGCAGCACGTCACGGAAGGCGGCGATCACCGATTCGGCTTCGCCTTTCCGCAGCAGGCCGTGATCGACGAAGACGCAGGTGAGCTGTTCGCCGATCGCGCGCGCGACGAGCGTCGCCGCGACGGCCGAATCCACGCCGCCCGAAAGCGCGCAGATCACCTTGCTGTCACCGACCTGCGCGCGGATCTCCTCGATCGCGCGGTCGACGTATGACTCCATCTTCCAATCGTTGGCCAAGCCCGCGATCGAATGCAAAAAGTTCGCGAGCAGTTTGGTGCCTTCGTCGCTGTGCACGACTTCGGGATGGAACTGCACGCCGTACATCTTCTTCTCGACGTTGCCCATCGCGGCCACCGCGCAGCGCGGCGTCGACGCGATCTGCTCGAACCCCGGTCCCAACTTCACCACCGAGTCGCCGTGCGACATCCACACGCGGGAGTCGGCCTTCATCTCGGCGACGAGCGGCGAACTCGCGCGATCGACGTGCAGCATCGCGGGACCGTACTCGGCGTGATCCAGCTTCACGAGCTCGGCGCCGGTGCGGCGCGCCATCAACTGCATGCCGTAGCAGATGCCGAGGATCGGCAGCCCGCTCGCGAGGATGGCCGGATCGAGATCGGGCGCGCCCGGCACGAGCGTGCTCTCGGGGCCGCCCGAGAGGATGATCGCGGCCGGATTGCGCGGCGCGAGGGTGGACCACGCGGTATCGAACGGGACGATCTCGCAGTAGACGCCGAGCTCGCGCGTGCGGCGCGCGATCAGCTGGCTATATTGCGCGCCGAAATCGAGGATGAAAACGGTGGGGGGCATCGAGCGCCTTTTCGGCTCCCGTGCCCCCGCTTCTTCTTGCCGACAAACGTCGGCCGCCGCAGCGGCCGGGCGGCTTAGGCCGCGGCTTTGGCCGCCGCGAGCGCGGCGTCGTAGTCGGGCTCGTTCGTGGTCTCGGTCACGAGCTGCACGTAGCGCACCGTCTTGTCCTTGCCGACCACCACGATCGCACGGGCGAGCAGGCCGAGCTCCTTGATCAGCAGGCCGAAGTTGCGGCCGAACGAGTGGTCGCGATAGTCGGAGAGCATGCCCAGGGTCACGTTCTCACCCTGCGCGCCGCACCAGCGCGCCTGCGCGAACGGCAGATCCATGCTTACCACATACGCCTTCACGCCGCTCGGAAGCTCGCCGAGACGCGCGTTGAATTTCTGCGACTCGAGCGAGCAGACGCCCGTGTCGAGCGAGGGCACCGCGATGAACATCGCGGCACCGCCCGCGAGAAGATCGTCGAGCGACTTCACCGAGAGATCGCCCGCCGTGAGGTGCACGTCGGGAGCGGTGTCGCCGACCTTGAGTTCCGACCCGAGCAGCGTCATCGGGCCGCCTTTGAAGGTGATCGCGCCTGCGCGCTCTTGCATTGCTTGCGTTGCCATGAAATCGCCTTTCGGAGCGTCGCAAGGCCTTCCCGCTTGCCTCGCGCAAAAGCCGGGATACGATGAGCGATCACCACCACCACCACCATCACCATCACGACCGTACCGGCGCCAAGCAGCCGGAGATCTTCTCGCACGAACGCGCCGCGCGGCTCGATGATCCCAAACGCGAGCAGTTCGCGCCCACTGGCCGACTCGTGGAACTGCTCGACGTCCCGCACGGCGCACGCGTGCTCGATTTCGGCGCGGGCACCGGGCGCTACGCGCTCGCGATCGCGCACACGCATCCGCGTGCAACGGTCGTCGCGTACGACGTGCAGCCCGAGTTCCTCGCGATGATTCGCGAACGTGCGCACGCCGCAAATCTGCACAACGTCGAAGCGGTCGGCGAGCATCACGGCGCGTTCGAACGCATCCTCGCGATGAACGTGCTGCACGAGATCGGCGACGCCGACATCCGCGCCATGCGCGAAGCGCTCGCTCCCGGCGGCAGCGCGCTCATCGTGGATTGGAACGGCGGCATCGAGCGCCCCGAAGGTCCCCCGAACGATCACGCCCACACCCTCGACGAAGCCCTGGCCCGCCTGCGCGCCGCCGGGTTCCACGCCGAGGCGCGCCCCGATCCGGCCTTCCCCTACCACTTCATCATCACGGCGCACTGAATCGCCCACCCCGACGAAACTTCGCTCGCGTCACACCGTAGAGTCTTACGGATGACATCCGACAACGAAGCAGCGGAAGCGCAACGCTTTCACCTGTTTGAAACGACGCACGCGCTCCATAGCGCGATGGGCTACCATCGGCACGGCGTCGCGTATGTGACGCTGGTGGTCCGCGGCGGCTACACCGAGGTGGGCGGGCTTTCGCCCGCGGCGTATGCGGCGGGCGACGTGATTCCGCACGGTCGCGATGAGGAGCACTCGGATTACTTCACGAGCGATGCCGCCTGCTTGAACCTCGAACTCGACGATGCGCTGCCGCACGGCATCACGCACGACGTCGCGTTGCGCGACGAAGGCGTGCGCCGCGCCGCTTCGCTCTTGACCGCGCAGTTCTATCGCGGCGGCGATATCGCTCGCGCCGCCCGCGCGTTGCAGCTCCGCCTGCGTGACGCGGCGCAGCTACCCGCCGCGGCGTACCCGGATTGGGTCGCGCACGTGCTGCATCACTTCGATTGGATCGGGGAGCAACCGATCCGCGCCGCGGCGGTGACCGCGGGCGTGCATCCGACGCACTTCAGTCGCACCTTCACGAAGCTCCTCGGCGTGACCCCGTCGGCCTACCGGCAACGCGCCCGCGTCGCCCGCGCCTCGTTCTTGGTGCTGAGCTCCGAGCACACGCTGGCCGCGATTGCGGCCGAGAGCGGCTTCAGCGACCAGAGCCATCTGACGCGAACCTTCACGCGGGCGCTCGGCCTCTCGCCCTCCCGCTTCCGCCGCACCTTCGAAAGCTAAATCCGTTCAAGACCGCGCGGGGCGCGGGCGGTAGCATGCACGGTATGGTACACACTCCGCCCGCTTGCCGCCCCGCGATCGTGTTTTCTCAGATGAGCAGCGCCATGGGCGCCGCGCGGCTCGACCGCGTTCGTGAGATTCGCGGATACGGAACGATTCGCACCTCGGGTCTGGACGGCCGCGTGACGATCGCCGTCGACACCGCGAACGGCCGATTTGCAAGGCGCGCGCAGCTCACCGGCATCGGCCCATACGGAACGGGCTACGATGCCAAGACGTTCTGGTCGCAGGATATCTCCGGAGGCGTTCATGCGCTCAACGCCCCCTTTCCACGGCAAGAGGCCGTGACGCGCGCGTACATCAACCGCTATGGATTTCTGCACGATGCGTCGAGCGCGACGTGCGTGGGACCCGAGGTGCAGCAGGGTCGGCACGTTCTCGCCGTGCGCGTGCAGCCGTCGGGCGGCAGTGCCGCAACGCTCTTCGTCGATGCGCGCACGCACCTGCTCGACGGCTACGCCGAACGCTTCCCCATCGACGTCCACGTCACGACGTTTCGCGATTATCGTAGAGTAGACGGCCTGATGCTCCCGTTTCGCATCAGCTCCGGCGCGGCATTCGAGCCGGCAAACGCGGATCGCATCACGATCCACCGGTACCAACTGCTGGGCGCCCGCGACACGGCGGATTTTACGCCTCCCGCGACCGAGAACGCGGCGATCATGAGCGACGGCGCGAAGGCGACGACGGTGCCCATGCACGTGGAGCGCGGCATGACGCTCGTGTGGGCATCGATCGACGGGCATGCGGCCATGCCGTTTCTGCTCGATAGCGGCGGTCACGCGATCTTCACCAAAGCCGCCGCCGCGGCGCTTGATCTCGAGCAACTGGGCAGCGGGGAGAGCGGCGGTTCGGGCAGCGGCACGGTGCCGCTCCGATACGCGCACGTGTCCGCACTGAAGATCGGCGCCGCGACCCTTCCGAACCAAAACTTTCTGGTCATCGATTATCCCGCGTCGTTCTCGAACCGCGGGCGAGGGAAACAGCCGCTGGCGGGAATCCTCGGCCTCGAGATCTTCGAGCACTTCCGCGTGACGCTCGACTACGGCGGCGATACCATGACGTTGGTTCCGACCGCCGACGCACGCACGCGCCCCGCCGGCCGTGCCGTGGCGCTGAGCTTCGATGAAGATATGCCGCTCGCGGAGGCGACGATCGACGGCCATCCGGGAATCTTCGGCATCGATACCGGGAACAGCGGCGCGGTGATCGCCTATAACACGTATCTCCAGCGCACGGGCTTGAACGCCGCATATCCGGGCGGCAAGCGAATGAAAGGATGGGGAACCGGCGGCTTCGACAGCACACGGATCGTGCACGTCCGAGCGCTCGACTTCGGGGGAACGCTGTTCCGAAACGTCCGCGCCGCGTTCACCGACATGAAGACCGGCTCGTTCTCATCGTGGACCGAAGCGGGCGACATCGGCTACGCCCAACTCTCCGCCTTCAACGCAACCTTCGATTTCGCAGACAACCGCCTCTACCTAACCCCCCACCCCTCTCCCTAACACCCCGCAAAATATCCCATCAACACAAAAAGGCTCGCACAACGTGCGAGCCTTTTCCGCCCGTCACGCCGCCAAGCTGCAACGCAATCGCAGACGCCACCCCGCGGAAATTATCCGCCATGCAAAAAAAGCTCGCACAACGTGCGAGCCTTTTTCGCCCGTCACGCCGCCAAGCCGCAACGCAAAAAAGGCTCGCACAACGTGCGAGCCTTTTTCGCTCGATACGATCTCTCAGCACCTTCGTGCCGAGAATTTTCGTGGGGTTAGGATGCGATTGCCGCCGCGTGCAAGAGCACGCAAGGCAATCGCAGACGACACCCCGCGGAAATTATCGGTACGAAGGGCGCGACTGGAAGCAGTCGCGGCAGTACACCGGCTTATCGCCGCGCGGCTGGAACGGAACTTCCGCCACGCCGCCGCACTGGCTGCAGGTCGCGCGGAACATTTCGCGCTGGCCGCCGCCGCCGCCGCCGAAGCCGCCGCCGCGGGCACCGCCGCCGCCGCCACCGCGACCACCGGAGGCCTTACGGGCCGCACGGCAATCCGGGCAACGGTTCGGCTTGTTCTGGAAGCCTTTCATGGCGAAGAACTCTTGCTCTCCGGCCGAGAAGACGAACTGGCGCGAACAATCGACGCAGTTCAGGTATTCATCTTGGTACATCTGTAAACGAGGACTCCTGGAATTTAGGGATATTTTTAGGTGTTCTGGGAATCTGCTCGTTTACGCCCTCAGACGATACAACCGACCACGATACCTAGAGACTCGTTAAGACTATCACGACACCCCCGCACAGCACAATCCCAGGGACTTCCGGCCCAGGGAATCGCCAGCTAGGTGAGAATCGCCTCTAGCCGCCCCTCGTCGCGGGCCATGACCAGCTCCATCGCGATGCGCTCGCCCACCGAGACGTCGCGTCCCCAGCGGTAGGCCGAGTACGGCGTATAGCGCGTACCGGGCGATCCCGGGATGCGCAGCGAGACGTCGTAGCAGACGAATTCCTTGGGCGGCCCCGCAACGATGATGCATTGCAGCGCAAAGGGCCCGATCACGCCCGGTGCGTTCGCCTCGCGGGCCGCGCGCACGAAGCGCTCGCCCATCTCGAAGGCCTTCTCCAGCGTCGATTCGGTCAGCGTGGCGGCGATATGGCCCGCCTCTTCCAGGCGCATCGGCACGTTTCGTAGCGCGTCGTAGACCGAGGGCGGCACGTTGCGGAAGCCTTCCAGGTTCGTCTGACGACGCGTATCGGTGCCCAGCAGCTCGAGTTCGTCGAGCAGCGGCGAGTAGAAGAAATTCAAGTTGATGGACGGCCCGAGCAGATACTCCTCGATCACCGCGTCCTTCAGCCCCGCCTCGGTGAGCATGCCCTCGCGAATCAGCCGGTCGCTCGTCTCGCGGTATTCCTGCGGCGACGAGACCAGAAAGAAGGCTCGCTCGAAGCTCACCTTGGCGTGCGGCGCCTTCACCATCACGAGCCGGTCGATCGCATCGGGCGACGGAAACTGCAGCGGATGGCGAATCCCCGCGCGCTGCATCAGCGCGTACTGATTGCCCGCTTCGTCGCGCTCCTCGGCCCGCAGCAAATAGCGATTGCCGAAGAACGGCACGCGCATGCCGCGCTCGATCTCGTCATAGCTGAACTTCTGATGCAGGTAGACTTCGAACGAGCGGTTGGCGAGAAAGACCGCGTTGCGGGCGAGCAGCTGCTGCTGCACCTCGTCGCGCAGCAGGTCGGTGAACGCGTCGAGCTCGATCACCTCGTCCACGCAGCCGCGCGGCACCGGCGATTCCTTGCGCAAAAAATGCTCGGTATAGGTGCGCTCGCGCCCCTTGGCGGTCACGACCAGGTTGCGCAAGCCCTGCGCGCGCGCGCCGTAGGCCACCTCGAGCGCGGAATGACTTCCGATCGAGCACAGGGTCAGTTGCGAGCGGTCGTAAGCGCCGAGCGCCTCTCGTACGTAGTCCACGCCGCCGGGTTACTCGCCGACCGAAACCTTTCCCGCCAAGCGCCGCGTGACGTAGCTGCCGTAGATCAAGACCGCGATAAGCCCCGCGATCGTGACCGTGAGGGCGCTTGCGAGCGCGGTGGGCGACGGCGCGGCGTCGAAGATCGAGATGCCCGGAATGCTCCGGTTGAGGTTGGGCAGCAGATAGGGATACATCGTCGCCGCCGCCTGCAGCATCAGCGTCGCGAGCCATGCCGACGAGGCCATGAAGGCCGCCCGCTCGCGCCCGCCGCGCACCGCCGCATAGATCCAGGCGAAGGCCGCGAGCGTGAGCACCGGGATCGCCGCAGTCCACGAGAGTTCGAAGCGATGCGCGATCAGGGTCGCCAAGCTCACGAGCGCGTAGAGCAGCAGTGCCGCGAACCACACGCGCGGCGCGAGCCGCCGCGCGCGCTCGGTCGCGGGGCCGCTCGTGCGCATCACGAGGAAGGTGCAGCCGTGCAATGCGAGCGCCGTGACCGTGAAGAGTCCGACCAGCAGCGCGTAGGGGTTGAGCAGCCGCGCGAAGGTGCCGGTAAAGTAGCCCTGCGCATCGAGCGGCACGCCGTGGAGCAGGTTGCCGAGCGCCACCCCGAAGAGCAGGATCAAGAGCGCGCTCGAGATCGCGAAACAGGCATCCCAAAACGTATGCCAGATCTCGCTCGGAAAATGCGAGCGCAGCTCCATCGCGACGCCGCGCCCCATCAAGAGCCAGAGCACGATAATGAGCGGCAGATAGAAGCCCGAGAACGACGACGCATAGGCTTTCGGAAAGAGCGCGAAGAGCGCGGCGCCCGCCGCGATCAGCCACACTTCGTTGCCGTTCCAGAATGGCCCGATCGCCCGCATCGAACCCTCGCGTTCGCGTTCGGTACGCGCGACGAACGGCGTGATCGCGGCGACGCCGAGATCGTATCCGTCGAGCAGCACGTACATCGTGAGCATGAATCCGATCAGCACGAACGCCGCGATGCTCATGCGCGCACCTCCGCGACCGCGCCTTCGACGCCTTCGTGACTCGGGCCGAGCCCGATCTCGCGCAGCGTAAGGTACAAGAAGAGCACACCGAGCAAGAAGTACATGCCGACGAATCCGATCAGCGTGAAGATCGTCTCCCCCGTCACCACGGTCTGCGACGCGCCGTCGGCGGTCTTCATCAGGCCGTAGATGATCCACGGCTGACGGCCCACCTCGGTCGTCATCCACCCCGCCTCGTTCGCGATGTACGGAAACGGCATCGCGAGCAGCAGCAGCCAGAGCAGCGGTCGCGAGTCGTAGAGCCGCTTGCGCACGAGCCACAGCACCGCAAGTCCCGCGACCGCGACGAAGATCGTGCCGAGGCCCACCATCACGTGATACGCGTAATAGGTCAGCTCGACCGGCGGCCACAACTCGGTCGCATAGGCGTTGAGCCCCTTCACGTTCGCGTTGAAGTTGCCGTAGGCGAGAAAGCTCAAGATATCCGGCACGAAGACCGGATCGATCAGTTGCCGGTTGTGCACGTCGGGCATACCGATGATGGCGAGCGGCGCGCCGTTCGTCGATTCGAAAAGCCCCTCCATCGCGGCGAGCTTCACCGGCTGGTACGCGGTGACGGTCGCGCTGTTACGGTCGCCGGTCGGAAAGATCGCGAGCATCGAAAAGACGAGCGCCGTAATCGTGCCGCTGTAGACGAACCGTCGTGCGAGTGCCGCCTCGCGGCGCGAGAGCAGATAGTACGCGCCCACGCCCGCGATGATGAAGCCGCCCGCCACCATCGCGCCCGCGAGCACGTGCAGATACTGCCACCACGCGAACGGCGAGAGTAGCACCGCGGGCAGGCTGGTGAGTCGGATGTGGTGATCGGCGCCGAGACTGTACCCGACCGGGTGCTGCATCCACGCGTCGGTCGCCACGATAAAGAAGCCGGAGAGCCACGAGCCGAGCCACACGCACACGCCGGACGCGGCGTGCAGCGCGGGTGCCACGCGTCCTTTGCCGTAGAGCAGCACGCCGAGGAAGATCGACTCCAGGAAGAACGCGTAGGTGCCTTCCATCGCAAGCGGCTGTCCGATCACCGCGCCGCTCGCCGAGGAGAAACTCGCCCAATTCGTTCCGAACTGGAACTCCATCGGGATACCGGTCACCACGCCGATCGCGAAGTTGATCGCGAAGATCTTCGTCCAAAAGGCCGCGGCGGTCTCGGCCTCGCGGTCGCCGCGCCACGCCTTGATCGTGTAGAACGCGACGAACGGTGCGATGCCCATCGTGGTGATGGGAAATAGGTAATGGAACATTACCGTGAACGCGAATTGCAGGCGATCCGCAAGCACGACGTCCAACGAGCACCTCCCGCCGGCTCGGCCGACCTCTCTATGTTACGATGCCGAGGTCTCCGGATGTAAGACCTTTCGGGCTTGCGGCGAGTCCTGATACTCGATCGTCAGGATCGAACGCAGCCGCGCGGCGGCCGCCTTCGCGGCGGGGCTCGTCATGCGATCGAGCGTGGTCATACAGCTGTAGAGCAGCTTCGCCATATCGCGATCTCGCGGATAGACTTTCTGCATATCGGTGATCGACTGCGCCACGAGCAGCGTCATCGATGCCTCGCGGTTGCCGTAGTTATAGTTCAGCATGAAGTTGATGTGCTTGAGCTCGTTCTCGATCCCGAGCACCGAGTAGCCCATCCGCCCGAAATATTCGTCCGCGGGCGCGAGCGTGGTGAGGTAGGCGTCGTGCGGCACGACCGTCATGCTCTCGATCGTGAGCGGCGCGCTCAAGTGCTTGATCCGATCGAGGATCGTCTGCGCGTTCTGACGATCGCCGGGTGTCGCGCCGTCGCGTCCGATCGCGGCCAGGTTGACCGCCCGCAGAAACTCCGGCCCATAGGTGGTCGGCAAATGCGCGATCGGAAAATCCGGCTGCGCGGCGCGCTCGAAAGCAAGCGAACGCCACGACGGATCGCGGGTGAGCAGCCATCCGCGCCAATCCGCTTCCACCTGCTGCAGATCGGCGGTCACGTCGTGCGGGTAGGCCTTCGCATTCGCGAGCGCGTCGGCGTCGGCGTCCTGCGCCAGCCGCTCGGGATCGCTCTCGGAGTTCACGCGACGCAGGAGCGCCTGTGCGCTCGCCGCAAGCGACGGATCGCTCGCGTTTTTCGACACCCACACGGCGGCTTCGCGCACCCACCACACCGCGGCATCGTGATTGGTCAGCGGATTGTAGTGCAGCCCGCTCGCCACTTGCACGGTGAGGGTCGCGAGTTCGCCGTAAGCCGGGTCGTTCGGGCGCTGCAGCGCGTACGCGCGCCCGGCATTGAAGATCGTGGAGAGATAGGTCTCCTGATCCCGGAAATCCCAGCCGTTCGACGCGGCCTTATCGTAGGCGCTCTTCATCCGCGCGTAGAGCACGGCCGGATCGGCCTCCATCGTCGCGCTCGCCCGCAGCGGCAGCGCGACGGCCAGCATCGCCGCCGCCACCAGGGCGGCTCGTTTACAACACGCTCGTATCATCCAAAACTAAACGCAGATTGTTGGTCAGAAGTGCGTTCTTGATCTCGCGGGCGATCCGACGGCCGGTCGACATCGGTTCCGAATAGTTCAGATACGAATACGGCGAGCCGTCGATGAAGAGGTTCGTTCCGGCCACGATCCGTGCCGAGATCTCCATCACGTAGAACTGCATGTCGGGCGTGATGATCGTCTCGATGCAGAAGGCGCCGAAGAGCCCCTTCGGTCCGCAGATCTCTTTGCTGACCTTTACCACGTTCTCGCCCATGGCAAACGCCTCGGCCAGCATCGATTCGCGCAGGCTCACCGATTGGTTCCCCACCACCACGTAGGACGGGCTCACATCCATGCCTTCCTGCGCCGCCGCCGGAATGCGCCCGAGCGAATCCACGTTCGTCTCGTAGCGGCGATCCATCGACATGATCTCGAGCCGATCTTCGAGCGGCGAATAGAAATAGTGGATGTAGAGCGGAACGCCGATGATGTATTCCTGAATCGTGTAGGCCTTCTTCAGTTCGCCCGCACGCTTCTCGAAATCGGCCGCGTCGCGAATGAACATATAGCCCTTGCCGCCGCCCGCGCCGTAGAGCTTCACGATCACCGGGCGGTCGATCTCGGCTCCGGTCTTGAACTGACGCGGCATGCGAATCCCGGCCTGCGTGAGCCAGTCGCGCTGCAGTTCGCGGCTCGATTCCCAATCGAGCACGGCCTTGTTCCCGAAGTACGGGATCGTCATCTTCTTGTGCTCGTCGAGCGAGAGATAGGCCACGAACGACCCGTGCGGCACGATGATGCTCTTGCGTTGTTCGAGCTCGCCGATCAGCCCCGGAAACTCCGAGTAGCTGTCCACGCCGATCACTTCGTCGATGAAGGCGAACGAACGGTAGAGCCGCTCCGTATCGCGATTGGCCACCGCGAGGGTGCTGAAGCCTTCGTCGTGCGCGCCTTTGAGGATCTGCAGCGCGGAGTGCGAGCCGAGGGTGGCGATCGTGTACGGGCGATTCATTTACGCGATATGTGCTTTCTCGATGGCGGGGTTACAAAGAAGTCGCGCGGCGGCCTCGCGCAGCAGGTCCGCATCCGCGGGGCGCCCGTCGTTGCCGAGCAGTCGCCAGCCGACGTAACGGCGCTCGCGCGCTCGGTCGTGCGCGCCGATCTCCTCGATCCAGGTCTCGCCCGCGCGCGGCGAAGCGGCCTCGAGCACGGTCAAGCGATGCTTGTTGCCGTTGAAGATCGTCTCGTTGCGCTCCATGCGCGCCGCGAAATCTTCGGCGCCGCCGCCGTCCTCGACGACCCAAATCTCGCTGCGCTCCACGCGCGCGACGGGCAGCCCAAGGCGCTGCAGCGTGGTCAGCGTCGTATACGCCGCGTTGTCGGGAATCTTCAGCGTGATCGCGAACGCGCGCTGCGTCATGCGTTCACCGCCTGCACGAAGCTGCGGAAGAGCACCGCGCCACCCGAGGGTTCGAGCATCGCGTTTCCGCGGCGGCGATCGGGGTGATGAAAGGTCCAGCCGTCGCGTTCGGGGTGCGGCATCATCGCGAGCACGTTGCCCGCGCGATTCACGAGCGCCGCGCAGCCGAGCGCGGCCTGGTTCGGAATCGCGGAATCATCCACGCTGCCGTCTTCGTGCGCGTAGACGAAGGCCACGTGGCCGCCGTCCCGCAGCGCGCGCAGTTCCTCGGCGGTCGCCGCCAAGCGCCCTTCGCCGTGCGCCGACCAGGCGGGCACGAGCGCACCGCGTTCCAATCCGCGCAGGATCGGCGAGCGTTGCGGATCGATCGCGAGCTTCATCCACACGTGCGTGCAGACGAAATGCGGCACCGGACCGTTGCGCGTGAAGGCCGCCGTCGGACGGCGCACCTCACCCGTTCCCGGCACGAGACCCGCCTCGAGCAAAATCTGCGCGCCGTTGCAGATGCCGTAGACCAGCTTTCCCGCCTGCGCGCCTTCGATCACGTAATCCATCATCTCGTCGTGGGCCGCGATCGCGCCCGCTCGAATGCGATCTTCGTACGCAAAGCCGCCCGGCAGCACGTACGCGTCGAAGTCGCGCAGCAGCGCGGCGCGGCTCCAATGCACGAGGTGCGCGTCGCCGCCGCAGGCACGCAGCAGGCGTAGCGTCTCTTCTTCGGAGTTCGTCCCGGGAAAGACCAGGACCGCGATCTTCTTCGTCACGGATACACCTCGCGCAACGGCGCGCTCCATACGTCGCGTAAGCGATGCAGATCGAATGCTTCGTCGTCGATCGCGAGCACCGGTTGATCGGTCGTCACGCCGATCTCCCACACGCCTTCGACATCGTCGGCCAAGCCTTCGAACGCCTCCACGTCGGCGGCGGCGATCTCCACCACGAACCCGCCCGTCTCGGCAAAGAGCGCTTCCAAATCGCCGACCGCGCCGTGCGTCCACTGCCACGGCTCGTCGATCTGCACGCCGATCGGCGCGCGCCCGCGGCGCAGCGTCGGAAACGCCATCTCGCAGAGCGCCGTCGCCAGGCCGCCGTTGCCCACCTGATGCGCCGAGCGCAGCAGGTTCGCACGGGCCGCGTTGAGCACGAGCGCGTGCTGCGCCGCCGCGAAATCGTAGTCGATGCGCGGCAGCACCGCTTCGTGTCGGCCGAGCACGTCGAGCAGCACCGAGCCGCCGAGCGCGTTCTGCGGACGGCCGATATAGTAGAGCACCGATCCCGCCGCCTTGAGCGGCATCGTGACCACGTGCGCAACATCCTCGATGGCGCCGACGCACGCGACGATCGGGGAGGCCGGAATCGCCTTACCGCCCGCCGACTCGTTGTACAAGCTCACGTTACCCGAGACGTACGGCGCGTCGAACGCCGCCGACGCCTGCGCGAGCCCCGCGATCGACGCGACGAACTCACCCAGATGATCCGGCTTGCGCGGGTTGCCGAAGTTCAGACAGTCGGTAAGCCCGATCGGGCGCGCGCCGACCGCGACCACGCGGCGCACCGCTTCGTACACCGCATGCTCGGCCGCGAGACGCGGATCGAGTTTCGCGTAGCGCGGATTGCCCGCCACGCCGAGCGCCACGCCGAGCGGCGCACCGGGTACCGGCGCGAGCACACCCGCATCGGCCGCGCCGCGCGGCAACACCGTGCAGCCCCGCACGACCGAGTCGTAGCGTCGGTAGAGCGGCTCGCGCGAGCAGACGTCGCGATGCGCGAGCACGCGCTCGAGCAGTTCGTCCAACTGCACGCCGGTCACGAGCGGACGCTCTTCCGCCGCGCTCGGTGCCGGCTGCGCGTACGGTAGTTCGTCGCGAATGGAGCCGGTCAGAAAATCGATCTCGACGTCCATCACCGTCTCGCCGTGATGGCGCAGCACGTACCGCGTTTCGTCGGTCACGGTGCCGATCACCACTGCGCGCGCGTTATGCGCGATCTGCGGCAGCGTAAACTCTTCGTTGTAGATGCGCAGCACGTCGGCGGTGATCTCCGGCGGCAGCACCCAAATCAGGCGCTCTTGCGTCTCGCCGACCGCGATCACCTCGGGCTTGAGCCCGTCGATCGCCAGATTGACCTTGTCCAGATCGATCGTCGCGCCGTAGCCGCCCGCCGAGCAAATCTCCGCCGAGCAGCCCATGATGCCGCCCGCGCCGAGATCCTTGAATCCCACGGTCAGTTTGCGCTCGCGCAAATAGCCGAACACGCGATAGCTCGCGCGCATCAGCACGTTTTTCAGGAACGGATCGGGCACCTGAACCGCGCCCTTGTTCGACGCTTCGTCGGCCGCATCGAGCGTCAGCGACGAAAACGAAGCGCCGCCGAAACCGCTCGGATCGGTCGCCTTACCGACGAGCACGATATCCCAGCCGCCCGCGCCCTTCGGTGCGTACGAATGGATGATCTCGGACTCTTTGACGATTCCCATCGCGACGACGTTGACCAAGCAATTGTCGTCGAAGCGCTCGTCGAAATAGACGTCGCCCGCGATGTTCGGCACGCCGATCGCGTTGCCGTAGGCGGAGATGCCGTCGACCGCGCCCTGCGCGACATAGCGCTGATGCGATTGCGCGTCGTCCACGCGTCCGAAACGCAGCGGGTCCGCGACCGCGATGACCTCGGCGCCCATACAGAGCACGTCGCGCACGATGCCGCCGATGCCGGTCGCCGCGCCTTCGAACGGCACGACCTGCGAGGGGTGATTGTGCGACTCGTGCGCGATGACGATGCCGTAGCGCTCGCCGTCGTGTTCGCCGAGATGCAGAATGCCCGAATCCTCGGCCGGCCCGAGCACCACCGACGCGCCGTCGGTCGGCAGCGTCTTCAGATGATGGCGGCTCGACTTATAGCTGCAATGCTCGCTCCACTGCGCGTCGAACGCGTGCAGCTCCACCACGCTCGGTTCGCGGCCGAGCCGCTCGGCGATGCGGCGCAGTTCGTCGGGACGCAGCGCGACGTTCGCCGTCTCCGCGCTAGCCAATCGCGACTCCCGGCGGCATCTGCCCCTGCTGCTGCAGCATCGCATCGGCCTGCAGCACCGCGGAGCGCGCGTTCGCCTGCATCAGCAAGGTGCGGCCGTACAACACCGTGTCGTCGAGCGCGAGCATCTTCGCGCACTGCATCGCGACCGCGTGCGCGTCGCCGTCCCAGCCGAAGACCGGCGACGACGAGGCCGCGTCGAGCATCGCGCGCAGCATCTCGTCGCCGCCGACCGCGACGAAAAAGACCCGCGCGAACGTCGCTTCGAGTTGCTGCACGAGTTGCAGCACGTAGCCCGGCGTGCGCGACGGGCTCGCGACGTGCCGCACCGTCGGCAAGCCGAGCTGCTGTAGTGCCTGTGCGACCGTATTGCCCTGCTCCACGCGTTCGGCGCCGTCGCAGATGATCGCGGCCATCCCCGGACGCATCACGGGGAAGGTGCCGACCAGATCGGCGACCTGCTCGTACGCGGCTTTCACGCGCGCGAGCGCTTCGTCGTTGACCTCGGGCAGGTTGCGATACATCTGCTTGTCGAGCATCAGCTCTTCGCGGCCCTGCGGCCAGATGCGCCACGAATCGTTGTCGATCACGTCGGCGATCACGAGCTGCCCCTTATCCGGTCCGCTCATCACGCGTCCGAATTCGATCTTCAGATCGACGAGCAGCACGTCGCGCTTGCGCCACGCATGCGCCAAAATCTCGAACGTCAGACGCGCGAGCTCGGTCATCACGCCGAGCTCCTGCGGCGACGCGATCGCGTCGCCCACGATCTGATCCGGCGAGATCATCGGGTCGTGCCGCGCGTCGTCCTTCAGGAAAAACTCGATCACGCGCGGCACCATCAGCGCACCGCGGCCGATTCCCGGATTGCGCTTGACGAACGATCCCGCCGCCACGCCGCGCACCACCACTTCGAGCGGAATCATCGCGGCGCGACGCACCAACATCTCGTTGTTGTCGTCGTCTTCGCCGCCGCTCAAGTAATGCGTCGGCAATCCGCATAGGTTCAGCAGACGGAAGACGCGCGCGGTCGTCTGGGCGGCCAAGCGCCCCTTCCCCGCGATCACGTTCTTGCGTGCACCGTCGCCCGCCGAGATGTTGTCGGTCTGCGTCACCACCAACTGATCCGGCGACCCCGGGTACTCGAAGAGCACCTTGGTCTTGCCGCGCGCAATCTCAATGCCTTTGTTCATTTTGAAGGCGTTCCGCCCTGGGCGGAGCCTGCCCTGAGCCCAGTCGAAGGGCGCCCCCCACGTTGTGGGGCCCCCGTGCCTCGGGCCGCGTACGCCTGGGTTACCGGCGTTGATTCCCCTGGGGCGGCCCTACGTAGCGTGGTTGCCGTTGCGGTCGTAGCATCGGGACCTCGGCGGGTATCGGGACCTCGGCGAATTCCGGGACCTCGGCGGGTGTTCGTGAGCATGGTTAGACCTCTACGATCTTTTGCTTGGGGAAGGCTGGTAGAGATTCGATTTTTTCGGCGACGGCTTTGGCGCGGGTGGGGGCGGTGCCGACGTGTTTGCCGGGGTCGAGGAGGCGGCGGATCTCGGCGGGGTCGACCAGGGCGGTGAGGGCCGGGTCGGCGGCGAGCGTCTGCGCGAGCGGGTTGTCCTCGCCGCGGGCGAGCGCGGCCCAGGCTTCCATCGCCGCGCCGCGGATCTGCTCGTGCAGCTCCTGGCGGTTGCCGCCCGCGCGCGCGGCCTCCATCATCACGGCTTCGGTGCCCGCGAACGGGCCGTAGGTACGCAGGTTGTGCGCGATGCGGCGCTCCTCGACGCGCAGACCGTCGATCACCTTGCGCGCAAGCGTGATGATCTCGTCGGTGCAGAGCAGCGCTTCGGGAAGCGTGGTGCGGCGGTTCGCGCTGTCGTCGAGCGTGCGCTCGAGATAGTTCGTGGCGGCGTTCTGCCACGCCACGTCGCTATAGCCGAGCAGCAGGCGCGCGAGCGAATCGATGCGCTCGCAGATGATCGGATTGCGTTTGAACGGCATCGCCGAGCTACCGACCTGCGACTTGCCGAAGGGTTCGGCGACCTCGCCGAACTCCGGGCTCGAGAGAATGCGCACGTCGGCTGCGAACTTCGAAAGCGACGCCCCGATACCGGCGAGCGCGGAGAGCAGCAGATAGTCGAGCTTGCGCGGATAGGTCTGCGTGGCGATCTCGCGCGCTTCCAACCCGAACGCCGCGAGCACGTGCGCTTCCAACTCGCCGGAGCGACCGCTGTGATCGAGCAGATGCTCGTACGACGCCGCCGTGCCGACCGCGCCGCGCAACCCCTTGGTCGTGAGTTGTTCGAAGACGAAGCGCGCGTTGGCGTCGTCGATCAGCAGATCTTGGGCGTACACGGCGAGACGATAGCCGAGCGTCGTCGGTTCGGCGGGCTGCAAGTGCGTGAACGCCATGCAGACCAGATCGCCGTACTGCCGGATGCGCTGCGCAAAGCTCGCGAGTAACCCGCGGAGATTCTCGCCCACCATCGCGAGCGCCAGGCGCAAGCGATAGGTTTCGACCGTGTCCTCGATGTCCATCGAGGTGGCGCCGAGGTGCAGCTTGCCGCCGCCCACCGTCGCCTGCGATGCGAAGACGCGAATCTCGGCCATCAGGTCGTGATGGATCTCGCGTTCGATTTCGAGCGCGGCATCGACATCGACCGCGTGCGCGTGCGCGCGTAGATCGGCGACTTCTTCCGGGGTGACGAGCCCCTTGGCGGCCTGCGCTTCGGCGAGCGCGACCCAAACCGCACGCCACAATTTGCGGCGTTCTTCTTCGGAGAATAGCGTGCGAAGCTCGGCTCGGCCGTATCTCCAAGAGAACGGCGACGCATACGTACGGTAATCCATGGGACGAGCCTCCGTTCGCCCCCGGCTAGAGCGCCGCCTCGTCGTCTTTGGTCGCAGGGCTCGCCGGCGTCGCCGGCTCGAAATCCGCTAACGCGAAGACCACCCGGTCGGGCGTACCGGCGTCGATCGCGCGCAGCGCCGCGCGGCGCCCCGCCTCTTCGACATACTGCTTGAGATCTTCGGCGGTCATGCCCTCGCTGCGCGCCTCGAGCTCGTCCATCGCCTCTTCCAGGTCGAACGCGAGCGGACGCTCGGCGAGCAGTTCGCGTAGCTTCGCACGCCGCGCCGGGCCGTCGAGCTCGGTGAGGTCGATGAACTCCGGGAAGCGCTCGCGCAGTTCGGGCTCGAGCGCGTCGGCGTCGGCGACGGAGGCGAGCACGAAGATCGGCTCGCGCGACGCGACGATCTCGTCGATGGTGAACGCCAGGTGCGCGATCGCCCCCGGGTCACCGTACTCCGAAAGCTCGACCGCGAGCAGCGCGCGGCCGGTGGCGCGGGCGTGGACGATGGCATCGTCGAGCCGCTCCAGGGTGGCCTCGACCAACGGCAACGCGGTCTGATCGGCCAGCGAGTTGATCACGGTCTGCCGCGCGTCGCGCGACGGTCCTCCGATGAGCACGGCACGCGGGACGACGATGCCCTGCGACTCCATCGTCTCCACGTGCGCGAACATCGCTGAGAGCAGCCGGTTGCGCGCGATGACCGGCGCCGAAAGTTCGACGTCGGCGTGCGGAAGCTGCGCCGGTGCCTCGCCGTCGAGCACGGTCGTCATCGGCCCGTCGCCCGCATCCGCGGTCGCCGAGAAGTCGAGCAGCGTGCCGAAGTGCGCGATCGCCGCCGGATCGACGCCTTCGCGCGTCTCCGCACCCGCCACCACCCACACGTCGGTGCGATCTTCGAGCGCGTCCCACTCCTTGAAGAGCGCCTGCTCCACTTCGCGCCGCATGGCTTCGTACTGCGCCGATCCCGCGCCCGCGAAAAACTTGTCGGCTTCGTCGATGAAGACGATCGAGCGCGTGCGCTTGGCCTGATCGAAGACGCGCGCGACGGTCGAGGCGCCCTGCCCCACGTAGCCGATCTTGATCTGCGAGAACGAGATCTTCAGCAGCGTCGCCGCGCTCGCGCGGGCGAGCGTCTGCATCACGTCGGTGAGATCGAGCCGATCGCCGCTCACGAGGAAGGCGCCGCGACGAATCGCGGGATCGCCCAAGCGAAAGAGCACGACCTGGCGCAGCAATCGATCGCGGGCCGCCGCGGGCAGCATCAACGGGCGCACGATCGCCGCGGTGCCGTCGAATTCGCGCAGTTCGGCTTCGAGCGCGTGCACGCGATCGTCGAGATCTTTGCGCGTGCCGTAGCGCCGCACGATCTCGCGGAAATCGTTCGCGTGCTTCTCCACCGTCGGCAGATGCCGCTCGAGCGCGCGTTGGAAGAACACGCCGTACGCGCGCACGAACGGATTCTCGAGGTCCGCGTGAACGAGCGTCGGTTTGCGATCGGGGAACCGCGTGAGCAGCACGTTGCTGCGGCGTTCGTCGATGACTTCGATGAAGGTCTCGAGCATCGCGTCCTTGTCGCGCACGCCCGGAATCTTCCAGGCCCGATCTTCGAGCCTGCCGTTGGTCGGGCCGTCGAAGCCGATCAGCGGATGGTTCAGCCCCGTTTCGTAGCGTGAGAAGGCGACGAAGCGGATATCTTTGCCGTCGGAGCCGAGATACGAAGAGCGCGCCTTACGCAACGGCGCGAGACACTGATCGCGCGCGACGAAATATCCGGCCACCGCGCACACCGCGTAGAGCGCGATCGCGATCACGGCACCGGTTGCCTGCAACAGATACGCCCCGCCGATCAACACGCCGACCGCGAGCGCGAGACAGAACCACCGATATCCGCCCACCCAGCCGAACGTCAGCGCGTCGCTGATGTTCTCGCGATCGCGCATGCGCTGCTGCTGCCCGTACACGTCGCGCCAAACCGCGGCGATCATCGTATCGAGCGCGGCACGAATCTCGCCCAGACGCGCGCCATCGGCGGCGATCTGACGATCGAGATCGTCGCGTTCCGCGCGCGCGCGGTCGACATCGTCGATCAGCAGCTGCTTCGGATCGATCGACGCGGGGCCCGATTCCGTGGGCGTAAGGACCTCCATTTCTATGTTTATCGGCGGCTGAGACCGGAAAGCTCGGCCGTGATTCGTTCGACCAAGGTACGGTGATCCTCCGGGTCGTTCCCGGCCGCGCCCGTCACGATCGCCTCCACCCCGCGGACGGCCCGCTCGTAGGCAACCCGCGCGCGCCGTTCGCCGATCCGGCCGGCGAGTGGCCGCAGCACCCGCTCGCGCCAGCGCGCCCGCGCGGGTAGCTCTCCGCCCGGCCGGGCCATCTCCCAAATCAGCCCGCACTCGGTCGCGAGCGCCGAGAGCAGCGGAATCGCCGCCCCGCGCGGATCGTTGGCAAAAAATTCGTGGGCGATCGCAAGCGCCTCGGCGGCCTTGCCCTCCACGAGCGCGCTCGCGTAGAGGTAGGCTTTGGGGTCTTCGATCGCGAGCGACTCGCCCTCGAGATCCTTGTAGGTGATCTTCTTCCCGGCGAGCGCGAGCTTTTCGAGATCGTTGCGGACGGCCGCGAGATCGGCCTCGCTGCGCGCGAGTTCGTTGATCACGCGCGGCTCCGCGGTCGCGCCGAGCTGCGCGAGCAGTTCGTTTACGAACCGCGCGCGCGTCTCTTCGTTGGCGGTGGTGTCGATCCGGAGCGCCGCACGCCCCAGTTGCGCCCCGAGCGGCTGCGGACGCTGCGCGCGCGGCGAGAGCAGATCGAGGATCACGAGCGTGTTGCCGTCGGGCACGGATTGCGCGACTTCGAGCAGATCGCGGCGCGGCTGCGCTTTGAGCGCCTGCGCGTCACTGACCACGACCACGCGGCGTTCGGCCAGAAACGGCATCGCCTGCACCGCCTCGCGCACACGCGCGGCATCGCTCCATTCCGATGCCGGCACGCGTTCGAGATTCAGATCGCGCATCTCGGGCAGCAATCGATCGAGCAGCACGTCGAGCGCGCGCTCCGCGAGCGCGCGTTCGGTGCCTTCGATCACGACGAGGCTGCCAATCTTCGGCGTCTTGTCGAGAAACTCGTAGACCTTCATCTACACGAGCGCGCCGAAGCGCGGGCGCAGTTCGAGCGCGGAGATCGTTTCGGGATAGGGCGGCTTGATCACGCCGTACTCGGTGATGAAGGCGGTCACGAGGTGACCCGGCGTCACGTCGAAGGCGGGATTGTAAACGGCGGCGTCGGTCGGCGCCGCGGGCGTGCCGCCGAATGCGATCACTTCGTCCGCCGCGCGCTCTTCGATGTGGATCGCGTCGCCCGAGGTCATCGAGAAGTCGATCGTCGAGCGCGGCGCCGCCACGTAGAACGGAATCCCGTGATGCGCGGCGAGCACCGCGAGCCCGTAGGTGCCGATCTTGTTCGCGGTGTCGCCGTTGCGCGCGATGCGGTCGGCACCGACGATCACGAGATCGATGCCTTTGCGCTGCATCGCGATCGCCGCGGCGCCGTCCACCTGTAGCGTCGCATCCACGCCGGCCTGCTGCAGCTCGAAATAGGTGAGCCGCGCGCCTTGCAGCAGCGGGCGCGTCTCGTCGACGAAGACGTGCGGCTTCTTTCCGGCGCGCTGCGCGGCGATGATGACGCCGAGCGCGGTGCCGCCGCCGGCAGTCGCGATCGGACCCGTGTTGCAGTGGGTGAGAATGCGCGCGTTCTTCGGAATGAGGTCGAGCCCGGCGTCGGCCATCGCCGCATCCATCGCGATCTGCTCGCGGTGAATCGCCTCGGCCTCGGCGAGCATGTTCTCGGCGGCGAGGACGCGATCGACCGCCCAGGCCAGGTTCACCGCGGTCGGACGCGCATCGCGCACGCGCCGCGCCGCCGCCGCAAAGGCCTCGTCGCTCGCGATCGCATCGCGCAGCAGCGCCACGCCGTAGGCACCGAAGACGCCGATCGCGGGCGCGCCGCGCACGGCGAGCGTTTTGATGGCGGCCTCGATCTCCTCGACCGTGCGCGCGCGCTCGCGCCGCACGTCGTGCGGGAGACGGCGTTGATCGACGTAGATGACGGCATCGCCGCCCCAGGCGACGGCGGAGAGATCGCTCGGCGTGGACATGCCGCGCCTGTTAGTCAGGCGCCGACCGGAACCTTCGCGGTGAAGCAGCTCCGGCAGAGCACGGGGCGATCGCCGCGCGGACGAAACGGCACGGTGGTCTGCACTCCGCAGGTCGCGCACACGACTTCGAAGCTCGGGCGCGCGCCCGATGCGGGCGAGCCCGCGCCCTGCGCGCGGCGCGACTGACGGCACTCACGACAGCGCAGCGGCTGGTTCGTAAAGCCCTTCTCGGCGAAAAACTGCTGCTCGCGCGCTGAAAACGTGAATTCCGCGCTGCAGTCCTTACACGTGAGAACCTTGTCTTCCACGGGTGCCTCCGAACGCTCGGAACGGGTTTTGTTAAGGTCCCGTTAATGCGACTTTTGTCCCGCCGCTCCCTTCACGAACGCTTCACCGCTGCGGGCTATCGTTGAGCCCGATGTTGCTCCCATGGGTGCCGACCGTGCAGATCGGCGAACGCGTCCCCGGCAATCCGCGCTTCGTCGATCAAGACGGGCGCGCATTTGCGTGGCGCGATAACGACGGCGGGGCACGAGCCCTCGCGTTCATCTATACGCGCTGCGCCGAGACGACCGAATGCCCCGCGGTCTCGTTGAAGTTCGAGGAGATGCAGGCGCATCTGCCGCCCGGTGCGCGCCTGATCGAGGTGACGATCGATCCCGCGCACGACACCCCGCCCGTGCTGCATCTCTACGCGAAGAACTACGGCGCCGATCCGACGCGCTGGGAGATGCTCACCGGCGATCCCGCGGCGGTCCTCACCTTCGCAAAGCGCTTCAACATCATCGTCTCGCCGGGGCGCGTGCCCGGGCAGTTGGTGCACGGCGAAGCGATCGCCGTCTTCGATCGGAACGATCGCCTGGTCTCGCTGACCGAAGGCAACGAGTGGCAGCCGGATCAGGTTCTCGCCGAACTCCGCGACGCGAGCGGCGAGCGCAGCAATCCGTTCGCGCGGTTGGCGCTTGCGTTCGAAAATTTCGGCGTGGCGTGCGGCGCGGCGCTCGGCTTGGGCGACGCCTGGGCACGCCCGATCGCCTACATCGTCTCGCTCGGAATGCTCGCGCTCGTCGCCGGGACGGCGTTTACCCTGTTGCGCGGGCTGCGGCGCTGAGCGTCGCGAGCTGCGCCGCGGCCATCGCCGCTTCGTAGCCCTTGTCCATGCGTGCCGGATCGGCGCGCTCTTGCGCCTGCGCGAGCGTCTCGGTGGTGAGCACGCCGAAACCGATCGGCACGCCGCTGCGCAACTGCACGTCCATGATGCCGCGCGCGCATTCGCCCGCCACGAAATCGAAGTGCGGCGTGTCGCCGCGTATCACCACGCCGAGCGCGACGATGCCGTCGTAGCGTCCGAGATCGATCGCTTTGCTGCACCCGAGCGGCAGTTCGAAACAGCCGGGCACCTCGTAGAGATCGACGTCGTTCGCCGCCACGCCGCAATCGGCGAGCGCGCGGCGCGCGCCGTCGATCAGCCAATCGGTGAGTTCGACGTACCAGCGCGCGGAGACGACGGCAAAACGCTTGCCCGCGCACGACGGCGCGGGCAAGCTTTGCGTGACGGTATCGCCGG
The DNA here is from genome assembly GCA_027306785.1 of Vulcanimicrobiota bacterium. GTDB lineage: Bacteria > Vulcanimicrobiota > Vulcanimicrobiia > Vulcanimicrobiales > Vulcanimicrobiaceae > REEB354. Next base: position 128,621 of record DAHUZB010000010.1, read on the forward strand.
TCGGCTTCACGAAGCGGCGATCGACTCGTCGAACATGTGGCCGAGCTTCGCGCGCTTGGTCGCCATGTAGCGGCGATTGTGCGCGGTCGGCGTGGTCTGCATCGGAACGCGGCCGACGATCTTGATGCCGTAGCCTTCGAGTCCGAAGATCTTGCGCGGATTGTTCGTGATCAAGCGCAGTTCTTTGATGCCGAGATCGGCGAGAATCTGCGAGCCGATGCCGTAGTCGCGTTTATCGACCGGCAGCCCGAGCGCGAGATTGGCCTCGACCGTATCGGCGCCTTTATCTTGCAGTTCGTACGCGCGCAGTTTGTTGGCAAGCCCGATGCCGCGGCCTTCCTGGCGAAGGTACAAGAAGACGCCGCGCCCTTCTTTGGCGATCATCTCCATGGCGCCGTCGCGCTGCGCCGCGCAATCGCATCGGATCGAATGCAGCGCGTCGCCGGTCAAGCATTCGGAATGCACGCGCACGAGCACGTCTTTCCCGCTGCTGATATCGCCCATGACGAGCGCAACGTGCGTATTGCCGTCGATCGTGGTTTCGTAGGCGTGGCCTTCCCATTCGCCCGCGGTTGTGGGAAGGTGAAATTGCGCGACGCGCTTGACGAGCTTTTCTGTCCGCATACGGTATGCAATCAAGTCCTTTACGGTAATCAGCCGAAGTCCATGACGGTCGGCATACTTCCGTAACCCGTCCAGGCGCTCCATCGTTCCGTCTTCCGCCATAATTTCGCAGATGACGCCCGCGGGCGCGAGTCCGGCCAGGCGTGCGAGATCCACCGACGCTTCGGTTTGCCCCGCCCGCACGAGCACGCCGCCTTCACGCGCGCGCAGCGGAAAGGTGTGTCCGGGACGCAGAAAATCGGCCGAGACGGCGTCGGGGTCGAGCAGCTTGAGAATCGTCACCGCGCGGTCGTGCGCGGAGATGCCCGTGGTGGTGATGTCGCGCGCCTCGACCGAGACGGTGAACGCCGTCTCGTGCACGGCGGTGTTATCGCGCACCATCTGCGGAATCTGCAACTCGTCGAGTCGCGAGCCGAGCAGCGGCACGCAGATGAGCCCGCCTGCTTCCTTGCGCATGAAGTTGATCGCCTCGGGCGTCACCTTCTCGGCCGCCATCACGAGGTCGCCTTCGTTTTCGCGGTCCTCGTCGTCCAGCACAACCACCATCTTGCCCGCGCGGATATCGTCGATCGCATCCTCGATCGAATCGAAGGGCGATTCCTCGCGCTCGACCACGGCCAGGCTCGGCAGCACCTTGGCCAGCCCCTGGAACGTGCGGTACGACGGCTCCCGCCGCCCCGATCGCAGCAGCGAGACGGCCGACTCGGTGATCCCGGCCTTGGCGGCGAGCTCGGCCGCCGTCATCCCGGCCTGCTCCATGGCCGCGTTGAGGGCGGCGGAAAACTCACTCATACCGCCACCCTATGCCCCACCTTGACATCTGTCGAGATGATTTACCTATTGCACCAGGAGTATTTTTCATGCTAGCCGCTCGGCCGACCACGCGCCGAGGCGGACGAGACCTGGGGGCGAAGGGGGCGCCATGGCGCGTCACTACTCGCTTGGCATTGGCACCGTTCTCGCTTTTGCTGCAATTCTCGTTATCGTCGCGGTACGTATCTACGTCGTCGTTCGCAAGAGTCGTAAGCATCGCAGGTGGCTTAGAGGTCTTTTTCGCGTTGAAGTCCCAGGTTTTGCTGCGACCGTGATCGCCTTACTTCTTGCCGCGGAGCCGTCTTTGGCAACGGGGAATTATCAGGCCCTCTTTGTTGTGGCGTCAATCGCTTGTTTCATTTGGTTCGCCTATGTCTATTTCAGAAACATCTACAAAGAAGCGGCCGCCGCTTCGCTGCGTTACGCGCGCGAAGCCTTGTTGCTATCCAATAAATTATACAACCTCATTCGGGACGTTAAATACCTGCAAATTGTGCGAACTCATGATACGCCACCACCAGACATTGAGCGGCAAATAGAGCAGGAGCGATGGAAAGCCGAAGATGCTTATGCGCGATATTTCAGGCACGATGTCCGACATTTTTTTCAGGACTTAAAGCGCGATGATATCTGGGAAGATAAGGAGGCAGCGGACCTTGCGGACAATATGGGTTACGGCATCGTCGAAGTGGAAGAGATTGAACAGATGGCATCGATGCTGAGCTGCATATCAAGTGACATCGCTCGCTATGGATGACAAGCATAACGGCGACGATGGCATGAAGAACCTCGACAACCTCGTTGACAAGCTGTTCAACGTCGTGAAGAAAGACGCTGAGCAGATTGAAGAGGCGGTCGAAGAAACCGTCGAGCCTACTGAGAAGCCCGGGGCCGATGAATAGGGCCGCGCTGCCCGATGCGAAGGTCGGCATTTGCGGTACGAAGCGCCTCGAACGTCAAGCGACGACCATCGGCGTTCTTCAGGACGGATACGAAGCGTCCGGCGTCGTCATCCTCGCGGGCGTTAAAGCGAAAAACCTGCTCGTCAACGTAGGCGTCAAGATGGAAAGCGCGGGGAGCGATATACGTTCCGTGCAGCGTCCGCTTGAAGCACGACCAGAAGTTCTCGATGCTGTTCGTGTGAACGCGGCCTTCGCAGTACGTCACCATGTGGTCGATGAACGCATGGGCGTAGCCTTCGTTCGGGAGCGTACGGTAGGAGCGGAGCGCATCGGTGTAGATCGCGGAGCCCGGAAGCACGTTCGCGCGGATGTGCGGCATCAGAGACGAGCGTTTGTGGTTCGGAACGACCATCGCTTTGACGCGCGACGGGCGACCGCGTTCGACCATGCCGAACACCGTGGTCTTGCCCTCGAACGGCCCGTGCTTCATTTTCTTGTGTCCGAGTTCGGTGCGCATGGTCGCGCGACGACGACCGCCGACGAAGGTTTCGTCGGCCTCGATCTCGCCCTCGAACATACCGGGCTTCTCGTCCTTCATGGCCTCGCGAACGCGATGCAGCATGAACCACGCGGTCTTTTGCGTGACGCCGAGCGCGCGGGCGAGTTCGTGGGACGAGGTGCCGTTCTTGGTGTTCGCGAGCAGCCAAAGCGCCGGGAGCCACTTGGTGAACGGAATCGGGCTATGCTCGAAGATCGAGTTCGTTTTGGCCGAGAAGTTCCGGCCACAGTCTTTGCAGCGCCAAATACGGCGCGTCTTGATCGCCTGGACGGAAGCCGAGCCGCAGTCAGGGCGCGGGCAAGCAACGCCGTTCGGCCAGCGGCGCGAAACAATGTAGGCATCGGCGCGGGCAGGGTCCGAGAAGTAGGTTACTGCTTCGAGGAGCGTGGTGGGCGTCGGCAGCTTGTCCATACTCCAAGGCTATACTCGCGGCATGACACCTGGGTGGCAGCGTGTGGTGCAATAGGTATATCGTCTTGACATCTGTCAAGACGATATACCTCACGCACCTGAAGATGCCACCCAGTAGGCACCAGGCGAGTATACGCTTGGTGTATGGACAAGACGCCGACTACTCTCCTCGAAGCGGTGACCTACTTCTCGGACCCAGACCGGGCGTTCGCCTACGCGGTTAAGCTGCGCTGGCCGAACGGCGTGGCGTGCCCCCGGATGGGTTGCGGATCGGCGGCGGTCATCTTCATCAAGACCCGCAAACTGTGGCGCTGTAAGGATTGCTCGCGGCAGTTCACGGTCAAGGTTGGGACGATCTTTGAGGACAGTCCCATTTCGTTCTGCAAGTGGCTTCCGGCCATTTGGATTCTCGCCAACACCAAGAACGGAACGTCCTCGCATGAATTGGCCCGCGCCCTCGGCGTGACGCAAAAGACCGCATGGTTCATGCTTCACCGGATTCGGGAGGCCATGCGTGACGGCCAGCCTGCGGAGCAATTCAAAGGCGAAGTCGAGGTCGATGAGACTTACGTCGGCGGCCGCAAGCGCCGCGCCACGAAGCGCGGCGAAGGCCGGGACAACCGTAAGGGTTACTACCCGTTCGAAGGCAAGACGATGGTCTTCGGTATTGCCGAGCGCGGTCGTCCGTCCAAGGTCAAGGCGATGGTTCTTCCCGACCGCAAGCGCGCCACGCTGTTTCCGCATATCCGCGCCAACGTGTTTCCGGGAACGTCGATCTACAGCGATGCGTGGGGACCGTATCGCGGTCTTCCGAGCGTCGGCTACGTTCACGCCTTCATCGACCATTGGGTAACGTACTGCGAAGGCCGCGTTCATACGAATACCATTGAGAATTTCTGGTCCTGCTTCAAGCGGACGATCGTGTCCCCAGCCGTGGTGTACGAGCGGTGGCTCGGCGAGGGTGGCGCTCAGCCGTTGATCACGGCGGAGAGCTTGGCGGGCTGATTATCACTGACTGCGCTGAGTCCTTCGAGTTGCATGTAGCGCCGCTGCAGTTGCCATTCGTCGTTCTGTTCCAGTAGTAGCGCACCGACGAGGCGTACGATTGCGGCATCGTTCGGGAAGATACCGACAACGTCGGTGCGTCGCTTGATCTCGGCGTTGAGCCGTTCGAGCGGATTTGTTGAGGCGATCTGCTTGCGATGCGCCTTTGGAAAGTCCATGTACGCGAGCACGTCGTTCTCGGCGTCATCCATCATCGCTGCGAGCTTCGGGAACTTCTGCCGAAGCTGCTCGGAAACGATGCGCCATTGCTCGTGCGCCGCGCTCGCGCTCTCCTGCGCGAACACCGTATTGATCAACGCGAGAACCATCTGCCGTTGTCCTTTGCCCGCATGTGCGAGCGCGTTTCGCATGAAATGGACTCGGCAGCGCTGCCACGTTGCTTTGAACACCTTCGCGATGGCCGCTTTCAAACCGACGTGCGAGTCCGAGATCACGAGCTTAAACGCCGCGCAATCCGCGGCGGCT
>DAHUZB010000028.1 GCA_027306785.1 Vulcanimicrobiota bacterium
CTTCGAACCCCAAGGAGTTTCCGGCGTGGTCGTGCTCGCCGAGTCGCACATCTCCATCCACACGTGGCCGGAACTCGGCTACGCCGCGATGGATTTCTATACGTGCGGAGACCACACCGACCCATGGCTCGCCTGCGAGTATGCCGCGAAGGCGCTCGACGCAAGCAGCATGCTGACGACCGAAGTGAAGCGCGGCATCGCGCAGCCCGGCGGGCACTTCACGCACGTCGTCACCCGCGATCACGAGACCACCGCGCTCTCGGCCTAACCGCCGACGCGACCCTATCGGACGAGGCGCTCCGCAGCACGCGGGGCGCCTCATCGTTTTCCGGCGTCTGTCTTTTTTTGCGTTCGGCTCGCATGCCTCGCAAAGAGGTTGCGACGGAAGTGGCCAACCTGGGCCATTCCGCTCATGCCGATCATGGGCGTGCCGACGTTACGACGAAGTGGAGATCTGATGGAACGGCGTTTCGGTGTACGGATTCTCGGAGCTGCGGCCGTTGCGGCCTGTGCGCTACTCGTTGCATGCGGCGGAGGAGGGGGTGGCGGTTCGAGCATTCCGAGCGGCGGCGGAACGCCGACGCCCGTGACGAGCACGACGCCGTCGCCCACGCCCGCCGCGTCGCTCGTCCCGGGCACCGATCCCACGCTGCCCCCGCATTCGGCCTCGACGAGCGGATGGGGGCCACAGGACGTCGCGAACGCATTTCAGTTCCCCGTCCAGAGCGGCTACAACGGCAAGGGGCAGACGATCGCGATCTTCGGCGATATGTCGCCCGCGCAGGCGGACATCACCCAATACCTCACCTACTTCAACGCGGCCGGTGCCGCAACCGGGAGTTTCACCGTCGTGCCGGTCACGGGCGGCAGCACCACCGGCGACCCGGGCGGCCTCGACGAAGGGACGCTCGACGTCGAAACGGTCGCGGGGCTCGCCCCGGGGGCGAACATCCGCTACTATTCGGTGCCGACCACGCTCTCGGATCAGGACTTCATCAACGCGTACAACGCGGTGCTGCAGGATGCAACGCAGTACAACATCCACGTCTTCAACATCTCGTACGGCGGCTGCGAGGCGTACCAAGGCGTCGACTACACGAATCCGGATCACTCCGTGCTCGCGCAGCTCGCCGCGGCCGGAATCGCGGTCGTGGCCTCCTCCGGCGATCAGGGCAACGAGTGCGGCAATCCCGTCGCGGCCACTCCGGCCAACGTGCCCGGCGTGAACTATCCGGCGTCCGACCCCAACGTTATCGGCGTCGGCGGGACGCAGACGACCACCTCGATCGCAAGCACGCTCGCTTGGAACGACGCCGTCAACGCAAACGCCGGCGGAGCCAGCGGCGGCGGTGTTTCCGTCGTCTTCACGCCGCCCCCCTCGCAGATCGGCGTTGCGGGCTTCGCCTCACAGAGCATGCGCAACGTCCCTGACATCGCGTTTCCGGCGGTGGGCGTTGCTCTCTTCGTGGGCGGCACCGGCCGCCAACTCAAAGACGGCACCTCATGGAGCGCTCCGCAGGCTGCCGCGCTGCTCGCCGAGATCGACGAATACTGCGGCGGTTCGATTTCGCCGAGCTTTGCATCCCCGCAATCGCTCTTCTATCTCGCGTACGCGCGCTCGCCGCAAGCCTTCGTCGACGACATCGGCAACAACAATAACTACCTGAACAACACCGCGCCGTCGTATACCGCGAAGGCCGGTCCCGACAACGTCACCGGACTCGGCGAACCGCTCGGTGCGCGCGTGGCGGCCACGCTCTGCCCGAACCGCACGCCGCAGATCGTCGCTCGTTCGATGGCGCTGCCGATATCGGCAGCCTACGGCCCGTCGCACGACTTCGTGCTGAACAACGTGCCGCGGCTCCCGGGGCTGAGCGATCTCGGCGAGCGTGCCGCGGCCGCGCCCACGCGCGTGGTGCTCGTCATGCGTGCCACGCCGACGATGGCGAGCGATCTGCAGTCGGTCGCCGCGAAGCTGCGCGAGGCGGGCTTCGACGTGACCTCGGCGAGCGGCATGGTGATCGATGCGACCGCTCCCGCCGCGACGCTCGCATCGTACTTCCGCACGTCGCTGCACGAGTACGCTCAGCCCGGTGCCGGGACGCGCTACGCCAATGCGGCGAAGATGACGCTGCCGGCCGCGATCGCGCCCTACGTGCAGAGCGTCGTCGCCGACAACCTGCGGATCGCGCGCCCGATGCTGGAGCGCGCGCACCCGTAGGCGGCGCTCGCAGTCGCGGCGAACCTTCGAGCCCGCTATGCCGAAGACCGAATACTGGCAGTGGTATGTCGAGGAGTCCGCTCCCACCGAACAGCACCACCACGCCGTCGATCACGTCTTTTACGCCGGACGCTCCGAGTTTCAGCAAGTCTCCGTGATCAGCACGCCGGTCTTCGGCAAGATGCTGATCCTCGACGGCGACACGCAGAGTTCGCAGCACGACGAAAAGATCTACCACGAGACGCTGGTGCACCCCGCGCTCGCGGGCGCTCGCGACCGGCGCGACGTGCTCATTCTGGGCGGCGGCGAAGGCGCCACGCTGCGCGAGGTGCTACGTCACCCCGACGTGAAGCGCTGCACGATGGTCGATATCGACGGGCTGGTCGTCGATCTCTCCAAGCAGTATCTGCCGGAATGGTCGGCGGGCGCCTTCGATGACCCGCGCGCGCGGGTGATCGTGGGCGACGCGCTCGCGTTCATGCGCGAGGATCGCGATCGCTACGGCGTGATCGTTTCCGATCTCACCGAGCCGCTCGAAGACTCGCCGAGCAACATCCTGTTCAACAACGACGTCTTCGGGCTCATCAAGTCGCGCTTGGCCGACGACGGCGTCTACGTTCTGCAAGCGAGTACCACCGCGTTCCACAACCTCTCGCTGCACTGCAAGATGGCGCGCACGCTGCGGCAGCACTACCGCTACGTCACCACCTTCTCGCATCACGTGCCGGCCTTCGATACCGAGTGGGCGTTCCTGGCCTGCAGCGACAGCGTGGATCTCGCCGCGCTCGATCCCGCCGCGCTCGATGCCTACTGCGGCAAGCTGCGGGGCCAGAATTTCTTCTACGACGGGCAGACGCACCGGCGGCTTTTCTCGCTGCCGCTCTACCTGCGGCGGGCGCTCGCGGCCTCAGGCCCCGTCTTCTCTTAATGTCATAGACGGCGCAGCCCGATCCGGCTACGCTTCCGGAGGCCCATGACGCACGATTTTGCGGAAGCTCCCCATCGCTGGGAGAAGGAAAAGTCGCACTTCGTCAAGCTGCTCGACCTCAAGCTCGAGAAGGTCGAGCGCGGACGTGCGGTGATGCGCATGCCGTTCCGCCCCGAGATCGCGAACGGCGCGGGCGCGGTGCACGGCGGCGCGATCGTGAGCCTGTGCGACACGGTCTTTTACGTGGCGCTCGCATCCGTGTACGGACGCGAGCAAGATACCGTTACCGTGGCCCTGCAATGCAACTTCCTGGCTCCGGCCCTGCCGCCGCACGATCTCATCGCCGAGGCGACCGTGCTGCGCTCCGGTCGCCGCATCTGCTACGGCGAGGTGCAGGTGACGAGCAACGGCAAGCTCGTCGCGCACGCCACGCTCAACTTCCTCAACACCTATCCCGACGAGAAAACGCCGCGCGCGGCGCTCCATTCGAAGGACGACATGTCATGACCGCATCCACCGATCTGCGGCGCACCGCGCTGTACGACGAACACGTGCGCCTGGGCGCGCGTATGGTTCCCTTCGCCGGCTTCTCGATGCCGGTGCAGTACACGGGCGTGCTGCGCGAGCACGACGCGGTGCGACATCGCGCCGGGCTCTTCGATCTCTCGCACATGGCGCAGTTCGTGCTCGAAGGACCGAACGTCGCGGAGTGGGCCGAGACGCTCACGATCAACGCCGTGGCCTCGATGAAGCCGATGCAGGCGCGGTACAACATCTTTTGCAATCCGCAAGGCGGCGCGCACGACGACACGATCTTCTATCGCTTGGAGAATCGCTGGCTGCTCGTCGTCAACGGCGCGAACGCGGAGAAGATGTGGGAGCACATCAACGCCAATCGCGCCGAGAACGTGCACCTCACGAATCTGCACGGCCGTAGCGCCTTGATCGCGATTCAGGGGCCGAAGTCGGTCGAGATCCTGCAGCCGCATACGAACGTGGATCTCGCGAACGTGAAGTATTACTTCTGCGCCGAGGGCACCGTGTACGGGCATCCCGCGGTGATCGCGCGCACCGGTTACACCGGCGAAGACGGCTTCGAGCTCTTCGTCGACGGCGCGCACGCATCGGAGATCTGGAACGCGCTACTACGCGATCACGAAGGCGACGGGCTGGAAGCCTGCGGTCTCGGGTCGCGCGACGTACTGCGTCTCGAGGCCGGGATGCCGCTCTACGGTCACGAGCTCACCGAGGAGATCACGCCGGTTCAGGCGGGGCTGCAGTGGGCGCTCAAGACGGCGAAACCCGAGTTCATCGGCCGCAATGCCCTGATCGAGCAGATGGAGCGCGACGAGTACCCGCGCATCGTCGGTCTCGTGATGGAGGGCCGCGTGCCGGCTCGCGAAGGCTATAAGGTGTTCCTCGGCGACCGAGAGGTCGGCGAGGTGCGTAGCGGCTCGATGGCCCCGTCGGTCGGGGGCAAGAACATCGCGACCGCGCTCGTCGCCAAGGAAGCCGCAACCGTGGGCACCGTGCTCGCGGTCGAGATTCGCGGAACCAAACACGAGGCGACCGTGGTGCAACAACCGTTCTACAAACGCGCGAAATAACGTCAGGATCAAGGAGAAGACACGTGGCGCAGCCCGAAGGCCTGCTGTACAGCAAAGAACACGAATGGGTGAAGATCGAGGGCGACACCGCGCTCGTCGGCATCACCGACTACGCCCAAAACTCGCTCGGCGACATCGTCTACGTCGAGCTGCCGCGCGTCGGTAAGGCGATCTCGCAATTCGGCAACGTCGGCGTCGTGGAATCGGTCAAGGCCGTTTCCGATCTGTTCACGCCGATCGGCGGTGAAGTGCTCGAGATCAACGACACGCTCGAAAACGATCCGGCCGCCGTCAACCGCGATCCATACGGCGCGGGCTGGCTCTTCAAAGTCAAACTTGCCGACGCGAACGAGAAGAACAATCTGCTCTCGGCCGCCGACTACGAGAAGATCGCAACCGAATAATCCCTCTCCCCGCAGGATGACCGCATAGTGTACACGCCGCATACGCAGGCCGACATTCGAGCGATGCTCGACGCCATCGGCGTCGGCTCGCTCGACGAGCTGCTTGCCGTTCCCGACGCCGTCGCGCTCAAAGCCGAGCTCGATATCGTTCCCGCGCTGCCGGAGTATCAAATCGCGCGCCGCTTCGAGCACATGGCCGCGAAGAACACCGGCGTCGACGCCATCTCGTTCTTGGGCGCGGGCGCGTATCGCCACTATGCGCCGCCGGCGATCGCGACGCTCGCGATGCGCGGTGAATTCCTGACCGCGTACACGCCGTACCAGGCCGAGGTCTCGCAAGGCTATCTGCAGGCGATCTACGAGTGGCAGAGCTACATCTGCCTGCTCACCGGCATGGATATCGCGAACGCTTCGGTGTACGACGGCGCGACCGCGCTCGCCGAAGGCGCGATCATGGCGATCAACGCGAACGGACGCAAGAAGCTGCTCGTCTCGCGTGCGGTCGATCCGAACTATCGCGCGGTCCTCAAGACCTACTGCGACGGTCTCGATGTGGAGATCGACGAGCTTGCCTACACCGCCGAGGGCACGACCGATCTCGCGGCGCTGAAAGCCGCCGTCGAGAGCAAGCAGTACGCCGCGGTCGCGCTGCAATCGCCCAACTTCTTCGGGAATATCGACGTGCTCGCCGCCGATGCGCTCGCCGCGGTACGCGAGAGCGGCACGGTGCCGATTGCGGTGATCTCCGAAGCGATGTCGCTCGCCGCGCTCGCGACGCCCGCATCGTGGGGCGCGGAGATCGTGGTCGGCGAAGCGCAGAGCTTCGGCGTCGCGCCCGCCTACGGCGGCCCGTACGTCGGGTTCATCGCCGCGACCAAGGAGCACATGCGTCGCATCCCGGGCCGCTTGGTCGGCAAGTCGGTCGACAACGAGGGCCGCACCGCCTACGTGCTCACGCTGCAGGCGCGCGAACAGCACATTCGCCGCGAACGCGCGACGTCGAACATCTGTACCAATCAGGCGCACTGCGCGCTGATCGCGACGATCTATCTCGCGCTGATGGGCAAGACCGGCCTGCGCGACGTCGCCGCGCTCAATCTCGAACGCTCGCGCGAACTCGCGACCGCGGTCTCCGCGATCGCGGGCGTGGATCTGAAGTTCGCGACGCCCTTCTTCAACGAAGTCGTCGTCGACGTGCACCAGCCCGCGAGCGCGGTGCTCGCGAAGCTGCAGGAGCGCAATATTCTCGGCGGCGTCGATCTCGGGCGGTTCTACCCCGAGCTCTCGACCTGCATCCTGATGAACGCGACCGAGCTCACCTCGAGCGGTGAGATCGAGGCGCTTGCCACGGCACTCTCCGAGGTGGTCCATGTCCACGCTAACGTCTAACGATCTCGCACTGAACGCGGCGCCGCCGCTGATCTTCGAACTCGGGCAAGAGGGCCGCGCCAACCGGTACGTCGAGGAAGGCAAGCCGCTCGAGCAGTTCTTGCCGAAGACGCTGCTGCGCGACGATCTGCCGCTACCCGACAATAGCGAACTCGACGTGGTGCGTCACTTCACGCAACTCTCGCAGCGCACGTTCGGTATCGATCTGGGCTTCTATCCGCTCGGCTCGTGTACGATGAAGTACAACCCGCGCATCAACGACGCGATGGCGAGCAAGCGCGAGTTTGCACAGTTGCATCCCTACACGCCCGACGAGTTCTCGCAGGGCGCGCTGCAGGTGATGTACGAGTTGGAGCGCTCTCTCGCGTCGCTCTTCGGCATGGCCGCGTTCAGCCTGAATCCGTCGGCCGGAGCGCACGCCGAACTCGCCGCGCTTTTGATCGCGAAGAAGTACTTCAAAGACCGCGGCGAGACGCGTCGCGATAAGGTGATCGTCCCCGATACCGCGCACGGCACCAATCCCGCGTCGGCGGCGATGTGCGGCTTCAAGGTGATCAGCCTTCCCTCCGATGAGCGCGGCCGCGTGAGCGTCGAAGAGATCAAGAAGGTGCTCGGCGACGATACCGCCGTCTGCATGATGACCAACCCGAACACGCTCGGCCTCTTCGAAGATCACATCCACGAAATCGCCGCGGCGGTGCACGAAGTCGGCGGTCTGATGTACTACGACGGTGCGAACGCAAACGCCATCATGGGCAACGTGCGGCCGGGCGACATGGGCTTCGACCTGATGCACCTCAACCTGCACAAGACGTTCACGATTCCGCACGGCGGCGGTGGCGCGGGCCACGGCCCGGTCGGCGTTGCGGCGCACCTGGTGGAGTATCTGCCGACGCCGGTCGTGCGAGCCGCCCTTCGACAAGCTCAGGATGACACGCGGGCTCAGGATGACACGCGGGCTTCCCAAAATGGGCGGCCGCTTGCGCCGAGCGATACGATGACGTTTTCGCTCGATTTCGATCGGCCCAAGTCGATCGGGCCGATGCGCTCGTTCTGGTCGAACGTCGCGCACGCGGTGCGCGCGCTTTCGTACATGTATGCGAATGGCGCGGATGGACTGAAGAAGGTCTCGCAGCTCGCCGTCCTCAACGCGAACTACGTCCGCGTGAAGGTCGCTGATTTCTTGGAGACCCCGTACCCCGAGATCTGCCGCCACGAGTTCGTCGCCTCCGCCCAAGAGCTGAAAAAGGCGACCGGCGTGAAGGCGCTCGACATCGCGAAGTCGCTGCTCGATCACGGCATGATGGCGCCCACGATGTACTTCCCGCTCATCGTGCCCGAGTGCCTGATGATCGAGCCGACCGAGACCGAGTCGAAGGAGACGCTCGACCACTTCATCGCCGTCTTGCGCGAGATCGTCGAGACCGCGCGCAAGGAGCCCGAGACCGTGATGGCCGCCCCGGTCACGACGGTCGTCGGCCGCGTCGACGAGACGCGCGCCGCCCGCCAACCGAACTTGAAGTGGGAGCCGGCGTAAGGGACTCGCGCCGCCTCTTTTTAGTCGCTGCGCCAGGCACGTCCGGGCATCATGCGCTTCATGAAATCCCCGAAGAGCGGAACGGAGAACGAAGTATCGCCGTGTTGCGGGCTGTAGACCATACCCTTCTTGATGAGATTGCTGCGAAGCGGACCGAGGGCCTCGACACGTGCGCCCAGGACGCCCGCGATATCTCCGGATCGATAGGGCTCGTCTCCAAGCTCGGCCATTGCTCGTAAATACGTTTTTTCGCGAGGCGTCAAACGATCGAATCGAACGCGAAAGAAGCTTTCGTCCAAGCGTGCGAGCACATAGGCTCGAATCCGCTCGATATCCGAAATCGTGATCGGCGAGCGAGGTGCGGTATTCCAAGCGTGATAGGCCCACTCTTGGACGAAATACGGATACCCTTTCGTCGTTTCGAAAATCGCTTGAAGCGCGGCGTCGTCGAAATCGACGTGCTCCGCTAGTGCAGGGCGCCTGATCGCGGTGAACGCGTCGTCGCGATTCAGCGCTCCGATGCGAGGGAAATCGAAGAGCCGCTCCGCGTAGGATTTTGCGTTGCCCGCAAGTGCGGGGAGTTGCGGAAGTCCGGTCCCGACGACGACGAGCGGAAGCAGGAGCTGCGTCGTGCGGTGGACGGCCATGATGAGCGCTTCGAGCTGTTCTTTCGTGAGATACTGTAGTTCGTCGATCGCGATGAGGACCGCGCTCCCGCTTTCCGCCGCGGCCTCTCCAACCTTGATGAAAAGCTCGGTAAGATCGGTGCTGAGGATTCCCGAGTCGGCAGTTCCGATTGCCGGATCGACGCCGAGCTTGAGTGACTGCTCGTTCAGGTTGAGCGTGAGCGTGAAGCTCTTGAGTGCTTGGAGTGCGGCCTGCATCGCTCCGCCGATGCGGTCGCGCCTGCTCATGGCGAAGAGAACGCTGCGTAGCTCCGCCGCGAGCAAGCCGATGAACTCGCCGGATTCGGTGGCCTCCAACTGCGCGACGTGGTACTCGCGTGCTTTCGCGATATCGACCGCGCGGTTGAGGAGCACGGTCTTGCCGACCCCCCGTAGCCCGGTCGGGAGGAGACTTTTCGCGCTTCGACGCGCTCTCGCGCGTCCGAACGTAACGTCGAACGCCTCCAGTAATGCTTCGCGACCGACAAACGCGGGCGGCGGGGCGCCGGCGTTGGGGGAGTAAGGGTTCTGAATTGGATCCAAATCGAACAACCTTTTGAATTTATGCAAACCTTATACAACTATACCGTTACAAATATAAGATGCCTATACCCGTGAGCGGGACAAGCGCGTCCAAAAGGGTACTCCTTTAGGCAGGCGCTTCTTGGCCGCGGGGGCTATAATGGGAGTAATCGGGGGCGTCGCTTGGGGCCCCCTTCCCTATCTCCCGACGCGGGTGTTTCGACATGCGAATCAAGTATGAGGTGTCGGCCGGTGGTCTGGTCTTGCGGCGTCGCGAGACCGGATTCGATGCGTTGTTGATCGGCCGCGGCGAGCCGCGTATCTGGACGTTGCCGAAAGGCCACGTGGAAGCGCGCGAGTCGAACGAGCAAGCGGGATTGCGCGAAGTGCGCGAAGAGACGGGATGCTGGGCCGAGATCATCACCCGGCTCAACGAGATCTCCTACTGGTTCTACGTGGGCAAAGCCAAGCACAAGAAATCCGTGACGTTCTTTTTGATGCGCTATCTCTCGGGCGACACCGCCAACCACGATCACGAAGTGGATGAGGCGCGCTGGTTCGAAGTTCCGGCCGCGCGCAAGGCGCTCAAGTACGTCAACGAAAAGCGCCTGGTCGACATGGCGCTCGAATATATCGCCGCCAATCCCGCCGCCTTCGGCGACGTGCCCATCGTCGCGCGGACGGCCGAACAGAAGACCTCTTGACCGACGTCGCCCCGCACGCAGAGACGACCGAGACCGCCGAAAACGTCGACGAACGCGCACTGCGCGTTCAACTCGACGTGTTCGACGGTCCGCTCGATCTGCTCTTACACCTGATCAAAGAGCAGCAGCTCGACATCGCGACCGTACCGCTCGCGACCGTGGCCGAGCAGTATCTCGCCTACGTGCGCACGCTCGAAGACCTCGATGTGGAGGTGGCCGCCGAGTATCTGGTGATCGCGGCCACGCTCGTCTTCCTGAAATCCAAAGCGCTGCTGCCGCCGATTCCGCAAGAGTTTCTCGACGAGACCGAAGAGACGCCCGAGCAGGTGGAAGAGCGCCTGCGCCGCCGTTTGCTCGCCTACTCGAAGTATCGCGAACTCGGCGTGCAGCTCAAGTCGCGCATGGACGAGGCGAGCGGATTCTACTTCCGCGACGCGGGCGATCCGACGAGCGAACTGCAGCAACGCTATCGCGTGGACGCCGAGAAGCTCAAACGCGCCTTCATCGCGATGCTGCAGCAGGCGCGCCCGGAGAAGCGCGAGATCGTGCGCGAGCGCGTCTCGCTCATCGCGCAGATGGATTACATCACGCGTCAGATGAAGGAGCACGGCGAAGTCTCGTTCTTCGCGCTTTGCCGCGACCTCGGCATGACGCGCGAGATCATCATCGTCACCTTCCTCGCGATTCTCGAACTGGTGCGTCGCCATCGGGTCGCCTTCGAGCAGCCCGATCTGAACGACGACATTCGCATCTTTCCGCTCCCGCCCGCTCCCGCGCCGACCGCGGAAGGCGCCGAACCACAAGGGTAAGCCGTGCAGACCGAAGAGCCGATCATCGCTCCCGACGAGACCGTCGCGAGCGCCGAACCCGTCGAGACGACCGAAGCCTCCGCGCACGATGAAGCGCAGGAGCTGCATCTCGCCGCGCAGCGTATCGCGCCCGCGGTGGAGGCGTTGCTTTTCGTCGCGAGCGAACCGCTCGAGACCAAGCGCCTGGCGAAACTGACCGGTGAGGATGAAAAGGCCGTCGCGCTCGCGCTGCAGGAGCTCTCCGAGCAGTACGGCGGCAATCGCGGCGTCGTGCTGCGCGAGGTCGCGGGCGGCTATCGCCTGGCGACATCGTCGCTCGTGCGCGACGTGGTCGAAGCCTATCTGTTGCCGCCGAAGACCTCGCTCTCCACGCCCGCGCTGGAAACGCTCGCGATCGTCGCGCACATGCAGCCGGTCACCAAGAGCGAGATCGAGGCGATTCGCGGCGTGAACTCCGACAGCGTGGTCAACACGCTGCAGGATCGCGGATTGATCGGCGAAGCCGGGCGCAAAGACGTGGTCGGCCGCCCGATGACCTATAAGACGACGCCGCTCTTCCTCGAATCGTTCGGCCTGAATTCGATCGACGATCTACCGCAGCTCGAACTCGAGCCCGGCCAGCCGCTCGAACTCAATCTGCTGCTGCCGCCGGGCGCGCAGGCCGACGCCGCACCGCAAGCGGCCGAAGCGGTCGACTCGCCCGAAGAAACCGAGCAGCCGATCGCCGAGACACCTGACGAGGCGGTTGAGAGCGACGCGGCTTCTGCCGATACTTCGAACGCATGACGACCTTCGATTCGCTCGCCGCTGAGTACGATGCCGGACGACTGGGCTATTCGAACGAGCTCTACGGCATGCTCGAAGGCTACGGCCTTCGGGCGAATACACCGCTCCTGGATATCGGCTGCGGAACGGGCCTCGCGAGCGGCCCGCTGATTGCAAAAGGGCACGCCGTCACGGGCGTGGACCCGTCGGTCCCGATGCTCGACCTCGCGCGCCGCGCCTATCCGCGTGCCGCGTGGGTAGAAGGCGTCGCCGAGGCACTACCGTTCGAGGACCGTTCGTTCGGCGCGGTGATCAGTGCGCAGAGCTTTCACCACGTCGATCGCGCGCAGGCAATGGCGGAAATCGCGCGCGTGCTCAAACCCGGCGGCATCGTCGCGATCTGGTGGAAGCATCTCATGGGCGACGACGTGGTCAAGATCGTGCGCGAGCGCGTGGCGACCGAACTCGGCGTCGAGCCCCCGCGCAGCGGCCTGCAAGGCGGTTTTCGCGAATTTTACGCGGCGCGCTTCGCCGACAACGCGCTGCGCGTGATTCCGTGGCGCACCGCGCTGCCGCTCTCGAAGTACATGCATTACGAGCGCTCGCGGCAGTCGATTCGCGGCGCGTTCGGCGCGAATGCGGAAGAGTATTTTGAGCGGTTGGAGAACCGCTTGCGCGAGCGTCTGCCGGCGCATGACGATCCGGTCGTGGCGCTCTCCTACACGCACTATCTCTACCTCGCAACGAAGTAACGACCGTATGCGCATCGGTATCCACGTTCGCGTCTCCGGCGGATACGCGAAGGCGATCGAACACGCCCGCTCGGTGGGCTGCACCGCGATCCAGATCTTTTCCAGCAATCCGCGCAGCTATCGCACGAGCCCGCCCGACGTGCCCGCGCTACAGGCCTTCGCGCAGATGCGCCGCGAGGCGGGGATCGATCCCTGCGTCATTCACACCCCCTACCTCATCAATCTTGCAAGCGAAGATCCCAAGGTGGTCAACGGGTCGCTCGGGCTGCTGAAAGCCGATCTGGCCAGCGCGGCCGCGGGCGAGATGCGCTACGTGAATACGCATCTCGGTTCGTACGGCAAGCGGGATCGGAACGAAGGCTTCGCGGCGATCGTCCAAGCGCTCGAGCAGGTGCTCGAAACGATCGAACCCGGCGTCGACCTGGTGCTCGAAAATTCGGCGGGCGCGGGCAATCTCGCGGGCGGCACGATCGAAGAGCTCGGCCGTTTCATGCGCGCCGTCGATCATCCGCAGCTCGGCGTCTGCCTCGATACCGCGCACGCCTGGGCGGCGGGCTACGAGATCAATACGCGCGACGGCGTGCATCGCTTTGTCGACGAAGCCGAGCGCGAGATCGGTCTCGATCGTCTGCACATGTTCCATTTCAACGACACCGAGATTCCGCTCGGCGCGAGCAAAGATCGTCACTGGCATATCGGCGAGGGGCTGATCGGTTTCGAAGGCTTCCGCGCGCTTCTCGCGCATCCGGAACTGCGCGAGAAGACCGCGATTTTAGAAACGCCGGGCGAAGACGCCGACGATCAGCGTAACATGCAGACGATCCTCGCGATCGAACGAGGCGCGCAGCAGGCGTAGACCGATGTTCATCGTGCACGTGGACATCGACGCGTTCTATGCAAGCGTCGCCGTGCGCGATGATCCGAGCCTGCGCGGCAAGCCCGTCGCCATCGCGGGAAGTCATCGCCGCGCCGTGGTCTTGACCGCGTCGTACGAAGCGCGCCCGTTCGGGGTGCGCTCGGCGATCCCGCTCTATCGCGCGCTCGAGCTCTGCCCGCACCTCATCGTGGTGCGCCCGGAGATGGCGAAATATAAGGAGATCTCGCGCGAGGTCTTCGCGATCTTCGGTGCGCGCGGCCACGCGGTCGAAGGACTCTCGCTCGACGAAGCATTCATCGACGTCGGTGGCGTGACACTCGACGAGGCGGCGGCATTCGCGCAGACGATCCGTGCCGACGTGCGCGCGCAGGTGGGATTGACGATCAGCGCGGGCGTGGCGAGCGGCAAGATGATCGCAAAGGTCGCATCCGACAACTGCAAACCCGACGGTTTGCTCGCGATCGCCCCGGGAGAAGAAGCGGCCTTTCTCGCCCCGCTGCCGGTTGGCCGTTTGTGGGGCATCGGTCCGAAGACCGCGGCGCGGTTAAACGAGCACGGCATCGGCACGATCGGCCAAGTGGCCGAGCTCGACGATGCGCGGGTGCGGCAGCTCTTCGGCTCGTGGGGCATCGAGGTGCGCGATCTCGCGCGCGGCATCGATCGCCGTACCGTGGAGCCCGAGCGCGAAACGAAGTCGATCTCGACGGAAGAGACCTTCGAATACGACGTGCGCGACGAACGCGTGCTCATCTCCCTGCTGCGCGATTTCGCCAAGGAGCTAGGGGAGAAACTCGAACGCGAGAACTGCACCGCGTCGACCGTCGGCATCAAGATCAAGCGCGCCGATGTCCGTATCTTCGGACGCCAAACGCACTTGAGCGAACCGACGCGCGACCCACGCCGCATCTACCGCGCCGCGTTGCACTGCCTGCAGCGCGCTCATCTCAACGGCACGCCGATTCGGCTCTTAGGGCTTCGCGTCGCCTCGCTCACGCAAGGCGACGCAAAACAACTCGGCCTCTTCGGCTAGCGATCCGACCGCTATTCATCGCCCGGCGGAATAATCCGGAGCGCATCAGTCCCGACGGTCGCGGGGAGTCGGTCCGAGTGTTTCGGTCGCGTCGGATCATCCGATGCGTGCGCGTCGCTTCATCGATCGCTAGTGTACCTCGGTCGATGAGAGGTTATGGGGCTCGGGCATGGCCGGTGGGATAATCCAGATCGCGTCGGTCGATGGTTCCGCATCGATCAGGCGTATGAGATTGATCGGCTTCGGCCCGATAAACGGCTTCCAATAGATGAGCAGAACCTTCGTCTTCCCAACGACGAAGGGCGGCGGCAACCGGCGGCAGAGACCGTATTTTCGAATGTACTCTTGCAGACCCCAAGCATCGGTGGGCGATGTTGTCGGTGCACACCGAAGTGGAGCACCGTCGACCCTGGTGACATAGCTGAGAGAGAACGTTTCCCGTTTCCCGGTAAGCCGAATCGAGAATCGTCATCCTCTCGGAGAGCAGTGAATCAGTCGCGTAGAAGTGGTAATCGACGATGGTGCCGACGGTTGCCAAGAGTCGGCTCGAGTCTTTCGGCCGAGTCGGATTATCGGTGATGAAAATTGGAGAGGCATCCGCGCTAAGACGCCCCCACAAGCTGCAGGTAAGTAGCGTCAAGAATGCAGCTACGGATCGCTTCGTCACGCTACTGCGCTCCGCCGTTCTTCCCTGGTGGCCCACCGGCTAGGAAGCATTTCGGCTTTTGCAAGCCGGACTGCACATCATCGTTGCTATTGCACCCGGCTAGGTGCCTAGCTTCCCGTCCCAGTCGTGAGCGAAGCACGGCGAAAGGGCCGTCGTCGATTCCGTGCCGTATTCAATTCCTTGCATCCGAGTATCTGGAACGACGTGTTCCTCATCGGCGACGCGACGAATCCACTTCCCGACCGGTAGGCGCTCCGGGTCACCGGCATTGACTGTCAGCGTGAACAACGGCAGCTGGTAGGTCGGCGTCGCAAGTCCGCTCGGCGTGAAGGTGTCGCGATTCCTGAACGATACGGTCAGCCAGCCCGCGAAATCAGTGTGGAGCACGTTTCCGGCCCGGTACGATACGAAGACGCGATAGATTTGCTTCACTTCATTGCCGTGCGAACCCGGAATGTCGGCCTCTCCGAGTCGACGCGGCATGACCGCACCAATCGCACCAAAGCGATACGGGCCGAAGGTGCATGAACTCCCTGCGCGAGGGATGGGCGGAGACAATGGGTCCGCGGTCGCGGGCCATGGCCATAGCGTTAGACTGACCACAAGTGCGACGAAGATCGCCGATAAGACTCGCGGCGTCATACACTTGCTTTTCCATTCCACGCGGGAGAAAAGCACGCGGAAACGCCGATCCCGGATCCATGTTTCGCGATGTTGATGAGCTCTTTCGCGAACTCGTTTCGTATTGCATCGCCAAGCGACGCGCCGCCGGGTGCTGCTAACGCGTCGTTGATCCATGAGGAGAAATTTGCCTCAGACAGTGACGCGTTGTTCGCTATACTAAGTTTGCCTAGATCTAAGAAAATCGCTTGATTATAGAGTGGCGTAGAGATTGGCGCCTGATACCAGACTTGGCCACTGAACGTTTGCATAAGATAGCCCCCACCAGCGAAAGTATTACCTGCTCCGGTACCGGTCGACAGATTTATCGTGAACACTTGACTCACTTCATCACCGTTTGGTCCGGTACCGGTGTCCGTGAGACCCATCGGCTGGCCGATCGCAGCGCTGACCCCGCCAGAGCCGGTATTGCATGTTTTATGGGGTGTTGCGGGTCCCTCATAGCTTACAACGCATCCAAAAACACACGTCGGGTAGCAGTTGGTGCTCTGGGTGGCAGTGCACGGCCCGTAGCATATGGTACCGCGCGGATTGCACACTTTCTGGCCATTGCCGCTGCCGCCGGCCCCCGGGTCGGTCCCGCCACCTCCGCCACCGCCGCCACCACCGCTACCGCCGCTACCGCCGCTACCGCCGCCACCCCACACGCATTCGGTGACATTGGGAGGGCAAACATGCGATACGAGAGCTTTCAGACCGCCTTTCGTCGAGCCGCTGAATTGCGCTGTGGCCCCGCTCGCGCTGAGGGTTGTGGCAGTCGATTGCTCGTTAGCTGATTGCTCGTTACCCTGATGCTGCACGCGAGTGGAGCTGTTCGTGCTCGGGATTAAGCTGCTATGCGAGCCGCCGGCGCAAGCTGCGAGGGAGACTGCTAGCAATCCTAGTGCCGCAGTTAATATGCGAATCTTCAATTTTCCACACCCATATAAAAGTCACGTTGTTGTTGACGCTACATGCGCCAAGCTCGTCCCGTTCTTGCCCCCCGACGGCTCCTTTGACTATGGGAGCAAAGGCCTACGTGCGGGCGAGTGCGTGTAAGGCGTTCGCGACGTGGGCGGTTGCCATGAATTGCGAGTTGAAGGCGTAGCGGATCGTGCCGTCGCGATCGATCACGAACGTCGCGCGGCCGGGAATGATCCCGAATGTTTTCGGCACGCCGAAGGCGCGGCGCGCACTGCCGTCGGGATCGCTCATCAGGCGGAACGGCAGGCGATGACGCGCGGCGAATTTCGCGTGCGCCTCGCCCGAATCGGAACTCACGCCCACGACGTCGGCGCCCGCATCGGTGAACGCTTCGTACGCATCGCGAAATGCGCAGGCTTCGGCGGTACAGCCCGGCGTGTCGTCTTTGGGGTAGAAATAGAGCACGAGCGGTCGCTCGAGCAGATCGCGCAACGCGACGCGCGTGCCGTCGGCGCCGACGAGGGTAACGTCGGGGGCGTGTTCACCTGCGCTTCGCATGCGATTGCTCCTTCGTCATCAGATGTGGTCGCTGCTCCAAACACCGTCGGCGCTGCTCGGCGTTGCGGCCGTCTTCAGCCAGCGTTCGCCGCTGCGGCTGAGCGCGGCGGCCATGAACGTCGCGTCGCTCCGCTTTCGTACGGCGGCGCGCGGCAGGTGCTCGCGTGCGCCGTCGGGCGGCAGCCACCCCGTCACGCGATGCAGGTCGCCCGCCGCGCTGCGCAGCAGCGACGGTACCAGGCGCGCCGCATCGGCGTCGGCGAAGCCGAACTCGTCGAGCAAGAATGCGTCGTGCTCGGGCGCACGCACGCCGAGGACATACGCGGCGATGCCGCGCCCGCGCCGCACCACGAGATCGGTCTGCACGCCGACGGGATGCTCGGAGCCGTGCCGCATCCGCAGACGAATCCACTCCCACACGAGCGGCGTGCGTACCATGCCCCACGGCCGCGAGCGTTCGCCGAGTTCGAAGCAGCGCCGCACGCCCGGCCAGTCGCCGTCGTCCAGGCGCTGCACCTCGATGCGCGGCGTCACCAGGCCGTCCACGCGCAGCGAGATCGAACGCGAAGGCAGTTCGGCAAAACCGATCGCCGTGTAAAACTGCGGGCGAATGCCGCTGAACAGGTACGCGACGTCGATGCCGTCGGCGCGCGAGCGGTCGAGCAGCGTCGCGAGCATGGCGCTTGCGTACCCGCGCCCGCGATACTCTTCGGGCGTAAAGACGGCGCCGATGCCGATCGCGCGAAGCCGATGCTCGCCGAAATGGATCGTGCGCTCGTAACGCTTTATCGACGCCACGAGGCGATCGCCGTCGAAGAAGCCGAGCAGTCGAAAGTGACGGCGACCGTAGCCGCTTCGCGCGATCTCCTCGGTCTGCGCGATGTACGTCGCGAGGTCGCGGTGCCCGGCCCACATCGATGCCGAGCGCGGCAGCACCTCGCGCGCATAGGTGTCGAAATCAAGGGGCGCGAGTCTCACGGCCGGCGCAATTCCTCCAAAAACTCCGGCGCGGTCACGCCGCGGGTGGCGCGGCCCGATGCCGAGACGAGCAGTTCGCCGCTTGCGCGCGCGAGGGCGTAGTCGAAGGCGCGGCGCTCTTCGGCGTTATAGGCCTCGCGCGTCTTCGCGCGGTAGAGATAGTACGAGAACTTCGCGGTGCGTGAAGCGCGTGCATCGCCGACGTTTTCCTTCGGAATCATGCCGAGCTTGGGGCTGAAGAGAAAGGCATCCGGCACGTACCAGCGCGGGAACGAGCCCGCGCGCGCGTCGGGCACCGCCACGTACGAAAACTCGCGCCCGCGGGCGGCATCGATGCTGAGTAGATGCACGAAGCCCTCGGCGGCATCGGGCTCGCACGATTCGAGATCGCTCTCCGCGCGCGTCTGCGCGTAGTGCAGCAGATCTCCGAGCGTCGCATGCTCGCGCTGCGCCGCATAGTCGCGCAGCCTCGCGTGCAAGCGACGGAGCACGAGTTGCTGCGAGCGTGCGCGCGCCGAATCGGGCGCGCCTTCCGCCGCGAGCGCGTCGCTCCATACCATGCGCAGCAGCTCGCCGAGGCCGATCCGCGGCAACGCCGCAACCCAGCGCGCGCGTTGCTCGCGAAAGCGCACGAGCCGTGCCCGTGCCGAGTCGCTCAGGGCCGCATCGCGCTCCCCGTGCAGTACGTTCCAGCCCAGGCGCAGGTCGCGGCGCGGATCCCAGCGCCCGCTGCGTGTCGTCGGCGCGTTCTCGCCCTCCAGGTTGAAGAGCGCGGTCTGCGCATCCGGCGGCTCGGCGCAGAGCGTCGCGAGCGATGCATCGGAGAGGTTCAGCGCTCGGCCCGCGAGCACACGCAGCAGGTATTCGTGGCGGAACGGGTCCCAGAGCGTCCAGAGCAGTGCGACCGCATCGAGTGCGCGCCGGTCCGCGAAGAGATTCACGTCTCCGGATACCGCAACCGGAATCCCGGCGTCGAGCAGCGCCTCCTCGTAGCGATGCACGTCGCCCACCGAGCGGAAGATCAGCGCGATCTCGTGCGGCGGGGTGCCCGCTCGCTCGCGTTCGGCCACCCGTTCGGCAATCGTCCGCGCCTCTTCGCGCTCGTCGGCGGCGCGAAACAGCGAGATCGGCGCGCGCCGCCCGATGCGATGGGCCGTACGCAACTCGATGGTCGTGGCGACGCCGTCGAAGGCACGATCGGGCCGGGCCCCGCGAAACGTGCTCGTCGCGGCGCTCGCATCGCCTGCGAGCGTGACGCCGCGCAGGTTAGGAAAGAGCCGTTCGAGCAGCGCGCGCTCCCCGAGCGTGGATTCTTGTGCATCGTCGATCGACGCGAAACGATAACGCGCCTGCATCTGCGTGCGTACGTTCTCATCGGAATCGAGCAGTTCGATCGCGGCGGCGATCGCGTCGCGCCCGGTCATGCGTCCGCGCTCGGCCACGAGCGCGACGTAATAGTCGTAGAGGCGCGCGAGCACGCGCGCGAGGTCGACCTCGCGTTGATACTGCCGCTCCAACTCGCGCGCATCGACGTCGAGCGAGTCGCGATAGGCGTCTTTGGTGGCGTAGAGCAGATCGGGATGGGCGAAATTCGGCGGTTTCGCGTAGAACTCGGTTGCGCCCGCGAGCGCCCGGTCGAGTAGCGTCGCGGGTGAGATCAGCGCGCCGCGCAGTTTGCGAATCAGGCGAAACGCCGATTCCAGAAAACGCTCCGGCGAGCGCAGACCGGGAACCTCGGGATCGATCTCGCCCGCGACGAGTTCGTCCCATTCGAGCGCGAAGAGGGACTGCGCCCCGTGCGCAAAGAGCGCGGCGGCGTCGACGTCGTCGATCAATGCGATCGCGCGCCCTCCGAGCGCGAGGACCTCGCTCGCGACAGCCGCAAGCTCGTGGGGATCGGCGAGCGCGAGCACCGGCGCATCGGGAAACGCCGCAGCGATGCGCTCGCGGCGTGCGCGCAGGGCCGTGCTCTTGCCGGTGCCGCAGGCGCCGATGATCGCAAGCGCAACGTCGAGATCGGCGTCGACCGCTGCGCGCTGAAGCTCGTCGAGCGTGCGCTCGTTCATCGGCCGAACCGCTCGCGGTCGTCATGCGGGCGATCGATGCACGCGTTCGCATAGGCGCAGTACGTGCAGGCCGACGGATCGCTCGTCGCGGGGAACTGCTGCAGCGCGCCCGAGGTGAGATCGCGGCAGATCTCGATCATGCGCGCGCGCGCGCGTTCGAGATCTGCGACCGCGATCGTGCCGGTCGTCGGCTCGCCGCGCAGGCGTTCCGGCGCCGCGACCGGCACCACTTCGAGCGAGACCGGTTGCACGTCGAGCAGCGCGTCTTTCAGCGGGATCAGTGCGAGCCGCGTGACGCGATCGCCGAGCGCCGTCCGTGCCCAATAATAAAACGGCAATTGAAAATCACGGAACTCGCGCACCTTGTCGCGGTACTCCGCCGCGCTGGTCGCGATCGAACCGGTCTTGTAGTCGTAGATGCTCACGGCGCCGGTGCGATCGTCGCGATCGAGGCGATCGATGTAGCCGATAAAGGCGAAGCCGTCGAGATCGAGATCGGCTGCGATCTCGCGTCCGATGACGGTGAACGGCGCGCGTCGCGCCTCCGCGAGTAGCCAATCGATGTAGCGCACGGCGGTGCGCTGCGCTCGGCGCTTCTGCAATTCCAGTTCGACCGCGGTGCCGAAATCGGCGCGAAAGCGTTCGAACGACCAGTTGACGTAGCCCGACAAGCGCGTACGCATCTGCGTCTCGTGCGTCGGATCCGGCTGCGGAAACTCGGCGTGAAAATCTTCGAGCGCCGCGTGAAAGGCGGTCCCGTAGGTGGAAGCCGAGGAGCCGGCGTCCTCCACCGCCGAGCAGACGTAGCGATAGAACCACTTGCGAGCGCACTCCGCATACGCGTTGAGCGCCGAGGCACTGAAGTGCGACTGTCGCGCGCGTACGCCCGAGCGTGTATCGGGCGACGCGGGCGCGGCGAGGTCGAACGCGCGAGGATCTTCCTCGTCGGCGATGTCGGCGAGCGTATCGAGTTCGAAGAGGGTCGCAATCTCGCTTTCGTCACCGAGCGAACCGACACGGCGCGCGAAGAGCAGCACGGCATCGCGCGCAGGCGCCGGTAGCGCGAGCCGTTCGTGCGCGATGGCATCGAGCAGCGGTCCCACGCGTGCCGCGACGGTTGCGTAGGCGGCGGCGACGTCGTGCGGCACGCCCGAGCAAGGCGAGCGCAGCGCTCGTATGAGCGCCGCCTCGTCGCGGGTGCGCGCCCATGCGCGGAGATCGGTGATGAAAGCGTCGGCCAGAAGTCGGTTCACGGTGCTGATCGAAGGTTACAGGTCGCACCAGGCGCCCCTGCCGTTGCCGTATAATGGCGTGAGCATGCGGCGAATTATCATCGGAATCAGCGGCGCGAGCGGCAGCGCGTACGGCTACATGGCCCTGCAGGCGCTGCGCGCGATCGGCGGCGTGGAGACGCACCTCGTGCTCAGCGACGCGGCGAGCCGCACCATCAGCCTCGAGACCGAGATGCGCGTCGACGATTTCGAAGCGCTCGCCGACGTCGTGTATCGCGACGACGACCTCGCGGCGGCCATCTCATCGGGCTCGTTCATCACCGACGGCATGATCGTGATCCCGTGCTCGATGAAGAGCGCGAGCGCAATCTGCTACTCCCTCAACGGCAATCTACTCGTGCGCGCCGCCGACGTGTGCGTGAAAGAGAAGCGTAAGCTCGTGATGGTCGTGCGCGAAACGCCGCTGCACCTCGGGCACCTGCGCACGCTCACGCAACTCGCCGAGATGGGCGCGGTGATCCTCCCGCCGATCCCCGCCATGTACGCGCAACCGCAGACCGTCGACGACATCGTCGCCCACACCGTCGGCAAAGCCCTCGATCAATTCGGCATCCCGAACGAACTCTTCAAACGCTGGCGCACGCCTGGGGCTTGATGGGTTTTCGCGGACTGGTTTTTTTGTATGGCATCTGATCTATTTCTGAAAAGCGATGCCGGGCAGGCGTTTTGCGGGGCGTGGATGGGCTTTGCCGCGGGGCGTCTGAGAACGAGCGGAGCCAGGATTGGCGAGAGCGAGTTCGAGGCGAGCGCCTATTTTCACACGAGGTGAAAATAGGTGCGTCCCCGCGGCAAAGCCCAGCCGCGCCCCACCAAACGCAGTCACCGCACCGCCACAAGCCGCTCCGCGAGGGCGATGTCGGTGACGCGGTCGACGTTGACGCCGGTTTCGGGATAGGGGGAGACGATCGCGCGCGCCGGGGCGCCGAGGAGTTGCGAGGCGCGTGTTTCGGCGGCGGCAATGGTGAGGCGGCCGAGCGCGAAGCGGGCGAGGGTCGGCAGCCCGAAGATGCGGGCGAGGTGCAGCGGATTTTTGCGCGCGGCGCCGAGCTGCTCGATGAACGCGGTGAGCGCGGGAAGCACCCGCGGTTTGATCGCGATGAAGCCGCCGCCGCAGTACGTTCCGTCTTTCAAGCGTGCCCAGGTGTGCGGTACGTCGGGAAAGGCGCGCTCGTGGACGGATCGCTCGATGCACTCGTAGCCGATGTCGGGATCGCGCTGCGCCGCGCGTACGATGAAGTCGTCGATCGCTTCGGGGGTGAGGACGGGCAGGTCCGACGCGCTCACGAGGACGAGATCGTCGGGCGGGAGTTCGGCGAGACCGTTCGCGAGGCTGATGCGAATCTTCTCGCCGTCGGGGCGGCGTTCGTCGGCGAGCGCGAGTGCGGGATGCGCGTGCGCGGCGGGCGGAGCGACCACGATGATGCGCGCGACGCGTTCGCTTGCGCGTAGGGCGCGCAGCGTGCGTTCCACGAGCGTCGCGCCGCCGATTTCGACGAAGGCTTTATTCGGCGCGCCGGGCTGCGCGGCGGCAACGTCGTCGGGCGGTCCGCCCGCGAGAACGACGGCGGTCGTCATGCCGGGTTACCGCGCCATGCCGCGGCGTGCGCAAAGCGCGTGGGAAAGCGGAGATACGATGCATCGAGCGCGAGCCGCGCGTCGATCGCGGCGATCGTCTCCGCATCGCGCGCGAGCGTGAAGACGGCCGAGCCGGAGCCCGAGAGCAAGGCGTTGTGCGCGCCCGCGGCACGGAGCGCGTCGAGCGCGGTTGCGACCTCGGGCACGGATGCGGCGATCACCTCGTGGAAATCGTTGCCGAGCAGATGCGCGACCTCGTCGAACTCCCCGCGCTGCAGCGCCGTGAGTGCGGCGATCGAGCTCGAAGCGTTGCGCGGGCGCGTCGGGCGCGGATGGGCGTCGAGTTGCGCGTAGGCATCGGCGGTGGAGACGGCGGCCGGCGGTTTGACGACGAGCACGTGCCACGCAGGTAGCGCGCCCACCGCGGTGACGCGTTCGCCGGTGCCTTCGACGAGCGCACCCGACTGCGCGAGAAAGAACGGCACGTCGGAGCCGAGCGAGCGCGCGATCGCAAGCCAATCGCGGTCGTAGGAGCGTCCGAAGTCCCCGCGCATCGCGGCGAGCAGCACCGCGGCCGCGTCGCTCGATCCGCCGCCCAGACCGGCCTGGGTGGGGATTCGCTTGTGCAGCGTCACCTTCGCGCGCAGTTCGGCGTCGACGGCGCGGCAGGCACGGACCACGAGATTGCGCTCGTCGGCGAGCGCGGCGTCATCGCACGCGAACGAGAACGCGGCGGCGGCCTCGATGCGCAGGTCGTCGGCGAGCGCGAGCGGCACCATCAGGCTGCGCAGGGCATGATAGCCGTCGTCGCGGCGCTGCAGCACCTCGAGCGTCAGATTGATTTTGGCGGGACACGCAATCGTCATCGGAAGCAACCGCCCTATTCCGGTCGCAACGGAGGGGCGCCTGCGCCGAGCGCGTAACCGCGAGATATGGGACCGAGCTACGACGCACAACACAACGAGTATTGCGCGTACGTCCTACCCGAGTCGCAGACGCCGTACGGCATGCTGCTCGGCAATTACAAAGCCTACGCGCAATCCACCGCCAAGGGAGGCGTGCGCGGCCTCTGGGATGCCGATACCGATCAGATCATCTTCGGTACGCATCAGATCGCGTATCGCGTCGGCTCCGGGCAGACGCTCTTTCCGCATCAGATCGTGCGTGAATTCACGTTCGTTCCCTACGCGCAGATCGCGGAGTTCACGCTCGAAAACCGCGTGCACGTCACCGAGGCGTTCTACGTGCCGTTCGGTCCGGCGTTCGATCGCGCGGTCGCGTTCGTGGTGGACGTCACGCTCTACAATCCGGGCGCCGAGGCATTGACCGTAACGCTCTTTCCGTGGGCGATGCTCGTCGGTCAACGATTTTACGGCGAACCCGAGGCCGAAGTCTCCGCCTGGTCGGAACGCGATTTCATCTGCTCGCGCAACGTGCAAACCGGCGCCGAGCGCTGGTGGGGCGGCTCGCGCGAGCCGCACGCGACCGATATCTCGGTGCGCGAGCAAGTGCTCGTCGAGAACATGCGCAACGGCTCGCTGCTCGGCGACGATCTGCCCGCCTTCGAAGGCGCGTCGGTCGGGCCGAGCACGTTCGTCGGGCGGCGCATCTTCGGGGCGATGGAGTATCGCATCGACGTCGCGCCCGGCGCGCGCGAATCGCTGCGGCTCGCGGTCGTCTATCACAAAGACGGCACCGAGCGCAGCCGCCCGGTGCTCGAACGTCTGCTCGCCGATCGCCGCGCGCTGCACGATACGCAGCGCTTCTATGCCGAACACTTGGCCGATGCGCGCTTTCTCACGCCTTCGCCCGCGATCAGCCGCGGCGTCGTGTGGGCGAAAGCGAACATGCTGCGCATCGTCAAGGAGTATCCGATCGGCTGGGGCTCCACCAACTCCCCGCCTTCGGACATTCTCGTCTCGCGCGATACCTCGTGGTTCGTGCACGGTTTCGACTATTTCATGCCGAACTTCAGCCGCGACGCGCTCGAAGTCTTCAACGATTTCATCGACGAGTCGGGGCTGATGATCGAGTACGTGCGCGGCGTCAACGGGTACAAAACCGCCTACGATCTGAACATCAACGACGACACGCCGCTGCATCTGGTCGCGATGCTGCATCATTACAACGCCACGCTCGACGACGCGTGGGCGCGCGAACGCCTGCATCTGGTGGTGAAGCTCGCCGATTACATGCTCTCGCAGCGAGACGATCAGGGGCTGCTCTTCTGCCGGGCCAAAGGCGTGGATATGTACGGCATCTCGTCGTGGCGGAACATCATCCCGTACTACACGCTCGACGGCGCGGTCACCGAGATCAACGCCGAAGGCGTCTTTGCGCTCGAAGCGGCGGCGATGCTCTGCGCGGTCGCGGGCGATATGGAGCACTGGGAGCGCTACGCGCAGGAGGCGCAGAACCTGCGCGCCGCGATGATGGAGTATCTGTTCAATAGCGATACCGGCGGCTTCGTACTCAACTACGATCAGGAGAAAAACTACCAAGACAGCTTTACCGCCGATGAAGTCTTTCCGGTGCTCTTCGACGTGGCCAATCCCGACGAGCGACGCGCGATTCTCAAGCGACTGCTCGAAGCGGATTTCGTGACGCCGGTCGGCTTGCGCACGATCTCCACGGCCGATGCGTGGTATTTTCCCTCGTACGGATTCGGACTGCTCGGCGGCGTGTGGCCCGATCTCACGCTCTGGTTCGCGGTCTCGCTCGCACGCAACGGATTCACGGGCGAGTGCGTGCGCTTTCTCGATGCGATCGCGGAGACGATGGAGGTGGGCAGCGCGCGCAACACCGTGCCGGGTGAGTTCGCGGAATGGTTCGACGGCGGTTCGTTCGCCAATCGCGGCATGTATCTCTCGCCGTGGACCGGCGCGAAATATCTGTGGGCCGTCGCGGAAACGATCGGCGGGCTCGACGGGTATCGCACGAGCGGACGCCCGCACCTCACGCCGCTGCGCCCCGAGGGATGGCAATGGCTCGCCGCCGCGCGCGTGCACTGGGGCGGACGGCGCTGCAGTTACGTGATCGATCTCAAGAACGACGCGATCTACGGCGATATGCCCGAACTCTCGGCGGAAGAGCCGTTCTCGTGCATCTACGCCGGGCGCGACGTAAGCGAAGAGGTCACGGTCTCGCCGGTCGAGGTTGGCGCGCTCGCATTCGAAGACGAAAGCGGCGCGGTGCGGATCTTCCTCGGCAACTTGCTCGATCGCGAGCGCAACGTGCTCGTGGAGTTTCGCGGCCGCACGGCGCGCGTGGCGATGAAGGCGGGCGAGTTGCGCGAGGTACAGATGATCGGCAAGGCCTCCGATCGCAAGGCGCGCGCGGCGAAGCTCGACGTCGTTCGTACGGCGCCGAGCCGCGTGCGCGCGTGATTCGCGATCCCCTCACCGGCGAGCGCACGCTGCTCGGCCGCACGCGCGCCGCGCGGCCGGACGAATATCGCGACGGACCCTCGGCGGCATGTCCGTTCTGTCCGGGCAACGAGTCGCAGACGCCGCCGGAGATCGCGCGGTACGGTGACGAGCGCGCGTGGCGCGTGCGCGCCTTCGCCAATAAGTATCCGGCGATCGCGCCGCCCGAAGGCATGCACGAAGTGATCGTGGATGCGCCCGATCACGCCGCCGAGATCACCGCCGACGGGATGCGCATGTGGCGCGAGCGCTACCTCGCGGCGCGCGCGGCGTTCCCCGACGCGGTTCCGGTGCTCTTCAAAAATCGCGGTGCGCACGCGGGCGCCACGATCCGTCATCCGCACGCGCAACTGATCGCGCTGCGCGACGAACCCGTGCGCTTCGCCGCGATGCGCGCACGCGGCGCGGCCCATCGCGCGCGCACCGGGCGCTGCTCGTGGTGCGATGAGGCGACTCGCGCGCGTGCGACGGGTCTCGCGGTGCGCGAATCGGCCGATGCGATCGCCTATGTGCGCGAGCACGCCCGCTTCGGCTGGGCGCTCACGATCGTGCCGTTCGAGTGCACCGCTTCGCTAGCGAACGCCGACCCGGCGACATGGTCGGCAGCGGGCAGCTTGCTCGGCGAGGCCGTGCGCGCGCTCCTCGCGCAGCTCGGCGACGAGGCGCCGTTCAACGTGCTCGTGCCGAGCGACGCGCTCGCCGCCGCCGGGGAGTTCCACTGGCATCTGGAGCTGGTGCCGCGCCTCGCGACCTTCGCCGGCTTCGAGCTCGCCAGCGGAATGTACATTCGATCGGCCGCTCCGCAGGAGTCGGCGGAGCGCTGGCGCCGAATGTTCACCCTCCCGCATGGATCCATCTAAGCGCTTCCCCACCCTCGTCATGGCCGCCGGCGTGGTCGTGCTCCTCATCGCGATCGTCTTCGGCGAGCGCATGGGCGACCGCGTCTTCGTGCGGGAGAACGCGAGCAACGGCTCGGGCCTCGAGACGATGCCGGTGATCACCCCGATCCCGGCGCCGACCACCGTGCCCTACGGTCCGAACTGGAAAGACTCGCAGACCCTCGCGGCCGCGCCGGATCCGGGCTTCCCCGATCCGCGCATCCCCCCGAAGGCGCTGCCCACGGCGACGCCGCGGCCGACCCCGAGCCCGACGCCGCGCTGGACGCCGAACCCGAATATTCCGATCTGGGATCAGACCCCGCCGCCGAGCCCGGGCGCGTCGCCGAGCACCGCGCCCGTGCGGCCCTCGGCGAGCGAGAGCGCCTCGCCCTCGCCCAGCAGCGCGCCCTCGCCGGCTCCGGCCACGGCCGCGGCGGTCGAAGGAGCCACGCCCACGCCCTAAGACTTGTCTCTAATGTCTCCATTGGAATCGCCTGATACGATGGGAACATGGAAGAGAAGGGCACCCTCACCGTCAAGCGCGGGCTCGCGCAAATGCTCAAGGGCGGCGTCATCATGGACGTCGTCACCCCCGAACAGGCCGTCATCGCGCAAGAGGCGGGCGCCGTCGCCGTTATGGCGCTCGAGCGCATCCCCGCGGAGATTCGCGCGCAAGGCGGCGTGGCGCGTATGAGCTCGCTCGAACTGATTCAAGGCATCATGGATGCGGTCACCATCCCGGTGATGGCCAAGGTGCGTATCGGGCATTTCGCCGAGGCGCAGGTGCTGCAGTCGATCGGTGTCGACTACATCGACGAATCCGAAGTGCTCACGCCCGCCGACGATCTCTATCACGTCGACAAGCATGCGTTCACCACGCCGTTCGTCTGCGGCGCGCGCGATCTCGGTGAAGCGCTCCGCCGCATCACCGAAGGCGCCGCGATGATTCGCAGCAAGGGTGAGGCGGGCAGCGGCAATATCGTCGAGGCCGTGCGCCACATCCGCGCGATCAAAGACGCGATCTCCACGCTCACCTCGATTCCGAAGGAAGAGCTCGTGGCTCGCGCGCGCGATATCGGCGCCTCGTACGAACTCGTGCGCGACGTCGCCGAGACCGGCAAACTTCCGGTGGTCCTCTTCTGCGCGGGCGGCGTCTCGACGCCGGCGGACGCCGCGCTCATGATGCAACTCGGCGCCGAAGGCATCTTCGTCGGCAGCGGCATCTTCAAATCGAACGATCCCAAGAAGTTCGCGCGTGCGATCGTCGACGCGACGACGCACTACAACGATCCCAAGATCGTCGCCGACGCCTGCCGTTCGCTCGGCACCGCCGACGCGATGCCGGGCATCGACGTACGGAAGCTCGCCGAATCCGAGCTGCTCTCCACGCGAGGCAACTGATGCCGTACCTGGTCGGCGTGCTCGCGCTGCAGGGCGACGTGGTCGAACACGCCGCCGCGCTCGAGCGTGCCGGTGCGCGGGCGATCGCGGTGAAGACGCTCGCCGACCTGGATCGCGTCGACGCGCTCGTGATCCCCGGGGGCGAATCGACGACCGTCGTGCGCTTGCTCGACCGCTTCGGCCTCGCCGCGCCGATTAAGTCGCGCGTGCGGGCGGGAATGCCGCTCTGGGGCACGTGCATGGGGATGATCGTCGCGGCGCACGACGTCGCGGGGATGGATCAGCCGACGCTCGACCTCATCGATATCACCGTTCGCCGCAACGCGTTCGGGCGCCAGAACGAGTCGGCCGAGATCGAGATGGTGATTCCGGTGCTCGGCCCCGACCCGTTCCCGGCGATCTTCATTCGCGCGCCGTGGATCGAACGCGTCGGTCCCTCGGTCGAACTGCTGGCCGAGCGCGACGGGCACGGCGTGATGGTACGCCAGGGCAACGTGCTCGGTACCTCGTTCCATCCCGAGCTCACCCGCGATCATCGGGTCCACGCGTATTTTCTCTCGATGATCGACGATGCGAAGCAAGACGTAGGGAAGGCTTCCTCCGCCGCGTAACCTTTCCCACGATGAGTTCGCACGCGGCCGCTCCGGACGCATCCGCGACCGGCTTTCAAGGGCAGATCCCGGCGCTCGAGCCGTTGCTCACCGAGGTGATCGCAACGCTGGCGCTCGCTGCTCATGCGTACCTTGCGGACGAGAACGGCAGGCAGCCCGATATCGCCTCGGCGGAAGCCGCGATCGACGTTGCGACCGCGGCCTTCGAACGGGTCAAAGAAAGGTTGCGGCCGGACGAACGGTTAGCCGTCACGCAAATGCTGACCGAGACCCGATTGATCTTCGTACGAAAGCGAGGCATGTGATGCGCCTCGCTTTCGTCGTTTTTACGCCCGTTCGCCGCCCACTCGAGCTTGGAGGAGAGCATTCGTGAGCGACGTCCTCGTCTTGAACTTCACCTACGAAGCGCTGAACATTACGAGCTTCCAGCGCGCGGTCAAATTGCTCTTCGCCGGTAAGGCGGAGATCGTGCACAACCGCGACCGGATCTTGGCGTCGCGCACCTACGAGATGCGCATGCCGTCGATCATCAGGATGCTGTACTACATCCGCCGCCCGATGCAAAAGGTCGCGCTCACCAAAAAGAACGTGCTGATTCGCGACGATCACACCTGTCAGTACTGCGGGATTCGCGGCGAGCGGCTGATGACGGTCGATCATGTGGTGCCGAAGAGCCGCGGCGGCCCCTCGACGTGGGAGAACCTCGTCTGCGCGTGTATGCGCTGCAACAACCGCAAGAACAATCGCACGCCCGACGAGTGCAACCTGAAACTGAAGAAGAAGCCGCGGCAACCCAAGTACATTCCGTGGATTCAGATCAAGCGCAACACGCTCCCCGACGAGTGGGGCAAGTTCTTGTTCCTCTACAACGTCTCGATCGAAGAACGCGTCGAAGCGTAGTCGTATGACGACGATGCGGGCCATGGCGATGCGCTCGCCGGGCGGTGCCGACGTGCTCCACGCGGTCGAGATGCCGATTCCCGAACTGCGCGCTCCGCACGATATCCGCGTGCGGCTTCGTGCGGCGGCGCTGAATCCGGTCGATTACAAGATCCGCGCGAACGGCGGCTACGGGGAGAATCCGATTCTTGGCTGCGACGGCGCGGGCGTGGTGGAATCGGTCGGCGCGGAGGTCACGCGCTTCGCGGCGGGCGACGAGGTCTATTTCATGAACGGCGGGTACGGCACCGAGCAGGGAACGTACGCGCAGTACATCGTGCTCGACGAACGCTATGCCGCGCGCAAACCCTCCACGCTCGATTTCGTTCACGCCGCGGCCATCCCGCTCGTGCTGATCACCGCCTGGGAGTCGCTGCACGATCGCGCAGGCATGCGCGAGGGCGACGCGGTGTTGATTCAAGCGGGCGCGGGAGGCGTGGGCCACATCGCCGTTCAGCTTGCGCGCATCGCCCGCGCGCGCGTAGCGGTGACGGTCAGCGGCGAGGCGAAAGCGGCGCTCGCCGGCGAGCTCGGCGCGGAGCGCACGATCGCCTATCGCACCGAAGACGTCGGCGACGCGGTGCGCGCCTGGAGCGGTAAAGACGGCGCCGATGTCGTCTTCGACACGGTCGGCGGCGCGACGTTCGATGCGAGCCTCGCGCTGCTCGCGCCGTACGGTCGTTTGGTGACGTGCGCATCGCGCGCGCTCCCGACCGGCGACGGCGCGGCGGCGTTTCAGCGCAATCTCCGGATCGGCTACACCTGGATGCCCGCGCCGCAGGTCTTTCGCATGCACGACCGGCGCGTGCACCAGACCGAGATTCTGGAGCGCGGCGCGCACCTGGTCGAGTCGGGCGCGCTGCGCGTGGTCGTCGGCGCAACGTTCGATCTCGCCGACGTCGCCGTCGCGCACGAAGCGCTCGAACGCGGAAGCGTGACCGGCAAGATCGCGCTCGCGATCCCCTAGCGGATGAAGCCGCGGACGAACCCGCGCAGCATCGTATCGAGGAGCGTGTCGGTCGGCGTGGCCGGAAATTGCGGGCAGGTCAGCTTTAAGGCGACCATGCCGTGCAGCGCCGACCAGAGCGCGTCGGCGATCGGCTGCGCCTCGCCGCCCGGCTGCAGACGCCCGGCCGCGGCGAGTTCTGCCACGGGGCCGATCAAGGCGCCGTAGGCGCGCTCTCCGGGGCCCTGTCGGCCCGTCTCCCGCTCCAGCAGGCTCGCCGTCATCTCGGGGTCTTCCATGAACATCAGGCGGTACGTTTCGGGGTGGTCGAGCCCGAACGCCACGTAGGCGCGCCCGACCGCTTCCAGCCGCGCGGCGGGATCCGCGATCGCGGCGCACGCCTCGAACGACGCGGCTAGCTCCTCAAAGCCTTGATCCATCAGGCTCGCGGCGATCGCATCGCGATTTTCGAAGTACTGGTAGATCGCCGCCGCCGAGTAGTCGATCGCCTCGGCGATCCGGCGCATCGTGAGCGCCCGGTACCCCTCGCCGAGCACGATACCTCGCGCGGCGCGCAGGATCTCCGCGCGAAGCTCCTCGCGTTGCCTGCTCCGTCGCTCTGTCGCCTTCATCGTCGCCAGCATACCGCTTGACAATATGAACGGTCAACGGTACGATGAACGCCGTTAACTAAACAATGTTCAGAATAACGAACTTAGTTCACGGAGGCGGAAATCATGGGTATGACAGCCATCATCGGTGCGAGCGGGGCTATGGGGAGAGAGATCGGTCGGCGCCTCGCCGGACGGGGCGAGGCGTTCGTTGCCGTCGGACGGGATGCGGGGCGGCTCGAGCGCCTCTTCGCCGGATCGCCCGCGCAGTGTCGCGTCTGGGATACCCGCAGCGCGGAGACGCTCGTTCCGGCGCTCGCGGATGTGGATACGATCGTCTACGCGATCGGGGTCGAGTACTGGAAGTTCGAGCTGCATCCGCTGCTCGTGCAGCGGGCGCTCGACGCGGCACGCGCGGCGGGCGTCAAGCGATTCATGCTGATCGGTACGGTCTATCCGTACGGCCGCCCGCAAACCGCGCTCGTTTCGGAAGGTCATCCGCGTGCGCCGCACACCTTCAAAGGGCGCAAACGCAAAGAGCAAGAGGATTTGGTCCTGGGCGCGCATCGGTCGGGCCTCTTCGAAACCGTCGTGTTGCGTCTGCCCGATCTGTACGGCCCGGGTATGGAGAAGAGCCTCATGACCGACGTGTTTGCGAACGCCCCGCTCGGAAGGAGCTCCGCGCTCCTCGGTCCCGCGGATCGTCCGCACGAGTTCGCCTTCATCCCCGACTGCGCCGAGGTGACGTTGCGTCTGCTCGACGAGCCGCGGGGATACGGGCGCTTTTGGAACTACGCCGGTCCGGGCAGCATCACGCCGCGTGCGTTCGCGGACGAGATCTATCGCCGGTGCGGTGCCGCGCCGCGCTATACGATCGCGACGAAGGGGCTGTTGCGGCTCTTCGGGTTGTTCAACCCGATGATGCGCGAGTTGGTCGAGATGCACTACCTCGTCACCGAACCGGTCTTACTCGACGACGGCAAGTTGCGTGCGCTGCTCGGCTATCTGCCGAAGACGCCGTATGCTCGGGGCATCGCACTCACGCTCGCCGGCACTCCGGAGCCCGTTCCGGCCTAGGTCGGTCTCACGGACAGGCGAGGACGTAGGCGTCGAGCGCCGGATGCTTGAGCAGCGCGTAAAACCCGGCGGCTTTCGCCTGTGGGCAGTACGTCGAGAGAAACGTCGCCGTGCTCGTGACATCGGTGTACTCGACGGTAAAGACCGCTTTGCCGCTCGCGCGCATCGGCGCGAGCAGCGAGCACGATCCCTGGGCCCAACAGCTCTCTTCGAGCCCGAAATCGAACGACGGCAGCAACTGCGCGAGTTGGTCCGGGTCGTTCTTGAGCGCGACGGCGAGCCCGCGCCGGTGCGCGAGCGAGGCGATCCACGTGTTGAACGCGATCTGGTCGGCTGCGCTCAGCGGAAAGCCGGTGTCATTCTGATAGCCGTCCACGTTGTCGGGCTCCACGCCGTCGAACCCCTTGCTCTTGCACATGTCGAAGCGCGCGGTCATGATCGGCGCGAGCAACGAGATCTGCCGAATATCGAGCCAATTCTCGTTCGGAAATCCGGCGTAGACGTTGCCGATCACCGCTTTGGGGAATGCGGAGGCGTCGGGGCGGTAATTCTCCCACGATCCGACATCGATGTAGCAGATCACATG
Organism: Vulcanimicrobiota bacterium; assembly: GCA_027306785.1. GTDB lineage: Bacteria > Vulcanimicrobiota > Vulcanimicrobiia > Vulcanimicrobiales > Vulcanimicrobiaceae > REEB354. The sequence goes on from DAHUZB010000028.1 coordinate 33,405, forward strand.
ACGGCCGAGCCCGTGCAGCAGCGCGACGTCGGCGGCAGTTGCGTCGAAGGCGTCGAGATCGTAGATCGTCGCGGACGAGGTGGTATCGAGCGGCGCCGAGAGGATCCACTGAAACGAATCGGACGTCGATGGCACCCACGCCGGACCCGACGAAGCGCTCGCGCTCGGAATCGGCGACGGCGGCGCGGCGACCGCGAGCGTGCCGCCCCCGCCGCCCGCGCCGCAGGCCGCGAGCAGCAGGGTCGCGAGCAGCATCCAGGCACATCTCATACGCACGCGTCCCCGGCTAAACGCGCTCGCAACTCGTTCGCCCGGGCGGCGATCGCGGTGCGCTTTCGCTCGTCCATCTTTTCCCACGAGCGTACGATCATGCTCATGCGTTGATTCTTCGCGAATCGCTCGCGGTTGCGTGCGATGAAGTCCCAGTAGAAGGTGTTGAACGGGCAGGCGCGTTCGCCCACGGCATCTTTGCGATCGTAGCTGCAGCCGCCGCAGTAGTTCGACATCTTGTCGATGTAGTTGGCGGAGGCCGCGTAGGGCTTCGTGCCGACCACGCCGCCGTCGGCGTGCAGCGTCATCCCGATCACGTTCGGTACCATTACCCAGTCATATCCGTCGACGAACATCGCCCAGAACCAATCGTTGAGCTCCTGCGGATTCACGCCCGCGATCAGCCCGAAGTTGCCGAGGATCATCAGGCGCGGAATGTGGTGCGTCCACCCGCTTTCGTGCACGGCGTCGAGTACGTCGCGCATGCAGCGCATCGCGGTCTCGCGCGTTCGATACAACGAAGGGAGCGGAAGCCGCGCATCGAGCGCGTTGCGCGTGCGGTACTCCGGCATGAAGCGCCGGTAGATGCGCCAGACGAATTCGCGCCAGCCGATCAGTTGGCGAATGAAGCCCTCGGCCGACTGCAGGCGCACGGCGCCCGTGCGATAGGCGGCTTCGGCCATGCGCGCGAGCTCGAGCGGATGGAGCAGACCCACGTTGATCGCGGCCGAGAGGCGCGAGTGGTTGAGCACCCGTTCACCCGCGATCATCGCGTCTTCATACGGGCCGAACGCGTCGAGCCGATGCTCGATGAAATCTCGGGCCGCCGCGAGCGCGTCGTCGCGCGTGACCGGCAGATCCCACGTGCCGATCTCGCCCGGGTGGTCGCCGAAGTGCCGCTCCACCATCGCGATGACGTCGCGCACGCTCGGCGTCGGCGCGGGCACGTACGGCCGCGCAAAGCGCAGGCCCGCTCGCGGCGGCTCCCGATTCTCCGCGTCGTAATTCCACGCGCCGCCTTCGGGCTCGCCGTTCGCGTCGACGAGCAATCCGGTTTTGCGCCGCATCGCGCGATAAAACGTCTCCATGGTCAACCGCTTCTTGCCCGCGAAGAGCGCATCGAACTCGGCGTCCGTCGAGATGAAGTTGCAGTGCGGCGTGATCTCGAGGGCGATACCGCGTTCGCGCACGATCGCCGCGAAACGCTGCGCCGGAAGATACTCCGATTGCTCCATCATGCGAATGCGCTCGGGCGCGAAGCGCGCGATATGCGCGTCGAAGGCGGCGGCGAAATCGGGCGACTCGCGATGGTAGTCCACGCGGAAGCCCCGTGCTTCGAGAGCGGCGGCGTACTCGCGCATCGCGGCGTAGATCAGCACGAGCTTGCGCTTGTGGTAGCGAATCAGTTTCGCACGGGCGACCGATTCGATCATCAGCACGACCGCTTCGCCGGGATCGATGCCCGCGAGCGCGCTATTGAACGGCGAGCATTGATCGCCCGTGATCCAAATCGTCGTGCGGGGGGTCACGAAACGGCCGCGGGCCGCGGGATCGGAACCGCGCCGCAGAACGCGCGCTGCCATGCGGCGTCGATCTTCTCGCGCGTGGGCTTTTCGATCGCGGCGGCCACGCAGCCGTCGGGACGCACGACGAGCACAGCCGGAAGTTTGAGATGCCAACGCTTCGGTGCGACCGGCACCCGGATGTGCGGGAGATCGAGCGGGAGCTCGCCCACCACGACGAGCGCAGCCTCGCCGCGACGCCGGCGATTGATCCGCGTGCCGTCGGGCAGGCGCAGATCGTCGATGCGACGCCCCGCGAGCGGATGGCGGCTGTCGACGAGCGGCGAGGTCGTGTAGCGGCCGCTCAGCATGCCGAGCGCGCGACAGAGCTTGCGCTGCATGCCGCGCCCGCGCACCGCGCGCCACATCGTGCGGGCGGCGAACTGTTTGGTGCGCGGCGAAAAACCGAGCGCGACCCGCGTGAGCCGATCCGTATAGCGCTCCACGGTATCGGTCACCATCTCGCGCCGCTCGATATCGTAGCTTTCAAAGAGCGCGGCGTCGCGATCGCCGTCGCGCAGGGTCCAGGCGAGTTTCCACGCCAGATTCGCGGCGTCTTGAATGCCCGCGTTCATGCCTTGACCGCCCGCCGGGCTGTTGAGGTGCGCTGCATCGCCCGCAAGCGCCACGCGCCCGACCACGAACGCCTGCGCGTGGCGGCGATGAATTTTGAAGAGCGAGTTCCACAGCGTGGTCGTCTCGACGTCGCCGAAGACCATGCGCAAGCGCTCGCGATGAGCGGCGGGCGAAAGCGCTCGTTCGGAATCTTCGTCTTTTCCGAGCGAGGCGATCACGCGCCAGGTGCGCGGCGCGAAGCGGATTGCCGCGCAGAAGCCGGGCTGATCGATGCGCACCCGCGCGAGCGCATCCTCACCCGGATCGTTTTCAAGGATCTCGTCGCTCAGCACGATGCGCGAGTCGTAGGTCATGCCTTCGAGCGAGAGTCCAAGCGCGTGGCGCACGATCCCGTGCGCGCCGTCGCAGCCCACCACGTACGCACCGCGCACGGTGCGCTCGGTGCCGTCGATGCGGTACGCGACGTCGACGTGGCGCGAATCCTGCGCGAGCCCCGTGACCTCGGCGCCGATGCGCAGATCGCAGAGCGGGTTCGCCGCGACCAACGCGCGCAGAATGCGCTCGGTCTCGTTCTGCGGCAGCACGATTACGCCCGGATCCTCGACCACGTCGTCGACGGCGGTAAAATCGACCGAGAGCAGCGTGGCGTCGGTGCAGGCGTTCAGTGCACGAAAGGTCGTAACGAAGCTCCCCGACGCGCGCAGCGCGTCGTACACGTCCCAATCGCGCAGAATCTCCTGCGTGCGGGGCCAGATCACGACGGCGCGCGACTCGCGCACCGGTTCCGGCGCGCGCTCGAGCAGGATCGAGCGCACCTCGTAGCGCGCCAAACCAAGCGCGAGCGAGAGCCCGACCGGCCCGCCCCCGACGATGATTACTGGCGCATCCACGCGAAAACGTCCTCCTCCATGCTTCAGGTACGATCCCGCCTCTGGCTTCCGTTCACCCAGATGCAGTCCTTCGATGCGGCCGCACGGACCTTCGTGCGCGGCGAAGGCAGCATGCTCGTCGATGCGCGCGGCAACCGCGTCTACGACGCGGTGAGCTCGATTTGGACGATCGTTCACGGCCACGGGCATCCCGCCTTGGTCGAGGCGATCGCCGCGCAGGCGGCGCGACTCGATCATGCCACCACCCTCGGCGCCTCCAATCCGGTCGCCGAAGAGCTGGCCGCGCGTTTGTGCGAGCTGACCGGGACGGACTACGCGTTTTTCGGCGGCGACGGCGCGAGCGCGATCGAGGCAGCGCTCAAGATGGCGCTGCAGTACTGGCAGCAGAACGGCGCGCCCGAACGTACGCGCTTCGTGCGATTGGTCGATTCGTATCACGGCGACACGGCGGGCGCGATGAGCCTTTCCGATATCGCCGTCTTCAAATCGCGCTTCGGCGCGGTGCAGTTCGAGAGCATTCCCTTCGACGATGACGAGGCGCTGCGCGCGCCCGACGTGGCCGCGGTGATCGTCGAACCGATCGTTCAGGCCGCCGCCGGCATCCGGATCGTGCCGCACGAGCGCTACGCCGCGCTGCGCGACTGCGCGCCGCTCGTCATCGTCGACGAGATCGCCACCGGGTTCGGCCGAACGGGAACGATGTTCGCGTTCGAACAATTGGCGTTGCGGCCCGATATCGTCTGCGTGGGCAAAGGCATCACCGGCGGCATCCTCGCGCTCTCGGCCACGCTCGCGAGCGAGCGCATTTTCGCCGCGTTCCTCGGCGCCCCGGAAGAGCGCAAGCAGTTCTTTCACGGGCACTCCTTCGCGGGCAACCCGATCGCGTGCGCGGCGGCGCTCGCCTCGCTGCGGCTCTTCGAGCGCGAAGGCACGCTCGCGCGAGCGGCTGCGATCGCACGGCGCAGCGCGGCGCGGCTCGAGCGGCTCGCGCGGCATCCGCGCGTGCGCGAGACGCGGCAAGCCGGAACGATGATCGGGATCGAACTGCGCGAGCCGGGCAGCGGCGCGGCCGTCGCAAGCGCGCTCTACGAGCGCGGCGTCTTCACGCGCCCGATCGGCGAGACGATTCAGTTCGTACCGCCGCTCTCTTCGAGCGACGCCGAGGTCGAGAGCTTTTTCGATGCGCTCGAGGCGGTGCTCGCATGAGCTATCTCGACCGTCTCGCAGCCGAACTCGACGCGATCCGCGCACGGGGCCGCTACCGAAGCGTGCGCACGCATCACATCGAACACGCGATCGACTTCTCGTCGAACGACTACCTGGCGCTCGCGACCGACAAACGCGTGGTGCTTGCGCTCAAGCAGGCCTCACGCGCGGGCTCGGGCGGCGCGCGCCTGCTGGGCGGACGTCATCGCGAGCATTCGATGCTCGAAGAGGAGCTCGCGGCGTGGCTCGGGCGCGAACGCGCGCTGCTCTTCTCGTCGGGCTACCACGCCGCGCTCGGTGCGATCTCGGTGCTCGCGCATGCGGTCTCGCACGTGTACTCCGATGCACTCAACCACGCATCGCTGATCGACGGCATGCGCCTCACGCGGCTCCCGCGTACCGTCTATGCGCACGCGACGCTGCCGCCGCGCGCGCGGCGCGAGCATCCGGCGCTGATCGTCACCGAATCGATCTTCAGCATGGACGGTGACGCACCGGATCTGCGCGCGCTGCTGGCCGAACTGCACGACGACGACGTGCTGCTCGTCGACGAAGCGCACGCGCTCGGCGTGGTGGGCCGCGAGGGCGCCGGGCGGGCGTACGGCATCGACGATCCGCGCGTGGTGGTGATGGGGACGCTCTCGAAATCGCTCGGCGCCCACGGCGGCTTCGTCGCGGGCCCGGCCGTGCTGATCGAAGCACTCGTGAACATGGCGCGCACCTTCATCTTCGATACCGCGTTGCCGCCCGCGATTGCCCTCGCCGCTCGCGTGGCGGTGAAGATCGCGCGCACCGAAGAGGATCGCCGCGAGCGTTTGCACGCGAGCGTACGTCACTTGCGCGCCGGGCTCGCTTCGCTCGGCCTGCCGGTGATCGAGGATCCTTCGCCGATCGTGCCCGTCGTGCTCGGCGGCGAAGCGCGCGCGGTGCGCATCGCCGAGACGCTCGCCGCGGCACGCATCGTCGCACCGGCGATTCGTCCGCCGACCGTGCCGCAAGGGAGTTCGCGGTTGCGACTCTCGCTGCGCAGCGATATCTCCACCGATCATGTCGATCTGCTCGTAGAAAAGCTTGCATCGTGCCTCGCTACTTCATAACCGGAACCGATACCGACGTCGGCAAGACGCGCGTCACCGCCGCGCTCGCGCTCGCGTTACGCGAGGCCGGGCACGCCCCGACGATCGTGAAGCTCGTGCAGACGGGACTGCCGCCGCAGGTGCCCGGCGACGCGCAGCACGCGGCCTCGCTCGCGGGCGCGCGCCCGCTCGAACTGGTGCGCTACGCCAAGCCCGCCGATCCGTGGTCGGCGGCGCTCGCCGAGGGCGCACCGACGGTCGCCGCGCGCGATCTGCTCGACGGCATCGCGCATCTGGGCGATGCGATGGTGGCAGAAGGCGCGGGCGGGCTGCTCGTGCCGCTCAACGAGCACGAACACTTCGGGCATCTCGCCGCGCTCGGCGAGCTGCCTGCGATCTTGGTCGTAGGCTTGCGCTTGGGCTGCTTGAACCACGCGCTGTTGACGATCGACTACTGCGCGCGCGCGGGGATCTCGCTTGCGGGCGCCGTGCTGACCGAGCGCTTCGGTCCCACCGACGCCGACTACCGCGAGGACGTGATCCGCACATTGCAGGGAAACGTGCGGATTTTCGGGATTCTGCCATTCGACAACGACGAAGCCGCGTCGGTCCGAACGGGCGCGCGGCTCTTTGACACCCTGGTACGAGGACAGTAACGACACCCGTGTCTCACCCCACGATCGAAGCCGCACGCCTGCGCGTGCTCGACCAAGGATTGCCCGCCGATCGCACGCTGCTCGAAGCGCTCGCGCAATTGCCCGACGCCGACGTACCCGATCTGCTCGCGCTCGCCGACGCGGTGCGCGAGAAGTTCTGCGGCAACGGTATCGCCGTCGAAGTGCTCTACAACGCGAAGAAGGGCGGCTGCTCCGAAGATTGTCATTTCTGCTCGCAGAGCGCGCGCTTCGCGACCGAGGTCGACGCCGAGCCGTTCTCGAGCGTCGAAGGCTTCGTCGAGGCGGCGCGCGCGGCGCATCTGCGCGGCGCGAGCGAATTCTGCATCGTCGTCGCGGTGCGCGGCCCGTCGACGAAGCTGCTCGACCGCGTCTGCGAAGCCGTGCGGCTGATCAAAGCGGAACTGCCGCTGAAGATCGCCGTCTCGCTCGGCATCATGACCGAGCCGCAGATCGCGCGCCTGGTCGAGGCGGGCGTGGACAAGGTCAACCACAATTTGGAGACCTCGCGCCGGTATTTCTCCTCGGTCTGCACCACGCACACGTTCGACGAGCGGATGACCACGCTCGAACTCGTGCGCAAGCACGATCTGGAAGTCTGCTGCGGCGGCATCATCGGAATGGGCGAGACGATCGAGGATCGCATCGACTTTCTCTGCACGCTCCAGCAGCTCGAGCCCGAAGAGGTGCCGATCAACTTCCTGAACCCGCGCCCCGGTACGCCCTTCCAAGATCGCTCGCTCGTGGAGCCGATCGAGGCGCTGCGCTTCGTCGCGATGGCGCGCCTCGCGCTGCCCAAGGCGCTCGTACGCTTCGCGGGCGGCCGCGAGATCACGCTGCAGGGACTGCAGGATCTGGGCATGCGCTCGGGCGCGAGCGGGATCGTGCTCGGCAACTACTTGACGACGAGCGGCCGCAACGACGAAGATGATTTCGCAATGTTGAACCGTCTCGGTTTCGAGGTGATGGCGTAGCCGCGTGCAGCAAGTCGCGCGTGCTCGACGCAGTCCCGATGGATCGCTGCTAGCGGCGATCCGATTTTTTGGCGCGCCCTAGGGGAATCATATGCTGATCGAGTTGTGTCGCGCGCCTCGGCACGGGGGCCCCGCGCCGTGCGCGGGGGGCGCGAAGGCCGGGCCGGAGCGCCATTAAAAATGGATCAGAGTAAAGCCCCGTATTTTCAGGCGCTGCTCGAGTACGTCGACTCGGGCGTGCAGCCGTTTCACACGCCCGGCCACATGCAGGGCCACGGCGCCGATCAGGCGTTCCGCGAGTTCGTCGGCGACAACATCCTCGCGATCGATCTCACGCCGATGCCGGGCATCGACGATCTGCTGCAGCCGATGGAAGCGATCAAAGAAGCGCAGGAGCTCGCGGCCGAAGCGTACGGCGCCGATCACACGTTCTTTCTGATCAACGGCTCGACGAGCGGCAATCAGTGCATGATGATGACCGCGGTGAATCCGGGCGAGAAGATCGCCGTGCCGCGCAACTCGCACAAATCGATGCTCGGCGGCCTCGTGATGAGCGGCGCGCATCCGATCTACATGCAGCCAGCGGTAGATCAGTCGATGCACATGGACAACTCGGTGACGCCCGAGACCGTGGAGCGCACGCTCGACGAACATCCGGATATTAAAGCCGTCTACATCGTGTCGCCGACGTATTACGGCGTCGCGGCCGATCTGGTCTCGATCGAGCGCATCGTGCACGAACGCGGCAAGCTGCTGCTCGTGGACGAAGCGTGGGGCCCGCATTTCAAATTCCATCCGGCGCTGCCGCTCTCGGCGACCGAGGCGGGCGCCGATATGTGCATCAACTCCACGCACAAAATGCTCTCGGCGTTTTCGCAGTGCGCGATGCTGCATCACATCGGCGATCGCGTGCGGCTGGATCGCTTGAAGGCCGTGCTCAAGATGTTTCTCTCCACGTCGCCCAATCTGCCGATGGTCGCCTCGCTCGACGTGGCGCGGCGACAGATGGCGACCGAAGGACCCGCGCTGCTCTCGCGTACGATCGAACTCGCCGAAGAGGTGCGCCGCCGACTCAACGAGATCGAGGGCCTCTACTGCTTCGGCGAAGAGCTGCAGGGCCGCGAAGGCGTCTTCGATCTCGATCCCACCAAGGTGACGGTACGCGTGACCGGCCTCGGCTACACCGGCTACGAGGCCTCGGAGCTGCTGCGCCGCCGTTACAACATCCAAGTCGAACTCGCCGATCTTTTTAACGTCGTCGCGCTCTTCACGATCGGCACCACGCGCGAAGCTGCCGAACGCTTCGTGAACGCGTTCGAAGAGCTCGCGCGCGACGATCGCGCCGTCGATATGTACGCGCCGTCGGGCATCCTCGACGAGCGGATGAACCGGGGCAGCTACCAGTTGCCCGCGATCCCGCCGATGCGCATGCTCCCGCGCGACGCCTTTCTCGCCGACACCGAGTTCGTGCCGTTCAAAGAATCGGCTGGCCGCATCTGCGCGGAGACGATCTCGCCCTATCCGCCGGGCATTCCGGTGATCTCACCCGGCGAAGAGATCACCGAGGAACTGATCGACTACCTGCGTCTCGAAATTCGCGCCGGCGTGCGCATCCAGGGCCCGTACGACGACGAACTCAAAAAGATCCGCGTGGTGCGAGCGTAACGCTTCGGCGCAACGTGAAGCGTTGGTCGCGTATGCTCGACGGGTATGCAAACCCTCGAGATTCGACCCAAGATCCTGTACTATGGAACGCCCGTCGCGCTGATCGCGACCGCGAATGAAGACGGGAGCGCGAACCTCGCGCCCATCTCGTCCTCGTGGGCGCTCGGCTATACGCTTGTGCTCGGGATCGGGGCTTCATCGCAGACGTATGCGAATCTCGTTGCGCGACCGCAACTGACGATCAACGTCCCGAGTCCGGCGCTCGTGGAGCACGTCGAGCGGCTCGCACCGCTCACCGGGCGCGATCCCGTTCCCGCCGAGAAGCAGGCGCAGTTTCGTACCGAGCGCCGGAAGTTCGAGGCGGCCGGATTGACGCCGCTGCCGTCGCTCGAGGTGCTGCCGCCTCGCGTCGCGGAGTGTCCGCTGCAATTCGAAGCGGTCGTCAGCGCGCTCCGTCCGCTTGCGGATGACGGATTTGCGGCGATCGTCGAGGCGCGCGTGCTGCGAGTTCACGCGCATGCGGAGATCGTGGCCGAGCGGGAGCACATCGACGTCGCGAAGTGGCATCCGCTGCTCTACGTGTATCGCCACTACTTCGGGCGCGGGACCTACCTCGGCCGAACGTTTCGCGCCGAGACGAGCTATGTCGTCGCGGGCCGTGACCGGTAATTCGCCGAGAAGGGATCCCTTCCACAGCATCTAGGGTGCAACAAAAGGGGCAGCCCCGAGATATGGGTAAGTCCCGGGTACACTCCCTGGGAAGCGAGGGTCATTGGTGGCGGTTAAAGCGCAGTCCATCTCCCCGAGTTGGGAGCTCTCCCAACTCCTCGATATCTTCCCCTTGCCGATCCGGCAAGCACTCGTCCGACTCCCCAATCTCGAAGAGCTGATCGAAGTGGTGCTCGATCTCGGCCGCCCCCCCGAGGCGCGGTTTTCGAGCGATTTTCGGTATCTCTCCGAGACGCCGGTCTCGAATGAGGACATCGCGCACGTATGTTCGCGCATCTCGGCGTTCGGTGCGGATAACCGCGCCGGCATCGAGCAGACGCTGCATCGCATCAGCGCGATTCGGAATCGACAAGGAAAGATCGTCGGTCTCACCTGCCGCGTGGGGCGCGCCGTGTACGGCACGATCGATATCGTGCTCGACGTGCTGCGCAGCGGCAAGTCGATCTGCCTGCTCGGGCGTCCGGGCGTCGGCAAGACGACGATGCTGCGCGAGTGCGCGCGCATACTCTCCGAAGATCGCAAGCGCGTCGTGATCGTCGATACGTCGAACGAGATCGCGGGCGACAGCGATATTCCGCATCCGGGCATCGGCCTCGCGCGCCGCATGCAAGTCCCCAATCCGGCCCTGCAGCACGGCGTGATGATCGAAGCGGTCGAGAATCACATGCCCGAAGTGATCGTGATCGACGAGATCGGCACCGAGGCCGAAGCGGCGGCCGCGCGTACGATCGCCGAACGCGGCGTCGCGCTGATCGGCACGGCGCACGGGCAGACGCTCGAAAACCTGCTGATGAACCCGACGCTCTCCGATCTGCTCGGCGGCATCAGCGCGGTCACGCTCTCCGACGAAGAGGCGCGTCGTCGCGGCACGCGCAAGACCGTGCTCGAACGCAAGGCGCCGCCCACGTTCGATATCCTGGTCGAGATTCAGGATCGCGATCGGCTCGCGATCCACAAGAACGTGGCCGAGGTGGTCGACGCGCTGCTACGCGGTTACCAGCCGCAGCCGGAGATTCGTCAACGCACCGCGAGCGGCGACGTGGCGATCGTGCAGGAAGCCGATACCGAATCGATGCCGCACGTCTCGGATGCGTACGATCATCACGACCATCACGACGAGCAGATCGATAAGCCGCTACTGCTCTTTCCGTACGGCGTTTCGCGCAACAAGATCGAACGCGCCGTACACAACCTGCGCGTCAACGCCGCGATCGCGCGCAATTGGGACGAGGCCGACGTGGTGCTCACCCTCAAAACGCTCGAACGCAAGGGGCAGCCGAAGCTCAAGCAGATCGCATCCGACAACGTGCCGATCTATTCGATCAAGACCAACACGACGACGCAGATTCAAACGGCGCTGCGCGACGTGTTCAACCTCGGCTCGATCGATCATGAGGAGATCGCGCTGCGCGAGGCCGAGGAGGCCGTCTACCAGGTGCTGCTCACCAATCAGGCGATCGAGCTCTCGCCGCAAACCTCGTACGTGCGGCGCATGCAGCATCAGCTGGCCGAGAAGTATCGCCTGCAGTCGCGCAGCACCGGGCTCGAACCCAACCGGCGCGTGCGTATCTTCAAACTCCCCGAGTAGCGAAGCATCGCGCTGCTCTAGCCTCCTTCGGGCGGCTAGAGCAGCGTGATCTCGCCGGTTTCCGAGATGAGAAAGCGAGTATCGTAGGCGACCAGCTCGTCGCCTTTTTTTACGCGGCTGTGCACGTTGAATCGATGCGCGGGCGTCTGTCCCGCACGCTTGACCAAACCGCCGTAGAAGAGTTTGAGCAGCGGCGTCTGTCCCGGCTTCGGTGCTTCGAGCCGCTGCTGCGAGACGAGCATCGCCACGATCTTCTGCTGCAGCGCGAGCGGGAGCAGGCGGTACGCGTCGTCGACCCTCTCGCTGATCTCTTGGTTCTGCATCTTGCGGCGGTCGGGCTCGGGCTCGTCGTTGACGTAGCGCACGATCGCGTCCCAGTGGTCCGCGGCGACGCCGAGAAAGGCGACCATGTAGCGATTCCAGGTCTTGCCTTGATGCTCGACGGTGTCGTTGCGCACGGCGCGCACGCGCAGCGGGATCGTCGTCTCGCGAATGCGGGCGACGACGGTATATTCGCTCGCCGCGATCTCGCGATCGATCATGAACATCAGGCCGTTCGGCGAAATCTCCAGGCCGACCGCTTGGTGGCCGTCGCCCTCGTCCTGCGGCGTCGGCCGGTACGACAGGGGAAAGGCTCCCGCGCGGCGCGCGTACTGGCGCCGGTCGCCCGCGCGTCCCAGAAACCACTCGATGATCTCGCTGAACATCGAACCGCCAAAAGACATGCTGCGCAGCTCCGTCGAAGACCGGCGGCGATGTTCATCACCGTCGAAGGCATAGAAGGCTGCGGCAAGAGCACCCTCCTTGCCGGCCTGTCCGAGCGTTTACGCGACGAGGGGCGGGAAATCATCGTCACGCGCGAACCCGGGGGCAGCCCCGCGGGCGACGCCGTGCGCGCGATCTTTCTCGATCCCGCGCTCGTGGTCGCGCCGCTCACCGAGGCCTTTCTGATCAATGCCTCGCGGGTGCAGCACGTGCTCGAGACGATCGAGCCCGCGCTGCGGCGCGGCGCCGCGGTGCTGTGCGACCGCTATGTCGATTCGACGCTCGCCTACCAGGGGTACGGACGCGGCATCGATCTCGCGCTGCTACGGAGCGTCTGCGACGCGGCAACGGGCGGATTGATGCCCGAGGCGACCTTCATCCTCGATGTCCCGGTCGCGATCTCGCGCGAGCGTGTCGCATCGCGCCGTGCCGCGCTCGATCGCGTGGAGGCCGAGGACGACGCATTCCACGAGCGCGTGCGTCGCGGCTATCTCGACCTCGCCCGAACCGCGCCGCGCTATCACGTGATCGACGCGACCAAGAGCGCCCGCGACGTGCTCGCCGACGCGCTCGGCGTGATCGCGGGGATCGCCGCGTGAGCGAGCTGCATTTCGACGTCGTCGGTGCGGACGGTCCGAAGGCGTACTTCGAGCGCCTGACGCGCGAGACGATCTCGCACGCATATCTCTTTACCGGTCCGCCGGGCGTGGGGAAGAAGACCTTCGCGCGAAGGCTGGCGCAGTCGCTGCTCTGCGAGAAACGCGAGTCGGGCGTGCTCGGATACGACGGCACGTGTGCGTCGTGTCGCCTCTTCGCGAGCAGCGATGCCGCGCGTCACCCAGACTTCCTGGAACACACCGGCGTGCTGAAGATCGGCGACAGCGACGCCGCGATGGGCTTTTACGAAGGCGAGGAGTTGACCGCGCGCGATCTCGTGCGGCAGCTCTCGATGCAGTCGTATAGCGGCGGACTGCGGGTGCTGCTGCTCGGCGATATCGATTTCGCCACGCATCATGCGGCGAATGCACTACTGAAATTCTTCGAAGAGCCGCCGCGCGGCGTGATTCTGCTACTCACCACCTCCACGCCCGGACGCCTGCTCGTGACGATTCGCTCGCGTCTGATCGAGTTGAGATTCTCGTCGCTCTCGCAGGCACAGGTGCGCGGGATTCTACGCGAGTCGGGCTACGAGGACGATCGAGCCGATCTCGGTGCGGCGCTCGGCGGCGGCAGCGTGACGCGCGCGATCGCCGCGCTCGCCGACGACGAAGAGTCGCTGCGCGGTCAAGTCGCGCAGTGGTTCTTCACCGTGATCGGGGGGACGTCGCCGGAGACCGGCTGGGCTACCCGCGAGACGCTGGGCGACGGTCTCGAGGTGCTGAAATCGCTCGTGCGCGACTGGATGGCGCTCGCCGCGGTCGGAGCGGATGCACCGCTGATCGCGGTGGATTACGCGCACGACCTGCGCGAACTGCCTGCTCTCGCCGCGGATGACGCGCTCGCGATGCTCGCGAAACTCGACGATGCGCAGCGACTCGCGCGCACGAACGTGAGTCCGCAGATGGTGAGCGAACTCGTTCGAATGGCGCTGACGGGCGCCGCGCTTACCAGAAGCCGCGAAACGCGATCGAGTCGTAGGTGACGGCGAAGGGAAACGCCAGGTAGGCGAGCACGATCGCGCGTACGAGCGCCATTACGATCTCGTATCCGAAGAGGCCGAGGTGCGGCCCGACCAGGATCGAGACGGCCTGCGGAACGTAGATCCAGCCGATCACGAAGGCGACGGCGAGGAGAATGCAGGGCACGTAGTTCGCGCGCACGGCGCGGATCGACCCCGAGAGCGCGAGCCCGCCCGGTAACCCGCCGATCGCGGCGGCCGGGATGGTGAGAATCAAGAAGAAGTACGCGATCAACTGCAGCAGCAGTTGCACGTAACCGCCGAGGATGCTCCCCACGTACCCCGCGGCGAAGGCGAGAAATTGGAAGCCGATCGCGGCGAGCACGATGCCCGAGGCTTTGCGCTTGCCCTCTTCCCACGCATCGTCGAAGCCCGCCTTATAGCCGCGCGCCGTGTTGTTCGCCTGAATCACGGCGACGCCGAAGGCGAAGAGATAGACGATCTGCACGATCATCTGAAAGAGACCGCTGCCGAGTCCGCCGAGCGGATCGGTCATGAAGCCGCTGAAGTGCGAGACGAGCACGTCGATCAGCGCGGCGAGCAAGGGAAGTGCGAGGATCGACGGGTGCGTCGCAAGGTATGCGAACGCCCGTGCGTAGATGCCGTAATCGACCCGTTGCCCGCCGCGCATCGTCTGCGTTACGCCCGTGCGCCTTGCAGCGCGTGACGACACCCGCAGTCGGCGTTCACGTCGATGTTCGCCACGATCTTGCCGATCGCGTTCTTCACGCGTTCGTTGTTCTTGGCGAAGACTTCCATCACTTCGTGGTGCGAAACCGGGGCGATGCCTTCGATTCCGACGTCGTAATCGGTGATGAGCGAGATGTTCACGTAGCACATCTCGAGCTCGCGCGCGAGATAGGCTTCGGGGTACTGCGTCATGTTGATGACTTCCCAGCCCTGGCTCTGAAACCACTTTGATTCCGAGCGGGTGGAGAAGCGCGGACCCTGGATCACGACGACCGTACCGGTCTCGTGCGTCTCGATACCGAGCGATTTCAGCGCATCGATCGCGATCGGCCGCAGCGTCGGGCAGTACGGATCGGCGAAACTCACGTGCGTGGTGATCGGACCGTCGTAGAAGGTGTCCTTGCGGCCGCTGGTGCGATCGACGAGCTGATCGCAGACCACCATCGAGCCGGGCTTCACGTGCTTCGCAAGCGAACCGCACGCGTTCGGGCCGATGATCGACTTGACGCCGAGGCTCTTCATCGCCCAGGCGTTCGCGAGATAGTTGATCGATTGCGGCGGGAAGCGGTGATCCTTGCCGTGACGCGGCAGAAACGCCACGCGTTTACCCGCGATTTCGCCGAGCGCGATGCGATCGCTCGGCGCTCCGTAGGGGGTCTCGATCCACACTTCGCGCGCGTTTTCGATCAGCGAGTAGAAGCCCGAGCCGCCGAAAACGCCGATATCGGCGCGCAGTTCTCCGTCCATGCTCTCCAGATTCTTTCGGTTTGGGGTGAAAGGTGACGATGGCGGGTTTTCGAGGTGAAGGGTCGGTCCCCTCGAAAACGCGGAGCATGCGCCGGATCGTTGCATTGCTCGCGGGGCTCATGATGCTGGCAGCCTGCAGCCGGGAGGCGGTGACCGCGCAGGGCGGCCGCCACGCGTGGACGCATCCGCACGTGCTGCGCATGGCCGACCTGGCCGAGCCCGATAGTCTCAATCCCTATCTCTCGCAGATGGATATCAGCTACGAACTGACCTCGCTCGTCTATTCGTACCTGATCGTCTCCGACGATCGCGGGCACCTGATCGGCGATCTCGCGACCGCGGTGCCGACGATCGCGAACGGCGGCATCTCCCGCGACGGGCGAACCTACACCTACCATCTGCGCCGCGGCGTGCGCTGGCACGACGGCGTGCCCTTCACCGCGCAGGACGTGATCGCGTCGTGGCGCGCGGTCGTGAACCCGCATAACCTCACGATCTACCGGGAAGGGTACGATCGCGTCGCGAGCATCGCGGCGCCGAATCCGTATACGGTCGTGGTGCATCTGCGCGAGCGCGACCCCGCGTTCGTCACGCAGTTCTTCGCGCCGCTGCAGGAGGGCGCCAAGCCGATTCTTCCCGCGCACATCCTCGCGCACACCGATTTCAACCACGGCGAACTCACCCGCACGATGATCGGTACCGGCCCCTTCAAGCTCGTCTCGTGGCGGCGCGGCGAGGGGATGACCTTCGTGCGCAACGACGACTATTTTCGCGGTCGGCCGAAACTACGGCGCATCGTGTTCTCGGTGATCCCCGATGCGCAGACGATCCTCACCCAGTTGCGCACGCATACGATCGATCTCGCGATCACGCCGGTCGCCGCGCTCTATCCGCAATACCGTACGCTCGACGGCTATACCGTGGGCACCGCGAAGTGGAATCAGCAGGCGCTGATCGTCGTCAACGGCGGGAAGCCGGGCCTCGGCGACGCGACGGTACGGCGCGCGATTACGATGGCGATCGATCGGGGCGAACTGATTCGCGACGTCACGCACGGTGTGGACGAACCGACGCACGATATCATCGCGCCGACCGCGCTCGGTTACGTGCGGCGCCCGGCGATTCCGTACGATCCGGCGGCGGCGAACGCGCTGCTCGAACGTGCCGGCTGGAAACGCGGCTCGGACGGCGTACGCGAGAAGAACGGCGTGCGTCTCTCGTACACGATCGCGACCATCGCGGGGTCGGATACCTATCAGCAGGTGCCGATTCTCATGCAGCAAGAGCTGCGCGCGGTCGGGGTCGCGCTCGCGATTCGCGCCTATCCGTACAAGCAGATCTTCAGTCCCGATGGACCGATCGACCGCTACACGTACGACATGGCGATCTACGGAAGCACGCTCTCATGGGATCCCGATTCGCACGTCTACTACGGTTGCGATCAGTGGTTCCCGAAAGGGCAGAACTACTATCGCTACTGCGATCCGCGCTACGATGCGTTGGAGCGTGCCGGGCTCGCGACCGACGATCCCGTTCGGCGCGCGAAGATCTACGCGCGTGCCGATGCGATTCTCTGGAACACCGCCGCCTATTTTCCGCTCTTTCAGGCGCGCCGCATTCTGGTGTACAACTCCGACCTGCGGAACTATCGTCCGAATCCTACCGCCACGCCGTGGTGGAACGCGTGGCAGTGGGATATCTGATCAGCTCAGGATCTTGATGAACGTGTCGGTCAGACGGTTCATCTCCGCCTGATCGATCGTGCCGCTCTTTCCCGGGCGCAGGCACTGGGCCATGCTTGCGGTCATCAGTTGAATCGTCGCGCGTTCGAGCGCGGCCTTCGCCGCGCCCATCTGGTGCGCGATCGCGTGGCAGTCCCGCCCCTGCTCGATCATGCGGTGCACGGCCCGCACCTGTCCCTCGACGCGGCGTAGCCGTGCGAGGATCTCCGCGGTCGTCTCCGGTTCGAGCTGGAGTCTTCCTTCCGCCGCCACCGGAAGTTCGCGCGCTTTTCTTGCCATGGGGTTACTGTAGCCTCGAAAGGCCCCGGTTGCAATACCCTAGGGGGTATGGTATAAAGCGAGTCATGGCTACTTCGAATCCTCTCCTCATTCAGGCCCGCGATCGCGGTTGGAAGGTCGAGGCCGCGGTGCGCGGCATCGCCGGTACTCTGGTGCTCGCGAGCGTGCTGCTCGCGTTGCGCGACATCCGTTGGCTCTGGCTCACGGCCTTCGTCGGCGCGAACCTACTGCAATCGTCGCTCACCGGATGGTGCTTGATGTCGAACTTTCTCGCGATGCTCGGGGTGGGACGCGAGAAGCATGCCTAGGCGCACCTTCGCGCTCATTGCGGCTGCCGCGGCACTTGCTTCGGGCTGCTCGGCGCATACGACCGGCGGCGCGGCCGCCGCGGAGAGCGTTCCCGTACGGACGGCGCAAGCCCGCACGGCGTCGTTCTCCGCTCCGCTCGAGCTCTCGGGATCGCTCGCGGCCGTTCGCAGCGTGACGCTCGGCGCCGCCTCCGCCGGACGCATCGTCGCGGTGAACGTGCGCGTCGGCGACACGGTGCATGCGGGCGAATTGCTCGCGCAGGTCGATCCCACCATGTACAGCGCGCAACTGGCCGGCGCACGCGCCGGTGCCTCCGCGGCGGCCGATAGCGAACGCGCCGCGGATGCGGCGGTCGCTCAGGCGCAAAGCCGCCTGACGCTCGCCGAGAGCACGGCGCGCCGCATGAGCGCGCTCTATGCCGCGGGTGCCATCTCGAAACAGCAGCAAGACGAATCGCAGGCGGGCGCTGCCTCGGCGCGCGCGGCGTACGCACAGGCGCAGGCCGGCCTTCAGGCCGCGCGCGGCCTCTCCGCACAGGCGCAAGCGGGCGTTTCGGCGGCCGCCGTACCGCTCGAAAACGCCTCGGTCACCGCGCCGTTCGACGGCGTCGTCACGCAGAAGCTGGTGGAGCCCGGCGCCGTCGTCGGCGCGGGCACGCCGATCGTCGCCGTGCAGAACACGAGCGACCTCGAGCTCGACGTCGCTCTGCCCGAGGATCGCGCGGCGTCGCTGATGCCGGGCACCGCAGTCAACGTGGCGGTCGACGCGCTCGCGGGCGCCGCGATCTCCGGCCGCGTGCGCGCGGTCGTTCCCTCGGAGAATCCGGCGCTGCGCTCGGCAACCGTGCGCATCGCGATCGCGCCGCACGCGGGCCTGCTGCCCGGGATGTTCGCGCGCGTTCGTATCGGCGGCGCGCCCGAACGCGGTGTCGGCGTTCCGGTCGCCGCGCTCGTCACGCGAGCGGGCCAATCCGGCGTCTTCAGCGTCACCGCGAACACGGCGAGCTTCATTCCCGTGCAAACCGGCGCTTCGAGCGGCGGCCTGATCGAAGTGACCGGTGTGAAACCCGGGACGACCGTCGCGGTGAGCAACCTTGCGCGTCTGACCGAAGGCGCGACCGTGAGCACGGAGCCGCGATGAGCGCGACCAATCTGCCCGGACGCATCGCGCGCTACTTCCTTACCTCGAAGCTGACGCCCGCGATCCTCATCGCGATCGCGGTGTGGGGTTTGCTCGCGATCTTCCAGACGCCGCGTCAAGAGAATCCGCAGATCACGATGCCCGCGGCCACGATCGTGACGCGCTATACGGGCGCGAGTTCGGAAGAGGTGCAGCGCTTGGTCACCGAGCGCGGCGAGCGCGTGCTGCAAGAAGTTCCCGGTATCGAGCACATCTACTCGACCTCCACGCAGGATGCGTCGATCATTACCGTGCTCTTTCACGTGGGCGACGATCCGACCAAATCGTTCGTCAACCTCTACGATCAGATCTACGCGCATCTGAACGAACTGCCGCCGGGTGCATCGCAGCCGCAGATCACGCCGCTTTCCGTCGACGACATTCCGATCGTCGTGCTCACGCTGCACGGCAGCAGCTACGATCGCGGCGAGCTCACGCTCGCGGCGGAGCGTCTGATCGACGCGGTGCGTCCGATCGACGGCGTATCGACCATCGATACCTACGGCGGACGTCCGCGCGAAGTCAACGTCACGCTCGATCCCACCAAACTCGCCGCATACGGTATTTCGCCGCTGCAGATCGCACGCGCGCTCGGCGTCTCGAACGTATCGAGCCCGGTCGGTACGCTGCGCGACGGCGGTAACGAGATCTCGGTTCACGCGGGCACCGCGTATTCGAGCCTCGATCAGGTGCGCTCGCAGATCGTCAACGTCAGTAACGGGCAGCCGGTGACGCTCGGTCAAGTCGCCGAGGTACGCCTGGGCTTCGCGCCCGACGAGACGAGAACGCAATTCGGCTACGGCGGTGCCTCGCGCGCGAAGGACGCGGCACCGCAGCCCGCGGTGAGCATCGCGATCGCCAAGAAGGCCGGCACCAACGCGGTGACGATCGCGGATCGCGTGCTCGCCGCCGTCAACACGACGGAGCTTCCTCCGGGGGTGCACGTCACCGTCACCCGCAACGACGGCAACAAAGCCAATCTCGCCGTCAACGAACTCATCGAACGATTGGCCGAGGCGATCGTGATCGTCGTGCTGCTGCTGCTCGTGCTCGGCTGGCGCGAGGCGCTGATCGTCGCGACGGCGATCCCGCTCACGCTCTTCGTTACCCTCGGCGTCGGCATGCTGACCGGTCAGTCGATCAACCGCATCACGCTCTTCGCGTTGATCCTCGCGCTCGGGCTCCTGGTCGACGACGCGATCGTGATCGTGGAGAATATCCACCGTCACTTCCACGCCGAACCGGATCGGCCGCGCAGCGAATCGACGGTGCGCGCCGTGGCGGAGATCGGCAGCCCGACGACGCTCGCCACCGTCACCGTCATGCTCTCGTTTCTGCCGATGCTCTTCGTGACCGGAATGATGGGCCCGTACATGCGCCCGATTCCGCTCAACGTTCCGGTCGCCATGATCGCCTCGCTGCTCATCGCGTTCGCGATCACGCCGTGGGTCGCCATGCGTCTGCTCGGAAAGACGAAGCCGAAAGTCGAACACGGCATACCGCGCTTCGTGCGTCCGTTCCGCAATTTGCTCTCGCGTCTGCTCGACGACGCGCGTCTCGGCAAGCTGTTCCTCGTCGGGCTGCTCGTCGCGTTTCTGATCAGCGCCGCATTGCCGGTCGCGACGCTCGTGAAGTTCCGTATGCTGCCGGACGCAAACGAAACCTCGTTCCTCGTCGCGATCGACGCCCCGCCCTCGAGCAGCGTCGCGCAGTCCGCGGCGATCGCCGATGCGGTCGGCGCGAAGCTCGCGACCTACCCCGAAGTGACGAATTACCAAGTCTTCTCGGGCATCAACCCCGTCCCCGATCTCGCTGCGCTGCTGCAGGGCACGGTCTTTCGCAATGCGGCGAATCAGGCCGACATTCGCGTGAACCTGTTGCCGAAGGCGGATCGTAAGGTGCAATCCGCGCCGTTCGTGGCGCAGATTCGCCCCGAACTGCAAAAGATCGCGGCATCCTACGGTGCGACGCTGCGGATTCTTCAAGTGCCGCCCGGGCCGCCCGTGCGCGACACGATTCTCGCGAAGATCTACGGGCCCGATCCCGAGGTACGACGCGCGATCTCTTCGCGGATCATCGGCATGATGCAGCGCGAACCGGGTGTGGTCGACATCGATCCCAGCTACAAGGGGCTGCCCTCGGCGATCCAACTGCGGATCGACCAGCGGAAGGCCGCGCTCGCCGGCGTCGATGCGGAATCGATCGCGCAGACGCTCGGCATGGCGCTGCACGGCGCGAGCGTCTCCACCCTGCACACGCCGAGCGACTCGCGCCCGGTCGGCATCTTCCTGCGCTTCGCGCCGCAATTCCGGCGCGATGCCGCGGCGCTCGGATCGGTGATGTTGCCGACGCGCGACGGCGGTCTCGTCCCGCTTTCGGCGGTGACGGATGTGGTCGCGACCGATACGGCGCAGCCGCTCTACCGTGACGACTACGAGAGCGTTACGTACGTCGGCGCCGATATGGCCGGACGCAGCTCGACCTACGCGGTGATCAGCATGGCGCTGCAACTCGCGCGACATCCGCTTCCCGCGGGTTACCGCGTGGATTGGGGCGGCGAATGGCATCTCACCAACACCGTCTTCGCCGATCTCGGACGCGCGATGCTGATCGCGTTCATCCTGATCTACTTCCTGCTCGTCGCGCGCTTCCGCTCGTTTACGATTCCGCTCGTCGTGCTCGCGGCGGTGCCGCTCGCCGTGATCGGCGTGCTGCCCGGCTTCGCGCTGCTCGCGCCGTTCGGCGTCTACTTCTCGGCGACCGCGATGATCGGGTTGATCGCGCTCATCGGAATCGTGGTGCGAAACTCGATCATCTTGATCGAGTTCATCCAAGATAAACTCAAAGACGGTGTCGTGCTGCGGGATGCGCTCGTCGAAGCGGCGACCGCGCGCACGCGCCCGATCTTTCTCACCGCCGCGGCAGGCGTGCTTTCCTCGGTCGTGATCGCGGCGGATCCGGTGTGGAGCGGTCTCGCGTGGGCGCTCGTCTTCGGCATGACCGCGTCGGCCGTGCTCTCGGTGCTCGCGATCCCGCTCATCTACAGCCGCGTCGCCGCCGGAAAGAGTGCCGCGCCGCGCGCCGAGGAGGCCCCCGTGGAACAGCGCGGACTCGAAAGCTTCGTGGAGTTCCCCGAACTCGACGGCTTCGTGCTCGAAACGCTTACGCTTCCGCGCATGCTCGAAGGCGAGAGCGTGGAGCTCGACGCCGAGGTCTTCCGCGGTGAAGGCGACGCGGTCGATGCGGTCGCGCGACTCGCCGGCGCATTCCGCGTGGATCGCTCGCGCATCTCATTCTCAAGTGCCTACGGACACCTACAAGGACAACAGTATCTCGTGCTACGTTCCGCCGACGGTAACGCGCCTTCGTGGAGGCCGTTCGAACATGCGTAAACTCGCCATCCTCGCGCTCGCAAGCGCGATTGCCGGATTGCCGCTGATCGGGCGCGCCGCGACGCCGCTCTCGCTCGATCAGGCGATCACGATCGCGCTCCGAGGGAACCTCGACTATCGTCAGGCGCAAGCGCGCGCCGAGGCGATCGCGGGAAAGCTCCGTCAAGCCAACGCCCCCAAAGCGCCGTCGCTCGCGCTCTCGGATACCTACCAGTACGCGAATCCGGTCGCCAAGCTCAGCACGCCGGTGGGTTCGATTCCGTTCAGCACGGTAAACGCGACCAACGTGCCGCTGCTCTCGCTTCAGTACACACTCTTCGACGGCGGTGCGATCGCGGCACAAGCGGGCGCCGCGGCCGCCGATCTCTCGGCCGCCGAGGCGCAAGTGCAGGAATCCCGCGGGTCCACGATCGCCGTGGTCTCCAAGGCGTACTACGATCTCGTTGCGGCACTGCAGATGAAGGCGGTGGCGGATCACGGCGTCGATGTGGCGCGCGCGCACGAACGTGAAGCGCGCACGATGCTCTCCGCGGGCACGATTCCGCGCGCCGATCTGCTTCGTGCGCAGGCCGAGCTCGCGGGCGAAGACGTCAACGCGATTGCGGCCGCGAACGCGGTGGCGCTCGCGCAGACCTCGCTCGACAACGTGCTCGACGTTCCGCTGACGACCGACTATCAGCCGACCGATCCGCTCGCGGCGTCCGCGCCGGAGTTCCGTCTCGAGAGTTTGCTCGCATCGGCTCATAGCGCGCGCGGCGAGTTGATCGCCGCACGCTTTGCGGTCGAGGCGGCGAAACACGCGATCGCGGCCGCACGCGCGGGCAGCATGCCCCGCGTGAACGCGGTCGTCGCCGACGGCAACACGCAGCCCGCGGTCGTCGGGGGCTATCACAATCAATTCAGCGTCGGACTCTCGGCCGTGTGGACGCTCTTCGATAACGGCTACACCGCCGGACGCGTGGCGGAAGCCGATGCGGGTCTGCGCGAAGCCGAGCTCGGTCTCGAGCAGATGACCAATGCGGTGGATTTGCAGGTACGGCAAGCCTATCTCAACGTCAACGATGCGCAGGCTCGCGTGGGTGCCGCGCAGCGGCTGGTCACGTTCAGCGACGAGAACCTGCGTCTCGCGCAAGTACGGTACCGTGGCGGCGTCGGCACCGCACTCGAACTTCAGGACGCCGATCTGCGCGATCGCACCGCGCATCAGACCCTCACCCAAGCTCAAGCCGCATTGCGGCAGAGCGTCGTGCAGCTTCGCTACGTGGCGGGGTTACTGTGACGGCGCAAGGAGTGATCGATGAACATCCTGATTCTCGGCGCCGGCTTCGCGGGGCATACGGCGGCGCTGCACCTCTCGCACCTGGTTCGGGGTAAGGCGCGCATCACGGTCGTCGCGCCGAAGAACCGGTTCACGTGGTTTCCCAGTCTGATCTGGGTCGGCACCGGCACGATGAGCGAGGAACGCGTGCACTTCGAACTCGCGCCGGTCTACGAGAAACTCGGCATCGAGTACGTGGACGGACGCGCCGAGGTGATCGCACCCGACGATCGCACCGTCACCGTGCGCCTTCCCGACGGATCGACGCAAACGATTGCGTACGATTACGTGCTCAACGCGACCGGTCCGTATCTCAACTTCGAGGCGACGCCGGGCCTCGGGCCCGCGCATGGAACGACGCAGAGCGTCTGCTCGGTGGAGCACGCGGTCGCGGCGCGCGACGCCTATCTGGAGAGCGTCCGCGCGATGGAGCGCGGTACGCGGCAGCGCCTGGTCGTCGGCGTCGGACATCCGACCGCTACGTGCGAGGGCGCCGCGTTCGAATACATCATGAATCTCGATTGGGATCTGCGCAATCGCGGCCTGCGCGATCGCGCGGAACTGGTCTGGCTGACCAACGAGCCCGACCCCGGCGATTTCGGCGTGGACGGCGTCGAGACGCGTAAGCGCGGCAGCGTGGTCACGGGCAAGGCGCTCGTGCAGATGCTCTTCGACGAGAACAACATCAAGACGATGATCGCGGCGGGCGTCACGAAGGTGGAGCCGGGCATCCTCAGCTACGATCAGGTCGGCGTCGATCCCGGCACGCTCACCTACGATTTCGCGATGCTCATCCCGCAGTTTCGCGGGATTCCGATGAAGTACGTGGCGCGCGACGGC
Source organism: Vulcanimicrobiota bacterium (assembly GCA_027306785.1). Taxonomy (GTDB): domain Bacteria; phylum Vulcanimicrobiota; class Vulcanimicrobiia; order Vulcanimicrobiales; family Vulcanimicrobiaceae; genus REEB354. Next base: position 57,554 of record DAHUZB010000028.1, read on the forward strand.
AGCGACATCACCGAGAAGATGGCGGCACCGAACGGCTTCATGCGCGTCGACGCGGATTACACGCCCAAGCCGTACGACGAGTATCGCGCGAACGATTGGCCGGCGCTCTACCGCTCACCGCACTACGAGAACGTCTATGCCGCCGGAATCGCCTTTGCGCCTCCGCATCCGCTCTCGAAAGGGAAGAAGACCGCGGCGGGCACCGTGATTCAGGCGACGCCGCCGCGCACGGGGATGGCATCGGGGATTATGGGCCGCACAGTCGCCTACAACATCGCCGATCAGATCGCGGGACGCGAGCCCTCGCATCACGCGCGCATGAGCGAGATGCCCGCCGCGTGCATCGCGTCGATGGGAAAATCGATCTGGAACGGATCGGCCGCATCGATCATCATGGTGCCGGTCGCTCGCGACTTTCAGAAGTATCCCGAGTACGGGCGCGATATGAACCTGTGCGATCTCGACGTCGGCATCGGCGGCGCGTGGACGAAGCGTCTGCTGCACGACGCCTTCATGTGGAAACTGCAAGCCAAACCCGGCTGGCAGATGATACCGGAGTAAGAAACGATGGGAAAATTTTGGCGATATTTTTGGCCGTATCAGTTCTGGCGCTTCATCGTCATCAATAGCAAGATGTTCGCCATCGCGCGGGGCTGGATCGGCCCCGCCCACTAAAGGTGAAGGCGGGCGAGCACCGCTCGCTGTTCCGCGTTCAGGCGTGCGAGAAGGTTGCGGCGCACCGAGGCGGCGTGCACCGGCTGCGCAGCGGCGAGCGCCTCGCGACCGGCGCGGGTGAGCGTAACGCTCGAGCCGGTCTCGGGCGACTTCGCGCGCTTGATCAGGCCGCGCGCGTGCATGCGCGTGAGTTGGTGCGAGATGCGGCTCTTATCCCATTCGAGCGCCAGGGCGAGATCGCGCTGCGTCGTCGCTCCGCCGTTCTCGGCCACGCGGAGCAGCACGCGATACTCCGCCGCCGAGATGCCCGTCGCCCCCGCGACCTCACGTTCGACATGGGAGAGAACCGCTTCCGCGGTGCGCTCGAACGCGCGCCACACCGCGAGCTCCGAGTCGCTCAAGCGATCGTTTGCCGTCATCGACGCTCATTGTACACGCCTGGGGTTGACATGACAACCTCTAGCCGCCTACACTGGTTTGATATGTCAACAATGCATGCGGCGCTCATCGTCGGCGCTTCGCGCGGCATCGGCTACGCACTGGTCGAAACATATCTGCATCGGGGATGGCGCGTGGTCGCAACCGCGCGAGCCGGGCGCGACGGCGCACTTCCCGGCCTCCGCGATGCGATGCGCGATCGGCTCGAGATCGAGACGCTCGATATCACCCGGTCGACCGAGATCGAAGCGTTAGCGGTTCGTCTGAGCGGCCGCCGCTTCGAACTCCTGCTCGTGAACGCGGGCACGAAGAGCGACGAGACCGAAGCGCTTGCGGATGTCTCGACCGACGAGTTCGCGCGCGTGATGCACACGAACGCGCTGAGTCCCATGCGGGTCGTCGAGCGCTTCGCTCCGCTCGTTACGCCCGACGGAACGATCGCGGTCATGTCGTCGGGTCAAGGCAGCGTCGCGAACAACACGAGCGGCGGGCGCGAGGTCTATCGCGCGAGCAAGGCGGCGCTCAACTCGCTCATGCGCTCGTACGCCGCTCGCAGCGCGGTGCAGGCGCGAACGTTATTGCTGCTCGCGCCGGGGTGGATTCGCACCGATCTGGGCGGCCCCGACGCGCCGTTCGGTCTCGAAGAAGCGATTCCGCCGCTCGTCGAGACGATCGAGGCACAGCGCGGGCGCCCGGGCCTTCGCTATCTCGATCGCTTCGGGAGCGACGTACCCTGGTAGGCGCGTCGCACTTCAGGGGAGCGCCGCAAGAGTCCGGTCGATCGCGGTGACGTAATCCGTCGCGGAAAAGCCGTCGAGCAGACGACGTAGGTCGCGATCGTCGAGGAGCACCGGCGCGGTGTGAAGGTACGACATCTCGATGAGTTCGCGCATGATCGGATTGAAGAGTCCGATCGTGGCGAGCGCGGCGCTTCCGAGCGCGAAATAGCGCGGCTTGGTGCCGGCGCGCCGAAAGGCTTCATCACCGAGGATCTTTTGCGAGACGGTGCCGGATCCGGCGAAGTTCCATGCGCGGCCGTATGCGCGCGGCTGCGCGATCAGGCGCGCCACGAGTCTCCCGAGGTCGGGAACGTAGCAGAATTGATGCGGCGTCTCGATCGGTCCGAGCAGGTTCGCGCGTCGCCCCTGGGTGGCCGCGAGAAAAACGTCGTTGACGATGCTGAGCGGAGCACCCGGACCGAAGAAATCGGGCACCCGCAAGATCGCGCCTTGCACGAAGCCGTTCGCGTGCGCATCGAGCACGAGGTCTTCTTGGATCTTACGGAAGCGGCCCTTGCGGGTGTGCGGCTCGCGCGGGTGATCTTCGGCGACGAACGGCCGTTGCGGTCGCCCGTACGAATAGACCGGTGAGATGAGGAGAATCCGCGCGACTCCGCAGGCGCGGATCGCGTCGAGCGTGCGCTGCATGTAGAGCGGATGCAGCGCGAATCGGTTATAGGGCACGGCGACCAGGTAGATCACCGTATCCGCGCCCTCGAGCGCGGGCGCGATCGTGGCGGGAAGCTCCGGATTCCACGTTCGCAGTTCTACGCGCGGCTCGTCGGCAAAGTGTCGGCGAAGCGTCTCAAGGGTGCGCCCGACGGCGCGGCAGCCGCCGTACCGCTCGATGAGTTCACGAACAATGGCACGACCGGATTGGCCCGATGCGCCGAGGACGGCGACGGTTTCTTGCATGTGCTCTCTCTCCCGCGCTATGCGCGTTGTAGCGGAGACGACGCGACCGGAGCGTCGCTCGCGAGTTGTCGCGAAAGGATCTCGATGATCTCGTCGACCGCGTTCGAATCGTCCGACGGCCGTTCGTACGCGACATATCCGTCGGGCCGAATCACGAGAAGCGCCGCGTTGTTGCTCGCGCGCATCTCTACGGCATCGGGGAATCGCTCCCGTACCTCACGTGATAGCGAACCGATTCGAGTCTCCGGTGCAACGAGGATAAAGCGCGAACCGAGCGCGCCGCGCAAGGACTCGTCGAAACAGCGGCGGCCGGACCCGGCGACGATGGGACTTCCGTGATAGGCGATGCCGAGTCCGGAGAGCCGATCGACGAATCCGTGTTGCAGGGCGGGCAGGTGCGTGAGGATCGGGATGGCGGCGTCGCGGAACCCGCGGGCGATCGGATTACGAACTCCGAGCGCGTTCGTGAGAAAATGCGTCGCTTCGATCACACCGCGCACGATGGGCTCTCGCTCCTGCGTGTAACTCGCGAGCAACGCCTCACGTGCACCGCCGCGTACCGTAAACGCCAGTTTCCAGGCGAGATTCCAGGCATCGTGCAATCCGGTATTCATCCCTTGCCCACCGAACGGGCTGTGAATGTGGGCGGCGTCACCGGCGATGAACGTGCGGCCGCGCTGCATGCGGCTCACGCAGCGATGATGGATGCGAAAGTAGCTCGACCAGACGAGCGACTCGGCGACCGGGCCGCCCGATACGCGCTCGGCGAGCACGCGATTGACGAGCTCCAAGGAGGGAGCTTCGCCCTCGGCTTCGTCGATCACGGCGACGAGGCGTCGCCTGGTTCGCGAGATCGGGAAGATCGCAAGCGGACCATCGGCACTCGGGCAGAGCTGCATCTCGTCGGCCGGGAGCGCATCATTCGTCATCACGTCGGCGAGCATGTACTGCTGCGGATAGGCATCGCCCGCGAACTCCAGCCCCAGCGCTTCGCGCACCGTGCTATGGGCGCCGTCGCAGCCGACCGCGAAGCGCGCCGTGACGAGTTCGCGCGCGCCCGCGCGCTCGAGGATCGCTTCCACGCCGCCGTCGATCTCGCGAAGCGAGGTGAGTTCGATGCCGTATTCGACATCCGCGCCGCGCCCTCGGAGACGTTCGAGCAGAATCCGCTCCGTCACGTCCTGCGGTACCATCGCGACGTAGCGATACGGTGTTCCGCTCGGTTCGAAGGCGATGCGCCCGAGCGTGCGTTCGCGCGAAGCGAAGGCGACGCCCGTCACACGGTTCGCGGCCTCGAGGAACGGCTCGGCGAGGCCGGCCATCTCGAAGATTTCCAACGTTCGCGGAAAGACGGCGAGCGCTTTGGAATGCTGCGATTGCGCCTCGTGCCGTTCGATCAGACGTACGCGCAAGCCGCGGCGCACGCAGTCGTTTGCGAGAAAGAGTCCGACCGGGCCGGCACCGACGATCAGCACGTCGGTCTGTACGGGTTCGCTCATCGGTATCCTAGGCCCGCTGCTCGATGCTGCGGTATGCGCTCGGTGTCAGGCCGGTATGACGTTTGAACGTGCGGCAGAAATAGGCGTGCGTGGTGAATCCGACACGGCGGGAAATCTCTTCGATGCTCACGCGTTCCTTTCCGAGTAACGCTTTCGCGGCATCGACGCGCAGGCGCGTGATGCACTCGTGCGGCGTCTCGCCCGTGCTCGCCTTGAATTGTCGCAGCGCGGTGTAAGGGCTTAGCCCGACCTCGCTTGCGATGTCGGAGAGCGTGATCGGCTCGGCGATGTGGAGTTCAATGAAGCGCAGCATGCGCTGCACGCGCATGCCGATACGGAGGTCTCGGCGGCCTCCCTCGTACGAACGAATCGAGGCGAGATCGAACAGCTCACACATGATCGAATCGAACTCCTCATTGTCGAAGCACGCGGCTGCACGCATGACGTAGCCGATCGCGTCATCGACGGCGATGACCGAAGATTTGAAGAGCGGATCGACCTCCGAATCGACGGCGCTCGGGTCGAGGGTAAGGATGAAGTTTGCGTTCGGTTGACGTCGGAAATGCGCGCATGCATACTGCACGTCCGGCATCCCGACGGTCACGGCTCCCGGTGTGAGCACGTGTTCCCGCCTCCCGTAGCGATACCGCCACTTCCCGGCGACGGTGAGATTCATGGCATAGCCGGAGTTCGTCTGCGTCAGCATTCGCGCCGAGCGATCCGGCGAGTATCGGTACAAACCGATCGTCGCGGCGCGCGTCATGCGAATCGGCACGAGCGAACCGCATCCAAAATCGAACATGCGGATGGTTCCTTTCGGCTGCGAAGGCGAGGGAATTCACGCGCCACCGTGTTCTTCGTCACCATAGCGCAGGGCCGTCGATAATGGCAAGAAAACACAATAAAGGCGTCAATATATGACAAGCTTTAGATCAGCCGCCCGTAATGACGACTTTGCCGATCTGCTTGCGGCTCGCGAAATAACGATACGCGTCCTTCGCTTCTCCGAATTCGAACGCGCGCGAGATCACCGGCTGCAGTCGGTTGGCTGAAATCGCCCGATTCATCGCCTCGAAGCCGGTGCGGCTACCGACGTAGGTGCGGCGGAGCATGATCGGATTGAATAGGCAGCGCGGATCGAATGTCGCGTCGGTCAACGCGGCGATGAACGTCACGACGCCTCCCTCCGCGGTAGAGGCGACGGAGCGCGCCAACGTCTCGATCGAGCCGGTCTCGACCACGTGCTCCACGCCGCGCCCGCCGGTTCGTTCGCGTACGGCGCGATCCCAGTCCGGGGTGGTGACGTAGTTGATGACCTCGTCCGCACCGAGCTCGCGCAGACGCTGCGCCTTGGCGTCGGACGAGGTGATCGACACGACCGTTGCGCCGAACAATTTGGCGAACTGCAGCGCGAAGATTGCGACGCCGCCGGTGCCGATCGTGAGCACGGACTCGCCCGGGAGGATGGGGCGGGGGCCGATCAGGGCCGACCACGCCGTGAGGCCTGCGCACGGCAGCGCTGCGCCTTCCTCGAACGAGAGGTGCTCCGGCAGTTTGACGAGAGCATTTTCGTGCACGGCGGTGAGCTCGGCGAGCATGCCGTCGCGCGTGCAGCCGAATTGATCGGTTGCTACGCGCAACGAGAACGGCCCGTCGATCCAAGCCGGAAAATACGTCGCCGCGACGCGATCGCCGACGGCGAATCGGCTGACGGCCTCGCCGACGGCGACGACCTCTCCCGCTCCGTCCGAGAGGGCGACCGCCCCCGGGCGCCCGGCGACGGGATAGATTCCGTCGAGGATTCTGAGATCGCGATTATTTACCGATCGCGCGTGGATATCGACCACGACTTCGTGCGGACCGGGCTGCGGTTCAGCGCGGTCGCGCAGCGCGAGTCCTTCGAGGCCGGCGCCGAGGCGCTCGAAAATATATGCTTGCATCGTGGCCGTGCTTCAGACGATGAACTGATAATCGACGAGAATGCGGCCCTCGGCGTCGACTCGGAGCACCTCGAGACCGACGGCGAGGACTTCGTCCGCTTTGCCGTCCAGCATCTCCCAGTGGAAAGTGACGACGTCGCGGAGCGCCTGTGCATCCTGCACGGCGCGGAATCGCCGTCCGCCGTCGCGTACGTTTCTGTTGTGCGAGCCGATGATCCGTTGCTCGAGTTCCGAATAGCCGTGGGCTTCGCGCTCGTCGACATAATGCCGACCGTCGGGCAGCCACAGCGCCGCGATCTGCTGCCGCCGGTTCTCCGCGTCGGTCTCGTTCCAGACCGCCACGTACATCTCGGCGAGACGTTGTGCATCAAACATGGTTCGTTTCTCCTCGGGTGACGCGCCGGGGCGCTTCGACACCATAGCGCGGCGCCGGAGGGCGGGCAAGAAATATCAAAAATTAGGGCAAGAAGAGACAAATACGATCGACGGGTCACCGTGGAATCGGAAGCTCGAACACGTTCGATTCGTTTCCGTTGCCTGCCGTGAAGAGCAGTATATCGGGGCGCGGGCCGAAGGTGAGGCAGCATGCGGAACCGTCGCGTCGTTCGTCGCGGTACCGTACGCGGGTGACCGGACCCCACGAAGCACCGTCGGCGCGGACGATGTAGATGTGTTGTGCGTGATCGTCGCTCCCGGAACGTCCGGAACTGACGAAGAGGACGAAGGATTGATCCGGAGCGACGAGCGGATCGGCATCGCGCGTCGACGGAGAGCTAAACGGGAGCGCGCGCGCGGAGAGATAGGTTCCGTGTTCGTAGCGAGCGCGTTCGAGTTGATGCTCGTGAGCGGCGCTGCTGCGCAGAAAGTAGAGGGTCCCGTCGCTTGCGATGCTCGGAGCGAATTCATCGGGTGAGATATTCACGGTGCTCGGAAGGTGTACCGGACGACCCCACGTTTCACCGCGCCGCGAAACGCGCCAGAGGTTCGTCGTCTTTCCGCGCGCATCGGGCGCGGACCGCGACGAGGCGAAGATGACGTACGCATCGTCCGGTCCGAACGCGGGATCCATGTCTTGCCCGCGTCCCGAGAATGCCGCGATGCGCGGCGGCGACCAGCCGTCGGCGGTGCGATGCGACTCCATGATCACGGAGCGTCCGTCGGATTGGCGGGTGAAGAGCATCGTCTTCCCGTCGTGCGAGATGGCGGGCGAGAGCGCCGTGCCTGCGAGCATCTTCGGCTCGAACGGAACGGGGCGGGGCAGAGCGGCGGAGAGCGCAATGGTAAGCGCGATCAGAGCGAACATGGCGAAACCGTACCAGCAGCGCGCATCAAACGTACTCACGAAACCCTCACGAGAATCCGGAGGCGCACCATGAGATTCGAGATCGGAAAGCTCGTCGTCGACGATCGATCGCGTACGCTCGCGTGCGGTGCGCGCATCATCGCAGCGCCGCCCCAGGTCGTGCGGCTGCTCGCGCTGCTGGCGGCCTCCCCCGGAGCGATCGTCGCAAAATCGACGCTGCTTGCCGAGCTGTGGCCCGATGCGGCTGCCGACGACTCGGTGCTCTGGCAGCTCGTCTATCTCGCGCGCAAGCTGCTCGCAGAGCATGCGGCGGGCTCGATCGAGACGGTCCCGCGCCGAGGCTACCGCTTGATGCCTGCGGCGCCCGCGCCGGTCGTCGGCAACCCTCGTCGAGCGCCGCGCTGGAGCTCGGCAGCCGCGCTGCTCTGCGTCGTCGGAGTGCTCGCGCTCTTGGTCGCGGTGCGGCCGCGGCAGGCACCCTCGCCGCCGCCGAGTGCGATGCGAGCCTATCGACTCGGCATGTATTATCTGCGCCTCCGAACGAGCGCATCCGCGCGCCGTGCGGACGAGGAGATGCAAGTCGCCTTGCGCGCGGCGCCGGGGGACCCGGTGATTCTCGGGGGACTCGCTCAAGCGTACGTGCTGGAGGCGATCGAGCGTCAGGCGCTCCGCGCAGACTACGCGGCGAAGGCGGTAGCGACGGCGCAGCGCGCGCTTGCGCACGATGCCTGTTCCTCCGACGCGCTCTCCGCCATCGGCGCGGCGCGCAGCATCGTGCTGCCGCCCCGTAGCGACGGGCCGCAACGCGCCGCTATTGCGGGCACGTTTCGTCGAGCGATCGCATGCGATCCGCGCAATTCGACCGCGCGGATGTATTACGGAGCGTTCTTGTTACAGTACGGAGATATCGCGGCAGCCGACGCGCAACTGCAGCGCGCGGTCGACGTCGACCCGACGTTGAGCTACGCCGATGTCCTGCTTGCCGAAGCCGAGCTCAAGCGCGGAGATGCCGTCTCCGCGATCCACTACGCGACCGAAGGTATCGGGTTCGGAACATCCGACAAAGTCGACGCACTGCAAACGCTCGGGTACGGGTACACGCGGGTGCGTGCCTTCGCATCGGCGAGCCGGGCGTTCCACCGCCTCGAACGCTATGCGCCGCAACTCGCCGCTGCGGGTGCTCACGCGATCAGTTCGATGCGATTGCCGAACGGATCGTCGATGTAGGCGCGGCGCTGCGAGGGCAGATCGTCTTCGCGGACGTCGATGCCGTGCGCGCGCAGATGCGCGACCAGCGCGTCGTAATCGGTGCAGCGCAAGCCCGGATGCGCTTTGCGCGCGGGGCGAAAGTCGGTCTCGACGCCCAGATGAATCTGCACGACGCCGCTTGCGAACCAGCAGCCGCCGCGTCCGGCGAGTTCGGGCGGTTTGGGGAGTTCCGTCATGCCGAGGATGCCGCAGTAGAACGCCCTCGCTCGATCTTCGAGCGAGGGCGGCATTGCGAGTTGCACGTGATCGATCGCGTCGAAGGCGATCACCGGTTGAAATCCGACGGTTTGAGCTCGTCGAGGAATTTCTTGAACTTCGCCGTCTCGGTGTCGTCGACGGGTTTTTTCTCGGCGCTCGCCTCTTCCAGCACGATCTTGTCGGAAACGTAGATCGGCGCATTCATGCGCAGCGCGAGCGCGATTCCGTCGGACGGACGCGAATCGATCTCTTGCAGTTCGCCGTCGGAGCGCACGATGAGCTTGGCGAAAAACGTGGAGTCTTTGATGTCGTGGATGATCACCTGCTCGAGCGATGCGTCGAGCGTTTCGAGGATGCTGCGCATCAGATCGTGCGAGAGCGGGCGGGGGACGGGCGCGCCTTCCAGAGCCAAGGCGATCGCGGTCGCTTCGAACGGACCGATCAAGATCGGAAGGTAGTGGGCCCCGTCCATATCCTTGAGGATGACCACGGGATCGTGCGTGAGCAGGTCGATGCCGAGTTTGTCGACCTTCATTTGGCGCATAGCATCCTATCCGACGTTTCGAGAAGATTCTCTTGCCGTATCGTCCCGCCAAGGCGAGGAGGCGGCAAGGGGGGCAAACGGCCCTAGGGCGAACCGAGGGCCGTTCATCATGGCTCTTTCATGCGGCATCGTCGGCTTGCCCAACGTCGGCAAGTCCACCATCTTCAACGCCCTCACGCGCTCGGCGCAAGCTCTCGCCGCGAACTACCCGTTCGCGACCATCGAGCCGAACGTCGGCGAGGTCGCCGTGCCCGACGAGCGCCTGCACGTGCTCCAGCAGCTCGTGAGCGGCGAGCGCGTCGTCCCGGCGACCGTGAAATTCGTCGACATCGCGGGGCTCGTGCGGGGCGCGAGCGCGGGCGAGGGCCTGGGCAACGCCTTCCTGAGTCACATCCGCGAGACCGATGCGATCGCGATGGTCGTACGCTGCTTCGAAGACGCGAACGTGACCCACGTCGAGGGCAGCCCCGATCCCAAGCGCGACATCGAGATCATCGCGATCGAACTCGCGCTGGCCGACCTCGCGACGATGCAAAAACGCGTCGACAAGCTCGAGCGCGAGGCGCGTTCGAATCCCAAGCTCCGGGACCGCCTGGAGGCCGCCAAGCGCCTCACCGCCTCGCTCGAAGCCGGTCGTCCGGCGCGCGTCTTCGGCCCCGAGTCCCCGGAGCACGAGGTCGCGCTCGAATCGTTCCTGCTGACCGCCAAGCCGCTGCTCTACGTCGCCAACGTCGACGAGGCGCAGATCGGGGCGCCCGGGCCGCTCGTGTCGGCGGTGCGCGAGGTTGCCGTGAGCGAGGGCAGCCGGGTGGTCGTGCTCTCGGGCAAGATCGAATCGGAGCTCGCCGGGCTCTCCGACGAGGAGGCCAGGGAGTTCTGCTCCGAGCTCGGGATCGAGCGCAGCGGTCTCGATGAGTTGGCGCTGACCGCCTACGATCTGCTCGGCCTGATGACGTTTCTCACCGCGGGCGAAAAGGAAGTCCGGGCCTGGACGATCGCCAAAGGGACCAAGGCGCCGCAGGCGGCGGGCAAGATCCACAGCGATATCGAGCGCGGCTTCATCCGTGCCGAGATCGTGTCCTACGATGATTACGTCGCCTTCAAGACCATGGACGCGATGCGCGCTGCCGGAAAAGTCCGAAGCGAGGGCAAGGAGTACGTGATGCAAGAGGGCGACGTCGTCAACTTCCGCTTCAACGTCTAGCGTTTTGCCGTAATTTATCAAGGTGGAGCGGGCCTTTTTGCCCAATCGTCCAGGGTTTGAACTCCACCGGAGGCTGTTTTAATCTATGACCACTGCTGTGCGAGAAGTCTCGGTTTTCGGAGACGGTATCGCTTACTTTAACGAAGCGGCCGATCTTCTCGAACTCGATGCCGGGATGCGCCGTATCCTGACGCATCCGTCGCGTCAGATCATTTTTTCGATCCCGTTCCAACGTGATAGCGGCGAGATGGAAGTCTTCACCGGCTACCGCGTGCAGTACAACTTCGCGCGCGGTCCGGCCAAGGGCGGCATTCGCTTTCATCCGGGCGTGACGCTCGACGAAGTGACCGCACTCGCGTTCTGGATGACGTGGAAGTGCGCGGTGGTCGATCTGCCGTTCGGCGGCGGTAAAGGCGGCGTCACCTGCGACCCCGCGACGCTTTCGCAGAACGAACTCGAGCGTATCACGCGCCGCTATGCGGCCGAGCTCGTGGAAGTCGTGGGTCCGGATAAAGACGTTCCGGCGCCCGACGTGAACACGACGCCGCAAGTGATGGCGTGGTTCATGGACACGTACTCGATGCACGTGCGTCAGAACGTCCCCGGCGTCGTCACCGGCAAGCCGCTCGAAATCGGCGGTTCGCGCGGACGCGTCGAAGCAACCGGACGCGGCGTCACGATCTGCGCGCTCGACGAGATGGCGCAGATGGGCCTCGTTCCGGAGAAGACGAACATCGTCATCCAGGGCTTCGGCAACGTCGGTCTCTACGCGGCGAAACTCTTCGCCGAGCGCGGCTGCAAGGTCGTCGGTATCTCCGACGTCACCGGCGCCTACTACAACAAGGGCGGCATCGACATCCCCGCCGCGATCGAGCACACCTCGAAGCATCGCAATCTCGACGGCTTCAAGGGCGGCGATAAGATCAGCAACGGCGAGCTCCTCACGAGCGAGTGCGACGTGCTGGTTCCCGCAGCGCTCGAGAAGGTCTTCACCGCCGAGAACGCCTCGCACGTGAAAGCGAAGCTGATCGTCGAAGGCGCGAACGGACCGACCACGCCGGAAGCGGCGCGCACGTTCAAGCAGAACGGCATCCGCGTGATTCCCGACATCATGGCGAATGCGGGCGGCGTGACCGTCTCGTACTTCGAGTGGGTTCAGGATCGCATGGGCTACTTCTGGAAGGAATCCGAAGTCAACGAGAAGCTTGAGGACGTCATGCTCGCCAATCTCGGCGAACTGCGCGCGCTCAAGCAGAAGCACAACACGACGTTCCGCGTGGCCGCCTACGCGCTCGCGATCGATCGGGTTGTGAAAGCCCTCCGCCTCCGCGGCATCTACGCCTAGGGCGATCTCGCGGCGCATCTGCGTCGTCGGCCCCGGTCTCGCGTACCGTTTGTACGCGTCGACCGGGGCCTTCTCGCATCTGCACCACGATATCGCCCTAGGCGGGCGTTAGCTGCGTGCATTCACGGCGTGCAGGCGCGGCGCAGCTGCGTCGTCGGCCCCGGCTCGCGTACCGTTTGTACGCTTCGACCGGGGCCTTCTCGCATCTGCACCATGATATCGGCTTAGGTTCCTTTGCCGGCGCCGATGTAGCGGATGAGTTTGACGTAGAGCGCGGGGACCGTTTGTAATCGGTTCGGGTTGCCGTAGACGACGTAGAGTTCGTTTGTTCCCTGAAAGTAGTGGAACGCGGCCGATAGGTTCGTCGCATTCGTGAACGTCGCGGTCGACCCGAGCGGTGCGTAGGCATACGGCTGCTCCGTTCCGATGATGCGACGCAGGCCGACGTCGACGGATACGGCGCGGTCGAGCTGATAGCTCAGGCTCGAACGCTCCAGCCACTGTGAGGTGTCGGGCTCGCTCGGGAGCGAGGACACATACGTGCTGTCGTCTCCTTCGAGGATGAGCGTCATGCGGCGCGAGAGCGGCAGCGAGACCGCACGCAGCCATGAATCGAGACGGCCGTGATAGTATGCGCCCGTCATATACATCAGCGTGGACGGATGCGACGTGTTCGCCGCATACTGCACCATCACACCGCTGCTGTTGTACGGGAGGAACCGTCGCTCGCAGGTCGCCGCGCGCGCGAGCGGCACACACGTTTGCAGCGAAGAGAGCCCCTGCATCGCGGTCACGCTGATCAGATCCTTGAAATCGACGCGTACGTTGTCGAAGAGATCCGCCTGGTTCACCTCGCCGCCGGGAGCGTGGTAGCGATCGAGTTGCAGCGAGACCGCGGCATCGAGCACCTCGGCGCTTCGTGCAAAATCGAACTGCTTATCGGCAACGCCCGTGTATCCGGCGATTCCGGGTTCGCCCGGCGGCTGATCGGCGTACCCGTCGGCCGGTGAGAATTGCGCTCCCATCCGTTGCAGCGCGAAGGCGACCGACGTGGTCGCCGTTTGGTAGCTTTCACCGAGAGAGCGATACTCGGCGTCGCTCGGCGACGTGACGGATGTTCCCGTTTCCGATGCGATATCGGCGAATGACGTGAGGCGGCTGTTCGGGTTGAAGTACGAGATGCTCTCCTCGTCGACGAGATCGCGGAACGGCTTGCCGCCCGCAGCGGTGTCGACGGCGACGCGTTGCATGCCGACGGTGAGCTCTTGATGCCGGTCGCTCGCGAAGAGCGAAACGGCGCTGTCGTCGCGACCGTTCCCCGTTGCGGAGAAGGCACCGTATGAGATCGCTCCTCGGTGTCCCTCGGCACCGAGGCCATTCTTGAACGACGGGATGGCCGGCGTGTAGAGTACGCTCATCGGAGCGTTCAGATCGGTTTGCGCGCCGAAATTCGATGCGGCCTGGGTGAAGAACGGGCGTACCTCGGTATATCGCCGAGCGAATTCCGTCGGCGAGATCGATTGCTGGTCGGTCTCGACGTTCGAGAAGTCCGGGTGAACCGTACCGAAGAGCGCGCTCGTGCCGGCGAACGGTATCGAGAAATCGACACCCGTGCGTACGAGCGATCCTCCTTGCGCGGGCGTAGCGGCTTGGCCGAGCCCGTAGATTTGCAACCGCGCTCGTCGGGCAGCGGCGCGCGTATCGTCGAGGCCGCCGATTCGGCCGCCGTAGCGAGCGTCGATAAATTGCGATTGGCCGGGAACAAGCTCCCAGACGAAGTTGCTATTCGAGGCGACGACGATGCGATGAAACTGCATCCGCCAATCGGCCGGCTTCTGCAGGTGCAGCGCATTGAGCGGGATCTCGAGAATTGCGATGTACCCGCCGTGCGTTCGTCGGCCGTACGCGAACCAGCTCGGCGCGTACGCCGAATTCTCGCTCGAGTATTGGTCGCGCGCCCCGAGCGGGTTCGCGGCAAACCAATAGGCGAAGCCGTTCAACCCGTTCGGCCAGATGTGCACCATCACGGCGTCACCGGCAAGGACGCCGCTTCCGTTCGTGAGCTGCGTCGCCTCAACGGGCTCGCGCTGCCGTGCATCGAATGCGACATACAGGTTGCCCGCGAAACGTCCGATGCGCACGATCGTATCCTCGTGCGCCCGCGTTCGGTCGGTTGCGTCGTAGCCGAGATGCACGACCGCGGCCGAGCTCCAGGCGCCGTCGAGCGCCGCATCAAATGGCGGCTTGGCCGGAAGCCGCGGTATGCCGAGTGTCGGCGGGTGGTTGCTCCCGATGTCGGCGCGAGCGGCGATCGGCACCAGGCAGATCATCGCCGCGAAGGCAGTCATAAACGCAAGGCGCGGAAGGGCATTCATGACTCTCAGTCTCGCATCGAGCCGCGAACGCCGCGAGTCCGCTCGCTGCATCCTTCCGGGTCTTCGCTGCAAAACACTTTGCACGCGGCCCGGCAATCGGTAAAATGACGCCGATGCGCATCCGTGACCTTCGCGATCGGCCGGGCCCCGCCGTGTGGATATTGATCGCATGGTGCGCGTTCGCGCTGACCGATGCGGTTCGCACCGTCGGCTCGATGCACGCGGAGGGGATGCACCACAACTGGCTGCTGCTCTTTGCGGTCGAGACGTTGTCGTGGCTGCCTTGGGCCGCCGGATCGTTGCTCGTCGTACGCTTCGTAGATCGGCTGCGCGCTGCGCCGCCGCTCCTCGAATGGGGCGGTCACATCGCCGCGGCGCTCTCGATCGGCCTCGTGAATACGCTGTGGTTCAATCTGCTCATCGAGCGGTTCCAGCCGTACGCACCCGAATTCACGCACTGGAGACCGCAGTGGCCGGCTGCGTTTTACGACGGGCTGCTCTCGAACTTCGTGCTCTATGCCTGCGTGCTACTCGGGTACCGCTTGATCGAATCGCGCGCGCGAATAGCCGCTCGCGATCTCGAGCTCGCCCAACTGAATGAGCTGCTCGCACGCGCGGATTTGCAGGCGTTACGCAGTCGGATCGAGCCGCATTTCCTCTTCAACGCGCTCAACGCCGTCGCGGGATTGATCCGTGAGGGGCGCTCGGATGCAGCCGTGGACACGATCGTTCAATTGAGCGATTTTCTTCGACACACGTTATCGGAGGTGAGTCGCCGTGAGGTACCACTGGCCGAGGAGATGGATTACGCACGCCGCTACCTGAGCATCCAGCAGACGCGTTTCGCCGAGCGACTACGACTTGATATCGACGTGCAAGAGGGCTTGGAGAACGTCGCGGTTCCGCATCTTATCTTGCAGCCGCTCGTGGAAAATGCGGTCAAGCACGGCATCGCCCATCGCAAGGAGGGAGGCACGATTCACCTGGCGGCAAGCGCGAACGAAGACGGGCTGAATCTCCGTATTGCCAACGACGGTCCGAGTCTGCCGGAAAGCCGGAACGAAGGCTCCGCGGGCGTCGGCCTCGACAACGTTTGCGGGCGGTTGCGTGCGCTCTACGGTGACGCGGCCCGCTTCGATATTCGGAATCGAAGCGGCGGCGGTGTCGAAGTCCTGATGCGCATTCCCTTACGTGCGATCGAATGACGATACGGGTGTTGATCGCCGACGATGAGCCGTTGTCGCGTCGAAACGTGGTCGCCGAGTTGCGGCGCGACGCCGACCTCACGTTGCTCGGAGAGTGCGCTTCCGGAGCGGAGGCGCTCAACGAGATTCGGAGATTGCGTCCCGATCTCGTCTTTCTCGATGTCGAAATGCCGGAGTGCGGGGGCTTCGACGTGCTCGAAATGCTCGGCTCGGACGTACCGCCGGCGGTCATCTTCGTGACCGCGTATGACAAGTATGCGATTCGAGCGTTCGAGGTCGGTGCGCTCGACTATCTCCTCAAGCCTTTCGACGGCGCGAGATTCGCCATGGCGGTCGCGCGAGGCAAAGAGCGTATCGCGGCGTACCGCACCGCGCCTCGCGCAAGCGAGCGGCTGGCCATCAAAGAAATCGGCGGGGTGAGGTTCGTGGAGATCGCGGAGATCGACTGGATCGAAGCCTGCGATTACTACTCACGCTTGCATACGGGTGGAAAGACGCACCTGATTCGCCGCAGTATGGCCGATCTGGAGCGGGATCTGCGCGGTCGCGCATTTCGCCGGGTCCATCGATCGACGATCGTCAACCTCGAGCGCGTTCGCGGGCTCGAGGTTAACGAGATCGGCGAGTACGACGTTCGCCTGAGCGACGGATCGAAACACCGCGTGAGTCGCACCCATCGTCGCGATCTGCTCGCGGCCCTGAAAGATGACTCCGCGTAGCGAATCGCGGTCGCTCGAATGGGGAGTTAGGCGCTGGTGTTGATCGTCGCGCCGACGTTCTCGTCGCCGTCTTGAACGTTAGCTTGGGCTTCCTTGAGGGCTTCTTGCTGCGTGGCGACGAGGCTCGGAACTCCCGTTGCGACGCTGGAACCGAGACCGACGGAAGGGATATTCATTGCTGTGATGTTCTCCACGATACGAAAGGGGCGTACTTCATTGTTCGGCAGGACGAGCGTATTCGCGTAGTCGCCCGCAACTCGATTCGGTGCGTACGGTTCTCTTCTGACGCATTTATGACGAACCGATCGATTCGGTCTCGTATCCGGCCTCTCTCCAGGCTGCGTAGCCGCCGGTGAGCGCGATCGTATCGTAGCCGCGCTCGCGGAGTTCGGTGGCGATACGCGAGCACGAGTTGCCGCTGCCGCAATAGAGCACCACGCGTTCGTCTTTCGAGAACGGCGGATGAGCCGCGAGCGCTTCGCCGTCTCGTCGCTCGGAGTGGGGGATTTGCCGATCGTCGGGTTTCTTGCGAATGTCGATGATGCGCACGCCGTGTGCGTCGCGTAGATCCTGCGCGGATATCTGCTCCATGCGCATCACCTACGCACTTCGCACGGTGCGAACCTGGCGCGGTAATCATGCGAAAAAAGCGAGGCCCGGGCATTGTGCCCGAGCCTCGCTTCTTTCCGGAGGTCGCGTTCGCGCTTACGGAAGCGGGAAGGGCGACGGACCGAGGATGTAGGGATTGTAGAGATCGCTCGCGGCCACGGTCGAGAGATTAATGGGTGTCATGGTCATGCCGAACGAGGTGTCCGCCGTTTGGATGAACGCATTCGCGATCACGGCGTAGCCGGTGTTCGAGGGATGCAGACCGTCCCAGCTGACGAGACCGCCGCCGAACTGCAGCGTGAACGTGTTTCCGCCGACCGGTACGCCGGTGGTGGCGGCTTGCGTGAACGCCGCGGTGATCGGCACGAGCGCGACGTTCGGACCGGAGCTCTTGGCGATGCCGTCGATGATCTGGTTATACGCGGTGTTGAGCGCCTGGAGATCGCCGACGAGCTTGGTCGTCAGATACGCGCCGCCTTGACCGCTGCCCGGTCCGCTCGGATCGAGCGAGATCTTCGTGAAGTCCGGCTGCAGCGGGTTGGCTTTCACCGCCGCAACCGTCTGTTGGAAGAGCCCGAGGAAGCCGGTCTCGGTGAGATACCAGCCGCCCGAAGCGGGCAGATAGGTCGACTCGTTCGCCTCGAGCGCGGTGATCGCGCCGGTGGCGTAGGCTTGTCCGACCGGGGCCGAGATCTGTCCGCCGCTCGTCGCTACGAGAAGCTGCGTCAGATCGGCGCCGAGCGTTGCCGAGGAGAAGAACTGCGGCACCGCGCGGCCGCCTTGGGCCGCGGTCGGGATCAGGTTGGGCAGATCGGCGAGCAGCACTTTCGAGCCGCCCTTCACGAGCGTCGTGACGATCTGCGTGAGATCGGCCTGGAATTGCTGCGGCGAATCGGTGACGGGCGACTGCTCGTTCGAGAAGACGAACTTGAGCAGATCGTTCGCGCCGAGCCACACCGTCGCCATCTGCGGATGCAGCGCGGCGGCCGCGGTGAGCATGGTCGTGTGCGGTCCGAGCGGCTCGAAGTTCCCGAGCACCGGATAGTACATCTCGCTCTCACCCGCGACGAGCGATTGTAGGCCGCCCGAGGTCGGGTCGCCCGCGATCGTCGCGTACGGATTGCAGCCGGTACCAGCGCTGTTCGGCGTCTGCGGACCGGTGAGCGGGCCCGTCATCGTGACCGCTTCGTGCATCGTGATGCCGGGGACGCCGAGATCGAGTGGCGTCGAGCTCGGGGAGACGCGGGTATTCACCCATGCGGTCGGCGAGAAGGCTGCCTGGTTGAACGTATCGCACGCGAGATGCGTGTTCGCGAAGAGCGTGGTCGAGTTGAGCACGATCTGATCCGCGAGGCCGGGGCCCGCGATCAGCGGTAGCACGGCGGCCGCCGCATTCGGGGGGGTCTGCGGGGTCTGCATCGCGTTGTAGAGGTCGGCCCAGAAGCCCGCCGTTTGGCCCTCCGGAACGATGTTTCCGGGGTAGCTGGAGAGCGGGCTCGTGACGGGGGCCGCGCCCAGGAAGCCGCTCGACTGGTAGCCCGCGGTAAGGCTGTCGCCGATGCCGACGAGTATCGCCGGAGCGGCGGGCGGATTGACGGGGCCCGAAGGCGTGCCGTTCGAGGGCGGGTTGGCCGGGGGCGCCACGGCGGTGCCGCTGCCGCCGCCGCCGCACGCGGCGAGCGCGAAGAGCGCGACCACGGCGAGAGGACGATTGAATCGCTTCATCTGTTCGAATCCCATCTTAGAACGGAAGCACGACCGGCGAGCCGATGCCGAACTGCAGTTGGAGCTGCGTCGCCTTCAGGCCGCCGACGGCGGGAACGGTGTTCTGGGAGCACGGCAGCGCGTAGCACTGGAGATAGCTCACGCCGTAGGGCTTGTAGTTCGTCGGGCCGCCGCTGTTGAGCACGAGCTGCACGAAGCCGGCCTTTCCTACGCGCTCGGTCGCGCCGAGGAAGTAGGCCGCGAGGTGCTGCGCGTACGGATCGGTCGGCAGGTAATCGCGCGAGCTCTGCGGCTCGAAGAAGAAGCGCAGATTCTTGTTCACGTTGTACTCGAGATACAGAATCTGATAGAGCTGAATCGAGTTCTGCTCGTTCACGCCGTTGAGATGCGTGAGCATGGTCGGCGCGACCGTGAAGGTGCCGAACATCTTCGGCGTCTTCAGGAAGGGCGCGGTGAACGCGATCGAATCGTACTGCGCGGTGCGCGTGTGGATGTCGAAGTGCGGAATGCCCTTCGCATCGACGAACGGCACGACGTCGCTATGCGCGTACGGCGATGCCGCGACCGTCGACCAGCGCGACACGTAGGTCGGCGTGATCACGAGCGGAATCGGGCGATGCTTCATCGTGCCGAGCGTGACGAGCTGTTCGAAGCTCAGCAGCAGGAAGCGATCCTTCGTCGTCAGGTTGAGATTCAGTGAGGAGAGATCGGTCGGGCTCGGATTTGCGACCGACGGCGGGAACGCGGGCGGCAAATAGAGCGGAACGGTGCCGCTATTGAAGCCGACCGGGTAGTGCTGCAGTTCGTAGTACGACGCCACGACGCGCTGCGTCGGGTTGAAGCCGTACGACGCCATCGCATCGAGACCGCCCGGCAGCCAACGCTTGCCGGTGCCGATGTTCCCGAACGGATATGCGACCGAGAGATCGGCGAAGTAGGTGAAGCCGGTCGGGAGGCCTTGCTGCTGCTGACCGCCGACGGGCTGCTGATTGATCGGGGGAACCTGGGCGAGGGAGCCCGGCGGCAGACTGTCCTTCAGTTTCGACTGCTGCTTGGGCTGCGGACGCTCCATGGCATTTCGGATCGCGGTGTTCGCTCCGCTGACCACGCCGGTCGCGAGCGCTTCGCCGGTATCCGCGTTCGCCGGAATGGCGGACAAGCCGAACGACGCAGCGACGATCATTGCTGCACCCGTTCGGAAAAAGCTCTTGAGCATAGACTTCTCCAACTCGAGGGGGCCGGAGTATTAAAAGTATCAGCTTCCGGTTGCGGACAAAGTTGGATTAACCCGCCTTAAACCCTCGTAAAAGTGCCGGAAAAGTCGGGGGTCTTGGGAGACCCCCGGCGGCTTACATGGGCGAGGGCAGGCCGTGCTGCTCACCCGGGGCGACCTCGCCCGTGCTCTTGCCGTTGGTGCGGGGGCGGTTCCCGCCCAGTTCGAGCGTCTTGATGATGATGTAGAGCACCGGCGTGATCGCGAGGTTGAGGAACGTCGAGATCAGCATGCCGCCGAAGACGACCGTTCCGAGCGAGTGTCGCGCGGCGCTGCCCGCGCCCGAGGCGTAGACCAGCGGCAGCATCGCGATCACGAACGCGATCGAGGTCATGAGGATCGGGCGAAGCCGCGTCTGCGCGGCGCGGAGCGCCGCCGTGACCACGTCCGCGCCCGCCTTCAGTTGCTGGTTTGCGAACTCCACGATCAGAATCGCCGATTTGCTCGCGAGCCCGATCAACATCACGTAACCCACTTGCGCGTATGCGTCTTGCGAAAGCGCGCCGTCGCCGCCGATCAGCGCGGCGATGATGACGATCGGCAGCGGCATGCCCGGCGTCTGAATCAGATGGCCGAGGAAGAGCCGGAAGTTCATGAAGAGCAGCGAGCCGAGCAGCGCGGTCGGCACCGCGAGCACCACGATCAACGGATCGATGAAGCTCTCGTACTGCGCGGAGAGGACCAGGAACACGAAGATGATTCCGAGACCGAAGATGATCGCGGTCTGCGCGCCCGACTGAATCTGATCGAGCGTCAAGCCCGACCATTCGTAGTCGACGCCCGGCGGCATCAGCTTCTTCGCGTTGCGCTCCATCGCGGCGATCGCCTGCCCCGAACCGTAGCCCGGCTTGGTCTGACCGTTGATCTCGATGTTGCGGAAGAGGTTGTAGTGCGTGATGATCGGCGCCGATTTACGCATCTTCGTATCGATGAAGTTGCTCACCGGGGAGAGGCCGCCCGAGGCGGAGCGCACGTAGAGCGAGTTGAGCGCGCTCACGCTATCGCGGTACGGCGCGTCGGCTTGCACGTACACGCGATACGAACGGTTGAGGTAGTTGAAGTCGTTGACGTAGACCGATCCGAGATTGGTCTGCATCGTATCGAAAACATCGGTCAGCGACGCGCCCACCGCCTTGACTTTGTTGCGGTCGACGTTGACTTCGAGCTCCGGCGAGTTGTTGCGGAACTGCGTCTGCACCTGCGAGAGCGGGCTGTCCGGTTCGTTGCCGGCGGCGATGATTTGATTCGCGACCTGCGTGAGCTTGTCCAAACCGACGTTCCCGCGATCTTCGAGTTCGAAGGAAAAGCCGAACGTATCGAGACCGAAGATCGCGGGCGGCGGAAACGCCGCGACGACGGCCTCGGGAATCTTTTTCTGAAATTGCGGCACGATGGCGTTCGGCCCGGCGTAGAGCGTGCCGATCACCGACTCCGCGAAGCTCGTGCGTTCAGACCACGGCTTGAGCTGCACGAACATGATGCCTTTGTTCGGTGCCGCGCCCGTGAAGCTGAATCCGCCGACATCGAAGACATCGCGCACGGCGGGCGCTTTGCGGATGATCTTTTCCGCCTTGATCGAGATCGCACGCTCGTTTGCAAGCGAGGTGCCCTCGGGCGCCTGGACGATCGTGAGGAAGTAGCCCTGATCTTCGGTCGGGATGAAGCCGGTCGGCGTCGTCTTGAAGAGCACGCCCGTGAAGACGAGCGCGGCGACGAAGACGCCGAAGACTACCCAGCGGTTCGCGCTGAATTTCGGCAGCAGTCCGCGGTACCACGCCCGGAACTCTTCGAACTTGCGGTTGAACCAGCCGAAGAAGCCGCGCGTCGCTTCGGGTTTGTCATAGAGCAGCATCGAGGAGAGCACCGGCGCGAGCGTCAGTGCGGCGAAGAGCGAGATCGAGATCGATGCCGCGATGGTCAGCGCGAATTGCTTGTAGAGCAGGCCGGTGGTTCCCGGAAAGAACGCGACCGGCACGAAGACCGAGAAGAGAACGAGCGACGACGCTACGACCGCGCTTTGAATCTCGTTCATCGCGGCTTGCGCACCCGCGACGCCGCCGAGTTTGTGCTCTTTCATGTAGCGCGCGATGTTCTCGATGACGACGATCGCGTCGTCGACCACTAATCCGGCGGCGAGCGTGAGTCCGAAGAGCGTGATCGTGTTGATCGTGAACCCCGCGACCTTCATGATGAAGAAGGTGCCGACAAGCGAGATCGGGATCGTCGTCGCGGGAATGATCGTCGAGCGTCCGCTCTGCAAGAAGAGGTAGATGACGAGCACCACGAGCAGAATCGAGAGCAGCAGCGTGATGATGACTTCTTTGATCGATTCTTTCACGAAGAGCGTGGTGTCGAACGCGACCTTGTAGTGCACACCGGAGGGGAAGCTCTTCGCGAGCTCGTCGAGCTTGGCTTTGACGCCCTTGGCGACATCGAGTGCGTTTGCCGAAGGAAGCTGTTGCACGCCCAGGCCGACGACGTTCTGGTTGCCGTCGAAGCGAATGAAACTGTTGTAATCCTCGGCGCCGAGCTGGATGCGCGCGACGTCGCCCAGGCGGGTAAATCCGCCGTCGGGATCGGTACGCAGGATGATGTTGCGGAACTGTTCGGGCGTGGTCAGGCGGCCGACCGCGTTGATCGTGTAGGTGTAGGGTTGGTCCTTGGGCTCGGGTGCGGAGCCGATGCTGCCCGCGGCGACGTTGACGTTCTGCTCCTGCAGCGCATTCACGACATCGGTCGCGGTGAGGCCGCGTGCTTGCAACTCGTTCGGATTCAGCCATACCCGCATCGCATAGCGACGCTCGCCGAAGATCTGCACGTTCGAAACGCCCTGCACGCGCTTGAGATCGTTGACGATGTTGAGCTCGGCGTAGTTGCTCAAGAAGAGCGAGTCGTGCGCGCTCGAATCCGATTCGAGCGCGATCGCCATCACGAACGAGCCGTTGTTCTTGCTGACCGTGACGCCGGTCTGTTTGACCTCGTTCGGCAGTCGTCCGAGTGCCGTCTGCACGGCATTCTGTACGTCGGTCGCCGCGATGTCCAGATTCGTGCCGAGATCGAACGTCGCGGTGACGGTGGAGGTACCCTGACTACTCGTCGAGCTGATGTAGCGCAGGCCTTCGACGCCGTTGATCGCGTTCTCGAGCGGCGTGGTGACGGCGCTTTCGACCGATTCGGGGCTCGCACCGATGTAGTTCGCAACGACGGTGACGACGGGCGGCGCGATCTGCGGATATTGGGCGATCGGCAGCGTCGGAATCGCGACGAGACCCATGATGAGGATCACGAGCGAACAGACGATGGCGAAGATCGGTCGGGCAAGGAAGAAGCGCGTCATGGCAACCGAGACCGTTCGCCGCGGAGCGTCGGTTGCATCCGTCGCTTAACGAAAAAAAACTAGACCGGGAAGGCTTGTTCCGCGTGATACGACGAGCGGGAGAGCGGGCTCGAAACGACTTGATGGAATCCTTTCGAGCGCGCGAGCGCGCCGAGGCGTTCGAACTTCTCCGGCGTGACGAACTCGACGACCGGCAGATGCTTCTTCGTGGGCTGCAGGTACTGACCCATCGTGAAAATATCGATGCCCACCGCGCGCGCATCGTCCATCGCCTGCTCCACCTCGGCTTCGCTCTCGCCGAGGCCCAGCATCAGCGACGTCTTGGTGTAGCGTTCCGGCGCGCGTCGTTTCGCATGCGCGAGCACGGCGAGCGATTGATCGTAGGTCGCACGCTTGTCACGCACGCTCGGCGTGAGGCGACGCACGGTCTCGAGATTGTGGGCGAAGACATCCGGTGCGGCATCCATCACGATGTCGAGCGCGTTCGTGTCGCCGCG
Source organism: Vulcanimicrobiota bacterium (assembly GCA_027306785.1). GTDB lineage: Bacteria > Vulcanimicrobiota > Vulcanimicrobiia > Vulcanimicrobiales > Vulcanimicrobiaceae > REEB354. The sequence continues at coordinate 81,403 of DAHUZB010000028.1, forward strand.
ATAATCGCCGCTCAGAATCTCGACCTTGGCGCCGGGAACGCGCTCGTGGATCGCGCGGATCGTGTTCGCGAAAATCAGCGCGCCGCCGTCGGCGAGGTCGTCGCGATCGACCGCGGTGAGCACGAGATACTTCCAGCCCATGTCGCGCACCGCGTCGGCGACGCGCACCGGCTCCATCCAATCGACGACGCCTTTGGGATTGCCCGTCTTCACGTTGCAGAAGCGGCAGCCGCGCGTACACGTGTCGCCGAGAATCATGATCGTCGCGGTTCCCGCGCCCCAGCACTCCGCGAGGTTCGGGCATGCCGCCTCTTTGCAGACCGTGTTGAGCGCCAGCGTGTTGACCTTGGCCTTCACGCGCTCGTAATCGTCGCCCATCGGCAGCGAAACGCGCAGCCAATCCGGCTTGCGCACATGCTTGGGCTTTTGCGGGTCGCTCTCGATCAGATTAATCTCAATCGCCATACTAACTTCTTCAAACACCCTTCGACACGCTCAGGGTGACACGGATGGTCGTGTCCCCCTTCGACACGCTCAGGGTGACACGGGTGGTCGTGTCCCCTTCGACGCGCTCAGGGTGACACGGATGCTCGTGTCCCCTTCGATCAGGCTCAGGGTGACACGGGTGGTCGTGTCCCCTTCGACGGGCTCAGGGTGACACGGATGCGCCGGTGTCACCCTGAGCTTGTCGAAGGGTCACGCCGAAAGCTTGTTCCAGTTCCTCGATGAGGATCGGCTTGACCTCATCGAGGCTCACCGCGCGGCCGGTCTCCTTGCTGATCGAGGTGATGCCCCGGTCGGTCAAGCCGCAGGGGTTGATCAGGCGATCGTAGTCGAGCTCGGTCGAGACGTTCAGCGCGATGCCATGCAAGGATACCATCTTCTGCACCGCGAGGCCGATGGCACATATCTGATCCCGTCCGACCCAGACGCCTGCATGCTCGCTCCAGCGGTCCGCGCCGATCCCGAAGCGCCCCACGGTCGCGATCACCGCCCCTTCGAGCGAGCGCACCAGCGGCACGACCTCGCGAAAGCGCTCGAGCTTGCGAATCGGATAGACGACCAACTGCCCCGGCCCGTGGTAGGTCACATCCCCGCCGCGCTCGATCTGCACGAGATCGACCCCGCGCGACGCGAGCATTTCCTCCGAAAGCAGCACGTTCTCGCGCTTGGCCTGCCGCCCCATCGTCACCACCGGCAGATGCTCGACCAAAATCCAGGTCTCGGGCTCGCTCCCATCCCGCACCCCCTCATGCAGCCGATGCTGAAGCTCCCAAACCTCGCGGTACGCCCGCCGCCCAAGATCCAAAACCCGCCCCACACGCTCGCTCATATCCATCCCCCACAACAGTAACGCCCGCCGCCCGGGTGCACGAAGAGCCTCACTCCTCGTCGATGCACGGGCGTCTGAGAACCTTGCGAAGCCAGGATGGCGAGAGCAAGGTTCGAGGCGAGCTCTGATTTTCACACGAGGTGAAAATCAGAGCGTCCCGGGCAGCGATGAGGAGTGAGGCTCTTCGTGCGGAGCCGAGGCGAAAGGGCGTTACTTTGCCGCCGCCGTTTTCGGTTTCTGATTGACGATGTGGATCGCCTTATAGTGCGCCGCCTCGGCCGCGTCCATGATGCCCTCGGTGAGGGTGGGATGCGGATGAACGGAGAGGCCGATATCTTCGAGCGTGGCGCCCATCTCGAGCGCGATCACGCCTTCGCCGATCAGCGATTCGGCTTGCGGCGCGACGATGTGCATGCCGAGCAGCATATCGGTCTTCGCGTCGCCGACGAGCTTGATCAGGCCGTCGCTTTCGTTCATCGTGCGCGCGCGGCCGCTCGCCGCGAGCGGGAACTTGCCGATGCGAACCTCGTAGCCGCGGGCCTTGGCCTCTTCCTCGGAGAGACCGACGGTCGCGACTTCGGGGTCGGTGTAGACGCAGTTCGGAATCGCGACCGGATCGAACGCGGCGGATTTGTCGCCCGCGATCACTTCGGCCGCGATCACGCCCTGCTTCATCGCGCGGTGCGCGAGCATCGGCTGGCCGCTCACGTCACCGATCGCGAAGATGTTCGCGACCTTGGTGCGGCACTGCTGATCGATCGTGATGAGGCCCTTGTCGTCGGTCGCGAGACCCGCGGCGGCGAGGTTGAGCGTGTCGGTAACGGGGCGGCGTCCGACCGCGACGAGCACCATGTCGAATTCGCGGGTTTCGTCTTTGCCGTTGGTCGCTTCACCGTTGAAGGTCACCTTGGCGGTCTTGCCGCTCTTCTCGACCTTTCCGACCTTCGTGTCGAGCATGATCTCCACGCCCTGCTTCTTCAAAATGCGTCCGAGCGTCTTCGAAATCTCGAGATCGGTGCCGGTAAGCAGTTGCGGCATCGCTTCGATCACGAGCACCTTCGCGCCGACGCGCGTGTAGACGGTCGCGAATTCGAGACCGATCACGCCGCCGCCGATCACGAGCATGTTCTTCGGGATGCGCTTCATCTGCACGGCGTCATCGGAGTTGATGATGATTTCGCCGTCGCGCGGCCACGCCTTGACATCGACCGGCGCCGAACCCGTCGCGATGACGACGTTGGTGCAGCGGATCGTGTCTTCGCCGCCTTCTTTTTTCTTCACGACGATCTCGTTTGCGCTCTTGAAGCTCGCGTCGCCGTAGAGAAACTGCACGTTGTTCGCCTTGAAGAGCGTCTTGACGCCGCCGACGTTCGCGTTCACGACCTCGGTCTTGAACTTGGCGACCCCCTCGCGGTCGACTTCGGCCTTCGGCACCTTCAGACCGATCGCGCTCGCGTGATCGATGTGGCGGATCACCTCGCCGACGTGGAGCAGGGCCTTGGTCGGGATGCAGCCCCAGTTCAAACAGACGCCGCCGACCTCGTCGCGGTCGATACAGATGACCGACTTGCCGAGTTGTCCGAGGCGGATCGCGGCATGGTACCCGCCGGGGCCCGCGCCGATGACGACTGCATCAACCTGATGTTCAGCCACTAGATGCTCCTATTCGTGCGTTGAGGAAAAGGCTACGCTACTATACCAGGCTTTCGCCGGCCGTGCTTCGACCTATTCCGTCCAACACCGCGAAGAGCATCTCGGCGGTCTGCACGGCCGGGCGCCGCTCGACCTCGACGCTCGCGTCGGCGAGGAGCTCGGAGGGGAGCAGCGCCTCGTCGGCGACCGCTTCGCGTGCCCGGAACCCCAGGCGATTGATGTGGTACTCACGCCGTAGGCGGCGTGCCGACGCGAAGGCGAGTGCGGCGTACCGCTGCGCGTTCATGCGCAGCGCGTACCGACCGATCGCCTCGGCGAGCTGCGCCGCGTAGCGCGGCTGCGGCGCTCGCCGCAGAAGGTCGGTGGCGATGGTGAGGTGCCGGTTCGCGGCGAGGACGTCGGCGCGAGCGACCGCGATCCGCCCGAGGACCTCGTGCTGCCAGGCGATCATCGGAAGGTTGGAGACCGCTTCGAACTGGGCGATCGCTCGGCGCGCGAGCTCCGCGGCCAAGTCGTACTCAAGGCAGGCGTGCTCGAGTTCGGCCAGGTTGCCGAGCGCGATCCCGCGCAACTCGGAGGTGCCGCTCGTCTCCAGGCGCTCCAACGCTTCACGATAGATCAGGCGGGCTCGCGCGAAGTCGCTCTTGCCGTCGAAGTAGACGTTGGCCTGATTGGTCAGGGCGCTCGCGATTCCGATCTCATGGCCGATCTGCGTGTAGATGCGCAGCGACATCTCGACGTTGTTCATCGCCTCGTCCACTTTGCCGGTGGAGAGCGCCGCGATCGCGAGCGCGTTGTAGGCGCGGGCGAGGCCGAGGCGGTTGCCCGCGATGCTGAAGGCGGAAATCACGAGCGGACCGTGCTCGAGCATCATCAGGTGATCGCTCGCCGCATGTGCGAGGCGCAGGCGCAGATAGTAGATACGGCCGCGCCGCTCGGGGCTCAGGCGCCCGGCGACCGCTTCGAGGCGATCGACGTAGCGCATACCCTCGGTGTAGCGGCCGCTCTGCGACCAGATCTCCGAGAGCGCGGTGAAGGCGTCGTCGATGCGCTCCAGGCGTTCTTCGGGCTTCTTGAGCGCCCAGCCGAGGGCCGAGCATAGGTCGGAGTAGCGGGCGTAGAGACGTTGAAAGGCGGCGGTTCCGTCCCGTCCGCGCAGCTCCGCGATCGCCTCTTGCGAGAAGGCGACCATGCGGTCCGCGAAGGCTTCATCGAGCGCCGCCCGGTTCGGGCGCGTCGCGAGCATCCGCCGGGCCACCGCCTGGATGGGCAGCAGCATCCGATAGGCAAGCTCGGTGCGTACCACGAGCGAGGAATCGACCAGCTCTCGCAGCGCCGCATCGACACGATCGGCCGAGATCGCCGCGAGCGCCGTCATGTCGGCCTCGTAGAAGGCGTCGGCGAAGAGGGAACCGAGGGCAAATAGGTCCTGCGCGTCGGGGCTCAGGCGCGAGTGGGTCCAGGCGATGACGTTCCCGATCGTCCGGTGGCGCGGATCGTTGCCGCGCGTCGAGCGCAGCTGATAGGGTTTCAGGTTGGCGAGTTCGTCGGCCAGCTCTTCGAGCGAGAGCGATGCCAGGCGGGCGGCGGCAAGGTCGAGCGCGATCGCGAGCCCGTCGACCCGTTGGACGATCGCGCGCATCGTCTCGCGCTCGCCGGTCGTGAGGCGGGCTTGCTCGCGGCCGGAACGCGCGCAGAAGAACTCGATGCCGCTGCTCGTGGAGAAGGGTTCGAGCGCGAGCGCTTCTTCGTCGGCGTAGTCGAGCCGCTGCTGGCTCGTCGCGAGGATCGCGACGTTTTCGAGGGTGCGCAGGCGCTCGATCAGCGCGCTCGCCTCGTCGGGCACGTGCTCGCAATTGTCGAGCACGATCACGAGCGGTTCGCGCGCGAGGGCATCGTAGAGGGTCGCGAGGGGGTCGCGCGTGCCGTCCTGGCTGACGCCGAGCTCGGCCATCGCGGTGCCGAGAACGGCTTCGGGCGCGACGCCGACCAGGCTGATATAGGCCGTCGCGCGCGCGGTGTCGCGTTCGAAACGCTGGGTCGCCTCGAGCGCGAGCCGCGACTTTCCGACCCCTCCCGGCCCGACGAGCGTCATGGCGCCCCCTCGCCGTAAGAAGGCGAGGAGGCGTTGCAATTCCGATTCGCGGCCGACGAACGGGACGCGTGTATCGACGGGATGTGAATCGAGCACCTCCCCCACCATCGGCAAGCGTTTGTTCCGGCTTTACCGAAATGGACGGTACCCCCATGGCGAACATTGGATGGTCCGGCATTCTGCCGGAACTCGACCGCGATTCGATCGTCCCGCTCTACCGGCAAATCTACGAGCATCTGCGCGAAGCGATCCTCGCGGGCACGTTGCCCGAATCGACACGCCTGCCGCCGGAACGCGCGATGGCGGACCGATTGAACGTGAATCGCAGTACCATCGTGCATGCCTACCGCGAGCTGGTCGCCGACGGGCTGATCGAGCAGCGCGTCGGGTCGGGCTCGCGCGTGGTGCCGCAGCTTCGCGCCGGGCAGCCCGAACGTGCCGCGGGCGTACCCTGGTGGATCACCCTGCCGCCCTGGCGCGTCGGCGAATTTCCGAACATCCTCGGCGAGCTCGCGGCCAAGCAGGAGGCGGGACGCATCTCGTTCGTGCAGGGCGTCGCGCCGGACGAGCCGTCGCCGCTCGGCGAGCTCGCGCAATCCTTCGGCCGCGTCGCGAGCGATCCGCGCTTTATCCTGTCGTACGGGGACTCCGAAGGCTACGAGCCGTTGCGCGCGCTCGTCGCCGCGCGCATGAATGCGAGCGGCGCGACGAGCATCTCGCCCAAGAACGTGATCGTGCTCACCGGCTCGACGCAGGGCATCATGATCGTCGCGCAGAGCCTCGCCGAACCCGGCGACGAGATCATCGTCGAATCGCCGTCGTATCCCGGCGCGCTGCAGATCTTCCAGATCAACGGTCTGCGCGCGATTCCGGTACCGGTGGACGACGAGGGTATGCGCGTCGATCACGTCGAGGCGATCCTGCGCACGCGACGGCCGCGCTTCATCTACACGATGCCGTCGCTGCACAATCCCACCAACGCGACGATGAATATGGATCGCCGCGAACGTCTGGCGACGATCGCCAAACGCGCGGGCGTACCGATCATCGAGGACGATCCCTACGGTCCGCTCGCACGCGAACCGCTGCCGCCGCTCGTCTCGCTCGCGCCCGATCACGTGGTGTACCTCTCCACGTTCTCTAAAACGGTCGCGCCGAGTCTGCGCGTCGGATGGCTCGCGGCGCCGCGCATGATCCTCGAACGGCTGCTGCTGCGAAAACAGGCCTACGACATGGCGACGAGCCTCTACGTCCAAGCCGCGGTGGTCGACTATCTGGAGCGCGGGTACGATGCGCACGTCGCGCAGCTGCGCGAGGAACTCTTGCTGCGTCGCGAGATCGCCGACGCCGCGATCGCCGAGCACTGGACGCAGAACGTGCGCGCGGTCGGTGCGCCGGGCGGATTCTATCTCTGGGCGGCGACGCCGCGCGAGGTGCGTGCGCGCGCATTGCTCGACGTGGCCGAGCGCATGGGGGCGTCGTTTCTCTTCGGCGAGGCGTTCTTCGCGGATTCGGGCGGCGACCATCACTTCCGGCTGGCGCTCACCGCCGTGCCGCGCGCCGAGATCGGCGAAGGCATCCGTCGCATCGGCGACGCGATCAAGCAGTTGCGCACGTGAGCGCGGTCGCGCGCACGCGCGCGGCGCTGCTCGCGTGGTACCGGGGGCACGGCCGCGCGAATCTGCCGTGGCGCACCGTTCGCGATCCGTACTATACGCTCGTGAGCGAGTTCATGCTGCAGCAGACGCAGGTGGATCGGGTGGTGCCGAAGTTTCTCGCGTTCATCGAGCGCTTTCCCACGCTCGCGGCGCTCGCCGCATCGAGCACGGCGGAGGTCTTGCGACTCTGGCAAGGGCTCGGCTATAACTCGCGTGCGATTCGTCTGCGGGCCGTCGCGGTCGAGATCGTCGAGCGGTTCGGCGGAGCGATGCCGCGCGATGCCGATGCGCTGCGTTCGCTACCGGGGATCGGGCCCTACACCGTCGCCGCGATCCGCGCCTTCGGCTTCGATGAAGACGATGCGCCGATCGATACCAACATCCGGCGGATCGTGCATCGGCTGTGCTTCGGCATCGAGTATCCGGCGCTCGCGAACGCCAAAGCGATCGACGCGCGCGCGAGAGAGCTTGCCGCGCCCGGCGAGGCGCACGATTGGAACTCGGCGTTGATGGATCTGGGCGCCACGCTCTGCACGGCGCGTGCGCCGAAATGTCTGCTCTGCCCGCTGCACGCCGCGTGCGCCGCCGCGCCGATCGATGCGACGCTCCTCGATGCGCGGCGGCGGGAGCATGCCAAAAAGCCGTCACCGCAAAATGCGATTCCGTTCGAGCGCACCACCCGGTATGCGCGCGGACGCATCGTCGATCGGCTGCGCTCCCTCGCGCCCGGCGAACGGATATCTCTGCTCGATCTGCACCGCGATCTGCAACCGCTCTTACCCGAACGACCGTTGGAGGAGCTGGAACGTCTCGTGACCGTACTGGAACGAGACGGCCTCGTCGCATGCGACGGGGCATATATCGCTCTACGTGATTAGGGACCGCGGTCCCGAGCGGAGGCGCGGATGCGCATTCTCACCGGCGGCGTGCTCGTTGCACTGATTGCCGCCCTCGCAGGCCCCGCGCGTGCGTACGATTTTGCCGACGCGCGGCAGTTGACGTCGATCTCCGGCGCGCAGATATCTCCCGACGGCACGCGCGTCGTCTACGTGCGCGGCCGCGCGGATTTCAAGAACGATCGCGACGATCGTCAGTTGGTGCTGCTCGACGTGCGCACGCACGCGGAACGGCAACTCACCTTCGATCGCAAGGGCGTCTACGGTCCGTCGTGGTCCCCGGACGGACGAACGATCTACTTCGCCGCGCTCGATCGCGAGAAGCACCCGCAGGAGCAGGTTTTCGCGATGCCGATGGACGGCGGTGACGCGCGCCAAGTCACGCATGCGAAGAACGGCGTCTTTTCATGGGCGGTCAGCCCGAACGGCCGCCGCGTCGCGTACGCGATGCAGGACGACGATCCGAATGCCAAGCGCATCGCCGAGCATCTCGACGCGTTCCGCGTGCACGACAACGATTATCTGCATCGCACGGCGACGCCGCCGGTGCACGTGTGGATCGTCGGCAGCGACGGCGGCTCCGCGCGTCAGGTAACGCGCGGCGTTTGGAGTGCGGCCGATGTGAACCCGGACGGCGGCGGCGATCTCACCTGGTCGCCCGATAGTTCGCACCTCGTCCTCTTACACTTCCGCACGCCATTTATCGGGAACGCGCTCGAGGCGTATCTGGAGGTGCTCGATCCGACGAGCGGCGCGCTGCATCGCCTCACGCCGGGCAAAGCGATGGAAGGCAGTCCGGCCTACGCACCGCACGGCGGCGACGTCGCCTACGTGCGTAACGTGCACGGCGATTACACGCTGGGCGCCGATCTTTACGTCACGAACGGCTACGGGAAGCAGATCTACGATCTGCGTTCGCAACTGGACCGCAACGTCGATGCCTATGCGTGGAACGGCGTCGGCGACGCGCTCTGGATCGCGGGCGGCGACGGGGTGAATCGGGCTCTGTGGTACGCGCCGCTGCGGGGGCACGTCCGTCGCCTCGATCTCGACGGACTGCAGGTGCTCGCCCTCGGCAATGCCGCGCGCAGCGGCGCCTTCGTTTTCACCGCATCGCGTTCGAACGCGCCGAGCGAACTCTACGAACTCGCGTCTCCGAATGCGAAGCCGGTGCAGTTGACGCGCGAGAACGCAAAGCTCGCGCGGAGCGGCTTCGCGAAGAGCATCGGCGTGGAGTGGCGTGCGACGAAGGGGCATTTCACCGAGGACGGCATTCTCACGTATCCGCTGCACTACCGCGGCGGTAAAGCGCCGTTGATCCTGTTGATCCACGGCGGTCCGCAATCGTACTCATCGCTTGCGTTCAGCTCGCAGCGTCAGATTTTCGCGGCGCACGGATTCTTCGTCTTCGAGCCCAACTATCGCGGCAGCACGAACCTGGGCGATGCCTATCAGCACGCGATCACGAACGATGCGGGCGACGGTCCGGGCAAGGACGTGATGGCGGGGCTCGCGCGGGTCGAATCACTCGTGCCGATCGACCGTTCGCGTGTCGGCGTCTCGGGCTGGTCGTACGGCGGCTACATGACCTCTTGGCTGATCGGACACTACCCGAACGTCTGGAAGGCGGCCGTGAGCGGTGCGTCGCTCGACGATTGGCTCGACGACTACGACATCGCGTTCTACTACGATCTGGACGTGCCGTTCTTCCGCGGCAAGCCGTGGAACCCGGCGAATACGGCCGAGTGGCGCGAGCAGTCGCCGATCGCCGATGCCTCCAAGGCGAAGGCGCCGACGCTCATCATGGGCGACATCGGCGACAACAACGTCACGATCACGAACTCGTTCAAGCTCTATCACGCGCTCAAGGACAACGGAACCACGGTGAAGTTCGTCGCCTATCCGGTCCATGGGCATTTCCCCTCCGATCCGGTACGCTCGGAAGACGTCGTGAAGCGTTGGCTCGGCTGGCTCGAAGCGTATTTGAAGTAAGGGAGCATCGATGATGAAGAAGCACGGAATCGCGGCGCTCGCGCTCGCACTCGCCTGTTCGACACATGCCTTCGCGGCGGCGCGAACGCTGAGGCTCGACGACGTTCCCAAGATCGCGGGCGTCGGTGACGTGGCGATCGCGCACGACGGCGCACGCATCGCGTTCGTCGTGACCCGCGAGAACATGACGAGCGATACCGACGACAAGACGCTCGAACTCTACGACGTGGCGACGAAACGTTCGCGTGCGGTCACCTACGATCGCAAGGCGCTCTCGTCGCCCGCGTGGTCGCCCGACGATTCGAAGATCGCGTTCCTCGCACTCGCGGGCGGCAAAGATCCCAAGCAGCAGATCTTCGTGATGGATCTGCGCGGCGGCGACCCGGTGCCGGTAACGTCGTCGCCGACCGGCGTCGAACAGTTCGCGTGGCGTCCCGACGGCGGCGCGATCGCGTACGTCGCCGCGGATCGGCCCGCGAACGAAGCGCTGGTCAAAAAGCATCTCGACGCCTTCGTCGTCGGCGATCAGGCCTTCGACGATCGCTCGGCGCCGACGAGCAATCACATCTGGCTCGCGACGCGCGGCACCGACGGTGCCTGGTCGAGCCGGCGTCTCACGAGCGGCAGCTGGAGCATTCCCTCCGCGCAGCCGCCGAGCTCACCCGGGCCGCCGATTTCGTGGTCGCCGGACGGCACGCGGATCGTCTTCACCAAGATGCCGAACGCCTACGATGCCGACTCCGACCGTGCGGTCGTGGCCGTGCTTGACGTGGCGACCGGCGCGATTCATGCGCTCACCGCGCACGGACGCTACGAAGGGTTCGGTGAGTTCTCGCCGGACGGAAAGTACGTTTCGTACTGGTATCCGCGCGGCGGCGACCAGGCGGCGGTCAACGACATCTTCGTCGCACCCGCGGCGGGCGGCAACGGCACCGACGTGACCGCGCCGGAGATCGATACCAACGTTCAGCGCGCGATCTGGATGCCGAACGACGATCTGCTGATCTCCGGGCACGAAGGGACCGATGCGGCGCTCTGGATCAAACCGCTGCACGCGCGCGCACGGCGGCTCGATCTGCACGGCGTGCAGCCCGCGCAGTTCTTCTGGCTCGATGCGTCGGTCTCGAAGACCGGCGCGATCGCATTTGCGGGAAGTGAGTCGGGGCGCCCGTCGGAGCTCTATTACATGGCGAACGCGACGGCGGCGCCGGAGCGGTTGACCTCGTTCAACGATGCGACCGCGCGACTCGATCTCGGAGCGGTCGAACCGATTGCGTGGTCGTTCGAAGGCTTCCGCGAGGACGGCGTGGTGACGTTACCGCCGGGGTACGATGCGGCGAAGCGCTATCCGCTCGTGCTGGTCATCCACGGCGGCCCGAACTCCGCCTCGATCACCTCGTTCAGCGCGCTCAACCAGCTCTTCGCCGCGCACGGCTACGTCGTGTTCAATCCGAACTATCGCGGTAGCGACAATCTCGGGGCGGCGTACTGGCACGCGATCGTCGGCGACGCGGGAGCGGGACCCGGACGCGACGTGATGGCGGGCATCTCCGCGCTCGAAAAACGCTATCCGATCGATACGAAACGCATCGCGGTATCGGGATGGTCGTACGGCGGCTACATGACCTCGTGGCTGATCGGCCACTATCACATCTGGGCGGCGGCGGTCTCCGGTGCCGCGGTCAACGACCTGATCGACGAGTATTCGCTCGCCGACAACGGGACCGGCTGGCGCTACGAGTTCGGCGGTTCGCCGTTCGTCCGCGGTAACGCGGCGCGCTACATCGCGCAATCCCCGATCTCGTCGGCATGGAACGTCACCACGCCGACACTGATCCTGAGCGACGTCGACGATCAGCGCGTGCCGATCTCGCAGTCGTACAAATTCTTCCATGCGCTGCACGATCGCGGAACGACCGTGCAGTTCTGGGCCTATCCGGTCGCGGGACATTTCCCGAGCGATCCGGTGCGTTCGCTCGACGTCGAACGACGCTGGATCGACTGGATCGTCGACTATCTGAAGTAGACGCGCGGATGCGTGATCTCTTCGCCGGCCGCCGCGGACTCGTGGCGGCCGGTCTGCTCGTCGCCGAATTCGCGGCGGCGACGCAAGCCTTGGTGATCGCCACGATCATGCCGCGCATCGCCGCCGATCTCCGCGGCGTCGGACTCTACGGCGTCACGATCGGCGCGTTGGTCGTCGCGAGCGCGTTCGGGATGGCCTTTGCCGGCCCGCTCGCCGATCGCTTCGGCACGCGGCGGGTGCTCGCGTCCGCCTTCGTCTGCGTCGCGTGCGGCTTGCTCTGTTCGGCGCTCGCACGATCGATGCCGCAGTTGGCGGCGGCGCGTGCGATCGAAGGCGTGGGCGGCGGACTCGATTACGCGGCGTCGTTCGCCGCGATCGCCAAGCACTTCGAAGAAGGGCGGCGCGCGCGCATATTCGCGTGGCTCTCCGCGATGTGGGTGCTGCCGGCGCTCGTCGGGCCGAGCTTGGGTGCCGCGATCGCGTCGACGATCGGGTGGCGCTTTGCATTTGCGGCGTTTCTTCCGCTGATCGCGCTCGCCGCGCTGCTGGTACTGCCCTCGCTCGGCGAGCTCGGCGAGACGGTGCGCGAGGACGCCGATTCGCTCGCGGCACTGCGCCTGCTCGTTTCGCGCGCCACGCTCGCGATGCGCGGAGAACGGCATGCGGCCTTCGTCGCCTTCGGTTTACTGCAAGCGGCGTTCTTCGGGGCCGACGCATACGTGACGCTCAATCTCACCGCGCTGCGCGGGGCGACGCTTGCGCTCGCGGGGCTGTGCGTGACGCTCGGAGCGCTCGGCTGGTCGGCAGCGAGCGCCCTGCAACCTGCGCTTCTCGAGCGCTTCGGGACGCGCGTGCTCGTGATCGCGGGCGCCCTCTGCGAACTCGCGGCCTGTGCCGGGATGATCGCGATCGCGCTACGCGTTCCGCTCGCGTGGGCGTTTCCGGCATGGGCGATCGCGGGCGCGGGTATCGGGCTCGCCTATCCGACGCTCACTCTTGCGGCGCTCGCGGGAGCCGATCCGGGCAGCGAAGGCGCAATCTCTTCGGCGACGCTGCTCGCGGGCACGATCGGCATGGCGCTCGGGGTGCTCCTGTGCGGCGTTCCGATTGCCTATGCGGCGCACGCGCACGGGATGCTCGAACCCGCGATGATCGCGACGTTCACGATCGCGGCGGCGGCGGCGCTCGTCTTACTGCCGGTCGCGGCGACGCGCTTGCGGCGGGCGGGCGATCAAAGATCGACGACGGCGTCGTAGTGCGGCTGCATCGCGCGGCAGAGACCGGTCAGATCGTCGACGATCGTGAACGTGCCGAGCGGCTTGGCATAGAGCTGCAGCGAGTAGGTCCCGATCTCGCCGAGATTTCGCACGCGATGGAGTTCGCGCGCAGTGAGCCGGTGGTCGAGCGCGCCCGCCTCGAAGTGCGCGGTGCCGCTATGCCGCAGTCGGGCGAGCGGCTCGCGCTCGTCGAGGCGGTCGTAGTTCTCCACGTCGAGCGATCCTTCGAGCACGATCACCCAACAGCGCGAGTCGCCGTGATCGTGAATCGGGCTCACCGAGCCCGGCGCCCACAGCATAGCGATCACTTCGTACTCGTCGGTCTTCTCGAGCAGCGTGCGCGTGTACGCGCGCGGCGCGAGCGGCATGAAGGCGCGATAGCGCGTAAACGCCTCGATGCCGCGCCGTAGCGCGCGGACGAACTGCGGAACCTCGATGACGTCGGCGAGCGTACGTTCGTTCATGTCGATCATGATGCCTCAACGGTGAGAGCGGCGCGGTGTTCGCGCAGGATGTCGCGCGCGATCGCGGCGGCGTGTCGCGTAATCTCCGGAATCGCGGTTGTCTCGTACCAGCGGCCGCGCACGAGCGGACCCATCGCGAAGGCGCGCGCGTCGGGCCGACCGTTCGCGTCGAGCGTGTTGAACGTCTCGGAGATCGCGATCCCGAGCCGCAGCGGATCCGCCGTGATGATGCCGCCCGCGAGCGCGCTGCGCACGAGCGGCGATGCGACGCGGGTGAGATCGGCGTTCGGTCCGGTGCAGTTGACGGCGCCCGCCACGCGCAGGATGCCGCGTGCTCCGCGCTCGTCGAGCTCGAGCGCGAAGCCGCGGGTCGCCGCGGTCGCGCCGACGATGCGGGCGCGATGCACCACGATGCGACCGGCCGCGCGCAAACGCGCGTAGACGGCGTAGGTCGCGGGCGGAACGCGATAACGGTGGATCGCCCACAGCGATTCGCAGTGGCGGAGAAAGCGGCGTCGCTCGCGCGGATTCCAGGCCGCCCAGATGTGCGGCGTGACCGGGCGTAGCGCCTCGACGACCGCACGCCAGTCGCCCGGATAGTCGTCGATCGTGCGCCGAAGCGAGCGTAGCAGCGTGTAAGGCGTGCTCGTATCGAGGCGAGCGAGAACCGTCGCATCGCCGCGCGCGCGCGGATCTTCGACGAAAGGAACGCGCCCGTGGCGCGAGATGAGGTGAATGCGTCCGCTCGCGGCGTGTTCGTCGAGCAGCGCGATCACGTCCATCGCGGTGAGGCGACTGCCGATGAGCGCGATGTCGCCGCTTCGAAAGCGGCCGACGTCGGCGCGCCACGGATCGTTCGCGAAATCGGCGGACGCGCGTATGCTCTCGGGGAGAAAACTCGCGTCGGGTGCGAAGTTCCCCATCGCGAAGACGACGCGCCGCGTGCGGTGGACACGCGCTTCGGCATCGACGAGAACGAAGCCGTCGCGTTCGCGCGCGATCTCCGCGATCTCGACCGGTGCATGGCGAATGCCGCGATGCGCGGCCAGTGCGCCCGCCGCGGTTGCGCGCATGTACGCGCCGTAGCGCGCGCGGCAGATCAGCGCATCGTCGGGTTCATCGACGAGATAGCGTTTGAGATGCGAGGGATCGCCCGGTACGGCCGACATCGCGCGCACCGGGCCGTTGAGGAGCAGGCTCGCCGATTGCGGCGCGTAGGCGGTGCCGGGGCCGAGTCCCGACGGATCGAACACGCACGCGGTAAAATCCGGCGGCGCGCTCGCCGCGAGGGCGATCGCGAGCGCCGTTCCGGAGACGCCGCCGCCGATGACGGCGACGTCGAGCTGGCCGCGTGGATCCATCTGTCTCTAGGTATCGGCAGCTTTGCGGCGGTCGATCATCTGCTCGACCGCGCGATAAATCCTCGGGATGTAGCGATGTTTGTAAGGATACCGTTCGATTGGATCGCTCGTGTGCACGAGCATCGCCGGATCGGCTTCGAAAACGAGCACGCGCCCGTCGGGTGCGATCGTGCAATCGATCCCGAAGTATTCGAGACCCACGGCGCTCGCGATCTCGCGCAGCGCCGCCGCGCGCGCGCCGTCGAAGACGCCGTGGACGTCGGCGAGAAAGCGTGCTTCCTCGTCGCGCATCCAGGCGTTCTCCGCCATCGGGGCGTTGTAGTAGTGAATCATCCAGTTCGGCGAGATCGCGAGGTGGACCGCGAACGGCTCGCCGTCGACGAAGACGACCCGGTACTTACGGTAATAGCCGTCGGCGCTGCGGTAGTCGACGAAGGGGCTCGCGTAGTAGGCGTCGCTCGGCGCGCGCTCGGTGTAGGCAGCGCACTGTGCCGCCGTATCGAGTCGCTCGAGTCCGTGCCCCGCGTGCGAACCGACCGGCCGCACAATAATCGGAAAGGCGAACGGCACCTCGCCGTGCGCGAGCGCCTCGCGCGAACGTTCCGCGATCGGCGCGACGACGGCGCCGGTCGCGCGCAGCGTCTCGCCCAACTGCATGCGCGCGGTCGCGAGCACGCGCGCGGAGAGATTGAGAAACGGGCGCTGCGCGGCGCGAGCGACGAGATCGGCGAGCGCGAGATACGGCAGCGCGTCGGGGGATTCGGCGATCGTGTTCCAGATCACGTCGTGCTCGGGGATCGCCTCCGCGAGTAGGCGCGGGGTATCGAGCAGATAGAGCTTGTGGACGGTCGTGCTCGTCCGATCGAAGAGAAAGTCGACCGGAATGTTCGCTTGCCAGTCGCCCGGAGCGCAGAGCACGAGCACGCGGCGGCGTTCGTTCGGGGCGGCGCTCGAGAAGAGGCGTCGCGTTTCGAGAACGCGACGCTGATGCGCGAGCGCGCGCTCGCGATCGCCGGTCATCTGCAGCAGTTCGGAGAGCGCGAGGTTCGAGGTGAGGTCGCCCGGTTCGTCCGCGAGCACGCCCTCGTGTTCGCCGATTGCTCCCGGCGCGTCGCCGGTTTCGTAGAGCAGCTGAGCGAGGTTTTGGCGTAGCGCGGGAACCCGCGGAAAACGCGCGATCGCGGCGCGGAAAACGGCGATCGCCTCGGTTACGCGCCCCTGCGCGCGCAGCTCGATGGCGCGCGCATTGGCCTCGGCTGCGGTGGCGGGCTCGCTCGGCATCATCGGCGTCACGCGAGATGGGTTCGAACGGCGCGCGGAAAACACCGCCTGCAGCGATGGCAAAGATTCCGTTTCCGACCCGCCGGGTGACCCGCGCGCGTGCGCTCGAAGAGCTTTCGATCCTCGAGCGCACCTATCCGCACGCGGTGACCGCGCTCGACTACCGCAACCCCTACGAACTGCTGATCGCGGTGATCCTTTCGGCGCAGTGTACCGACGCGCGCGTGAATCTCACCACGCCTGCGCTCTTCGCGAAGTATCCGACGCCGCATGCGCTCGCCCGCGCGAAGCAGCACGACGTCGAGGCGATCGTCAAATCGTGCGGGTTCTATCGGATGAAAGCGAAGAACATCATCAGCGCCGCGCGCGATCTGGACGAAAGGCACGACGGCGTGGTGCCGCGCGAGCGCGAAGCGCTCGAGGCGCTTGCCGGCGTCGGGCGCAAGACCGCCAACGTGGTGATGTCGGTCGCGTTCGAGGAGGCGGCGTTCGCCGTGGATACGCACGTCTTCCGTGTCGCGCATCGCTTGGGCCTGACGCTCGGTACCACGCCGCGACGCGTGGAAGAAGATGTCACCAAGCTCGTTCCCGAAGCCAAGTGGCGCTTCGCGCATCATTGGCTGATCCTCCACGGGCGCGCTCTCTGCAAGGCGCCGACCCCGCTCTGTTCGCGGTGTCCCGTCGCGGAGATCTGTCCGACGCCGCCGATCATCGCCAAAATGAATCGTGCCCGCGCTTCGGGCAAGCGCTGATCGCTAGAGCGCGAGCGGGCCCGAGCCGTCGAGGTGCGGGGGGCGCGGCAGTTCCGCATCGTGCGCGATCGCTTTCAACAGCGACGACGCGGTCAGCGCCTCTCCGTATGCCGCATCGGTTGAGATCTTCGAGATATTGAAGAGGGCCGGTACCGGGCTCGAGAGATCGAACTGGTAGTCGCCGTCGAGTCCGAGCCCGTGCACGCGAACGAGCTGGTGCACCTCGTCGAGATCCAGGCTCACGCGTTTCTCGCCGAAGCGCACGCGCAGACGTAACGGCCGCTCCAGGCGCACGACCTTGGCGCCGTTCGGGCCGAGGATCGCGTTCAAACGTTTCGCGCCCGCCTGCAGGTGCTCGTAGAAGAGCCGCAGCGATTCTTCGGCGTCCTCCGGAGCGCGCGGGGCATTCTCGGCCGCGGCGTCGTCGATCGCGCGCGCGAGTTCGCGTCGAGCGCGAATGCGGCTCGCGGCTTCGACGATCGGATTTTGGGCCGTGAATTCCGGCTTCATCGGGTCTGCCATGCTCGCACCAGCATAGCAAAAAAATTCGGCGCAGCCTTGCGACTGCGCCGATAGGTAACGAGAGAAGGATAAAAACGAGGTTACGGCTTCTTGGTCGCCTTCGGGGCCGGCTTCTTGGTCGACTTCATCGACGTAGCCGCCTTCTTGGTCGTCTTCATCGACTTCGTCGCCTTGGTCGACTTCTTAGCGGCCTTGGCCGTTTTGGTCGCCTTCTTGGCAGCCTTCTTGTCGGCCGTCTTCTGGAGGACCGGCTTCTTGGTCGCCTTCGGCGCGGGCTTGGTCGACTTCATCGACTTGGCCGCCTTCTTGGTCGACTTCATCGACTTCATCGACGTAGCCGTCTTCTTGGTGGCCTTGGCCGACTTCATCGTGGCCTTGGTCGCCGTCTTCGCGGCCGGAGCCGTCTTCGCGGTACCGGCAGCCATGGCCGGAGCGGCCATCAGGAATGCCGCCGCGAGAAGCGTTGCGAGCGTCTTTTTCATGTAGTACACCTCCTTCTGTAGCAAAATCTCCCGCGCGAGGGTGCGCGCGGCCGCAGCTACGTTCCCATGAACGCAGCGCTGGGCCTTAAAGTTCGCATAAGGAATGGCCCTCCCTTGCGGGAGGGCCATGATTGCGTTAAGACCGGGAGGGACCGGAGCTATTTGCCCTTGCCGACCATCGCGCGGGAGATCACGAGGCGTTGGATCTGCTGGGTGCCTTCGTAGATCTGGGTGATCTTGGCGTCGCGCATCATGCGCTCGACCGGGTATTCCGCCGAGTAGCCGAAGCCGCCGAGCACTTGGACGGCGTCGGTCGAGACCGACATCGCCACGTCGCCGCATTTGAGCTTCGCCATCGAGGCCCAGAGCGAGACGTCGGGCGCGCTCTCGTCGCACTTGCGTGCCGATTCGTAGAGCAGCAGACGCGCCGCTTCGACTTCGGTCTTCATGTCGGCGAGCATGAACCCGACGCCCTGATGCTGTCCGATCGGCTTGCCGAACGCGATGCGATCCTTGGCGTACTGGGTCGCGTAGTCGAGCGCGCCCGCCGCGATACCGAGCGCCTGCGCGGCGATACCCGGACGCGACTTATCGAGCACCTTCATCGCGATCTTGAAGCCTTCGCCCTCTTCGCCGAGACGATTGGCGGCGGGAACGACGCAGTTGTCGAAAATCAGTTCGACGGTGGGCGATCCCTTGATGCCCATCTTCTTTTCTTTCTTGCCGACGGTAAAACCGGGCGTGCCCTTCTCGACGACGAACGCGCTGACGCCGCGCGAGCCCGCGGCCGGATCGGTGACGGCGAAGACGCAGACGACGTCGGCGACGCTGCCGTTCGTGATCCAAATCTTCTGGCCGCTCAGCACGTAGTCGTCGCCTTTACGTTCGGCGCGCGTCTTCATCGAGCCGAGCGCGTCGGAGCCGCTCGAAACTTCGGTCAGCGCGTACGCGGCGATCTTCTTGCCCGATGCGATGTCGGGCAGAAAGCGTTTCTTCTGCTCTTCGCTGCCGCCGATGAGGATCGGCAGCATGCCGAGCTCCTGCACCGCGACGATGAGCGAGCTCGACGCGCACGCCTTCGCGATCTCTTCGACGACCTTGACGTAGGTCAGGAAGGTGCCGCCGAGGCCGCCGTATTCCACCGGAATCGGAATGCCCATCAGGTCGTTCTGCGCGAAGAGCTCTTTGATGTCGTACGGGAACTCGCCGGACTCGTCGATCTCGGCGGCGCGCGGTGCGACTTTTTCCGCAACTAACTCGCGCACCATCTGGAGGATCATGGCCTCTTCATCGGATTCGTGCGCGCGCGGCGGTGCGATACTCATAGATCAAATCACCTGTGGTCGTTGGAGAAATTCGGGACGTTTCATCTTCCACGCGAGAGGGAGCCGTTCCGTCCGTCGGCGCATAGAGAATAGCGATGAACAAGGTGTTTTCGACGTGCGCCGAGGCCGTCGCCGACATTCCGAGCGGTGCATCCCTCGCGGTCGGCGGATTCGGTCTCAACGGCATCCCGCACAACCTGATCCAAGCGCTGCTCGATCAGGGCGCGACCGATCTCGTGACCGTCTCGAACAACTGCGGCGTGGACGGCTGGGGGCTGGGCGTGCTGCTCGATCACAAGCGCATCCGCCGCACCACGGGCTCGTACGTGGGTGAGAACAAAGAATTCGAACGTCAGTACCTGAGCGGCGAGCTCGAGGTCGAGCTCGTTCCGCAGGGCACCCTTGCCGAGCGTTTGCGCGCGGGCGGCTGCGGCATTCCGGCCTTCTACACGCCGGCGGGGGTCGGGACGCTCGTGGCCGACGGCGGCCTGCCGTGGAAGCACCGCGTCGACGGCAGCGTCGCGCTCGCGTCGCCGAAGAAGGAGACGCGTACGTTCGGCGGCCGCGACTACGTGCTCGAAGAGGGGATCGTGTGCGACTATGCGCTCGTGCGCGCCTCGGTCGGCGACACCGCGGGAAATTTGATCTTCCACAAGGCGACGCGCAACTTCAATCCGCTCTGTGCGATGGCGGGCAAGATCACGATCGCCGAAGTCGAGGAGTTGGTCGAACCCGGCACGATCGATCCCGAAACGGTGCATCTGCCGGGCATCTTCGTGCAGCGTATCGTGCACGTCGGTCCCGAAGGCAAGCGCATCGAACGCGTCACCACGCGCCCCACGACACGTTCCGGATCCTAAAGGCAGGTACACAGCAGTGGCTCTCACTCGAACGCAGCTCGCCGCGCGCGTTGCACAGGAACTTCGCGACGGGCAATACGTGAATCTCGGCATCGGTCTGCCGACGCTGATTCCGAACTACGTTCCCGCGAACGTCACCGTCACGCTGCAGAGCGAGAACGGCATCCTCGGCATGGGGCCGTATCCGTACGCGGGTGAAGAAGACGCCGACCTCATCAACGCGGGCAAAGAGACGGTGACCGTGCTTCCGGGCGCGTCGTTCTTCGACTCCTCGCTCTCGTTCGGGATGATTCGCGGCGGTCACATCGATCTCGCCGTGCTCGGCGCGATGCAGGTCTCCGAACGCGGCGATCTCGCCAACTGGATGATCCCCGGCAAGATGGTCAAAGGCATGGGCGGCGCGATGGATCTCGTGCACGGCGCAAAGCGCGTCATCGTGATGATGGAGCACGTCGCCAAGGGTAACGAGCACAAGATCGTGCGTGCCTGCACGCTGCCGCTCACGGGTCGCGCGGTGGTGCAGCGCATCATCACCGATCTCGCGACGATCGACGTCACGCCCGACGGTATGGTGCTGCGCGAAGTCGCGCCCGGCGTGAGCGCGGACGACGTACAGGCCGCGACGGGGCCGACGCTGCTGATGCCGCAGCCGCCGTCGGAGATGCGTATTCCGAGCGGCGTGGCCTAGTCGCCGTCGTAGCGCAGCACGCGCGCGCTCAGTTCCGCGCGGTTGCGCGATCCGGTTTTTTTGAGCAGGCTCTTCACGTAGTAGCCCGCGGTGGTCTCCGCGAGCGTGAGGAGTTCGGCGATCTCGGCGGTCGTGTGCCCGCGCAGCAGCAGCGCGAGCACCTCGCGCTCGCGATGGGTTAGGCGGAACTCCGCCACGGCGTAGTCGAGGTGCTCGCGGCGGCGCTGTTCGGCCAGATGGACGACCGCGAAACCGTCACGCACGCCTTCGAGAAGGGCGATCCGGGCGAACGCGGGGCCGAGATCGACCGGCCCGTCATCGGCGCCGTCGACGAGCCGGCGCCGCACGATCTCTTCGAGCGGTCGCGGCAGGTGGTCCGTGTCGGCCTGCGGGCCGTAGGTGAGTTCGAGGAGTTCGATCGCCCCCGGTTCGTAGAAGAGGACGGAGAGATCCGGCCGCACGACGATAGCGTGCTGCCGCGTGCGGCGCTGCGCGATTGGCTCTTCACAAGGTCTCATCTCCACCTCGACGTGTCAGAAACCCAGCCCGCTTCCTTCGTCGTTCGAGACGAGCGTCGCCGCGCCTTGGGTCTTTGTGCCTATTTTACGGCCTTGTTTGTAAAGAAAGAAGAAAAAGCTGTTCGGGTTGCGAGGCGTCAGGCGGTGACGGTGCGGTCGCGGAACTGGCTGCGGTAGAGCGCGGCGTAGGCGCCGTTGCGCTCGATCAGTTCGGCATGCGTGCCGCGCTCCACGATCCGGCCGTGCTCCATCACGAAGATGACATCGGCATTGACGACGGTCGAGAGCCGATGTGCGATGACCAGGCTCGTGCGTCCGCGCATCACCCGGTCGAGCGCCTCCTGAATCGCGGCCTCGTTATGCGAGTCGAGCGCGCTCGTCGCTTCGTCGAGGATGAGGATGCGGGGATTCTTGAGCAGCACCCGCGCGATCGCCAGGCGCTGGCGCTCGCCGCCCGAGAGCTTGTGGCCGCGCTCGCCGACGATGGTCTCGTAGCCGTCGGGCAGCGAGGCGATGAAGGCGTGGATGTTCGCGGCCGTCGCGGCGGCGACGAGCTCCGAATCACTCGCGTCGGGCTTGGCGTAGCGCAGATTCGCGGCGATCGTGTCGTGGAAGAGATAGGTCTCCTGCGTGACGATGCCGATGTCGCGCCGCAGCGATTCGAGCGTGACCGTGCGAACGTCGTGCCCGTCGATCAGCACCGCTCCGGCGCTTGCATCGTAGAATCGCGGTACGAGTTGCGTGACGGTCGATTTGCCCGCGCCCGAGGCACCGACGAAGGCCGCGATCTGTCCCGGTTCGATGTGAAACGAAAGGTCGGCGAGCACGGTGCGCTCTTCGGAGTAGCCGAAGGTGACGCGATCGAAGCGCACGTCGCCGCGCAGTTCGTTCAGCACGATCGCGTTCGGCGGTTCGTATTGCTCGGTCGCCATGTCGAGATATTCGAAGATACGTTCGAAGACCGCGAGCGCGCTCACGATCTGCACTTGAATGCCGACGAGCGCCGCCGCCGGGCCGTAGAGGCGTCCTTGGATGTAGCCGATGAACGCGACGATCACGCCGACGTCGAGCATTCCCCGTACGGCGAGCCAGCCGCCGCCGAGCCACACGATCGCCGGGCCGACGATCACCATCGCACCGACCGAGGCGAGAAACCAGCGGCCTACCATCGCGAGCCGGATCTCGAGGCCCATCAGCTTCGTGCCGACATCGTAAAAGCGCGTCCGTTCGAAGGCCTCGCGCGCGAACGATTTGATCAGCGTGATGCCGGAGATCGAGAGCGTCTCCTGGGTGATCGATTCGATGGTGTCGCGCTGCTCGCGGGTGCGCTTGCGGATGTCGTACATCCGGCGCCCCACCGGGCCGAGCGGGAGCACCATGAAGGGCACGACCACGAGCGAGATCAGCGCGAGCCGCCAATTCCACACGAACATCGCGATCAGCGTCGTCACGATCATCACGATGTTGGTGACGATCGTCGTCAGCGTGCCGGTAACGACGCCGTCGATATTGTCGACGTCGTTCGAGACGCGGTTCATGATCTCGCCGGTCTTGGTTCCGGTGAAGAACGAAAGCGGCATGCGATGCAGATGCCCGACCAGGCTCGTGCGTATATCGCGCATGATGCCTTCACCGACGACCGAGTTCAGGTAGCCTTGAACCACACCGAAGGCCATCGAGAGCACCGCGGTGCCGAGAATGACGGCGACGTCGACTAGGATCTCATGAAAGCTGTGATGCGGGATCGCGACATCGATGATGCGCGCCGTCATGATGCCGGGGATCAATCCGAGCAGTGCGGCGATCACGATGCACGCGAGGACGAGCGCCTGCTGACGCCCGTAGGGCGCAAAGAGCCCGCCGATGCGGCGCCACTCGACGCGTTTGCGAACTTGCGGCTTGTCGGGTCGATACATGCTCGACCACATCAGCCCGTGACCGGACATCATGCGTGTATACTTCCTGCCTTCTTCAGGCTGACAACCGCGTCTCGTCGGGGCTTCGTTGCACCCGGCGTCCACAAGGCGGAAACGCGCGCGTCACGAAGGGAGGCTACCCTCACGATCATGCAGCAGCCTTCAATGCAGGACATTCTCGACGCGATGCTCGGCTTCCGCGAAGCCGTCGAGCGGCAATTCGTGCGCGTGGACGAGCGCTTCGATCGGGTGGATCTGCGGCTCGAGCGCGTCGAGACGCGGCTCGATCTGGTCGAGACGCGGCTGGATCGCGTCGAGCGTCGCCTCACGGGGCTCGACGACGGCGTTGCTCGGATCGACGCGCGATTGTCGATGCTCGAGCGCCGTCGCCGCCGCTAACCCTTTTTGCCGTTGCGCAGTGCGGCGAGTTCTTTGAAGAGCTTGCGCTCTTTGTCGCTGAGCGTCTGCGGAAGCTGACCGATCAAACGCACGTACTGATCGCCCGCGCCGCCGCCTTTGACCTTCGGCATCCCCTTGCCGCTCAGGCGCAGCAGTCGATTGTTCTGAGTGCCTTCGGGAATCGTCATCGCCACCTGTCCGCCCATCGTCGGCACCTTCACCTCACCGCCGAGCACCAGATCGTAGACGCTCACCGGCAGATCGACGTAGAGATCGTCGCCCTTGCGTTTGTACGTGGCGTCGTCGACCAGCTTGACGATCAGGTACAGGTCGCCGTTCGGGCCGCCGTGCATGCCCGCGCCGCCCTGCCCCGCGAGCCGGATGCGCTGGGTGTCGCCGATGCCTTTGGGGATCGAGACCTCGAACTTTTTCGCGACCAGCACGTGGCCGGTACCGCTGCACTGCGGACAGAGTCGTCCGGCATCGGTGCCGGTGCCGCGGCAGCGCGGACAGAGATCTTCGAGCTGCAGCGAGACCGCTTTCTTACCGCCGTCGTACACGTCGCGCAGCGAGAGCTCGATCGTCGTCTCCAGATCTTGTCCCCGCTGCGCGAAGCCCGGCTGCTGCGCGCTCTGGCGCCGTCCGATGCCGGAGAAGAACATGTCGAAGAAATCCGAGAAACCGGTCGGCCCGCCCGGCGCGGCTCCCGCGTTGCCGAAATCGAACGAGAAGTCACCCTCGCCGTAGCGCGTGCGGTACTGCCGCTGTTGTTCGGCTTGGCGAGCGGCGCGCTGCCAATCCGAGCCGAGCATATCGTACTTCTTGCGCTTCTCGGGATCGCCGAGCACCTCGTAGGCCTCCGAGAGCTCTTTGAACTTCTCTTCGGCCTCTTTGGGATTCTCGGGATTCGCATCGGGATGCCACTTGCGCGCGAGCTTCCGATAGGCGGACTTGATATCTTTCTCCGCCGCGCTCTTCGGGACGCCCAGAATCGCGTAGTAGTCTTTGTAGTTCATCACGCCTTCTTGGCGACGAGCACCTTCGCCGGGCGCAGCAACTGCTCGCCGATCGTGTAGCCCTTTTCGGCGACTTCGAGCACGACATCGTCGTCGACGCCGTCGGGTGCGGGCATCGTGCCGATCGCCTCGGCGACGTGCGGATCGAAGGGTTTGTGCTTGACCTCGATCGCCTTCACGCCCTCGCTCGCGAGCACCGCTTCGAATCCGCGCAGCGTATTCTCGATGCCGCCGCGCAGTTTTTCACCGCCGGATTGATCGAACTGCAGCGCGCGTTCGAGATTGTCCATCACCGGAAGAAAGCGTTCGAGCAGTTTGCGGCGGTGATCGGTGACGATCGATACGATGTCACGCTCCATGCGCTTCTTGTAGTTCTCGAAGTCCGCCATCGCGAGCAGAAACTTTTGGTAGTTGTCGTCGGCTTTGGCGTTCGCGGCATCGAGTTGCGCGCGCAGGTCGTCGCCCGCCGTCTCGATCGTCGCTTCGCCGGCCTCGGTAATCAAATCGTTCTCGTTCATCATCTCAATGTCGAAAGAGCGCCCTTCGACAGGCTCAGGGTAACACCGTCGTCCCCGCGTGCAACGGGCCGTGCCCGCGTGTCACGTGGTTGCGTGCGTCGCGCGGGCACGAGGTCGTGTCACCCTGAGCCGTGTCGAAGGGGTGCGTTATTTGGCTTCTTTGAACTCCGCGTCGATGACGTCTTCGGACGGAGCTCCGCCCGTCTGCGCGCCGACGCCCGCGGTCTCGCCTTCCGGGGCCGCGCCCGCCGCTTCGCCGTTCGGCGACGCGGCTTTGTAGAGCAGTTCGGCCATCTTGTAGCTCGCCTGCTGGAGTTTCTCGATTGCCGGTTTGATCTCGGCGATCGTGCCGTTCTCGCTGATGCGCTTGAGATCGGCGAGCGCGGTTTCGACTTCGCCGCGCGCGGTCGCGTCGAGCTTGTCGCCGACTTCCTTGAGCGATTTTTCGGTCGAGTAGATCAGGCTCGATGCGCTGTTGCGCACCTCGGCCTCTTCGCGCTTGGCCTTGTCGGCCGCGGCTTGCAGTTCGGCGTCCTTGACCATGCGATCGACTTCGTCTTTGTTGAGGTTGGTCGACGCGGTGATCGTGATCTGCTGCTCTTTGCCCGTGCCGAGATCTTTGGCACCGACGTTCACGATGCCGTTGGCATCGATGTTGAAGGTGACTTCGACCTGCGGAACGCCGCGCGGAGCCGGCGGAATCCCTTCGAGACGGAAGCGTCCGAGCGTCTTGTTATCCTGCGCCATCGGGCGTTCGCCTTGCAGCACGTGGATATCGACCGAGGTCTGGCCGTCTTCGGCGGTGGTGAAGACCTGCGACTTCTTGGTCGGGATCGTCGTGTTGCGTTCGATGAGCGTCGTCATGACGCCGCCGAGCGTTTCGAGACCGAGCGAGAGCGGGGTCACGTCGAGCAGCACGACGTCGCGCACTTCACCCGCGAGGACGCCCGCTTGAATCGCCGCGCCGACCGCGACGACTTCGTCGGGGTTGACGGTGAGATTCGGCTCTTTGCCGGTGAGCTTCTTGACGAGTTCCTGAATGACGGGCATGCGGGTCGAACCGCCGACCATCACGACCTCGTCGATCTGCGAGACGTCGATCTTCGCGTCGGCGAGCGCGTTCTTGAACGGAGCGATGCAGCGATCGGTGAGATCGGCGGTGAGCTCCTCGAACTTCGCACGCGTGAGCGTGATGTCGAGATGCTTCGGACCCTCGGCATCCGCCGTGATGAACGGCAGGTTGATCGAGGTTTGCACGACCGCGGAGAGTTCGATCTTGGCCTTTTCGGCCGCTTCGGTGAGACGCTGCATCGCCTGCTTGTCCTTGCTCAGATCGATGCCTTGCTCTTTGCGGAACTCCGCGACGAGCCACTCGACGATGCGATGGTCGTAATCGTCGCCGCCGAGGCGCGTGTCGCCGTTGGTCGACTTCACCTCGAAGACGCCGTCGCCGACTTCGAGGATCGACACGTCGAACGTGCCGCCGCCGAGGTCCCACACGAGGATCGTCTCGTTGCCCTTTTTATCGAGGCCGTACGCGAGCGCCGCCGCGGTCGGCTCGTTGATGATACGCAGCACTTCGAGGCCCGCGATCTTACCCGCATCCTTCGTCGCTTGACGCTGCGCGTCGTTGAAATAGGCGGGCACGGTGATGACCGCTTTGGTCACGCGCTCGCCGAGATAGTTGCTCGCGTCGTTGACGAGCTTTTGCAGGACCATCGCGCTGATCTCTTGCGGCGTGTAATCCTTGCCGTCGACCTTGACGCGATAGTCGCCTTCGCCCATGTGACGCTTGATCGAAGCGATCGTGCGATCGGGATTGGTGATCGCTTGACGCTTCGCGAGCTGTCCCACGAGGCGTTCGCCGGTCTTCGTGAAGGCGACGACCGACGGGGTCGTGCGCGACCCTTCGGAATTCGGAATGACGACGGGCGAGCTGCCCTCCATCACGGCGACGACCGAGTTGGTCGTGCCGAGGTCGATACCGACCACTTTTGCCATTAGATTGTCTTACCTCATCTGTGATCTATGCGAACGTTCCCGGACCAGCTATTCCCGTTTGTCGCCGCAGTCGAGCCGATGCGTCCGCGCCCTTGAGGTGGGGGCGAGGCCGCGAAGGTCCGGCGATGCAGGCGGGGCGGGATGCGCCTTGCCGCTTACGGACTCGTTCGCACGAGTGTTACCCGACGATCATACACGACCGGACGGGCATTTGTTTCTTCCCTAGTCGCACGAGGCGACCGTGGTTCCACGGTCCCAATGACAAAGAGCCGGCATGAAAGGTTGCACCTTTCATGCCGGCTCTCGAGCCGCTCGGGGGAGGCGATCTACGGCTGCTGTTGTTGCTGTTGCGGGGGAACCTGCTGGGCGGCCGGACGCTCCTCGAGCGTGACCGCGATGAACTTCTTGACGCCTTGCGACCAGACGTTCAGATGCAGGGTGTCGCCCGGCTTCTTGGAGGCGATGTACTTGCGCAGGTCCGCGGCCGTTTTGAACACCTTGCCGTCCGCCTGGAGGATCACGTCGCCCGGTTCGAGGCCCGCTTTATCCGCGGGGGTGCCCGGAATGACTTCGACGACGGCGATACCCTGCGTGCCGGAGTACCCGATCTGATTGCGCAGGCCGCGCGAGAGATCGGCCGGAGCAAAGCCCGCGAAGGCGGTGTCGGTGCCCTGGTGCACGCCCGGATGCGCGAGGAGCTCGGGGATCACCCGCTTGACGGTGTTCGAGGGAATCGCAAAGCCGATGCCCTGCGCCGCTTCGTTCGTGAGCTGGTTGACGCCGATGACCTGGCCGTCGATGTCGATCAGCGGACCGCCGGAGTTGCCGGGGTTGATCGGCGCCGAGGTCTGCAGCAGGCCCTTGAAGTTGTAGTCGAGGTTGCCTTCCTGCACCTGTTCGTCGCGCTGGAAGGCGGAGACCACGCCGAGCGTCACCGTCTGCTTGAGCTCGTAGGGTTCGCCGATCGCGATCGCCCATTGACCCTGCTCGAGCTTATCGGAGTCCGCGAGCTGCAGCGGCGGCGGGAGCTTCTTGTAGTTATCGACCTTGATCACGGCGAGGTCCTGACCGAGGCTCATCGAGACGACGTGCGCGGGCACGCGGTCGCCGTTCGGGAAGACCACGGTGAGGTTCGAGATCTTGCCGCCGGTCGGCGGTCGCACCACGTGGGCGTTGGTGACGATGTCGCCCTTGGTGTCGTAGATGAACCCGGAGCCGGATGCCCGGCCCTGGTAGCGGCGGACGATGCCGGGACCCTGCTGGCCGAAGAACTGCTGCAGGAACGGATCGACCGGGACGACCTGCTGGCCGTTGATCGTCTCGGTGATCGCGACCACCGAGGCCTTGGTGCGCTTGACGGCGCTGACGATTCGGTCCTGATCGCTCACGCCCGTGAGCGGAGCAGCAGCGACGGCCGGCGGCGTATGATTCGGCCCGGCTACGTTCGAGAAGTGTGTGCTCGCGTAGAGCATCATGACAAAGCTGCCGAGGATGGCCCCCACCAATCCGACGATGAGGGTGGGCATGACGCGGTTCTTCACGGTTCTCCTGAATTCAGCGTACGAAAAGAGTGCGGGATCGGGTATTCTTGGTTGTCCGTACCCACCCCGGCACCCCGCTGTTGCACAGGAGTTCCCCAGCTAACCGGTCGGACTGGTGCTCGGCTGCTCGTCGGCGACGATCAGTCCGTCGCGTAGGCGGATGATGCGCCGCGCCTGGCGGGCCACGTCTTCATCGTGGGTGACCATGATGATCGTGCGCCCTTGGTCGTGGAGCTTGTCGAAGAGCGCCATGATGTCGGCGCTGGTCTTGGTGTCCAGATTGCCGGTCGGTTCGTCGGCGAGCAGCACCGCGGGATCGTTGATCAGCGCGCGCGCGATCGCGACGCGCTGCTGCTGGCCGCCGGAGAGTTCGTTGGGTTTATGCTTCGCGCGGTCCGAGAGGCCGACTTCGTCGAGCGCCGCGAGCGCGCGTCGCTCGCGCTCGCGCACACCGATCCCCGCGTAGAAGAGCGGCAGCGAGACGTTCTTGATCGCGTCGGTACGGGCGAGCAGGTTGAAGCCCTGGAAGATGAAGCCCAGCTTGCGCAGGCGGATCGCGGCGAGTGCGTTGTCGTCGAGGTTCGACACGTCCTCGCCGTCGAGGTGATAGGTACCGCTCGTCGCGCGATCGAGACAGCCGATGATGTTCATCATCGTCGACTTGCCCGATCCCGACGGACCCATGATCGCCACGTACTCGCCGTGGCGCACGAGCAGATCGATGCCGTGCAGCACCGGCACCTCGAGCGAGCCGTTCTTGTAGGTCTTGGTGACGCGATCGAAGCGGATCGCGGCTTGCGATGACGTCGAGCCGTTATTCATAGCGGAGAGCCTCAATGGGGTCGAGACGAGCGGCGCGGTAGGCCGGATAGGTACCGAACGCGAGCGTGACGATCACGGCGAAGCTCGCGGCGATCGCGATCGCTTGGGCAAACGGAATACCGACCGTCGTGCCGGTGAGCCGTACGATGAAGGCGCTGTTGACGAAGCCGCCGATCCCGAGGCCGATCACCAGGCCGATCAGGCAGCCGAAGCTGCATAAGAGCAGCGCCTCGATGAAAAATTGCCAGAGAATCTGCGCACGGCGCGCGCCGATCGCTTTGCGCACGCCGATCTCGCGGGTGCGTTCGGCGACCGAGACCAGCATGATGTTCATGATACCGATGCCGGCGACGAGCAGCGAGACCGCGCCGATCAGTCCGACCACGATCGTGATCGCGTTGAAGATGCCGTTGATCGAACCGGTGATCTTCGATTTGTCGAACGTTTGGTAGGCGAGCCCCTGCGCGCCGCCGCGCATCTCGCGCAGCTTCTTGATGACGGCGAGTTCGAGATCGGGAATCTGCGAGGCGTTGCCGGTCACGAAGCGCGCGGCGTAGATCGTGTTCCCGTGCACGTAGTTGCGCACGTAGGTCGACCACGGAATCGAGATGCCGCCGCCGCCGAAGTTGGCGTTCAGAAAGCCCTGCTTCGGTTTGGTGAGCACGCCGATGATCAGATAGCGGTGCGAACCGACGTAGATACTCTGCCCGACCGGGTTGCCGCCCTTGGGAAAGAGGCGTGTGTAGGCGTCGTACGGCAGCACGCACACGTCGGTCGCGAGGTTCACGTCGTCGGTATCGATGATGCGCCCGTACAGCGGGGGAAGGTTGTTGAACGGGATCGCGCCTTCGGCGCCGATGCTTTCGCGCGCCAGATTGTGTCCGGCGCGAACGATGTCCTGAAATTGGCCGATCGGCAGCGCGTCGACGATGCCGGGGATCTGCCGCAACGCGGGAAGATCGCTCAGGCGAATCGCCGCCTGACGCACGTTGCGCTGCGTCGCGTTGGGAAAGATGATGAACGTATTGTCGGCAAAGTTGCCGAGCGCGCCGTTGACGGCGCCCGCCATGCTGTTGCCGAGCACTTGAATCGCGACGACTGCGCCGACGCCGATGATGAGACCGAGCGTGGTGAGCAGCGAGCGCACGCGGTTGGCGAGCAGCACGCGCCAGGCTTCTTCGAGGTAGATCACGAGCGCAGCGCCTCGATCGGGTCCATCGCCGCCGCGCGCATCGCCGGGTAGGAACCGAAGACGGTGCCGACCAGCAGCGAAAAAGCGAGCGCGATGCTGACGATGAGCAGGTAGGGAATGAGCAGCGTGCCGAGCTGTTTGCTCAGCAGGCTCGCCGCGCCGACGGTGGCGAGGATGCCGAAGAGCATGCCGGTCAGGCCGCCGCCGAGCGAGAGCAGCACCGCTTCGATCAAAAACTGCGCGATGATGTCGCGGCGGTTTGCGCCGATCGATTTGCGGATGCCGATCTCGCGGGTTCGCTCGGTGACCGAGACCAGCATGATGTTCATGATGCCGATTCCGGCGACGACGAGCGCGACGCCGCCGATCGCGGAGAGTCCGGTGCCGATGATGCCGAGCACGTTCGTAAAGGCCTGCAGCTGCGCGGCTCCGTTCTGCACGTTGTACTGCGCGCGCTCGCCGTGAATGTGCTTGAGCACCTTAACCGTCGACTTGCCGACGGCTTCGTCGGCGAGCGGATCGGTCGGGAAGACCAGCAGAAAGTCCGGCGGCTGCTTGAAGGCGAGCAGATCGTGATAGGTGGTATAGGGAACGAGCACGGTCGAGCTGCCCGCGAGACTATTGAAGAGCGAGCCGCTGATGTCGCCGTAGACGCCCACGACTTTGAAGCGAATGCCGTTGATGCGCAGCTCCCGGCCGAGCGCGGGGGCGTCGCCGAAGAACTTCTTCGCGAGGTCGTGCGTGATCACGACGACGCGCTGCGCCCCCTCGACCTCGTCGACCGTGAACTTGTGGCCCTCGGCCATCGTCAAACCGTCGGCGTGATAGCTGCCGTCCTGCGTCGCGTTCACGTGCTCGGTGATCGCTCCCGCGCTTACCTTCACCGAGGTGTTCCACTGCGGCGTCACCGCGCGCGCGCGATCTCCGAGCGCGTCGCGCACCGCGGCGATGTCGCGATAGTGGATTTGCGCGATGCTCGGGTAGAGCTGCGAGGGATCGGCGAAGATGACCGCCGGCTGCTGACCGAACGATGCGAAACTCGCGGCGATCCCGCTCGTCGCCGCCTTGCTGATGCCGAAGACCGTGATAATCGACGCACTGCCGATGATCATGCCGAGCATCGTGAGCGCCGAGCGCACGCGGTTGCGCCAGAGCGAGGCGAGCGCCTCTTCGAAGTAGGCGAAGAAGCGCGTCACGGCGACGATGACGGCGAAGGACTCGTCGTCGGCAACGGTTTCACGGCGGTGCCGTCGGTGAGGTCGAGCGTCTTTTGCGTGACGATCTCGTCGCCCGCCGCGAGCCCCGATTTTACGAGGGTCGTCGAATCGCCGGCGCGTCCGAGCGTCACGAGCGTCTTCTTCGCGATGCCGCCCTTCACGACGTAGACGTAGGATTTGCCCTTTTCGGTGACGATCGCGTCGTTCGGTACGGCGAGCGCATGCGGGATCTCGGTCGTCAGAATGTCGACGTCGGCCGTCATGCCGTCGCGTAGATATGACGGTGAATCGTCCAGCACGATCGTGGTGAGCACCTGCATCGCGGTGCTCGACGCGTCGGTCGATTTCTGCGCGACCGGCGAGATCGCGGTCACGTGGCCGCGCAGCGTCTTGCCGGGGAAATCCTGACCCGTCACGTTCACGCGCTGACCGACGTGCACGTTGATGATGTCCTGCTCGTCGACTTGCGCTTTCACGATGAAGCGCTCGCTCGAGGCGATCGTGAAGAGGGCCTGACCCGCGCTGACGGCGTCGCCCGGCTGCAGCGAGCGCAGCGGATTGTTCGTCTCCGCGGCGACGGTTTGGATCACGCCGTCGAACGGGGCCGTGATACGGAGATACGCCACCTGCTCCTGATTCTGGGCATTGACGATCTTGGCTTTTTCGGCGGCCGCCTTGGCCGCTTGCACGCTGTCCTGACCGTATCCGGTCACCGCACCGAGCTTCAACTGCTCGACCGCCTGGTCGTAGGCGACCTGCGCCTGTACGAGCTTGGCCTTGTCGGCATCGACTTGATTGCGGGCGATCGCCTTCTGCTTGAGCAGCGCGACATCGGCATCGTAGACGCGGCGCGCCTCGTCGAGGTTGCTCTTCTGCGTCGCGACCGCGGCTTGATAGGTTACGCGCGCGTTGCGCTCGTTGATGCGCGCGGTGGCGACGTTTGCAACCGAGTTGCCGTAGTCGGCTTGCGAGCCTTCCGCGGTATAGCTAAGCGTGGGATTGGTCAGCGTCGCGAGCAGTTCGCCGCGCGTCACGTGCGCGCCGGCTTTGACGAAGATCTGATCGAGGTTGCCGCCGACGAGCGCGGGGATCGTCGCGGTCTGCGGATGCATGATCGTGCCCTGCTCGGGCAGTTTGACCGTGAAGTCGGTGTAAGAGAGGCGCGCGGTCTTGACGGGGAGCGCGGGTTTGTCTCGATGCGAGGCGAGCACGGCGACGACGACGACCGCAACCAAAGCGGCGACGACGATCAGAGCGTTACGAGTACGGGCGTTCATGGATCGCGGTCATTCCTTCCGTGCGTTCGCGGCGGTGAGATCGGCGACGGCGCGTTTGGCGTCGTAGATGCCGAGGGAGACGCGTAGCTTGACGACCGCGTCGACGTACGCGACGCGCGCGGCGACGAAGTCGTACTGCGCGGAGACGGATTGTGATTGGGTCTGGATCACGTCCGAGAGCGCGATCAGCCCGTGTTGATACTGCAGTTGCGCGACGCGCGCGGACTCGGCTCCCAAGCGCGCTTCGTCGCGCGCGTAGGAAAGTTGCGCGAGCGCCGTCTGCGCGGCGCGGTAGCTTTGGCGAACGTCGAGTTCGGCCTGCGACTTCGCCTGCGCGAGCGCGGCCTCGGCCGAGGCGAGTTGCGCGTCGTCGTTCGCGCGCTCGGTCCGCCGTTGGCCGTAGTCCACCAACGGGAGCTGGAACGTCGTCGTGGCGTTGATCGTCCAGAATCCGGGATTGCCGCGCGGCAGCAGGACCGGATGGCCGTTGACGACCTTGCTCGTCGAGGGAATATTCGTCGCGCTGAACTGGTTGCCGAAGGCGGCGCCGACCTGCACCGACGGGAAGAGCTCGCGATCGTAGCCCTTGCGGGTGTAGCGTGCGGCGAGCAGCGACTCGTTCGCGGCTTTCACGTCGCTGCGGTTCGCGAGCGCGATCGCTTCGAGGCGGTCGATGCTCCCTTGAGGCAGCGGCGGCTGGGCGATGTCGTCGGCAAAAACGAAGCGCTGATCGAGCGATGCGCCGATCGTCTGCGCGAGGCTCTCGGTCGCGTCGGCGACGTCGGCGCGGGCGCCGACGAGGACCGACGCGCTCTTGGCCTGTGCGACCTGCGCTTTGAGGACGTCGACGCCGGCGACGACGCCCGCGTGCTCCTTGGCTTTCGCGTCGTTGACGAGTGCGTTTTGATAGTTCAAATCGGCTTCGTCGACGACGACGTTCGCACGCTTCTGCACGACGGTGTAGTAGGCGTTGGTAACGGTGGTCGCGAGTTGATCCTCGGTGCTTGCGAGATCGTGCTCCGCTTGCGCGGCGCTCGCCCGTGCGGCGGCGAGCTGGATGAACGCGAGGCCGCCCGACGAGATGTTGAGGTTCGCGCCGATCTGCGCGGTGTTCTGACTGAACTGCTGCGAGATTTGAGCGCCGTTGAGGATTGCGTAGGCGCCGCCGTAGTTGGCATTCTTCTGCAGTTGACTCTGGGCGAGCGCGTTGACGGTGGGAAACGCGTTTCCGCGCGCTTGTGCGAGCGCATGCTCGGCCTGCGTGACGGCGGCGTACTTCTGCGCGATCGTCGGGCTGTGATCGAGCGCGTAGGACACCGCGTCGGCGAGCGTCATCGGCTGCGCGACCGCGTGAATCGGGAGCGCGGCCGCCGACGCGAAGAGCGCGGCGGCCGCGAAACGGAGCACGGACATCGGCAGCGTCTATTTAGCGAACGCGGCCGCGATGAGTGCCGGAACGAGCAGGAGGGTGATGCCCGCAAGCCACGCTGAGGTCTTGTTCGCGCGGCCGATCGTCGAGACCGCGGTCGCGGTCAGGAAGACCGCCCAGAGCGCGAACGGGGAGACCGCTCCGAGAAACGCGGAGAGCTTGACGCTGCTCGCCGGGACGAGGAGCGCGAGCGACGGGAGCGCCTGCTGCACCGACTGCATGGTATCGAAGCTTGCCGCGCCGCGCGCCAACACGATGACGGCGAGCACGACGCTGCCCAGACCCGAGGTGACGAGCGTGATGTTGCACGCGGCCGCCCAGTATTTGCCGAACGTCCCCTCGCCGCGGCCGATCTTGTCGAACACGAGCATGACCACCGCGGAGATGAGCGCGGCGAACGGCACGCCGAGCATCACGAATACCCAGGTGAAAGAGATGCCCTTTTCCTGCATCGCCATGATCTGCTGCTGCTGCTGCTGGCTCATCGCCGCGATCTGCGGATTGGTCGCCGCCTCATGGGCAAAGGTGGACGGGACGACGTGCTGATACGCCGGAACCATAAGGAACGCGCTGAGAGCGCCGAGCACGATCGCGACGGCCAGGGGAAGGCCCCAGGTCGGGACGACGCGGATCGCGGCGAACGCTTCTTTGGGGGCAATGATCGTATCGAGCATCGTCTTTACGGCGTTTGCCTTCGATGCTTCGGGCTCGGCAACCATCGAGACACCCTTTCAACTGGAAAGCGATAACTGAAACTACTCTTGACAAAGAGTAGTCGTGTTCGGCCGCTTTTGTTTCAACGGGCGGTGCGGCCTGCCTGACCGGGGCCGACGACCCGGTTCGGAGCGCAGCAGTGCATCGACCGGGAGCCGGCGCTCGATGACGGCGCGCACCCGCTCGAGGCGGGCCTCTCGCAGTTCGAGCATCCGTAACTGCAGCAGCGTGCGAGCCCGTCGGATCGCCCGTGCCGAGTAGAGTGAAGGGTCGAGGCGACAGGGATTATGCGGCTCAATAGTGACTCCGGTCAATAAAAACGAGAGGGCGAGCGAGGTCAGGGCGACCCGGGCGCGGTATCCGTCGATCATATGTATCCTCCGGGACGGCCTTCACGCCGTCCCTGCCCCATGTAAAGCGGCCTTTTGGTGAATTCCGATACCTTCGTGCTCCCGGCGCCCCCCAAAGAACCGTTCGTCCGCGTCGTGCCGCTCGGCGGCTGCGGCGAGATCGGGCGCAACATGACCGTCGTCGAGACGAACGACGATCTGGTGGTGGTCGATTGCGGATTGATGTTCCCCGACGCGGAGATGTTCGGGGTGGACGTCGTCATCAACGACTTCACCTACGTTCGCGAGCGCGCGCACAAGCTGCGCGCCGTGCTCGTCACCCACGGGCACGAAGACCACATCGGCGGCATTCCGTATTTTCTCAAAGCCTTTCCGCAGACGCCGGTCGTCGGCACCGCGCTCTCGATCGCGCTGATCAAGGCGAAGTCGCGCGAACACAAATTCGGCGAGATCGAATTCGTGACGGTCGAGCCCGGTGACCGCGTGCGCTACGGCGCGATCGAGACCGAGTTCATCCACATCAATCACTCGGTCGCGGGCGCCTGTTCGCTCGCGCTGCGCACGCCGGTCGGCACGATCTTCCACACCGGCGATTTCAAGTTCGACCAGACGCCGATCGACAACAAACCCGCGGATTTCGCGCGCATCGCGCGCATCGGTGACGAAGGCGTGCTCTGCATGCTCGCCGATTCGACCAACGCGGAGCGCCCCGGACACACCCTCTCCGAGCGTATCGTCGGCGAGGCCTTCACCGCGATCTTCCAGCGCGCGAAAGGACGTATCGTCGTCGCCTCGTTCGCATCCAACGTGCCGCGCCTCCAGCAGGCCGTCGATCACGCGGTGCGATTCGGACGCAAGGTCGCCTTTCTCGGGCGCTCGCTGCAGAACGTGGTGCACTTCTCGAGCGAGCTCGGCTACCTGCGGATTCCGCCGGGTACCGTCATCAAGATCGAAGACGTGGAGAGCTATCCGCCCGAGCAGGTGGTCGTGCTCACGACCGGTTCGCAGGGCGAACCGATGAGCGGTCTCGCGCGCATGTCGGTGCGCGATCACAAAAAGTTCAAGATCGTTCCCGGCGACACGATCGTCATCTCGGCGACCCCGATTCCGGGCAACGAGAAGAGCGTCTACAAGACGATCAACAACCTCTACAAGCTCGGCGCGACGGTGATCCACGGCACCGACGGTCGCTCGCACGTTTCCGGGCATGCATCGCAAGAAGAGCTGCTTCTGATGCTCAACCTGGTGCGACCCGAATTCTTCGTGCCGGTGCACGGCGAGTATCGCATGCTCGTGCAGCACGGTCGACTCGCGGTGCAGACCGGCGTGGAGAGCGAGAACGTCTTCGTGGTGGAGAACGGGGACGTGCTCGAGTTTACGGCCGAGTACGGCGATAAAGTCGGGAAGACGTACGGCGGCAACGTGCTCGTCGACGGATCCGATATCGGCGGCGTCGGCGAAGCGGTGCTGCGCGATCGCAAGGCGCTTTCGAACGACGGCGTGATGATGGTCGTCGTCGCGATCGACGCCGAGGAGGCCCGCGTGATCGGCGATCCCGATCTGATTTCAAAGGGCGTCTTCTACATTCCCGAATCCGGCGAGATCATCGAGGAACTGCGGGCCACGCTGCGCGCGGCGCTCAACGAAGTCTCGGTCGAGGCGCTACGCGACGTCAATAGCGTGCGCGAGCACATCCGCAACACGCTCTCGCGCGCGGTGCACGCGAAGACCAAGCGCCGTCCGGTCATCGTTCCGGTCGTGATGGAAGTCTAACTCGGCGTTGTTCGGGATCGTCTGCAGTTTGATTGCGGCGGTCGCGTACGGCGCCGCCGATTTCTGCGGCGGCCTGGCGTCGCGCCGCACCGCGATCCTCGCGGTCGTCGTGCTCTCGCAGCTGGCGGGACTCGTCGTCCTGCTCGTGGTGCGCCCCTTCATTCCCGCGCACGCGGTGCTCTCCGATGAGCTCTGGGGCGCGCTCGCGGGCATCTGCGGCGGCATCGGCATCGCGCTGCTCTACCATGCGCTTGCGATCGGGAAGATGGGGGTGGTCTCGCCGATCACCGCGGTGCTCGCCGCCGCCGTTCCGCTCGTGGTCGGCGTCGTGCGCGGCGAGCACCTCACCCCGCTGCAAGCGCTCGGGATCGGGATCGCGCTCGTCGCGATCGTGCTGATCTCGGTCTCCACCGAGGAGAGCGGTACGCGCGAGATCGCGACCGCGGGCGTGCGCGAAGCGATTCTCTCCGGGCTCGTGCTCGGCGCGTTCTACGTGTTTCTCGCGCTGCCGCATCGACGTGCCGGCCTCGATCCGCTGCTCGCGGCGCGTGCGGCCTCGGTGATGATGCTTGCGCTCGTCGCGTTCGCCGCGCGCACGACCCTTCGTCCGCAGCGCGCGAGTATCGGCTTGATCGTGCTCGGCGGGGTGCTCGATATGTCCGCGAATGCGCTCTACGTCGCGGCGGCGTATGCCGGATACATCTCGATCGCGGCGGTGCTCACCTCGCTCTATCCGGCGAGTACGGTCGTGCTCGCGCGCGTCGTGCTGCGCGAACGGCTGCAGCGATCTCAGTGGGCGGGGGTGTTGCTCGCGCTCGTCGGCGTCGGGCTGATCGCGGCACGCGTGTAGGCGCGCAGCGTCGCTTCGGCCGCGCGCTCCCAGGTGTAGTCGCGGCGGATACGGGCGGCGAGTTCCGCGCGGCGCGGGGCATCCTCATCGAAGCGATCCCAGGCGCTGCGTACCGCGCGCTCGATCGAGAACGCATCGCACGGATCGCAGTAATAGGCGCCGTCCCGAAAATACTCGCTCTCGAAGGCGAGATTGCCGACGACGACCGCGCGTTCGAGCAGCGCTGCTTCGAGCGAGGCGAGCCCCGGCGACTCGAAGAGGCTCGGCAGCACGTGCACGCGCGCGCCCGCGTACAGATGCTTCAATCGCGCGTGCGACATGAACGGATAGTAGTAGACCGGAGCGTTGCGCGTGCTCGCGATCGCGCGCATGCGCGCGAATATCTCCGCATCGGTCGCCTCCCCGACGAAGACGAGCGGAAGATCGAGGCGCTTGAGCGCGAGCGCGACGAAATCTTGCTGCTTGCGCGCATCGAAGCGGGCGCTCATCAGCACGTAAGGCCGTGCGCGCAATTCGTCGGGAAGTTCGAGCGGATCGGCATCGGCGAAATCGCGTGCGTCGACCGCGTTCGGGACCACGCCGTACGCGGCGTAGTCGCCGAGAAAGGTGAAGATCGCGGAGAGCTCCATCCACGAATTCGGGAGAATCAGATCGACGTGTTCGAGGACCGCGCGGCATTCGGCCGTGAACGGATGCGGCGCGAAGGCCGCGAGCGTGCGGCCGTCGAGCGTAAAGTCGAGCGCCCGCGAAGCGATCGCGCGCAGATCGTTCGCTGCGCTCGCCGGGTCGAGATGCGTCGCGTCGGGATAGCGGGAGAAAAGCCAGCGGCGCGCCGCGTCCATCCAGCGTAGAAGATGGTGCGGCGCCCAGATCGGCGAGAACGCGATCGGCACGCGGCCGCGCAGCGGCGCAAGCCGTTCGAGCTGCGGCATCAGCATGTGCGGCACGTGCAGGCTCGTCCATAGATGCACGACGTCGTAGTCGGCGCTCG
This sequence comes from Vulcanimicrobiota bacterium, assembly GCA_027306785.1. GTDB lineage: Bacteria > Vulcanimicrobiota > Vulcanimicrobiia > Vulcanimicrobiales > Vulcanimicrobiaceae > REEB354. The sequence continues at coordinate 120,592 of DAHUZB010000028.1, forward strand.
CGCTTTCGGCGGGACCGACATCGACGACGACGCCGAGGGCACGGAGCGCCTCGGCGGTTTTGGTCATCTGCACGACGTCGCCGCCGAAGATGCGGTCGGCGTCGCTGCGGGGGACGAAGAGTGCGCGCATGCTGCGCGTTGCTTCGCAGTTAGGCGTTGCGAATCTTCGAGAGTTGGACCGCGTGGGTGAAGCGCGCGATCTCCTCGCGCGAGTAGCCGTCGATCTCGAGGAAGGCGACGCCGTAGACTTCGCGGTCGCGCACCGGCTGGAAGCGCGTGACGACGCGTCCGCGCAGGCGCATCTCTTCGAACGGACGGCGCAGATCGGGGCGGCCGGTGCGGCGCGGCGACGAACCGGATATGTCGAGGACCGCGGTCTCTTCGGGGTAGGCCTCGAGCACGCTCGAGGGCAGCGTGAAGCGCATCTCCACGAGCGCGCCGATCGGTAGCGGCTGCCCGCAGTTCATGCGCACGCCGGTGCTCGAGATGTCGCCGATACGCGCCTCGCTCCAGTCGTCGCCCTCTTTGCGATACCGCACCGGGAAGGCGCTGAGCGCGCGGTAGCTGCCGCGGCGTTCGCGATCGGTCGTAGGCAGCGCGTCGATCGCGCGCTGGATCGAGCGCGAGGCGGCGGCGCGGCGTTCGAGCTCGCGAATCGCGCGCGCGAGCGCGTCGACCTGCGCCTCACCCATCACGTCGAAGGTGAGGAAGTACTCGAAGCGGGCGCCGGCCGAGGCGTTGCGGCGCGCCTCGACCCGTGCGTTGACGGTCATCGTCGTGCCGCCGAGCCCGAGATCGAACTCGACCTCGGTCCCGCGCTCCATGAGCACGAGCGAACGAATCTTGGCGCCGCGACCTGTTACCTCCATCAGCGTGCCGTAGACGGGCGCAGGCAGGCGCCGCACGCTCATGACGACCGGCATCTCGAGCGAGTGTCCGTGGGTGGGCATCTGCGCCGGAGCCGCCGCGGGTGTGGGAGCGGCGGCCGTCGAGGTCGTGTTCGAGCGTTTAGGAATCCAGGTCATTGTCGTCCCCTCCGAGGGATGTTATTCAGATCGCAGCCGTGCGAGCTGGACGGCGTGCGTGAATCGAGCGATCTCCTCACGCTGATAGCCGTCGATATCGGTGAACTGTACGCCGAAGACTTCGCGCCCGCGGGTGGGCTGGAAGCGTGAGACGACACGACCCGAGATCGTCATTTCTTCGAATGGGCGGCGGTTGTCGGGAATGCGCACCTGGCGCGGCCCGAACGGGGTGATCTCCGTCCGCTGCGAGGCGGGCGGAAAGACGGCGAGCACGCTGTTGGGCAGGGCGAAGCGTAGCTCGACGTGCGTGCCGAGCGCGATCGGTTCCTGACACATCAGGCGCAGCCCGCCGGTTGAGATGTCGTTGGCCTCGGCGACGATCGAGGGCTTGCCGGGCAGCCGATAGCGGACCGGGAACGCGACCATCGTGCGCACGCTGCCGCGTCGCTGCTTGCTCTTCGGCGTCGGCGCAGCCGCCCGTGCCGGTTCCTTGGACTCGGCGCGCGTGAGCGCTTCGCGGCGCTGCATCTCGTGGATCTCGCGGGCCAGCGCCGCGCGCTCGGTGTTGCTCATGCGCGAGAAGTTGACGCCGTACTCGTAGCCGCCCGCGTTCGGTGGGGTGGCACGCGTCACGATGCGTCCTTTGAGCGGCATCGGTGCCGCGCCCGGACGCGAGCGCAGTTCGAAGTTCACGTCGCGGTCGCGCTCGATGAGGATCAGCGAGCGCAGCCGGCAGCCGGTCTCCGAGATGTTGATCAAGGTCCCGTACACGGGCGCGGGAAGACCGCTCACCTCGATCGCGATCGGGAGTTCAATCGACTGCCGGTAGAAACGCCGCTGATTGCTCCGTTCTAAGCCTTGAACGGAGCGGCGCGAGACCCATAGCATCCTCATGTAGAGATCGGCCCCCCCAATCAGGCTCCTTAACGAATCGCTTACGCGGGATGAGTTGAAGGTCCCGGGTTTATCGAAACTTTACAGTTTCGACTCGCTACAGCGTCGACCATACATCCAATTTGCGGCGTACTCCCTCGATGACCGCGTCGGTGAACTCGGTGGTTCCGGCGCTGCCGCCGAGATCGGCGGTCGCCGTGCCTTCGTGCACCGCTTCGAGCGCGGCCTCGTAAACGGCGCGCGAAGCGTTGGCCGCGCGGCGATCGTCGACGTACGAGAGCAGCGCGCCCGCCGCGAGGATCATCGCGAGCGGATTGGCGACGTTCTTTCCGAAGAGGCGTGGCGCGGTTCCGTGCGGCGCCTCGGCCATCACGACCGAGGGTTTGAGATCGGCGTCGAACGAGAGCAGCACCGATTCGGCGCCGGCGATCGAACCGAAGAGCTGCATGACCAGGTCCGAGAGGCAGTCGCCGTCGCGATTGAGCGAGGGGATCACGAGCGGATGATCGCCCGCGTTCGAGAGGAGCAGCGCGTAGGTCGCATCGATCAACTGCGGCTCGTAGGGAACCTCCGGATGGCGCGCGGCGGCTGCGTCCATCTCTTCTTTGAGCATCCCTTCGTACACCGGGCTCACCGTGTACTTGGGTCCGCCGAAGACCTTGGCGCCCGTTTTCTTGGCGTGCTCGAAGGCGTACTCGGAGACGAAGCGGCAGACGCTGCGCGAGATGACCTCGGTGCGATAGGCGACCTCATCGACGCCTTCGCCCTCGCGCCACTCCTTGGCGCCGTAGGCGTCTCCCACGGCCATGCGCACGACCGAGATCGGCGCGTGGATGCCCGCGACCGGACGCACGCGCGGCAGTTTCCGGCCGGTGCGCACGATCACTTTGCCGTCGATCGCCTTGCGCAGGATCGCGTTCGGCGAGCCGACATCGCCTTTGATCTCGGGCGTGATCGTCGCCGCTTTGAGTCCGAGCTTGTGAACGAGCATCGCGGCGGCTGCATCGTGCACCACCTGATTGTTCGTCGCCCGTCGGTTTTCGAGCGAGAGATCGTAGTGCTCGAACGCGAGATCGATGTCGATGACCGATTTGTCGAGGACGCGCAGCGATTCGGCGAGCAGTTCTTGTCCGGTCTGGTCGCCTTCCAGAACGACGATCGTGGGATTAGGCAAGTGAACTCCTAGTGTGACGACGAAACGACAGTGACCATGGCTCGCGTACGCCGCAAGGCGAGTGCAAAAAAACTCAATCTCGAGATCGTCGGGATCGCCGCAATCGGAGCCGCGCTCCTCTTCGGCATTGCGCTCGCGGTGCCGGAGCACGCGGGCAACGTCGGCCGCTTCATCGCGGGCGGGTTGCGCCACTACTTTGGAGGAGCAGCCCCGCTTTTCCCGGTCCTCGTCGCGCTCTTCGGCGCGATCATCTTCCTTGAAATCAATGTTCCGCGCATGATCGCGGGGCTCGGCAGCGCGGCGCTCGCGTATTTTCTGCTGATCGACGCCGCGTTCGGCGCGGGCGGAACGCGGCGCGGCGGTCTGGTCGGCGGGAGCACCTGGTCGGCGCTTGCGAGTTTGGTCGGAGCGATCGGCGCATGGGTCGTGCTCGCGCTCATCGCGCTCACCCTCACGCTCTATCTCACGAACGCGAGCCTGAAAAAGATGATCGGCTGGCTGCTGATGCTGTTCGCACGGCTGCGCCCGGCCGAGATGCCGAAGCTGCGTGTGAGCCTGCCCGAAGGGCACGGCTCGCTGCGCGAGGCCTTCGCGCTGCCCAAGCCCGAGCCGCGTACGAAGCGCGCTCCCAAGCCCGCCGCCTTCGATGTCGACGAACCCGAAGAGGTCGAGGAGGAGGACGACGACGACTCCGGACCCGTCGTCGCGGTCTCGCAGGTCTTCGCGCCGGTCGCACCGCCGCCGGTTCCGGTTCCGGTGCGCCCCGTGCAGCGCGTCGAGGAGCCGGTGGTCGGCGACTACGAATCGGCCGATTTGGTCGCGGTGCGCAGCGAGCCCGGCGAGGGGCGCGTCTACAAGCTGCCCGACCTGCATCTCTTCGATCCGCCGCAAGCGCAGGTCGTCGACGACTCCAACCGCGCGCACGTGCTCGAAGACACCCTCGGCAGCTTCGGTGTCGGTGCGAAGGTGACGCACATCGAGCGCGGCCCGTCGATCACGCGCTACGAGTTGAAGCCCGATCGCGGCGTCAAGATCTCGAAGATCGCTTCGCTCGCCGACGATCTCGCGCTCGCGCTCGCGGCCACGAGCGTGCGCATCGAGGCTCCGATTCCGGGGAAGTCGGCGGTCGGCATCGAGGTGCCCAACAGCACCGTCTCGGTCGTCGCGATCCGTGAGATTCTCGATGCGCTGCCGAATCGCGGCACGGTCCCGCCGCTCTGGATGGCGCTCGGCAAGGATATCACCGGGCGCCCGGTCTTCGGCGATCTCGGCAAGATGCCGCATTTGCTCGTGGCGGGCGCGACCGGTTCGGGAAAATCGGTCTGTCTCAACACGATCATCGCCTCGCTGCTCGTCTCGGCGACACCCGACCAGGTGCAGTTGCTGATGATCGATCCCAAGCGCGTCGAGCTCACCGTCTACAACGGCATCCCGCATCTCATCAAGGACGTGATCACCGACGCGCGGATGGCCGCGGGCGCGCTCTTCGAGATGACCAAGGAGATGGACGTTCGGTACGAGCGTTTCGCCAAGGCGGGCGTGCGCAAGATCGAAGAGTATAACGCGAAGTTTCCCGACGAGAAACTGCCCTACGTCGTGATCGTGATCGATGAGTTGGCCGATTTGATGCTGGTGGCGCCCGCCAAGGTGGAGACCACGATCATGCGTCTCGCACAGCTCGCGCGCGCGACCGGCATCCATCTGATCGTCGCGACGCAGCGTCCGTCGGTCGACGTCATCACCGGTCTCATCAAGGCGAACATTCCGTCGCGCATCGCGTTCGCGGTGAGTTCGCAGGTCGATTCGCGCACGATTCTCGATATGGCGGGCGCGGAGCGCCTGCTCGGGCGCGGCGACATGCTCTACCTGCCGATCGACGCGCCGAAGCCGATTCGCGCTCAGGGTGCACTGATCACCGGCAGCGAGGTCAATCGACTCGTCGAGTTCTGGGCCAAACAGTCGCGGCCCGAGAACCTGCTCGACGTGGAGGTGATGCCCGTCTCCGACGACGACGAGAAGGGCAAGCGCGAGAGCGACCCGCTCTGCTACGACGCCGCGAAGTTCATCATCGAGACCAACTACGCGTCGACCGCGCAGTTGCAGTCGCAGTTCTCGATCGGTCATCCGCGCGCGGTTCGCCTGATGAAGCAGCTCGAAGACTTCAAGGTGGTCGGACCGCACGAAGGCACGAAGCCGCGCAAGATCCTCATCGGGCTCGGAGAGCTCGAGGTGATCGCGTCGCGCCTGGGCAAGAGCGACGACGGTCAGACCGAGCTCTTTGCCGATGCCTGACGCGCGCCGGCGCATCGCCGCCGCGGCTCTCGCCCTGGTCGCGGCCGGATGCGTGCTGCTGCTCGGACATGCGGTCGGACGCGCTCCCGATCCCGCCGTGCTGATGCGCCTCGAACACGCGTGGGTGAATCACTCCACGCTCGTCGCGTGGTGGATCACCTGGTGCGGCTATGCCTACGTGCTCGCTCCGCTCGCGGTCGTCACCATCGTCGTGGCCGTCCGGTACCCGGCGTGGCGCCCGCGCGTCATCTTCGCGATCGTCGCGTTGCTGCTCGCCTGGCGCGGCGCCGACCTGCTACAGCACATCTTCATGCGCCCGCGCCGTTTGGACTGGGTGGTCAAGCACGAAACCTCGTTCTCGTTCCCGAGCTCGCATGCGGCGGTCTCGACCGGGTTCTATCTGCTCTGGTCGATGTTCATCGCCCGCAGCTCGCTGCGGTACCGAGCGATGGGGGCGAGCCTCCTTGCATTGCTTACCGTCGCGATCTGGTGGTCGCGCCTGGCGCTCGGGGCGCATTATCTGACCGATATCCTGGGCGGAGCGCTCTGGGCGGTCGCGGTCATCGCGGCGCTCGCCGCGGCGCTACCGATAAACGTCTTCGAGGGGCCGCGCGCGACCTCTTTAGAATAGGTGCCACGATGGCATACGACATGGATCCCGCGCTCGCCGAGATCGAGCGCAAGGTCGAGGCCGGCGTCTCCCTCTCGCTGGAAGACGGCCTCGCGCTCTACCGCACGCACGATATCCACAATCTGGGGCGCATCGCGCGCGCGCAGAAAGAGCGCAAGAGCGGCAAGAACGTCTACTACGTCCTCAACCGCTACATCAACTCGACCAACGTGTGCTACGCGAACTGCAAGTTCTGCTCGTTCGCGGCCGACGAGTTCAAGCAGCCCGAGCGCGTCTTCCGCATGACGGCCGATCAGGTCTTCGCGAAGGCGCTCGAGACCGGCAGCAACTTCAATCAAATCCATATCGTCGGCGGTCACGACCCGCGGCAGCTCTCGCTCGACTACTGGCTCCCGCTCATGCGTCGTTTCAAAGAAGCGCTTCCGCACGTGCAGCTCTCGTTCTTTACGGCGGCGGAGATCGAGTACATGGCCAAGCGCCATCGGATGAGCATCCCGGAGATCGTCAAGACGCTCAAAGAAGCGGGTCTGGACAACGTCAACGGCGGCGCGGCCGAGATCTTCGCCGAAGAGACGCGCAAGAAGATCTGCGCAAACAAGGTCAGCTCCGAAAACTGGATTGCGATTCACGAAGAGCTGCATCGTCAGGGTGTCGCCTCGAATGCGACCATGCTCTACGGGCATATCGAGTCGCTCGAGGATCGCCTCGACCATATGATTCGCCTGCGCGAATCGCAGCGGCGTTCGCCCGGCTTCAACGCCTTCATCCCGCTCGCGTACCATCCCGACGGCAACGAGCTTTCGCACTGCGGGTGGACGAGCGGGCTCGACGATCTGAAGACCTTCGCGATCGCGCGGCTGATGCTCGATAACTTCGATCACATCAAGGCCTACTGGATGATTCAGGGCTTGAAGATCTGTCAGGTCGCGCTGCAGTTCGGTGCCGACGACATGGACGGCACGCACGGATCGACCGACGAAGAGATGATCTATCACGCCGCGGGAACGCAGTCCGGGCAGTACGTGGACGATCGTGAATTCCGCCGTCTCATCGAGGACGCGGGCTACGTGGCGGTGCGCCGTAACTCGACGTACGACACCTTCCCCTACGACTGGGCGCCGCCGGTGTCGGAGAAGGAAGCGGTCTCCGTCTCATGAGCCTGCGCTGCGGGCGGATCGTCTATACGAACGATCTCCCGGTCTATGCGGCCTTCGATCGCGGGGTGATCGACTATCCGGGTACGCTCCACGCGGACGTGCCCGCGCGCTTGAATGCGATGCTGCTCGGCGGCGAGCTCGATCTGAGCCCGATCAGCGCCTTCGCATGGGCGAAGAACAGCGCCGATCTCGTGCTGCTGCCCGATCTCTGCATCGGCGCCCGCGACGAGGTCGTCTCGGTGGTGCTCGTCTCCGCGACGCCTCCGGCGCTGCTCGACGGCGCGACGATCGCGCTGACCGGCGAATCGGCGAGCGGCCGAAACCTGCTGCGCGTGGTGCTCGAGCGCCGCTACGGCGTACGCCCGCACTATGTCGAATCCGCGAATCCGCTCGCGGCCGCGATCGAGGGTATGCCTGCGCTGCTCATCGGTGACTCGGCGATCGATGCGATCGAGCGCCTGCCGCGCGAGCACGTCTACGATCTCGGCACGCTGTGGCACGAATGGACGCGGCAGCAAACGGTCTTCGCCGTCTGGGCGGCCCGTCGCGACGCCTACGAGCGTGATCCCGACGGCGTGCGCGCCTGCATGCACGCGTTGACCGATGCCTACACCTGGTCCCGCTCGCACATGCGCGAGGTGATCGAGGACGCGCAGCGCGCCCATCCGCGCGCCGCGGGCTTCTACGACACCTATTACGGCAAGCTCAATTTTACGTTCCACTCGGCGGCGCAGAACGGGCTCGCGGTGTACTGTCGCGAGTTGCATGCGATCGGCGCGATCGATCGCGTTCCGTCGTCGCTCCCGGAGGTCATCGGTGTCGTCTCTCGCTAGCCTGCTCGACAAAGCCGCACAGGGCGGCCGTCTCACCTTCGACGAAGGCGTGCGGCTCTATCGCGAGGCCGATCTGCACGAGCTCGGCATGGCTGCGTATGCACGGCGCATGCAGCTCCACCCGACGAACGACGTCACCTACGTGATCGACACGACGATCGACTACACGAACGTGTGCAACGTGCACTGTACGTTTTGCGCGTTCTTTCGGCCGGAGCACCATAAAGAGGGACGGACGCTCGATCACGACGGCGTGGTCGCGCGCGTGAAAAAGGCCGCCGATCTCGGTGCCACGCAGATCATGATCCAAGGCGGCGTGAATCCCGATCTGCCGCTGTCGTGGTTCGAAGCGCTCTTCGCGCGCGTGCGCGCCGAGTTTCCGCGCGTCGATATCCATTCGCTCTCCGTCTCCGAAGTCGCGGGCCTGGCGAAGTTCGAGAATCTGCCGGTCACCGACGTGCTGCGGCGACTGCAGGCGGCCGGATTGAAATCGCTCCCGGGCGCGGGGGCCGAGATTTTGGTCGAGCGCGTTCGTAAGCGCATCTCCGCGCGCAAGGTGACGCCCGATCAATGGCTCGACGTGATGCGCCAAGCGCATCTGCTCGGCATGAAGACGACCGCGACGATGATGTACGGATCGATCGAGACCGACGAAGAACGCATCGAGCACATGCACGTGCTGCGGGATTTGCAGGATGAGACCGGCGGCTTCACCGCGTTCATTCCGTGGTTTTACGTTCCGTTCAAGACGCCGCTACGCGGCAAAGAGGCGACCGCGCTCGAATATCTGCGGGTGCTCTCCGTCGCGCGGCTCTACTTGGACAATTTCCCGCACTTGCAGGCGTCGTGGCTTACGCCGGGTCTCAAGCTCGGGCAGCTCGCGCTCTTTTACGGCTGCGACGACATGGGCGGCGTGATCATCGAGGATCGCGTCGTGCGTGACGCGGGCGCGCAGAACGACGCGACGCGCCGCGAGTTGGAAGAGGCGATCATCGGAGCCGGATTCCGGCCGGTCATCCGCGATACGTACTGGAACCTGCGCGGCGACATGGCGCTCGCGACCGCGGGCTAAGACGCGCTCGTGCGCGAGGCGTGCTCGTGTTCGATGCATGCCTCGATGCAGAAACGCAGCCCGGTGAGATCGCGCTCCTCGAGCGGTCCCGTCCAGGAGACGACATAGGAGCGGCCGCCCAAGCCGAACGCGGCGTGGCGTGCGGCGGCGTCGATCTGCACGCCGCTCGGCGCGGGCGCGGTCGTTACGCCGATCTCTGCCCCGAAGGCGGAGAGCAAGAGCGCGCGCAGCACGTGCAGGTGCATCGCCGGATCGCGCGCCTCGCGAAAGGCGTGCAGTAGCGTCGCGAGTTCGAGCAGCCGACTGTGATGCGCTTCGGCGACGTTCGTGTCGCCGATCATCCGATCGACGGTGAGAATCGCTTCGAGACGCGAAGCGTTCCGCACGGAGAGCGCGACGAAATCGACGACGTTCGGCGCGCCGTTCGCGCCGCGTTCGGCGAAGACCAGGTGCACCCGCTCGCCCGCGAGCAGGCTTCGGCGAACCGCTCGCGCGGACGGCCGTTCGTCGTTCCAGAGCTCGAGCAAGCGCCGATGTCCGTGTGACGAAGAGGCTTCGTTTTCGTAGGCGATCTCAAGGTCGTCATGCTCGTTCGCTTCGTAGAGGATGACGCGGTTCGGCGATTGCTCGAACGCGGAAAACAGCAGCGAGAGCTGGGAGGCGGCGCGGCGGCGCAGCGTGATATCGCGGCCGATGCTCATGCGTGCGACGCGCCCGTTGCTTTCGAGCACCGGCTTGCCGACGAACTCGATCCAGAATTCGCTGCCGTCTTTTCGCTGCACGAGCACTTCGCGGTAATTGGTCGTTTGGGCGTCGATGCTCTTACGAATCGCCTCGAGCACGACCGGATCGTTGCGCGCCGAGTAAAAGGCCGTGTAGGGTCGACCGATCAGCTCCTCCGGTTCGTATTGGGTGGCTTCGTAAAACGCCCGATTCGCGTAGCGCAGACACGGAGCGCCGTCCTCGTTCGCTCCGTCGTCGAAGATCGTGACGAAGTCGCTCGCTTGATCGATCGCCTCGGTCAGCATGCGCATCCAGTCGTCCTTTGCGCGTCGCTCTTCGATCTCGTTGATGATCATCACGGCGTGCGCGCAGTGCGTCTCGAGCGCGTGGGCGCGCACCTCGGCCCAGAACGGCGTGCCGTCGCGGCGGTGCAGTTGCACCTCGACGGTCACGTGTTCGCCCGCGAAGACGCGGTCGGCCGCGTCGCGGACGAGATCGCGATCGGTCGCATCGCCGAAGAAGACGGGGTAGACGCCGGCGCGGATCTCGTCCAAACGGTAGCCCGTCAACGCGCAGAAGCCCGCGTTTGCGTAGATGATCGGCGGGCGCAGACGGTGTTCGGCGTGCATATCCACGATCAGCACGCCCGCCGGCTGCTCCTCGATCGCGGCCGCGAGCAGACGGCCCTGTTCTTGCGCGAGCTTGCGCTCGGTGATCTCGCGCGCGATCACCATATAGCGGAGCGGCTGCTCGTCACCGTGCGAGAGTTTGCGGACGCTGATCTCGGTCCAGTAGGTCGTACCGTTGCCCGCGGTGAGTTGCGCTTCGAACGGCGCCGAGTCGGCGCGGCGCGCGCGATCCAGAATCCGGCGCAGCGCCTCGGCGTTCGCACCGAGTGCATAGAAGGCGGACGTGTCGCGCAAGAATTCCGCGTAGGTAAGGCCCATGCGCGCGCGCGAGCCGTCGTTGACGTACTCGCAGAGCGGCGTCGCGTCGTTCGGTCCGATGGAGAAGACGCTCACACCGACGCCCGCGAACGCGGTCGCCTCGCGCAGCACGGCGTAACGGCCCGATCCCATCGCATCTTCGGCGAGCAGGGCGCCCGCCGCGCGGGCGACGCGCGTGAGCGCGGCGATGTGCTCGGCGGAGTAGAGGCGCTTGGGATTGCGGTCGAAGACGCAGATAGCGCCCGCCACGCCGCTCTCGGTCGGAAGCGACACCTCGAGCGCGCTCACCTCGCTCATTGGTCCGCGCAGCAGCGCGCAAGCGGCGGCCTCGTCAACGCCCACGAATGCACGAGGGTGAACGCCCGCGTCGTCGAGCGTCCAAAGGACGGCAATCGTGGTCGCCGCGCTTTCGGCGGCGACGCGCGCGAGGGCGTTGAGGGCGAGCGTCGAGTCGGCCTCAACCCGGGGAGAACTCCGCTCCATCCTCTACGCTATCGGTGCGAACGAACGCGAAACTTATCGATGCCTTAAGATCACGAGGCTGAACGAATCGTCGCCGCGCCCCATACCTCGCTCGCCTGCTCGTCGAAGAGCGCGACGAGTTGGCCGGGCGTGATCGCGCGCAGCGGCCGTTCGAAATCCAGCTCAAGCGTTCCGTCGTCGAGCAGTCGTGCGGTCGCCGCCGCGGGTGCCGAGCGATAGCGTACCATCGCGCGCACCGCGGTCGCGCCGTGCGCAAAACGCTCGGGACGAATCAGATTCACCTCGTCGGCGTGCAGCCGATCGGCGAGCAGTTCGTCCTCGCGTCCGATCGTCACGACGTTCGTGTGCGGGTCGATCCGCGTGACGTAGCGCGGGCCGTCGCTGCTCGCGGGCAGCTTTGCGCGCTGACCGATCGTGTAGTGTGCGATCCCGGCGTGCGTCCCGGCGAGCGTGCCGTCGCTCGTGCGAAACTCGCCCGGACGGTCGATCTCCGGGCGCACGCGCGCGAGCACGTCGCGGTAGTCGCCGCCTTCGACGAAGCAGATGTCTTGGGATTCGGTCTTTTCGTGGACGGGGAGGCCGAGACGTCGCGCGTGCGCGCGAGTCGTCGCCTTGTCAAAAGCGCCGACCGGCAACAGCAGCATATCGAGCTGCTCGCGCGCGAGCTGGGCGAGCGCGTAGGCTTGATCCTTCTCGCTCTCGCTGCGATAGAGGTGCGGGCCGTCCTCGCGATGGTCGATGCGGCCGTAGTGTCCCGTCGCGATGTAGCGAGCCCCCAAGCGTTTCGCATACTCGGCGAGCGTTCCGAGCTTCACGAAGTTGTTGCAGGCGACGCACGGATTCGGCGTTCGCCCGTTCGCGTAGTCGTCGGCGAAGCGCTCGATCACGCTGCGCCGAAACGTCTCCTCGAAATTCAGCACGTAGTGCGGAATATTCAGGGCCGCCGCCGTGCGCCGCGCGTCGTCGAAATCGTCGATACCACAGCAGCTCTTGGCATGCGGCGCGCGCGTCGGGGAGTACATTTTCATCGTGACGCCGACCACGTCGTACCCGGCCTCGACCAAGAGGCCGGCCGCGACGGCGGAGTCGACGCCGCCGCTCATGGCGGCGATAACACGGGGCTTTTCGAGGCTCTGCATAGCGGGTTACCAGGGCACAGGATAACAGGGAGATGGGCCTAACTCAAAGCCCCAATGTCAGCGCTCGGCGAACGGTTCCGCGCAGCCCGCGAAGCACGCGGTCTCTCCCTCTCCGACGTAGCCGAGCAGATCCGTATTCGCTCGGTCTATCTGGCTGCCATCGAGGACGAGAAATGGAGCGCGATCGGCGCCCCGGTGTACGTCCGCGGCTTCCTGCGCACCTACGCCCGCTTCCTGAACCTCGACACCGACGAGATCGTCGCCGCCTTCAACGCCTCGTCCGGCACGGCTCCCGCGCCCTCCGCGGCCGACCGGGAGCAGGCAACCCCCGTCCACTACGCCGCCGATGCGAACGTCCGTTCCCGGAACCTCTCGCCGCTAATCTGGATCCTCTCGCTCGTGGCGGTCGGGCTGATCGCCCTCATCTTCTATAACGAGTTCACCGGCGGTCGACCCGCGGTCCCGGCGCCGGCCGCCTCGACCGAGGTCGCCTCCGCGCCGTCGGGCCCGGCGAGCCCGTCGCCCGCCGCCTCGGCCAGTCCGAGCCCGACCGAGAGCGCGAGCCCCTCGCCGGAGGCGAGCCCCGACGCCTCGATGAGTCCCGGTGCCTCCGCGAGCCCGCTCGTCGCGGGTGCGCAGAGCGTGGAGCTGACCTTCACGGCCCCCTCTTGGGTTAGGGTCACCGTTGACGGCAGTGTTAGCATGGAGGGTACGTTTCCGGCCGGGACCGCTCGGCTGTTCCACGGAAAGACGGCCGTTCTGCGCATCGGGAATGCGGGCGGGGTCGAGGTCACGGTCGACGGGAAGAGCCTCGGCACCCTCGGCAAGACCGGCGACGTCGTAGAACGCACCTTCACGCTGTAAACCACCCGGAGAGCTGTCATGGCGAGCGAATCGTCGTTCGATGTTGTGTCGCGTGTCGACCAACAAGAACTGGATAACGCGCTGAATCAGGCGCGCCGCGAAATCGAGAACCGCTTCGACTTCAAGAACTCGAAGACGACGATCGATTGGGACGACAAGAAGATCACGGTCGTGTCGGACGACGAGCTGAAGATGCGCAATGTCATCGACGTGATCCAAGGCAAGGCCGTCAAGCGCGGGATCGATATCAAAGCCTTCGACATCGGAGAGTCGGAGCCGGCGGCGGGCGGTACCGTGCGTCGTGTGCTCGCGCTGCGCAGCGGTATTCCCAAAGACAAGAGCAAGGCCTTGATGGAGAAGATCAAGTCGCTCAAGCTCAAGGTGAGCGCGCAGTATCAGGACGAGCAGATCCGCGTGACCGGCAAGAACCGCGACGATTTGCAGGCGGTCATCGCCGCGCTCAAGGCGATGGAATTCGAACTCCCGCTCCAGTTCACGAATTACCGGTGACTCGCATGTCCAGCGTTTCGTTCGTCAGCCTCGGCTGCGCCAAGAATCTCGTCGACACCGAAGTGATGATCGCCAAGCTCGGCGCGGCGGGCTACGAGCTCGTTCCCGAAGCCGTCGACGCCGATACGGTCGTCATCAACACCTGTGCGTTTATCGATCCGGCGCAGTCGGAATCGACCGACACGATCCTCGAACACGCGCAGCGTAAGCGCGCGGGCCAGCAGCTCGTCGTCGCCGGCTGCCTGGCGCAACGCTACGGGGAGCAGTTGCAGGCGCTCATTCCCGAGATCGACGGCATCGTGGGCACCGGCTCGTACGGCAGCATCGTGGAACTGCTGGACGACGTGCAAGCCGGGAAAAAACCGGTGCGACTCTCGTTCGAGGCGGAACCGGAACATGATTTTCTTCCGCGCCTGATCACGACCCCGCGCGCGACCGCCTACCTGAAGGTCGCCGAGGGCTGCGATCACCCGTGCACCTTCTGTATCATTCCGAAGCTGCGCGGAAACTTCCGCAGCCGCAGCGAGGAGTCGATTCTCAAAGAGGCGCAAGCGCTCGCCGACGGCGGCACCAAAGAGCTGATCCTCATCGCGCAGGATACCTCGATGTACGGCCGCGATCGCGGTGCGCGCCGCGGCGGTCTCGCGCATCTGCTCGAGCGTCTGCACGAGGTGGACGGACTGGAATGGATCCGTCTGCTCTATCTCTATCCGGCGACGGTCGATCGCGAACTGATCGATGCCATGGCGTCGCTGCCGAAGGTCTGCAAGTACATGGATATGCCGCTGCAGCACGCGCACCCCGACGTGCTGCGTAAGATGCTGCGCCCGAGTAACGGCGAGCGGTATCTGGAGATCATCAACGAGTTTCGCGAACGCGTGCCGGGTATCACGATGCGCTCCACCTTCATCGTCGGGTTCCCAGGCGAAACCGAGGAACACGTGTCATACCTCGAGGAGTGGATCGGCCGAGCCGAGCTCGATCGCGTCGGTTTCTTCGAGTACAGCGCCCAAGAGGGAACCCCGGGCGCGGGCCTGGAGGGAGCCGTCAACGCGCGCGAGCGACGCCGCCGGCTCGTTCGTCTGCGCGAGGCGCAGCGGATCGCCTCCGAACGCGCGCGGTCGCGGCGTGTCGGAACGACGACCCGCGTGCTCGTCGAAGAACGGCGCCGGCTGCGCAAGAGCGATCCGTTCCGCGCCGCGCTCGGCGAGAGCGAGGTCTGGTTCGGGCGCTCCGAAGGCGAAGCGCCCGGCGTGGACGGCGGTATCTACTTCGCGGGCGATTCCGAGATCGGCGCGTTCGCGAATATCACACTCGACGGGCATGGACCGTTCGACTTCTTCGGACACGTCGCGGAGCTATCGGTAATTCGTGGGTAAGCAACTCGATCCAACGCAGCAGCCTCCCGCGGGGGGGCGCAGGAGCGGCCGGCCGCCGCTCTGGGTGCGTCGTACCATCTTCGTGGTCGGCCTCGTGCTCGTGGGCATGGGCTCGGCACTCGCCGGGTTCTCGATCTTCAAACACGAGAATCCGATTCAGATGATCGCGCAGAGCTTCGTGCCTTCGCCCGAGCAGGTATTCGGACGCCCGAACCTGCTCGTGCTGCTCGAAGGGCTCGACTACGACTACACCGCGAACGATATCGAGTTTTCCGATGCGTCCCGCAGCGACGTCATCAAAGCGGTCAACCTCGATTTCAACACCAAGAACGTCTACGTGGTCGATGTGCCGCGCGATATGCTCGCGACCTATCCCGACGGCAGCAAGCGCAAGATCAACGAAGCGCAGTCGGACGGCGGTGTGAAAGAGGCGCAGGAAGTGATCGGGAAGTTTCTCGGCGTTCCCGGCTTCGATCGCTACGCGATCCTGCGCATCGATGCGACGAAGGATCTGATCAACGCGATCGGCGGCATCGACGTCTACGTCAAGACATCGGACTGTTTGCGCGACGATACCGGCTGTACCGGCGGGCGCATCGATTACGACGATTCGTGGGGCCACCTGCACATCCACTTGAAAGAGGGGATGCAGCACCTCAACGGCGTGCAGGCGGTCGGTTACGGGCGTTTCCGTCACGATTGGTGTAGCGATCCGTGCCGCATCATGCGTCAGGATCAGGTGATCCAAGCCGTCGTCAACAAGCTCAAGGGCGACAAGCTCAACACGCTGCTGAGCGCCGGCAATCTGCTCCAGGTCGTGCGTAAAGACGTGCAGACGAACTTTACCAATAACGAATTGCTCTCGCTCGCGGCCTATTTCTCCGGCATCACGATGGCCGACGTGCACTTCAAGCAGATTCCGTATACGGGCGACGTCGAGCTCGCCGACGGCGACGACTTGATTCCCGACAAAACGGCGCGCGCGCAGATCGTGCAAGATTACCTGATCGCGCCCCCGACGCCCGAGCCCTCGCCCGACGCGATGGCGCTCGCGGGCATCGTGCCGAGCACGCTCAAGGTGGACGTGGAAAATGGCAGTACGACGGCCGGTGCCGCGGCCGCGGTCGCGAAGATGCTGAAGAAGGCGGGCTTTACGATCGGTTCGGTCGGGAACGCATCGACGAACGATCATCGCGTCTCGGAGATCATGGAGCATTCGACCACCGTGTGGGCGGGTGCCAAGGTTCGCTCGGCGCTTCCGCTCGCCGATCAGACGATCGCGATCAAGCACGAAACGCTCGTCACGCCCTCCGCCGACGGGAGCGACGTCACGCTCGTCGTCGGGAAAGACCTTGCCGCTACGGTCGTGGCGAACTCGCCCGCATCCGCTCTGCCTTAAGTGAATCGACGCATGCAATCCGTAATCGTCTGGGTCGCCGCACTTGCGATCGCGTTCGGCGGCGCCCGCTATTTCCGTCACGAGAGCGATCTCAAGCCCGCCATCGTCACGCCGCAGATGAACGTGCATCGGGAGCTTTCGGGCGACCTCGCCGCGCGTTTCTATCGGGTGACGCACGGCGCGGTCGACGCGCGCACGCTGCCGCATCCGAAGCTGATCGCGTTGACCTTCGACGACGGCCCCTACCCGATCTTCACGCCGTTGCTGCTCGATGAGCTGCGGGCAATGCGCGTTCCGGCCACGTTCTTTTTGATCGGGCGCGACGCGCTGGAGTGGCCCGGCATCACCCGCGCGGTCGAGGCCGACGGCAACGAGATCGCCGACCATACCTTCTCGCATCCCGACCTCGATAAGGAGACGCCCGCGCAGGTGCGGATGGAGATCATCCGCGGGCGCAACGCGCTCTGGTCGCTGGTCCACGACCCGTCGGTGCGCGACCTGATGCGGCCGCCGCACGGTCGCTACACCCCGCAGACGCTTCGCGTTGCGCAGCAGCTCGGCTATCGCGTGGTGCTCTGGACCGACGACTCCGGTGACTGGCGCACGATGACGCCCGCGCAGATTCAAGCGAATCTGCTCGGTCGCGCGAGCGCGCCGGATCTCGTGCTCCTGCACAGCGGCAAGCTCGCGACGATTCAGGCACTGCCCGAAGTGGTCGCTCGCTTCCGGAAGGCCGGGTACACCTTCGTGACGGCCGGAGAGCTGCTGCGGCAGGTCCAGCCGGCCGCGATCAATCACCCGCGCCACTTCTCCGTCTAGCTCGAGGAGCCCAACGCCGCAGTGCCCCGTCAGATCATCGATACCGAATCCGGCCGACCCGCCTACCAACGCCGCCTCGCGCTGCGTTGGATCGTCGCGATCGTGCTGCTCGTCGCCCTCGCCTTCGCCGGGTTCGCCTGGATGAAGGCCCACCGGACGCCCTCCGTGAACCTGGCACCGGTTCCTCACTACAGGAGTATCTATGCTGCGTAGGCTTGCCCTAGGGTTTGCTTCGGTCGTCACCGCCGCGGTCACGCTCTCCGCGTGCGGCGGTTCGGGCGGCTCGTCGTCCACCCCGTCCACTTCGGTCCCCACGTTCGCACCGCAGTCGCTCTACGCGTCGAACGTCAATCAGAACGGGATCAGCATCTATCCGGTCGGGACGGCGTCGGGCGGCGCACCGCAGTACGATATCGGCGGGTCGAACACCACGCTCGCGGGTCCCCAGTACCTCACCTTCGACAGCCAGGGCAACCTGTACGTCAGCAACTGGTCGGCGACGGCCTCGTCCGGCGCGATCCTCGAGTTCAAGGCGACCGCGTACGGCAACGTGCTCCCCTTCGGCACCTTGCCGCTGACGGGTCAGGTACGGGCGCGCGGAATCTACGATTACCAGCAGACCTTCACCGGACAGACGACGCCGACCGACGTGCTGGTCGCGGCGCTCTACGATCCGACGCAGAGCGCCGGTTTTCAGAGCGAGATTCGGTTTTACGCCGCGCAGACGCTCCTCGGGTACCAGACGCTGGGCGGCCCGGCCACCGGCCTCAACGTGCCGAGCGGCATCGCCGTCGACGCCAAGCAGAACATCTACGTGACGAATCTGCTCGGCCATTCGGTCGAGGTCTTCTCGGTGCCGACACCGAGCCCGACGCCGTCGCCGACGGCGACTCCGAGCCCCACCCCATCGCCGACCGCGACCCCGGCCGGAGCGACGCCGTCGCCGACGCCGACCGCGGCGCCGACCGCCACGCCGATCAACATTGCGCCCGTGGCGGCGCTTTCGGGTGCGACGACGGGCATCGGTTCGCCGACCGGAATCGCGCTCGATGCGAGCGGCAATATGTACGTGAGCGACCCGGCCTCGACGATCTGCGGTGGAACGGGTACGTGCCCCGCGATCCTGATCTTCCCGGCGGGATCGAACGGTGCCGTGAAGCCTTCGGCGATCGCCGGCTCGAACACCAAGCTCATCTCTCCGAGCGACGTGAAGATCGACAACGCCGGCAACATCTACGTTGCCGACTCCACCTCGACCGGTGCGGGCGTCATCTATGTCTTCGCCAAGGGCGCGACCGGCAACGTCGCTCCGACGACGACGTACACCTCGCCGGGCAGCGTCATCGGCATCGCCCTCTCGCCGTAGCCAAGTGAGGGTGCCGTTCGCACGTACGCCGATCGCCTAGGGGCGCTCTCGGCTCTCGCCGACGCGGATTCGCCCAACGCGCGAGCGTGGGCGGTCGCGCGCGGTGCGCGCACGCTCCTCGATGACGGGTGCGTGGTCAGCGCGCTGCTCTTCGTCGACGATGCGGTCGAAACAGCGGTCGAGCCGGCAGGCTCGCGCGGATTCATCCTGCGGGATGGCTCCGCCGAGCTGCGCCGGCTCTTCGTTCATGCTCTCGCGCGCTTCGGCGATGCCACGCTCCTCTACGTGCCGCGTGACCGTCAACGCGCGTTCGTGGGCGTGAGCCCGACGATCGGCGAACGCGATCTGCTCGTGACCCCGCTGCGGGCGGACGGACAGACGTTGGGCGCGATCGCAATGCTCGTCGACGGCGAACCGCCGAGCGAGATCGCCGACGAGTTGGTCGCGTACGCCGGGCTCGCCGCCCGTCTGCTCGCGACCCAACGTGACCTCGCGGCGGCGCGGCGGCAGTCACGGGATAGTCAGCTGCTCGGCATCGTCAACGAACGACTGCACAAATCGCTCGATCGCCGCGACGTGCTGGTCGGGATCGTCGACGGCGTGCGCGCCGCGTTCGGGGCCGATCGCTGTGCGGTCTACAACCGTTCGCCCGACGGCGAGCACGCGACGCTCGCGGCCCTCGCCGGGACGCTCGATGCGCAGATGCCGACCGCGCTGCCGCTCGACGCCGATCTGCGCCGCGTCTTCGGCGGCTTAACCGTCCGGCGCGATGCCTTCGACGGCGGCGTCATTTACGGGACGAGCGCGCGCAGCGCGGTCGCGCTCCCGTTCGTCGTCGACGGTCGCATCGACGACGTGCTCGTGCTCGCGTTCGATCGTCCGCGCGCGTTCGACGACGCCGACGTCGCGGCGCTGCGCTCGCTCTCGTTTCACGTCGGGCTCGCACTCTCGAACGCGCGTCTCTACGAACGGGAGCGCGGGCGGCGCGCGCAGGCCGAGTCGCTCGAGCGCGTCGTGCGCATCCTGCGCGACACGCAATACGTCGACGAAGTGCTGCTCGTCTTCGTGGTCACCGTTTCGCACGAACTGCCGGTCGATTGCGCGGCGTACGTGCTCGAAAACGAGTTGCTGGTGCGCCGCGCGCTGCGCTCGAGCGAGCCGCGCGGCTTCGAGCCCGCCGTCTCGGTCGATCGCGCTTCGCTCGAACCGTTTTTGGTCGTCGACGAACCCTCGGATGCGGCGATGCTGCCGCGCAGTTCGCGCGATATGCTCTACGACGGGCGTTCGGGTGTCATCGTTCCGATTCGTCTGGAGGGCGCGCTGTGGGGCGCGTTCGTGGTGCGTTGGGCGGATGGTGCGCTCGATTGGCAGGCCGAGGAGCGCGCGACGTTCTTCCGAACGCTCGGATCGCACCTCGAGATCGCGCTTGCCAACGCGCGCGCGTACGAGCGTGAATTGCGGCGAGCGCAGGAGCGTGAGACGCTGGCCGAAGCGGCGCGGACGATCCTCGCGTACACCGATATCGGTGGGCTCGCGGCGGTAATGAGTCGGCTCGCCGCGACGCTCGTGCACGCCGAGCGAGCCTGCGTGATGCGCTGGAACGGCGAGCGCTACGCGAGTGCCGGAGCCTTCGGGAGCGAACCGGAGCGCCTCGTCGCGCAGAGCGGCTTCGACCTCGAACACCGCGCCGAACGGATGCCCGGGCTCGCGGGCGAGGATCGGCGCGTCCAACGGATCATCGACGGTCCCGGCTACATCGTCATTCCGCTCGGAGGCCCGACCGGCGGCGATGCGATCGACGCGTTTCTGCTGGTCGGCACCGAGACGCACGAGCGCTTCGGGCGCGACGATCTGCGCATCATGCAGGAGCTCGGCGCGCTGCTCGCGCTCGCGCTACGCAACTTGGAGCTCTACGAAGGCATGGAGCGGGCGAATCGCGCGCTCAAGGAATCGAACTCGTTCAAGGACGATCTGCTCGCGATGCTGGCGCACGACTTCAAGGGCCCGCTCACGGTGATCTTGGGGTATTGCGAACTGCTGCTCGAGATGCACGACGGCGATGCCGACGAAATCGCGACGATCTACTCGCAGACCAAACGCCTGGTGCGCCTCTCCGACGATGCGCTCGTGCTTGCGCAGACGCAGTCCGAGGGCTTCTCGCTCGCGCGGGCGACCGTGAATCTCGCGGCGTTCGTCGCCGAGTGCGTCGACGCGATCGCCCCGAACAACCCGCGCGTGCTCGTCGACGCCGCCGCCGATATCCCGCCGGTCGAGCTCGACGCGGTGCGCTTCCGCCACGTGATCGACAACCTGGTGACCAACGCGTTGAAGTATTCGACCGACGAGGTCCAGGTGCGCGTGCGCCGCGACGGCGACGTCGCGCGTATCGAGGTAACCGATCGCGGCATCGGCATTCCCGAGGGCGAGATCGCGACGCTCTTCACCCGCTTCGGGCGCGCGAGCAACGCGCGGGAGCTGGGGATCGCGGGCTCGGGCATCGGCCTCTACGTCGCACGCAAGATCGTCGAGGTTCATGGCGGCCGCATCACGGTCGTCTCGCATGAAGGCGAAGGATCGACCTTTGTCGTGACCCTGCCGCTCGCGGCGCCCTAAGACGGCACGCAGCGGAAACTTCCACGCACGGAGAACGTTAGAACCCGGTATGGCATTTCTCAAGACGCTTTTTGACGGCAACGAGCGAGAAGTCGCACGGCTGCGCCGCACGGCCGAGCGAGTCAACGCGCTCGAACCGCAGATGCAGGTGCTCTCCGATGAGGCTCTGCGCGCGAAGACCGACGAGTTCCGCGCCCGCCTCGCCGACGGCGAAGCGCTCGACGCGATGCTGCCCGAGGTCTTCGCCGTCGTCCGCGAAGCGGGCAAGCGCGTGCTCGGGATGCGCCATTTCGACGTGCAGATCATGGGCGGCCAGGTGCTCGTGGAAGGGCGCATCGCCGAGATGAAGACCGGCGAAGGCAAGACGCTCGTGGCCACGCTGCCCGTCTACGCGCGGGCGCTCGAAGGCTACGGCGTGCACGTCGTCACCGTGAACGACTATCTGGCGCGCCGCGACGCGGAGTGGATGGGACCGCTCTATCAGTTTCTCGGTTTGACCGTCGGCGTGATCCAGCACGGTCTCGATTCGGCGCAACGGCGCGAGCAGTACGGCTGCGACGTGACCTACGTGACGAACAACGAGGTCGGCTTCGACTATCTGCGCGACAACATGGCGTGGCAGGTCGAGGATCTGGTGCAGCGCGAGCTCTACTTCGCGCTCGTCGACGAAGTCGACTCGATCCTCGTCGACGAGGCGCGCACGCCGCTGATCATCAGCGGCCCTTCGAACGAATCGACCGAGCTCTACGACAATTTCGCGAAGATTCTGCCGCGTCTGAAAAAAGACGAGGACTATACGGTCGACGAGAAGGCGCACGCGGTCCCGATCACCGAAGCGGGCGTCGCCAAGGTCGAGAAGATGCTCGGCATCAGCAACCTCTACGACCAGCGCAACATCGAGCTCGCACATCAACTCAACGCGGCGCTCAAAGCGTGGAATCTCTTCCACCGCGATCAGCAGTACATCGTCAAAGACGGCGAAGTGATCATCGTCGATGAGTTCACCGGCCGTCTGATGCACGGCCGTCGCTACTCCGACGGTATCCATCAGGCGATCGAGGCGAAAGAAGGCATCAAGGTACGCGGCGAGGATCAGACGCTCGCGACGATCACCTTCCAGAATCTCTTCCGGCTCTACGATCACCTCGCCGGCATGACCGGCACGGCGAAGACCGAGGAGCGCGAATTCCGCGACATCTACGGCCTCGACGTCGTCGTCATCCCGACCAACCGCGCGATGGCGCGCAAAGATCAGTCGGATATCGTTTACAAATCGGAGCGCGCCAAGTTCGAGGCGGTCGTCAACGAGATCATCGAGGAGCACAAGAAGGGGCGCCCGGTACTGGTCGGCACGCGCTCGATCGAGAAGAGCGAACTGCTCGCGGCGATGCTGCGGCGTCGCGGCGTCGAGTGCAACGTCCTCAACGCGAAGTACCACGAGCAGGAAGCCGAGATCGTCAAGAACGCGGGCCAAGAAGGTCAGGTGACGATCGCCACCAACATGGCGGGCCGCGGCACCGACATCAAACTCGGCGACGGCGTCGCCGAGAAGGGCGGCTTGCACATCATCGGCACGGAGCGTCACGAATCGCGCCGGATCGACAATCAGTTGCGCGGCCGTTCGGGACGCCAGGGCGACCCCGGTTCCACGCGATTCTATATCTCGCTCGAAGACGAAGTGATGCGCCTCTTCGGCGGCGATCGCATGACGAGCATCATGGATCGCGTCGGCTTCACCGACGAGCAGCCGATCGAATCGGGTCTCGTCACCAAGTCGATCGAGCGCGCGCAGAGCAAGGTCGAGAATCACAATTACGAGATCCGCAAGCACGTCCTCGAGTACGACGACGTGATGAACAAGCAGCGCGAGATCATCTACGCCGATCGCCGTGCGATCCTCGAGGGCAAGTTCGATTCGCGCGCATTCGTGCTGCAGTCGCTCGCGGCCAAGATCGACGAAGCCGTCGACAACAACGCGCCGGAGAACGTGCATCCGAGCGAATGGGATCTGCAAGAGATGCTCGACGTGCTCGATACGATCTTCCCGATCAAGAGCGAGCTTGCGGTGGAGGATCTCGCCGGTAAAGACCGCGAGGAGATTCGGCGCACGCTGCACGAGCGCGGCATCGCCGCGTACGAAGCGAAGGAGGCCGAGGTTACGCCGGAGATCCTGCGCGTCGTCGAGCAGCGCTACCTGATGCTTCCGATCATCGATCGTCAGTGGGTCGATCATCTGTACGTGATGGATCACCTCAAGACCGGCATCGGACTGCGCGGCTACGGTCAGAAAGACCCGCGCGTGGAGTACGAAAAGGAAGCCTACGAGATCTTCGAGTCGCTCAAGAACAACATCGCGGAAGAAGCGGTCAAGAGCGTCTTCCGCGTGCAGATCGAGCACGGCCCGCCGCCGGACGCGCTCGAGCAGATGCAAGGCGCCGCGACGCCGCAGTTCGAGCCGATTCCGACCGGCGCGATGGTGCCGCAGGCCGCCGCCGCGCCGGCCGGCCGGCTCTCGCCGACCGAGGCCGAGCAGCTGCTCGGGCCGGTGCCGGGCGCCGCGCGCCGTCCGATGCATACCAACATCGGCGGCGACGAGCCGGCCAAGCCGACGCAGCGCGCCGAAGCGAAGGTCGGCCGGAACGATCCTTGCCCGTGCGGCAGCGGTAAGAAGTACAAGAAGTGCCACGGGGTCGATAGCGACTAGCCGCCGTAGCGAATCGGTTGGGGCCGCGGCCACGGCAGCGGAATCGGCCCCGACCCGCCCGCGGGCGCGCCGTTTGCGAGCGTGCCGCCGAGATCGACGTTGCTCGCGCTCGTCGTCACGTTGACGCCGGTTCCGTTGCTCGACATCGTGGTCGCGATCTGTCCGCCTTGGCCGTTCGCGCAGGTGACCGTCAGGGTGCCGTCCGCCGCGCGCGAGACGGTCTCGCCGTTGCCGAGATCGTAGTTCGAACCCGGTACGATCGCAAAGGTCGCGCCGTTCTGTTGGACCGAGGCGTTGCCGTCTTTGTCGAGCGAGATGCTCGTCGCGCCGTAGCCGGTCGCGATCGTCGCGCTCTGGTTGTAGGTGATGCCGTGCGCGTCGGGCGGCGTGGTGACGGTCGAGAGCTGAAAGCCGCCCGCGAACGAATCCGAGTGCAGTAAGTCGCTCTCGCTCTGCATGTCGTTCCAGGTGCGCCCGTTGAACGACAGGTGCGGATCGCCGGTCGATCCGCCGGTTGCGGAAGAGAAGAACTGCTCCCCGGAGCCGCCGCCGATCGGGCTTCCGCCTTGGCCGCCGCCGAAGATCTGTTGGAGCAGCGAACCGATCTGCTGCAGCAGGCCGCCGAGCGGCGCGAGGAGCGCGCTGCCCGAGAGCATGCCGAGGAGCCCGCCGAACGGACCGAACGTGTTGGTCGAACCGGCGAGCGGGGGCAGCATGCGAGAGATGTCGTCGCCGTTGCCGCCCCAGGCGGGATTCGCGAGCGCGGGGCCGCCGGTGAGGCCCGGTGACGCGAACTCGGGCAGCGGCGCGCCCACGCTCGTCTCGCGCGAGCGGTCGAGAAATTGAACACTCATGTGACCGTGAACCTCCATGGTCGTCATACACCGCTCCATCACGCACGCCGAAGCGCGCGACAAGGGAGCGCCGCACCGTCCAAGAAAGCGAAGCGGGTCATGAGCGATAGTCAAACCACGACGATCACCCGTCTCTCCGAGCGTCTCGAGACGCTCAAGGAGCGTCTTTGACTACGCTCGCAAACAGCGGGCGATCAGCGAGCTCGACGAGCGGTCGCGAGCCGAGGGATTCTGGAACGATGCGGAGCGCGCGCAGCGTACGATGAAGGAACTCGCCGACCTCCGCGATGAGGTCGGACGGATGGACGGCGTGGCGCGGTCGCTCGCCGACGCGCGCGAATTGCTCGAACTCTTCGCCGACGACGCGGCCGCCGATGCCGAGGTCGACGCGAACCTCGCACACGCGAGCGCGGCGCTCGATGAGTTGGAGATGGCCGCCAACTTCGACGGCGAGTTCGATTCACACGGCGCGATCGTGAGCATTTTCGCGGGCGCGGGCGGCGTGGACGCGGCGGATTGGACGCAGATGCTGCTGCGCATGTATCTACGCTGGGCCGACGCGAAGGGCTTTGCGACGCAGGTCGTCGACGAATCTCCCGCCGAGGAGGCGGGTCTGAAATCGGTCACCTTCTTCGTGCGCGGCCGCAACGCGTACGGCATGCTCGAAAGCGAACGCGGCGTACATCGTCTCGTGCGTCTCTCACCGTTCGACGCGGCGCATCGCCGTCACACATCGTTCGCCGCGGTCGACGTGATTCCGGAGATCGAAGAAAGCGAAGCCGTGGGCGTGGAGATTCGTCCCGAGGATCTGCGCATCGAGACCTTCAAGTCCGGCGGCGCGGGCGGGCAATACGTGAACAAGACCGAATCGGCGGTGCGCATCATCCACGAACCGAGCGGTCTCATCGTCGCGTCGCAACAGGAGCGTTCGCAGGCGCAGAACCGCGAGGTCGCGATGGGGATTCTGCGCGCGCGTCTCGCACAGCGCGCCGTCGAAGAGCGCAATGCCAGGCTTTCCGAGCTGCGCGGCGAGCGGCAGGCGAACGAATGGGGTTCGCAGATCCGCTCGTACGTGCTGCAGCCGTATCAGTTGGTGAAGGACCACCGTACCAACGTCGAGACCGGGAACGCCCAAGGCGTGCTCGACGGCGAGATCGACACGTTCATCTGGCCGTACCTGCAATCGCGGCGTACGCTCGCGAAGACGTAACGTGCGGGACCGCGCGCTCTGGATCGCGGTCGCCCTCTACGCCGGCCTCTTCACGTGGCTCGGCGCGATTCGGTACGCGGCGCACCGCAACTTCGTCGACTTCGGCATCTTCGCGCAGACGACGGCGAGTGCGTTCGGTTGTTTCTGCAACGCGATCGAAGGCAGCCACTGGGCCTTTCACTTCTCGCCGATCCTCTATGCGGCGGGAGCCGCAATATGGATGTGGCACTCGCCGCTCGTGCTCGTCGCGCTGCAAGCGATCGCGGGCGCGCTTACGATTCCGCCGATCTACGGGCTGATCGAGCGCCGCGCGGGCACGGCGGTTGCGCGCTTCGGCGCGGTCGTCGTCGCGCTCTATCCGGCGCTCGCGGGCCTCGTCTTCAACGATTTTCACGAAAACGGATTCGCACCGGCCGCGGTCGCGTGGATGCTCTGGGCGTTCGATGCGCAGATGTACCGCGCGACATTCGTGCTCGCGCTCGTGACGCTCGCGATCAAAGAGGACCAGGCGATTTTTCTCGCGGTCGCAGGCGCGCTCGGCGCGTGGCGCTATCGCAACGAACGCGCGGGACGCGTCTCGCTTGCGATCGCGATCGTCTCGCTCGCGGTCCTCGCGCTTTTCTTCGGCGTGATCCAACCGCACGCCGCGGCGAATCCGCAATGGTCGCCCACGCGTTTTTACGCCTGGAGCCCGAGCGATCTGCGCGCGCTCGTTCCCGGCGGAATCCTCGCGCGCTTGGGCTTCGCGGCGCTCGTGTTCGTGCCGCTGCTGTTGCTGCCGTTTCGTTCGCGGTGGATGTGGCTCGCGGCGGCGCCGCTCGCGGAGGTGCTGCTCTCGCGCATGTCCACGACCTATACGCTCGGCACGCACTATGCGGGCGCGTGGCTCGGCTACGTGCTCGTCGCCTTCGCGCTTGCCGTGCGCGAACTTCCGCGCCCCGCCGCTTCGCGCGTGCTCGCGTGGTGTATCGCGCTCTGCGTGGTGGAACTCGCGGTCGCGAACCCGTTGCATCCGGGCCTCAATCTGCACGCACGCGCGGCGCGCGACAATGAACTCGATGCGCTGCTCGCCGCGCTGCCGCGCGGCATCTCGATCGCCACGCAGGAAGAGGCCTACACGCATCTCGCGCTCGACGATCCCTTCGCGCGTCTGCTGCCGGAAGATCCGTCGGTGCAGACCGACGCATGTTTTCTGCTCACCGATGCGGCGTATCCCGAATCACCGCGGCTCCAGGAGTACGGACCGACCGTCGATCTGCTGGTGAACCAAGGCGCCTACGTGCCGATCTTCGCGCGCGCGGGGATCACCCTCTACCGCAGCACGGGTCGCTGCCGCTAGGACGGAGCGAACTCGCGCAACGCGTCGGCGGCGCGCTGCGGCCAGCCCTCATCGGCGCGTACCACGCGTGACGGCGCCGCCCACGGCAGCCAGCGCGAACTTTGCAGCGCGAAATCGACGATCGGCGGAAAGACGGCGACGGTCGGCGTGCCGACCATGCCCGCGACGTGAATGGCGCCCGAGTCCGGCGCGACCAGCGCGCGCGCGCTCGCGATCGCCTCTTTCCAGGGCTCCAACTCATCGAAACGTTCGACCGCGATACCGGTCGCACGCGCGATGCGGTCGGCGTAGGCCGGTTCACTCGTCGATGCGATCAGGCGTAGCGGCGCGATCTCTCCGCAGGCGCGGATCGCGGCCGCGACCTCGTGGAAGGCGATCCCGAGCCGCTCCCACTTGTCGCTCACCTGGAGCGCGACTGCATCGCCGCGCGTCGGCTCGCGATCGAGAACGAAGGGGCGCAGGCGCGCCGCGTCGCGCGTGGGCCGCGCATCGCCGAGCAACGGGCGCGCAAGCTCGAAGAGCACCTCGCATTCGTGCGGCGCGCGCGGATCGAGACCGGCGCTGCGCACGACCGTTCGCGTAAGCAGCAGATGCGCCC
Organism: Vulcanimicrobiota bacterium; assembly: GCA_027306785.1. Lineage (GTDB taxonomy): Bacteria > Vulcanimicrobiota > Vulcanimicrobiia > Vulcanimicrobiales > Vulcanimicrobiaceae > REEB354. The sequence continues at coordinate 148,617 of DAHUZB010000028.1, forward strand.
ATATCGTCTTGAACGGCTTCCCCCAGCCGTTGGTGAAACCGACGCGCACCGGCGCGTTCACCGCGCGCGCAAGCCGATAGCCGCCGGGATCTTCGGTCGCGACGAGCACGTGCGTATATGCGCGCGAGCGTAACTCGCGCCCGAATGCGGCGATCGCGGCGCGATTCTCGCGCGTGCTCGAGCGCAGCGCAAAGGGCGCCGTGAAGACCTCGCGCGCCGCGCGTTCGGAGAAGATCCGCGCGTTGACCCCGCGCAACACGAGGTCGACCGGAATCGCGCGCTCGGCGAGCGCGGCGAGCATCGGGGTGAGGGCGAGCGCGTCGCCGATCGCATCGAGGCGGATCACGAGCACCGACGGGGAAGAATCGGGCATGACGGTAGCCGTTGTTCCCGCTCGCGCGGTGCGGGCGCCTGCATGATCGCACCCGAGAACGTCGCGACCTTCGACGATCTCGTCGGGGTGACGATCGTTCGCCGCTACGGCTACGTCTCCGGGATCGCGGCGCGCCCGCGCAATCGCTTTCGTGCGACCTTTCGGAGCCTGGGCATGCTGATCGGCGTCGCCGCGGGTGAGTACCTGAGCGATGCCGAGCAACTGCGGCGCGAGGCGCTCGAAGCGATGACCGCGCGCGCGAGCGCGCTCGGCGCGAATGCGGTGATCGGCGCGAGTTTTCATGTCTCCGAAGGCGCTGACGGTTCGTGCAAGGTGGTCGCGTTCGGCGAGGCGGTGCTCATCGCGCCCGAAGGGCCGGCGCATGCTTGAGGAACGCGCGCGTCGCGAGCGTCTGCTCGCGCATGCGGCCGCCGCCGCGAGCGCCTGCCGCAAGTGCCCGATCGGCGCGCAACGCCGGAACAACGTCTACGGTGAAGGCGATCCGTGCGCGTCGCTGATGGTGATCGGCGAAGGCCCGGGCGAGACCGAGGATCTGCTCGGGCGCCCGTTCGTGGGGCGCGCGGGTCAGTTGCTCGAGAAGATGCTCGGCGCGATCGAGCTCGCGCGCGAGGATGTGTACATCTGCAATACCGTCAAGTGCCGTCCGACGGCGCCCGGCCCGCGCGGGCCGAAGAACCGGGCGCCCGAGCCCGACGAGATGGTGAACTGTCGCCCGTTCCTCGACGAGCAGATCGACGTCATCCGACCGCGCGCGATTCTTGCGCTCGGGGCGCAAGCGGCCAAATCGTTTCTCGGCCGCGACTTTCAGATCACGAAGAATCGCGGCCGCTGGTACGAGGGACCGCTCGGTATCCCGCTGCTCGTCACGTTTCACCCGGCCTACCTGCTCCGCCAGACCGGCGGCGAGCTCACCGCGGTCAAACGCCTCGTCTGGAACGATCTCAAGGCCGTGCGCGCCAAGCTCGACGAAGCGCCGCCCGCGGCACCGCCCGAGCAGGCGACGCTCTTCGGCGTGTAGAGCGGCGGCGCGGCGACCCGGAATGTGGTATAAAGGGGCGTCATGACCCGCGATCCCCAGGCGATCTGGTTCGAGGATGCGGCGCAGCGGCTCGGCCTTACCGATGCCGCGGCCTTTGCCGAAGCCTTCGCCCTCAAGCCGTACCGTCTCACCCAGATCTACCGCGCCGCGAACAAAGAGCTCGTGGAGCACGTCGAGGCGGTGACCACGCTGCCTAAGGAGCTGCGCGCCGCCTTGGCGGAGCGCGGGCTTTCGTTCACGTCGGTCGAGCCCGTGGTCTTGCAGCGCTCGCGCGACGGCAGCACCACCAAGGGGCTCTTTCGCCTGCACGACGGCAACGAAGTGGAAGCGGTGCTGATGGAGCACAAGGGCGAGCGCACGACGGTCTGCATCTCCTCGCAGGCGGGCTGCGCATTCGCGTGCGCGTTCTGCTCGACCGGGCAAGCCGGATTCACGCGCAACCTCACCTCGACCGAGATCTTCTCGCAAGCGCGCTTCTTCGCGCGCGAGCTGAGCGCTCGCGGCAAACGCATCACCAACATCGTGTTCATGGGGATGGGCGAGCCGTTCCACAATTACGACGCGGTGATGGGCGCGGTGGCGCTGCTCAACGATCCGCACGGACTCGGCCTCGGTCATCGGCACATCACGATCTCGACCGTCGGCTTGGTGGATAAGATCGATCGTTTCGCCGACGAGGGGCTGCAAGTCAATCTCGCGATCTCGCTGCACGCGCCGAACGATACGGTGCGCAGCTCGATCATGCCGGTCAATCGCAAGTTTTCGACCGACGAGCTGATGGCGGCGTGCGAGCGCTACGTGGAGAAGACGAACCGCAAGGTCTTCTTCGAGTACGTGATGCTGCAGGGCGTCAACGACACCGAGGCCTGCGCGCACGATCTCGCCGAGCTGATGCGCGGCAAGCTCTACCACGTGAATTTGATCCCGTACAACACGACGCCCGACGGTCCGTTCGCGGGCACGGCCGACGAGCGCATTTGGGCCTTCGCCGCGATCCTCGATCGCGCGGGCGTGCCGACGACCGTGCGTCACAACATGGGCCGCGACATCTCCGCCGCCTGCGGCCAATTACGCTCCGAGACACAACCGAAAGCCCACGCCACCCCCGCATCACCCTGAGCCCCCGTGTCATCCTGAGCTTGTCGAAGGATGAGCCCCCGTGTCATCCTGAGCCTGTCGAAGGATGAGCCTGTCGAAGGATGAGCCCCCGTGTCATCCTGAGCCTGTCGAAGGATGAGCTTGTCGAAGGATGAGCCCCCGTGTCATCCTGAGCTTGTCGAAGGATGAGCCCGTCGAAGGATCTAGCATAAAAAACGAGGCGCCGCATTACTGCGGCGCCTCGTGCGCTCGGATGTGCCCGACGACCTGATACGCAGCCGAAGGTAGCACGTCGGTAACGACTTCGCAACGTCGGGTGGAGCGTCGCGGCCGGGGCGCCCGGGAATCGAACCCGGGGCCGAACGATGTATCAGGTCGTCGGTCGACACCATCGAAGCGCTCCGGCGCAGCGCATTCACGCGCGGGGATCTCTCCGACAAGCGGCGTGGCGATATGCGGCGCGCCATTTCATGCGCCTGTCATCCCGGCGGTGTATGCATGAGAGGCAATGTGTGCATCTCGCCTTACGAGATTGGAGTCGCCCGTGCGTCGCATGCTCAGCGCCATCATCTGTTTCGCCGTGCTCGTTGCGTCGCCGGGCCTTATCGGCGCGGGCGCGGCGCCGACGCCGGAGTCGGTCACGATTGCGAACCTTCGTGCTCGCGTGAAGCACGTGTTCGTGATCTACCAGGAAAATCACACCTTCGATAATTACTTCGGTACGTTTCCCGGGGCCGATAATCTCGCGACGGCGCAAGCGCAACGGCACGGGTATCGGCAGTGGGATCCGATCGGAAAGCGGTGGGTGACGCCCTTTCGCATCACCGATCCCGATACGGCCGGCGCCTCGAACGCGCGCGCCGTCGTCGAGGCGAAGATGGACGGCGGAAAGATGGATCGCTTCGTCGCGGCTCAGGAGCAAAAATCGCTCAAAGATTACGCTCCCGCGGATGCGCGCCGCGTGGGCCTGATCACCATGTCGCATTACGACTGCGATACGATTCCCTATCTGTGGAAATACGCGCACGCGTTCGCGCTCTACGATCACGTCTTTCAGGGCATGACCGGTCCTTCGACGCCGGGGAACATCGAGATCATCGCGGCGCAATCGGGACAATCGCAAGCGGCGCGCTTTCCGAACGATCGTAACGGCGGCGTTCCCGGGGTTCCCGGCGATCCGATCTACGGCGATATCGAACCCGCCTTCGGCCCGTACGAACCGGGCAAACACCCGAAAAAACTGCAGATCGATCAAGCCTACGCGACGCTGATGCTGCTGCTCGGGGGCACCTCCGATGCGGCCGCAACGCGCGATGCGCACGGCGTGCGCGCCGATCTTCATACCGTTGTTCGATCCGGGCGCGCGGCGATTCCGTGGGGTTGGTATCAAGAGGGCTACAACGGCCCGCGTGCGGCGCCGAGCGTAGGGTACGAGTCGCACCACAACGCACCGCAATATTTCGGCTACCTGCGCGAGAACGGCGTGTTCTGGAATCACGAGCACAACGTGCGCGAGTTGCTCGCGCAATTACGCGACGGATCGCTTCCGAACCGGGGCGTCTTTTACATCAAGGGAAGTTCGCATAACGAGTTCGGCTGGAAGCCGGTCGATCGCGATCCGCTCGTGCAGAAATACACGCTCGGTGACGACGATCATCCGGGCGTCGGCGATGCCGATCACGAGGTCGGCGAAGCCTTCGTCGCCACGTTCGTCAATGCGATCGCGCACAGTCGATACTGGCACGACTCGGCGATCATCATCACCTGGGACGATGCGGGCGGTTATTACGACCACGTGCCGCCGCCCTCGTTCGAGCGCTGCTCGGACGGCAAACCCTGCGGCGACGGACCGCGCATTCCGCTCATCCTCATCTCGCCGTACGCGCGAACGGGCGCCGTCGTGCACGACCTCGGGGACACGTCGTCGGTCGTGAAGTTCGCGGAGAGCGTGTTCGGCCTGCCGCCCCTCGCCTCGCTTCCCGACGAGAAGCCCTACCTGCCGCAAGGCCCGCGCGACGGCAACCCCGCGTTGACGAATCTGCTCGGCGGCTTCGACCCGCGGCGTCTGGCGGGAACGCGCCCGCCGATTCCGGCAGCCGCGGCCGAGATTCCCGAGCGCATCGTGAACACGATCCCGACGCCGATGAACTGCTCCGCGATCGGCGTCACTCCGGTGCGTCTGCCGACTTCGGAAGCGCCTCCGGCGGGTTTCTTCCCGCGCACCTCGCGCTTCGTGCCGTAGGAGCGAAGGAGGCGCCGCGGCGAGGTTCAGCGCGCCGGGAGCGCCAAGGGCAACGCATGATGCAGAACGCGATCGAACTGCAGGCCGCCTGCGCCGAATTGGCCGAGTACTGGTCGCCGCGCGTCGTCGGGCGCTTGAACGGCGACTATGTGAAGGTGGCCAAAGTGCTCGGCGAGTTCGTGTGGCACGACCACCGCGATCAGGACGAGTTCTTTCTCGTCCTGCGCGGGCGTCTGACGATCGCGCTCGAGGGCGATCGTTCCGTTACGATCGGACCCGGTGAGTTTTACGTGGTGCCGCGCGGCGTGCGCCATTGCCCGAGCGCGGCGGAAGAGACGTGGATCGTGCTCATCGAGCCGATCGAGACCGCGCATACCGGCGATCTCGTCAGCGCACGCACCCGTTCGATCGATGAACAGCTCGCTTAGCGCGTACGCGCTCCGATCCGGCGCATCGATCTCGATCGAGCAAGCCTAGGTGGGGCACGTCGCACCGGTTGTTGCCGACTTGCGCACGAATCTAAGGGTTCCCGTGATGTCGATCACCTCAACGTTTCCCGGTATGCGAGAGTTCCCTTGGTTGCTACTGCTGTCGCGCTCAGAGGGCGATCTTCCGAATCCGGTTGGTATTCCAGTCCACCACGTAGAGCGCGTGGGCGGTCGCATCGTACGTGATGTCGCCGGGTGTCGCGAAGCGCGCGTTCTCGCCGACGCCGTCCGTGCTGCCCGCCGTGCCGTTGCCCGCGACGGTCGTCACCGCGCCGTCCGGCGCGATCATGCGCACCGCATCGTTCGCGGAGTCCGCAACGTACACGTTGCCGCGATCGTCGCACGCGACGCCGGTCGGTCGATTGAAGCGCGCGTTCGCGCCGTCCGCATCGACGTAGCCCGCTTCGGGCGCGCCCGCGAGCGTCTTGACCGTGCCGTCGAGTGCTACGGTACGAATCTCGTTGTTCCCGGTATCGGCGACGTAGAGCAGTCGGTCGTGATCGCAGTACGCGATCCCGTGCGGTTCGTCGAATGAGGCGACGTCGTGCGCGCCGTCGGCGCTGCCTTTGCTTCCGGTTCCGGCGAGCGTGATCGCGTTGCCGCTCGGATCGACCTCGCGAATGCGGTTCAGGCAGGCCTCGGAGACGAAGACCGCGCCCGACGCGGGATCGGTCGCGATGCCGACCGGACCCGAGAAGCGTGCTTGCGCGTTGCTGCCGCTCTCCGTCCCCGCTTCGGAGCCCGAAAGCACGTGCGCTTTGCCGGTTGCGGTGTCGACGGCGACGATGCCGTGCAGCATCGGGCCGGGCGCGCGCTCTCGCTCGCCGCTCGTGCACGACGTGCTGCCGACGACCACGTCGAGCTCCTTGCCGACCGGATTGTAGGCCATCGCGTTCGGCGCGATCAGGAACGAGACGATCGAAACCTCTTGCAACTGATCGATGCGCCGCAGCGTGTCGCGATTTTCCACGTAGGGGCCGAACCACGGCGTGCCGCCGACGTGCAGCGCGTTCCAGTCGCCCACGTAGATGTCGCCGGTGACGGGATCGCGCACGATGCCGTGAAGATGCTGTTCGCCGCTCGGAGCGGTGAAGAGCTGCGGATTGACGACCGTGGTGACGGTGCCCGGCGAGGTGACGGTGATGCCGAGCAGCGGAAGAAGCAGCGTAGCGGCCGTCGCCGCGAGTGCGAGTTTGCGGAGCATGTGGCGTTCCTCCGAAGGCGCGTGATGCTCGCCCAGTGTACGGCCGAAGGAGGAAAAACCGAGGTGCTTCTTGCGAATGCTGCTCGATGATAACGGAACCCGATCCCGGCCCCGAGGCACGCGAGAAAGCTGCCGTCTTCGCCGCGGTGGGTGCCGCCTCGATTCTGAAATCGCGCCGCGCATGATCGCGGTGCTCTGGTACGCGGCGCTTGTATGTCTCGTCGTCGATTGCAGCTTCGCGCTGCGCTCGATCGCGATCGCGCGTCGTTCGCACGCCGCCCTTCGACGAGCTCAGGATGACACGGTTGCCGGTCAGGGTGACGCAGCGGGGCTGGTTTCGGTCATCGTACCGGCGCGCAATGAGGAGCGGCAGATCGAGGCGTGCGTGCGCTCGCTGCTCTCGATGCGGTATCCCCGCCTCGAGGTGATCGTGGTGGACGATCGCTCCGACGATGCGACGGCGTCGATCGTAGAGCGCATCGCACGCGACGACGATCGCGTGCGCCTCGTGCGCGGCGAAGAGCTGCCCGCGGGATGGATCGGCAAACCGTGGGCGCTCGAGCAGGGCACCCGCGTCGCACGCGGCGCGTGGCTGCTCTTCACCGATGCCGATACCGAGCACGAACCCGCCTCGATCGGTGCCGCACTCGTCTATGCGCGCGAGCGCGGGCTCGATGCGTTGAGCCTGCTCACGGAACAGACGATGATCACGCCCGCGGAACGGATCGTGCTGCCGAGCATTCTCTGGACGATCGCGTTCGGCACCGGGCCGCTGGACGACGTGAACGATCCGGCGCGCGAGAACGCGCTCTTCAACGGACAGTACATCCTGATCGCGCGCTCGGCATACGATGCGATCGGCGGGCATCGCGCGGTGCGTGGCGAGATTGCCGAAGATCTCGAACTCGCGCGGCGCTTCAAGGCCGACGGGCGCTTTCGCACCGCGCTCGTCGGCGCAAGCGGGCTCGTGCGCACCCGCATGTACCGCTCGTTCCGCGAGATCTGGGACGGCTTCGTCAAGAACTTCGCGCTCGGCGTGCGCGGGCAGCCGCTGCTCGCCTCCGCGGCCCTGCTCTTCTTCGCGCTGCTCTCGCCCGTGCAGCCGCTGCTGCTCATCGTCGCCCTTGCCGCGGGCGCGTGGGGCGTCGCCGCCGTCATTGCCGCCGGGATGCTGCTCGCGAGCGTCGGCGCGGGCTACGGCATGCGACGCTTCGGCTTTCCGCGCGCGGGCGCGTGGTGGCTGCCGGTCGGCGGAGCGGTGCTGACCGCGATCTTTGCGACCTCGCTCGTCAAGCACGCGCGAGGAGGGGTGACCTGGCGCGGTCGGCGCTATCCCGCGCCGTAAAGACGGCATCCCGACCGGGGATTTCCCGATGCTTGATAAATTTAACAGCCCTTATGGACAGCGCAGTTCCCACGCAGCACGTCACCATGGACGAAATCACGGCGCTCGCGAAGCGCCGCGGCTTTATCTTTCAGTCGAGCGAGATCTACGGCGGCATCAACGGCTTCTGGGATTACGGCCCGCTCGGCGCCGTGCTCAAGCGGAACGTCAAGAACGCGTGGTGGCGCGAGAACGTCGAACTGCGCGACGACGTGGTCGCGTTCGATTCCTCGATCATCATGCACCCGCTCACGTGGAAGGCGTCGGGACACGTCGATGCGTTCCACGACAAGCTGGTCGACTGCAAGGTCTGTAAGCACCGCTTCCGCTTCGATCATCTGAAAGATCCCAAGCAGTGCCCCGACTGCGGGAGCAAAGAGAGCTTCACCGAGCCGCGCAACTTCAATCTGATGATGAAGACGCAGATCGGCCCGATGGAAGATACCGCCTCCACCGCCTACCTGCGTCCCGAGACCGCTCAGGGCATCTTCGTCAACTTCAAGAACGTCTATCAGACGGCGCGCAAGCGCCCGCCGTTCGGCATCGCGCAGATCGGGAAATCGTTTCGCAACGAGATCACGCCCGGCAACTTCACCTTCCGCGTGCGCGAGTTCGAACAGGCCGAGCTCGAGTATTTCGTGCCCGACGACGGGAAGGATCTCGATGCGTTCCGCGAGTGGGTCGACCGTCGCAAGGCGTGGTACTCGCAGTACGGCGTCAAAGCCGATCGTCTGCGCTTTTACGAACTCAGCCCCGAGGAGCGTCCGCACTACGCGAAGGCCGGCATCGACGTCGAGTACCTCTTTCCGTGGGGCTGGGGCGAACTCGAGTCGATCGCGCACCGCGGCACCTACGATCTCGACGCGCATATGAAGCTCTCGGGCAAGGATCTGCGCTACTTCGACGAGGCGGCCAAGGCCCATTACACCCCGATCTTGATCGAGAGCTCCGCGGGCATGGATCGCACCACGCTCACCATGCTGATCGACGCCTACGAGAAGGAAAAGAGCGTCGATCCGAACGGCAAAGAAACCGAACGCGTCGTCCTGCGGTTTCACCCGTATATCGCTCCGGTGCAGCTCGCGGTCTTCTCGCTCGCGCGCAACAAACCGGAACTGGTCGAGCGGGCGCGCTCGATCGAGCGCGGTCTGCGTTCGCATTTCCGCACGCAGTACGACGAGGGCAACATCGGGCAGCTCTATCGTCGTCAGGACGAGATCGGCACGCCGTTCTGCGTCACCGTCGACTACGAATCGCTCGACGACAGCAGCGTGACCGTGCGCGAGCGCGATTCGATGCGTCAGGAGCGCGTTGCGACGGACGCGCTCGAGCGATACTTCCGCGACCGACTGGGATAAGGAGCAGCACGTTGACGATGAACGCACCGAAGTACGTCTACTTTTTCGAAGAAGGTGACGGCTCCATGAAGGAGCTGCTGGGCGGCAAAGGTGCGGGGCTCGCGGAGATGACGCGCGCCGGTCTGCCGGTTCCGCAGGGCTTTATCATCACGACCGAAGCCTGCCTGCGCTTCTACGACGCGCAGCGGAACTTCCCCGACGGTCTCGACGAGCAGGTCGCATCCGCGATGCGCGACCTGGAATCGCGCATCGGCAAGCGTTTCGGCGATCCGAGCGATCCGCTGCTGGTCTCGGTGCGCTCGGGCGCCCGCGTCTCGATGCCGGGCATGATGGATACGATCCTCAACCTCGGCCTCAACGACGCGACCGTCGCGGGACTCGCCGCGCTTACGAACAACGAGCGCTTTGCGTGGGACGCCTATCGGCGTTTCATCACGATGTTTTCGTCGGTCGTGCTCGATGTCGATAAGGATCACTTCGAAGAACTGATCGAGGAGCGCAAGCGCGAACTCGGCGTCTCGACCGATCCCGAGATCGACGCGGCGTCGTGGAAGGCGCTCGTCGAACGCTTCAAAGCCGTCGTGCGCGAGCACGCGGGACGCGAGTTTCCGCAGGAGGTCGGGGAGCAGCTGCACCTCGCGATTCGCGCCGTTTTCGACTCATGGCACTCCAAGCGCGCAATCGATTATCGCCGCTTCAACAAAATTTCCGACGACTGGGGCACCGCGGTGAGCGTGGTACAAATGGTCTTCGGCAACATGGGCGACGATTCGGGCACGGGCGTCGCGTTCACGCGCGATCCGAATACCGGCGAGAACGTGCTCTTCGGCGAGTATCTGGTCAACGCGCAGGGTGAGGACGTGGTGGCGGGCATCCGCACGCCGCAAAAGATCGCCGATCTCGCTCGCTCTCAGCCCGCGATCTACGCGCAATTTCAAGAAATCGCGCATAAGCTCGAGCGTCACTATCGCGAGATGCAGGATCTCGAGTTCACGGTCGAACGCGGCAAGCTCTTCATGCTGCAGACGCGTACCGGCAAGCGCAGCGCCGAAGCGGCCGTGAAGATCGCAAGCGATCTCGTGCACGAAGGCTTGATCGACAAACGCACCGCGGTCGGTCGCGTGAGCGCACAGTCGCTTGACCAGCTCTTCCACGCGCGCATCGATACGAACGAGCATTTCGACGTCGCGGCCCACGGCCTCAACGCCTCGCCGGGCGCGGCCGCGGGACAGGTCGTCTTCACGGCCGACGACGCGGTGCGCTGGAAAGAAGACGGGCGCCCGACGATCCTCGTGCGCGTGGAGACCACGCCCGACGACGTGCACGGCATGATCGCGGCGCGCGGCGTGCTCACCGCCAAGGGCGGCGCCACCTCGCACGCGGCCGTCGTCGCGCGCGGTATGGGCAAGCCGTGCGTCGCGGGTTGCGACGCGCTGCAGATCGATCGACGCACCAAGAGCGCCTCGCTGAACGGTACGACGCTGCACGAAGGCGACTGGCTGACGATCGACGGCACGACCGGTAACGTGATGATCGGCGAGCTGAAATTGATCGATGCGCCGACGACGCTGCCGACGTGGCTCGCAACCTTCCTCTCGTGGGCCGACGAGTTGCGACGCATGCAGGTGTGGGCCAATGCCGACACGCCCGAGGATGCGCGAAAGGCGCGCGAACTCGGCGCCCAGGGCATCGGCCTGTGCCGCACCGAGCATATGTTCATGCAGCAAGATCGTCTGCCGATCGTGCAGCAGATGATTCTCGCGAATACGCTCGAAGCGCGGGCCGAGGCGCTCGCAAAGCTGCTGCCGTTCCAGCGCGACGATTTCGCGGGCATCCTCGAAGCGATGGCCGGGTATCCGGTTACGATTCGCCTACTCGACCCGCCGCTCCACGAGTTTTTGCCGTCGCTTGAAGCGCTGCTCGTGGAGACGACCGAACTGCGTCTCACGCAGGGCGTCGAAGCCCCCGAGTATCTCGCCAAGGAAGCGATGCTCAAGCGCGTGCAGCAGTTGCACGAACAGAATCCGATGCTCGGCCTGCGCGTCTGCCGTCTCGGGATTCTCTTTCCCGAGATCTACGCGATGCAGGTGCGCGCGATCTTCGAAGCCGCCTGCGCGTTGAAGGAGCGCGGCGTCGACGCGCGGCCCGAGGTGATGATCCCGGGCGTCGGCACGCCGGAGGAGATGCGCGCGACCTACGATGCGGCAAAGGCCGTCGCCGACGAGGTGCTTGCGCGGCGCGGTGTCGCACTCGACTACCACATCGGCACCATGATCGAGCTGCCGCGCGCGTGCGTGGTCGCCGACGAACTCGCGCAGACGGCGCAGTTCTTCTCGTTCGGCACGAACGACCTCACCCAAACGACCTACGGATACAGCCGCGACGACGCGGAGGCCTCGTTCATTCCGGCCTACTTGGAGAAGAAGATCCTCAAGGACGATCCGTTTCAGGTCCTCGATCGCCGCGGCGTCGGCTCGCTGATGCGTGAGGCCGTGCGGCTCGGCCGTGAGGCGCGCGCGGAGCTCAAGATCGGCATCTGCGGCGAGCACGGCGGCGAACCGTCGAGCGTGGCGTTCTGCGATTCGCTCGCGCTCGACTACGTGTCGTGCTCGCCCTATCGCGTGCCGATCGCGCGCCTCGCCGCCGCGCAGGCGACGCTCGGCACGTTGAAGTGATGCTCGGTTAGAGCGGCGTGAGAGATTGCGGGTTCCGGCAGTGCTGCCGGAACCCGCATCGTATCCAGGACGTTGTCACGAGCGTCATCATTCTCTCACGGAGGACACGTCATGCAGATATCTCAACGGCTCGGCTCGATCGCTTTGGCGGCGGCGGTCGCCTTCGGCGGCTACGCGATCACCGCGACGAGTGCACCCGCCGCGGCGCGCACCGATTGCGCGAGCAACGCGAACATTCGGAGCGTGCACAATCACCTCGACGGATTGATCGATCGCCTCGGCCACGATCGGCGCGACTACGGCGGTCATAAGGCGAACGCGATCCGCGATCTCTCGAATGCGCGCGGTGAACTCGATGCGGCCGCGCAATACGCGATTCAGAACGATCACGAGAATCCCGCGTGCCTCCGCGGCCTCGGCTCGATCCGAGACGGCGACGGGAATCGGATCACGCGCTCGCAGCGCAACAGCAACGGCGATATGGCGCGCGTGCGGCGTTTGGTCGATCGCATGATCGATCAACTCAACGGCGATCAGCGCGATTACGGCGGTCATCGCGTGAACGCGATTCGCGATATGCAGGCGGCGCGCGGCGAGATCACCGCGGCGGAGCAGTACGCCCGCTCGCGCGGTTACTAACGGCTCTCGGCGATGATCTTCGCGCAGAGCGCCCGTGCGTCGGCGATGCCGGCCCGGTCGCGTCGAACGAAGAGCTTGCGCCAGTAGGCCTTGCCCGAGAGCTTGGCGATCAGATCGGACGCCCGCCGCGCATCGAGCGGACCGGCGGGCGTACCGACCCAGACCGTCGAGCGCGGATCGTCGGCGCCGAGCGGCAGGCGGTGCATCACCTGCGATTGCTCGTCGGCCCAGACCGCCGCATCGCCGAAGCGGTCGCGCAGCGCGGCCTCGCAGCGCTCGAAGGCGCTCAGGTCGCGCTCGGCATTGAATTCGGCCACGATCACGTAGAGACGAAGCCGTTCGCGCAGGGCGCGGGCGGCTTCGCTCTCGCGATCGCGCAACTCGTTGAGCACGCGAAAATCGTCCCAACGCAGATACTCGTCGATCGGGTCGAGCGCATGCGGATCGGGCCACAGCTCGCGCAGCACGTCTTGCAGGATGCGTTCGAACATCCGCGTGGTGTGATGGAAGTAGACCGAGGCGAACATCATGTAGCGCGCCACGACGAACGATTCGAGCGCGACCGTCCCGCGTGCGTCGATCCCCACCGCCAACCGCCCGCCGTGCTCGAAGAGCCGCAGCGACGCGATCAGTTGATCGGCATCGTAGCGTCCGCTCGCGACGCCGGTGAAGTATGCGTCGCGCAGCAGGTAGTCCATGCGGTCGGCGTCGAGATTCGGCCCGCTGACCAGTTCGCGCAGCGCCGGGTAGGGCGTCTCCGGATCGCCGACGATCAGCCCGAGGACGTGCGCGGGATCGAGATCGAGCGCCTCGATGCCGTCGCGCATCTCCGGCAGGCGTAAGAGTTCGTTCGTGCGTGCCTCGTGACGTAACCCGAGCACCGCTTCGCAGGCATGGCTGAACGGACCGTGGCCGATGTCGTGAAGCAGCAGCGCGCAGCGCACCAGACGGCGCTGGTAGTCACGTTCGGCCGCATCGGGCACGAACGCGCCGCTCGCGCGCATCAACGCATCGAAGGCGCGCGTGCCCATCGCGAGCGCACCGAGCGCGTGGGTGAAGCGCGAGTGCTCCGCCGACGGAAAGGCAAAGTAGGCGAGGCCGAGCTGGCGCAGGCGCCGCAGGCGCTGCATCGGCGGAAGATCGAGCAGGCGTGCCTCGGCGGGCTCGAGCTCGATGAAGGAATGGACGGGGTCGAAGATTCTCTTCACGCTGCTCCGCAAAGGTTCGTCCGGCGCTAGGATTCTCCGTCCGGCTCCGAATCTCTCGGGTACACCCCACTATGGCGCGCTTCGATCAAGGCGTCATCCGCGAGATTCATGCGCGGATCGACATCGGTACGTTCATCGGTCAGTACGTTTCGCTGAAAAAACGCGGCACGGACTTGGTCGGCCTTTGCCCGTTCCACGGCGAGAAGACCCCCTCGTTCCACGTGCATCCCGATCGCGGCTTCTTCAAGTGCTTCGGCTGCGGCGTCGGCGGCGATGTGATCGCCTTCGTGCAGAAGCTCGAGAATCTGCCCTTTCCCGAAGCGGTGCGCGTGCTCGCGAGCAAAGCGGGCGTCGAGCTCGAAGCGGAGGATCCCCGCGCGGCGCGCGCGCGCAGCGAGCGGGAGGCGATCTACGAGGCCAATCAGATTGCCGCGGCCTACTTCGCGCGCATGCTCCGCTCCGAGGAAGGGGCGGGCGCGCGTGCATATTGCGAGCGGCGCGGTTTTTCGAGCGCCACCATCGAGAAGTTTACGCTCGGATTCGCGCCGGAGGGCTGGAGCGGGCTCACCGACGAGCTGCGCTCGCAGGGCGTCGATCTCGCCCTCGCCGCGCGCGCGGGGCTCGTCAAACCCTCGCAGCGCGGCGGCTACTACGATTTCTACCGCAATCGCCTGATGGTGCCGACCTACGCGACGACCGGCGAGGTGATTGCGTTCGGCGGCCGCGCGCTCGATGAGAGCGAGCCGAAGTACCTCAATACCTCCACGACGCCGGTCTACACCAAGGGCGATCATCTCTTCGCGCTCAACGTGGCGCGCCGCGCGGCCCAGCGCGATAAGACGCTCGTGGTGGTCGAAGGGTACCTCGACTGCATCGCGCTCCATCAGGCCGGCTTCGAGAACGCGGTCGCGGCGCTCGGCACCGCGTTTACCGAAAAGCAGGCGTCCGAACTGCGCAAGTACGCCGAATTCGTCTACCTCTGCTACGACGCCGACGCCGCCGGCAGTGCCGCTGCAACCAAATCGATCGATATCGCGTCGAAAGTGATCGAGCATACCGGTTCGAGCGTACGGATCGTGACGCTTCCCGAGGGCGAGGATCCCGACAGTTTCGTGCGCGCGCACGGCGCGGCGGCATTCTCCCGGCTGCTGGAGACGGCCAAGCCGTCGGTCGAGTACAAGCTCGACCTGCGGATCGACGGCCTGAACGCGGGCTTCGAATCGCCGAGCGCGGTCGCTCGAAAAGCCGAGGCGATCATCCGAGAGTTAACTCCGCGTGAAGAATGGG
Source organism: Vulcanimicrobiota bacterium (assembly GCA_027306785.1). GTDB lineage: Bacteria > Vulcanimicrobiota > Vulcanimicrobiia > Vulcanimicrobiales > Vulcanimicrobiaceae > REEB354. Next base: position 163,633 of record DAHUZB010000028.1, read on the forward strand.
ATCGGTGGCGCGTCTACGTCGCGGGTCGCCTGAAGGTGAACGTGGACGACCTTCGGAATAGCCGGTTTCTCGCAAACGCCGCGAACTTCGGTCCGCGCGCGAACGGGGCCGACGCGGGCGGCAGCCGTCACGTGCCGGTTCATCGGCGCACCTCGGCGGGCACGCATCTCGAGCCGCTCTCGTTCGAACGTGAGGTCCTGGGCATCGTGCTCGAGGACCCGCAGCTTGCGCGGGAGTACGGCGAACGCATCGCCCCGCGACGTTTCCGCAACGAGCTCTACCGACGGGCATACGAGACGATCGTGACGCAAGCCGAAGGCCTGCGCGCGACGGCCGATGTGTTCGCCGCGTGCGCGCAGGACGAGGAGGCGCTCGACGTGCTGACCTCGCTCGGGGCGCGCGACCGCAGTTCGATCGTGCGCTACGGCGATTCGCAGGAGCGTCGCGCGCATCTCGACCGCATCGTCGAGCGGTTGCAACGAGAGGATGACGAGGCTCGGTACGCCGAGCTGTCCCGCTCGATCGACGAGATGTTCCTGGCCGGGCAACCGGTGCCGCGCGACCTGCTGGAGCAATTCGAGGCGGCGAAGCTGAAGCTAAAGAAGTAAACGGAAATTAACGAGTCAAATGTAACGAAGCCCCGCGAACGGTCGCGGGAGGATCACGGGAAAGGGGGTGACGAGCGAGTGCCACGTAAAAAAGCCGCGGTAGCCGAGGCGCAACAGCCGACGTTGACGCTGGATGAACTCAAGAAGAAGCTGATCGCGCGCGGAAAGCAGCGCGGTTCGCTGACGTATGAAGAGATCAATACCGCCTTCGATGCGCTCGACGACGTCAACCCCGACGAGATCGACGGCCTCTTCGAAGAGATCACCGCCGCCGGCATCGAGATCGTCGACGAGCAAAAAGAAGAGAAGCCCGAGGCCGAAGCCGAGGCCGGGGAGCCGATTCCCGACGGTCTCTCGCTCGACGACCCGGTCCGCATGTATCTCAAGGAGATCGGACGAGTTCCGCTGCTCTCGATGGAGCAGGAGAAGTCGCTCGCGATGCGGATCGAAGCGGGCGAACTGGAGCTGCAGAAGAACGGCACCGCCGATTCGCGCCTCGTCGCCGACGGCGACGAAGCCAAGCGCCAGCTTACCGAAGCCAATCTGCGCCTCGTGGTCTCGATCGCGAAGAAATACGTGGGTCGCGGAATGCTCTTCTTGGATCTGATCCAAGAGGGGAATCTCGGCTTGATCCGCGCCGTCGAGAAATTCGACTATCGCAAGGGCTACAAATTCTCCACGTACGCGACGTGGTGGATCCGTCAGGCGATCACGCGCGCGCTCGCCGATCAGGCGCGTACCATCCGCATCCCGGTGCACATGGTGGAGACGATCAATCGTCTCATCAAGATCTCGCGCCAACTGCTTCAGGAGCTCGGCCGCGAGCCCGCGGTCGAGGAGATCGCCGAAGCGATGGGCCTCACGCCCGAAAAGGTGCGCGAGGTGATGAAGATCTCGCAGGAGCCGATCTCGCTCGAAACGCCGATCGGCGAAGAGGAAGATTCGCATCTCGGCGATTTCATCGAGGATCAGGAGGCGGTCGCCCCGGCCGAAGCGGCATCGGTGATGCTGCTCAAAGAAAAGATGCAGGACGTGCTGCAGAATCTCACCGAGCGCGAACGCAAGGTGCTCGTGCTGCGTTTCGGCTTGGAAGACGGCCATCAGCGCACGCTCGAAGAGGTCGGTCAGGAGTTCGGCGTCACGCGCGAACGCATCCGTCAGATCGAGGCGAAGGCGCTGCGCAAACTGCGCCACCCGAGCCGCGGCAAAGCCCTCAAAGACTACTGGTCGAATGAATAAACTTTAGCGGTCAAAGATGAATCTTTGCCCGCTAAAGTTACTACCGGAGCTTGCGCTCCGGTAAACGTTGTCAGCAGAAAAATCAGCGGGGGCCGCGCAAACGCGCGGCCCCCGCTGGTGACTTTAATCGGCAGAGCTTCAGCTCTGATGAGTAAAGTCTACATATCCATCGATTTTTCGGCGTTCTTGCTCGGGGTGACGTTCGGGTTCTTGTCGGCGAAGGCGCCGTTCGGGTTGGGGAGTACCCACACGATCAGATCCCACATGTTCGGCATCTCGAAGACGTGCTTGATCTGCGCGGCGTTCTTGACGAGGCCCAGCTTCACGATCGTCGCGGCCTGCGGATGCGCGGCGTCGCCGCCCGCGGAGGTGAACTTCTTCACGCTCGTCGCTTTGCCGTAGATCGTCATGCCCTTCGCGTCGGTGTAGACGTAGTGCACGTGCGCGCCGAAATCATCCCAGCGCTGCGGGTTCACGCCCCAGAGCGACGGACGTTTGGGCGAAGTGCTCTTCAACTCGCAATAATCGGCACCGAGCAGCTTGCCGCCGACGCTGTACCACAGTTGGCACGGATGCGCGGGATCGCTCGAATTCCAATCGAGGTTCGCGTAGCTGATCGCGCCCGTCGAATCCTCGTTCGTGTAGCGGAAGTAACCGGCTTTCTCGGCGTCGGCAGGCGTTGCGAAGCGCGCGCCCAGATCCTTTTGGATGCCGGCGACGAACGCGATCTCACCGCCTTGGGGCTTGGGCGAGAGGGTGTCGGCGGCGAAGCTCGCCGCGGTTGCGAACGCGGCGAAGACCGCGACGGCGGAAAGAAAACGACGGATCACGCGGGTCTCCTTGAAGTCGCCTACGGCGACGGCGTTTGATAGAGCGGCGGCGGCGTGCGCGTACCCGGAAACGGGGTCATCGTCGGACGCATCGACGGCTGGATCAATGGTACCGGCGCCTGACCGGGATTTCCCGCCGGGGTCGCGAGCGGCACCGCTTGAAACGAGGCACGCGGCATGCCCGAATCGAGGATGAGCGGCGGCGGCGTTGCGACCGCAACCGTGCCGTCGGCGCCGATATCCACGCGCGCCTCGGTGAGCGCGTGCACGTCGGCTCCGGGTTCGAGCGTGAAGTTCCGCCCCTTGCGAAAGACGTGGAGGAGCAATGTCGGCGCGAAGATATCGCCGACCGTGTTCTCGACCGCAACCGTCGAATCGTGACCGGCGGAGGAATTGACGTTCAGGTGCGAGATCGGGGCGCGCAGCGGCAACTCGCGGCCGTCGCTCAATCGCAGCGGCTCGAAGTAGATATCGACGAAGCCGTAGATATCGGGGTTCGACGCGGGGCTCGCGTCGAGGATGCGGATACGCACGGGCGCTCCGGCGGGCGCGACGGTCGTGCCGCCGAGCACCAGGGCACGCTTGAGGTGCGCGTTCACCACCTGATTCGCGCGCGAGCTCGCCGACGAGATCGTGCCGTCGAGCACGAAGGTCAGGCGCGAGCCGTAGGGGAGCATGGTCGAGGACTGCGCCGGGGGCGCCGTCTGCGGCGCGCCCGACGGCGTCGGGGTGAGGTGCAGGGCAGGCTGCGTGGGGAATGCATCCGCACGCGGAACCCGCAGCGGCGCGAGCGCGGCAAAGACCGCGCTCGCGACCACGAGCGCGGCGAGGCTAGCTCGCGCGCTGCTCCTCGGTTTCACCGCGCGCAGCGGCTGCGGCGCGTTTGCCCTCTTCGATGAGCTGTTTGACTTTCTGGCCACCTTTTTGTCCGATTCGTTCGTAGAAGTCCGGGCCGTAGCGATCGCGCGTGGCTTCGCCACCTTTCTTCCCACCCTTCTTACCGATCTGTTCGTAGAATTCGTGACCGTGAGCCTGTTTGGTCGCGAGACCGCCCTTGCGGCCGATCTGCTCGTAGAATTCGGGGCCGTATTTTTTCTTGACGGTCTCGCCGCCTTTTTGGCCTGCCTCGCGGACGGACATGCCGCTCGTCTTCTTGGGGGCTTCGGGGGTCGACATCGTACGTGCTCTCTCTCTTACCTAGCTGCAATATGCGCTGACCGGGGAGGTCGGCAATCCTTGTGCATATACTTAAACGCAGTACCGGCGCTAATGGTTGGGGGTAAAGCGTGCGCTTCTCGGGTTCTTTGCATCGCGCGGCGTTCGCCGCGCTTGGGGCCTTCTTGATTCTTGGGGCAATATCACCGAGCACCACGCGGACGATCGTCCGCCTGGAATCGACGCGATCGCTCGGCGGCGGGCGCCTCGCCGCGCTGCTCGCCTCGCCCGATACGGAGACGGCGGCCCGGGCGGCGCTCGGCATCGGGCGCACCAAGCTCGCGGCGGGCATTCCGCTGCTCGAGGGTCGGATCGAAGATCGTCGGGCGCCGGTGCGCGCGATGAGCGTCTACGGCCTGGGCCTGATCGGCGCGGGCAGCGATGCGGCGCGGATCGACGGGCTCGCGCTGCACGACGGCGCCGGGGCCGTGCGCGTGGCCGCGATCGACGCGATCGGACGCTACGAAGAAGGCAAACGTCTGCGCGGTGCGGCCGAAGAGCAGGCCGAACGCGCGCTGATCGTCGCGCTCGCGCGCGATCCCGATCCGATCGTGCGCGGACGAGCGGCGATCGGCCTGAATTTCTTTGCGGGCGCGCCGCAAGCGCAGCGCGTCGCGAACGCTCTCGTCACGGCGGTTCGAAGCGACCGCGTTGCGAGCGTGCGCGAGCGCGCGATGTGGACGATCTTTCGTGAGTACCCGACGAAGGTGCCGCGTCCGTTTCTGCGCGCGATGCTGCACGATCGCGACGAGATCGTGCGCATCCAGGCGGTGCGCGCCTACGGGAAACTCGCGAGCGCGGCGGCGGCGGCCGATCTGATGCCGTTGCTCCGCGATCCGTCGTGGCGCGTGCAAGAGCAGGCGGCGGAGTCGATCAAGGTGCTGCGCGGCGGAAAGATGACCGACCATTGGAAGGCGATTCCGGCCTACGTGCACGTTCCGCCCGTGCGGCCGGACCCGCTCGATCGGCTCAAAGCCCTGCCGCGCCCGCACGTCGCGCCCGGGGCACCGCGCGCGAGCGAGCTCGGCACGCTGCCCGCGCTCGCTCCGACGACGGCTCGCGAGATGGTGAGCCCGGCGCACGGGCCGCACCCGCGCCTGCGCTTCGTCACGACCAAAGGCGACATCTACGTCGTGCTCTATCCCGAGTGGGCGCCGCTTACCGTGCAGAATTTCTTGAATCTCACGGCGCGCGGTTTCTTCGATAACAATCGCTGGTTCCGTATCGTGCCCGACTTCGTGGTGCAGACCGGCGAGCAGGACGACGTCAAGCAGCCGGGCCCCGGATACACGATTCCCGCCGAAGAGAATCCGCTCGAGCAAAACGGATACGTCATCTCGATGGGCTTGAATTACAACGACAAGACGATGACGCCGATTCGCGATTCGGCGGGCTCCGAGTACTACATCACGCTCTCGCCGCAGTATCACCTGGACAACGCGTTCACCGTGTTCGGATCGGTCGTCGGCGGCTTCGACGTGCTCGGGCGTCTCGTCGAATCGGATCGCGTTATCCGCGTCGAACGGGTACCGGATGTTACGCTCTAGCGCCCTCGCGCTGCTTACGCTCGCCGCGCTCGCGGCGTGCACGCCCGGCAAGAGCGTGCCGCTCGCGATCTCGCGCTGCGACGTGGTGATCGGCACCGGCGGCGCGGCGACGGTAATCGCGCGGGTGACGAACGACGCGGATCGCCCGATGATGAGCGCCGACGTTCTGCTCGATCTCTATCGGAACTATCGCTTCACGCGCGCATCGGGGAGCGTCACCTTCGCGCCGGTGCTCGATCCCGGCGCCGCGCGCACCGTGCGCTTTCCCGTCAGCGTTCCCGCCGGAACGAACGGGGCCGCGATGCGCTGTACGGCCACGCGTGCCGTCTTCGGCGACGGCACGGTGGAGGCGATCGGCGATTAGAATGCGCGCGCGGAGTCGAGCAGAATCGTTACGGGGCCGTCGTTGACCAGCTCCACGTCCATGTCGGCGCCGAACTCTCCGTAGGCGACGCGCGGCCCGATCGCGGCGATCTCGCGGCCGACACGCTCGTAGAGATCGCGCGCGAGCGGCTCGCGCGCGGCGGTGATGAACGACGGTCGACGCCCTTTGCGGGCGTCGCCGTAGAGCGTGAATTGCGAGACGAGCAGCACCGCGCCGCCTTCGTCGACCACCGAGCGGTTCATGAGCCCGGCGTCGTCGGTGAAGATGCGCAGGTGCGCGATCTTCTCGGCAAGGTAACGCGCGTCGTCGGGGGTGTCCTCGACGTGCACGCCGAGCAGGACCGCGAGCCCGCGCTCGATCGTGCCGGTGACGCGCTCGCCCACGCGCACCTGCGCGCGCGAGACGCGCTGCACGACGGCGCGCACGGAGCTACTTCGAGAACATCGACGAGAGCGCGAAGAACGCGTTCTCGCGGCGCTCCATCACGCGGCGGTAGAAATAGCCCGCCCAGTGCGTGCCGAACGGCACGTAGACGCGCATGCGGTACCCTTCGGCGACCAATTCGCGCTGAAGTTGCGGGCGACAGCCGTAAAGCATCTGAAACTCGAAGCGATCGCGTGCGATGCCGTGCTGCTTGACGAAGGTACGCAGCGCGTCGATCACGTCGCGGTCGTGGGTGGCGAGTCCCGGATAATTGCCGCGCGTCAGCAGCTCCTGCGCGAGCGCGAGATAGTTGGTGCGAATATCCGGCATCTCTTTGATCGCGATCTCGGCGGGCTCGCTGTAGGCGCCCTTGCAGATGCGCACGCGCGCGCCGAGTTCGATCGCGCGCTCCACGTCGGCGGCCGTGCGTTTGAGATAGGCCTGCAGCACCACGCCGACGTTCTTGTTCTTCGCATAGGCGCGCTCGAAGACGCGTAGCGTGGCGTCGGTGACCGGCGAGCCTTCCATGTCGATGCGAACGAACGGATCGGCGTTGCGCTGCGCGTGCTCGACGATCGTGGTGAGGTTGTCGAGCGCAAAATCTTCGTCGATGAGCAGGCCCATCGCGGTCAGCTTGACCGAGACGTTCGTGTTCGCGCCGCTCGCGCGGATCGAATCGAGCATCGCGATATACGCATCGCGCGTCTTGATCGCCGCGTCGCGCTCGAAGACGTCTTCGCCCAGAAAGTCGAGCGTCGCCGACATGCCCTGCGCGTTGAGCTCGCGCACCGCGGCGATCGCGGAATCGATCGTTTCGCCGGCCACGAAGCGCTTGGCGAGAAAGAAGAAATTCTTCTGGAAGGCGGAGTCGGGGGCGAGGAGCCGATCGATGATAGCCATGTCGAGCCTTAGACTACGACACGGCGGCGGAAAACCCACTGCGCCGCGAGTACGGCGACGGCCAGGAGGACGAACCCGTAGGTGAGGGCGAGGGCGGCACGCACGCCCGATGCCGAGAGTGCGACATAGAGCGCAACCGGCAGCGCGGTCGGGTGATATGCGACGATGCTCGTGGCGCCGTACTCGCCGATCGCGCGCAGCCACGCGAAGACGATGCCCGCGGCGACGTTTCCGGCAGCGGCGGGTAAGGCCACCGAGCGAAAGATGCGCCATTCGGAGAGTCCGAGCGTGCGCGCCGCATCCTCGCGCACCGGATCGAGCGCGCCGAACGCGGCCGCCGAGGCCAGCGCCACGAAGGAGCCCGAGACGAAGAACTCCGCCGCCGCCACGCCCGCGAGCGAGTCGGGCAGCGGTGTGAATCGCAGCACCGAGAGCAACAGGATGCCCGACGCGATCGGCGGGAACGCGAGGGGCAGCGTGAGCACGAAGAGCACCGGCGCGCTCGCGCGGCGCGGCAAGCGCGCGAGCCAATAGCCGCCGGGTACGCCGAGCAGCGCGGCGAGCGCCGTCGACGCGCTCGAAGCGAGCACGGAGACGCGCACGGCGTCGAGCGCCGACGGCGCGGCGAATGCGGCTGCGAGATCGTGCGGCGAAACGGTCGCGACGAGCGCGAGAATCGGCACCGCCACGGCCGCGCTCAAAAGAATCGCCGCGAGAGGGAAGAAGACACCCGGGAAGGGTCGGGCCATGAACATAAGTTTACCAAAGCAACACGAGACCGGCGAGGCGGGAGGTTGACCGGCGCGAATGGCTGAGCAGATGGCGCAGCGCAACTGGAGGGTTCTCATCGCGGACGACGATCCGGCGATCTGTACGCTCATCGATACCGTGCTGCGCAAAGGGCCGTACGAGATGGTGATGTGCAACGACGCCGAGAGTGCGCTCGTGGCCGTCGATCGTCAGGGTCCCTTCGATATCATCATTTGCGACTTCATGCTGCCGGGCATCTCGGGGATCGACCTGATCGAGCGCCTGCGCGGCAAGGAGAGTACGCGCGGCGTTCCCATCCTCATGATCTCCGGCCATACGAACTACGCGATGGACGGCCGCGCCAAGAACGCGGGCGCGAATCTGTTTCTGAACAAGCCGTTCACGATCTCGCAGTTGCGCTCGGCGGTGAGCCACTTGCTCTCCAAGCGCGACGCCTTCTTCGGCGCGCAGAACTTCTAGGAATCGCCCCGCCATGATCCTCGGGTCGGCGATCAAGATCGTCGTGATCGCGCTCTCGCTCGCGCTCGACGTCTTCGCCGTGAGCATCGGTGTGGGCGTGCGCGGCGTGCCGCGCGCGACCAAGGTGCGGATCGGGATCGCCTTTGCGAGCGCGGAGATCATCATGAATCTCCTCGGGGCCGGACTCGGAGCGGTCGCGGGCCGGTATCTCGGCGATCTCGCCGGGTATCTCGGGTTCATCGCGCTCGTCGGCGTCGGGAGCTATATGATTTTCGAAGCGACGCGCGATCTCGCCGAGCGCGAGTCCTTCGATATGTCGAGCGGCTGGGGGCTCTTCATCGCCTCGGCCTCGATCAGTCTGGACTCGCTCGGGATCGGTTTCTCGATCCTCTACATCAAGGTTCCGATCGAGATCTCGCTCGGCGTGATCGGCGCGGTCTCCGTCACCGCGACGACGCTCGGCTTGAGTCTCGGACGCATGCTCGGCAAACGCGTGGAGGACCGCGCCGAACTGCTCGGCGGCGTCCTGCTCGCGCTCACGGGCGTTCTCTTCATCGTGCTCAAGGCGCTGCACCTGGACTGAGAGAAAGCCGCCGGGATGCACGCTCGGGTCGGCGATTCACTCCTCTCTCTCGCGCAGGCGACGGGTTTGCCGTCGCTCTTCGTCGTGGGTACGGGAAAGAACGTCGGCAAGACGGTGACGATGCGAGCGATCTACGAGGCGTGCATCGCGCGCGGAATCGCGCCCGCACTGACCTCGATCGGACGCGACGGCGAAGCGATCGACGCGGGCGATGCGCAGCCGAAGCCGCGCCTCTTTTTGCGCCCGGGAACCGCGATCGCCACGGCGCGCGACGTGCTGCCGCGCTCGCCCGCGAGCGAGATGCTCGCGCTCTCCGATCTGCGCACCGCGGCGGGCACGCTGGTCTACGCGCGCGTGCGGCACGCGGCGAACTACGAACTGGTCGGGCCGCCCACCGCATCGGGCATCCGCGAGACCGTCAACGCGCTCGCGAACATGGCGCCGTACGTGATCGTCGACGGCGCGATCGATCGCATCGCGGCACTCGCGGGCGGCAACGATGCGATCGTCGTCGCGTGCGGCGCATCGGCCGCGAACGCCATGGACGAAGCGGTCGCCGACGTGCGTGCGCTCGTGCGGCGCCTGCGCGTTCCGCGGGTCGAGCCGGACGCACCGCAGGTGCGCATCGACGGCGCTCTGACGCCCGGGATGGCCGCGGAGCTGATTCGCGCGAACGAACGGCGTAGCGTCGTCGTCGCCGATCCGACCAAGATCGCGCTGACCGGCAAAGCCGCGCTGCACGCGCTCGAGCGTCTCGACCTGCGCTGCGAGCGTCCGCTGCGCGTGGTCGCGGTCACGGCGGCCTCGATCGGGCGCGACCGCACCTTCGATCCCGCCGCGTTCGCACGCGCGGTCGCGGAGGCGACCGCCCTGCCCACGTTCGATGTGTACGCGGCGGAGGCGGCATGAAGCGCGACGCTCTGCTCGACGAGCTCTCGGCGCGCTCGCTCGACGCGGCGTGGCTGCGCGAGGCGCTCGCGCCCGCGAGTCCCTACGGCGAGCGCGATTTTGCGGAACTCGCGCCGTTTCGCCCCGGCGACGAAACCCGGGCGCGGGCGCGCGCCGAGCGCATCGCGCGAATCGCGGAGGCGTTCGATGCCGCTCAACTCGATGCGTTGCGCGACGTGGTGCGGAACGTACCCGACGCGGCTTCGGCCATTGCTCGTGCATCGATGGGCGATACGCTCGCCGATGCGAATCTCTTGGAACTGCAGCGTTTCTTCGACGCGTGCGTGCGGCTCGACGGACTCGCGGGCGACTGCCGCGATCTTCCGCGCGCGGCGAGCGAGGCGGTGCGCGCGTGCGCTCGCGCGCTCGAGCTCGGCCGTGCGGGTACGTTCGGCTTCTATCTCGCCGATACGTTCGACGAGCGCCTTACCAAGGCGCGCGGGGCGCTCGCGCGGGCGCAGGCCGAGTACGACGCCGTGCGCGGACGCGCGAGCGCGGCCGTCGCCGCGGCGCTCGGACGCGAGATCGCGGGCAGCGAATTCATCGTGATGCGCAGCGATCTGCGCGGGCCGTTGCCGCCGGGCGTTCGCGTCGCGCGCGAGGCGCCCACCTACGTACTCTGCGAGCTCGACGCCGACGAGGCATCGCTCGCCGCGCTCGCGCGCCGCGACGACGCGGCGAACGCGGTCGCCGATGCCGAAGAGGCGGTGCGCGCGCGACTCTCCGCGGTCATACGTGCGCACGCGGCGGCGCTCGATGCGGCGGCTTCGGCGTTCGGCGAGGCCGACGTGCTCGTCGCCGCCGCGCGTTTCGCGCGGGCACATGCCTGCACCGTTGCGGAGATCGGCGATGCGGTGTCGTTTGCGTTCGAGCGCGGGCGCTACGTGCCGCTCGAGGCGGAGCTGCAGCGCGAGGGACGCGCGTTTACGCCGATCGACGTGCGGCTCGACGACGTCGCGGTACTCACCGGACCGAACATGGGCGGCAAGAGCGTCTGCCTGCGCACCTGCGGATTCATCGCGCTCTGCGCGGCGTACGGACTTCCGGTTCCCGCCGTGCGGGCGCGCGTGCCGCTCTTCGATGAGATCGTGTGGCTCGGCGCGGGGACCGACGCGGAGATGGGCGGGCTGCTCTCGTCGTTCGCGCGCGAGGTCGTGCGCCTGCGCGACGTGCTTGCGCGGTCGCGCGAACGGCGGCTGGTGCTGCTCGATGAGTTTGCGCGGACGACCACGCCGCGCGAGGGTCGTGCCCTGCTCGTCGCCGTGCTCGAGCGCTTGCGCGCGCTCGGGGCCCGCGCGCTCGCGGCGACGCACCTCGACGGCGTCTCCGCCGCGGCGCGCGCGCGCCACTTCGCGGTGCGCGGGCTGCGCGGGATTCCCGAGCGGCCACCGACCGAGGATCTGCATGCGGCGCTCGTAACACTTGCGGCCTCGATGGACTATACCATCGAGGAGGTCACGCAAGAGGGAACGCGTCGCTCGGATGCGATCGCGCTCGCCGCGCTGCTCGGCCTCGACGATGCGGTGACCGCATCGGCCTACGACGCACTCGAACGATGAGGTGAGGATGAACGCTCCGCGAAACCCGCTCGCACCGCTTGCGATCGCAGGCGCCGCCGCCTGCTGGGCGGCCTTTCTCTATGCACTCGTCGCGCTGCCCGCGCGCATTCCGTTGAGTTGGAACGATGACGGCGGCGTCGCCGCGTACGGATCGAAGTTCACGCTTGCCATGCTGCCGATCTGCACGATCGTGGCCGCGGCGATCATGGCGCGCGCGCGCCGCGGCGGCGCGCAATCGATGCATCTGCCGTTCGACGTCGCGGAGGATCGTCTCGATGCGGTTTGGGCGGTCTCGCTGCGATACTTGAACGTCGTCGAAGTGGTGCTGACGATGGGCTTCGCGGCGATCGAGGCGGCGATCGTTCTCGCGGTGACGACGGATCGACCCGCATCCATCGCGTTCGCCGTCTTCGCCTTCATCGCCGCGCTCGTGCTTTCGATCGTCGCGATGCTGATCTCGATGCGCAAAGCAGCACGATGAAGCGCTCGCGCGCGATCGGGAATGCGCTCTCGTATCTCCTGCTCGCGTTGACCGTGGCGATCGTGCTCTACGGCATCATTGCCTTGCCGCCCACGATCGCCGCGCACTTCGGCGCGGACGGCGTCGGCTACGGTTCGAAATACACACTGCTCCTGATGCTCGTGCCCCTGTTGATCATCGTCGCGCTCTTCGCGGGCGTGGAGCGGCTACCGTTACGGACGATGAATCTGCCCATGGTGAGGATCACGCCGGAGAACGAGTCGCGCGTGCGCGAGGGCGTACTCGCAATGCTCGCGTGGATCAAAGCGAGTACAGTTGCGCTCTTTGCGGTCATGGCGCTCGCGGCCGTGCAGAGCGCATCGGGATCCCTCTCGCCGCTCTTCGTGGTGCTCGTGCTGTGGGAGATCCCGATGCTCGCCGTGCTCGGCTACTTCATCGTCGCGCTCGCGCGAATCGGAGGTTAGAAGACCTCGTACGCGTGCAGGAACTCGAGCGCGAGCGCCCACGCCTGGCGTGCCGCGATCGCGTTGTAGCTCGCGCGTTGGTCGCAGAAGAAGCCGTGATCGGCTTGCCCGAAAACGACCTGTTCGTGAACCTTCCCCGCGGCGGTGAGGGCGTCGGCGACGGCGCGGTACTGCTCGGCCGGGATGTGCGTGTCGAGGCCGCCCCAGAACATCAGCAGCGGCGCCTGCTGGGCCGGTGCGTGGGGAAGCAGATCGGGCGCGATGCCGCCGCCGTAGAACGAGATGCCCGCGCGCAGCTTCACGCGTGCATTCGCGAGGTACGTCACGCGGCCGCCGAGGCAGAAGCCGGTCGCCGCGATGCGTTCGGGATCGACGTCGGCGCACTCGCGCAGAAAGCCGTACGCGGCGTCGATATCGGCCTGCAGGCCTTCGAGGCTCAGCGCGCCCATGTGCTCGCGTACGCCTTCGAAATCGGTGTACGAGCCCTGGAAACCGGGGCCGGAACGGTGGAACAGCTCGGGAGCGATCGCGACGAAGCCGAGCTTGCCGAAGCGTTCGGTGATGTCTTTGATGTGCGCGTTCACGCCGAAGGCTTCTTGAAAGACGATGATCCCCGGCGCGAAGCCGCTGCGCTTGACGGGGGTGGCCACGTAGGCGTCGATCGCCGATCCGTCGGCGACGGGAAGAGAGACGGTCTGGGTGGTGATCTCGGACACGTGAATCCTCATAGGTGGCGGGAAAACTACGGCCGTCATAACTCGTGAGCATGGCAAGTAGATGCAGCGCCGACCGGGACGCGACGCCGCGCGCGCGGAATCCGGGCGGCATGGAACCGCTCATCATCACGTGCGCCCCCGTCGGCGCGGAAGTCATGCCCGATCAGACGCCCTACCTGCCCTACACGCCCGCGAAGCTCGCCGAGACGGCGAGTGCGATTCGCGCGGCGGGCGCGTCGATCGTGCACGTGCACTGCCGCAACGACGACGGCAGCAACACCCACAGCGTCGAGCGGTTCCGTGAGGCCTACGACGCGATCCGCGGCGCAAGCGACCTCATCGTGCAGTTCTCGACCGGCGGCGCGATCGGCATGACGCCCGAAGAGCGCGCCTCCGTGCTGCAGCTGCGACCCGAGATGGCGACGCTCACCTGCGGCAGCGTGAACTTCGGCGACGACATCTTCGAGAACAGCTTTCCGATCATGCGGGGCATCCTCGCCAAGATGCACGAGTTCGGCGTGAAGCCCGAGCTCGAGATCTTCGATAAGGGCCACCTCGCCAACGCGCGCCGTCTCGCTAAAGAGGGCCTGCTCGCGTTTCCCCAGCATGTCGACTTCGTGCTCGGCGTCGGCGGCGCGATGGAAGCGACCGTGCGGAATCTCACCGATCTCGTCGACGATCTGCCCGAAGGGTGCACCTGGTCGGTGGCGGGCATCGGCCGCGCGCAGCTGCCGATGGCGCTCGCCGCGATCGCGATGGGCGGTCACGTGCGCGTGGGCCTAGAGGACAACCTGTTCTACAGCAAGGGGCGCCTCGCCACGAACGAGGAGCTCGTCGCACGCGTCGTCCGCATCGCCGAAGAGGTCGGCCGCCCGGTCGCTACGCCCGAGCAAGCGCGCGAGCTGCTCGGCCTGCGCCGACTCGCCGCGGCGTGACCTGCAGGGATTGTCGCGGTTAGCCTGATAACTAGGCGCGGTTCGTGTTTACGTATGTCGTACGGCGGACGCTTCAAGCGATTCCGCTGCTCATCCTGATCTCGATCATCCTCTATGTGATCCTGAATAACGCGCCGGGCGGTCCGCTCGCGCCGTATCTTCAGAATCCGCATATCACGCCCGCGGATATCGAGCGACTCAAGCACAATCTCGGGTTGGATAAGCCGATCTGGTACCGCTACGGCGTCTGGCTGTGGACGGTGCTGCACGGCGACTTCGGCTATTCGACCAGCAACTCGCAGCCGGTGCTGCAGGCGATCCTCGATCGACTGCCGGCGACCCTCGAGCTGATGGTCACGTCGTTCATCGTCTCGGTGATCATCGGTCTCTCGGCCGGGATCTTCTCGGCGGTGCGTCCGTACTCGTTCGCCGACTACTTCATCACCACGTTCGCGTTCTTCGGACAGTCGATGCCGGTCTTTTGGTTCGCGCTGATGCTGCAACTCGCGTTCGCGGTGCACGGGATTCCGCTGCCGGGCGGCTACGAGATTCAATTGCCGTCGGCGGGCTTGAGTAGCGGCGACGGGTTCAATTTGGGCGATCGAATCGACCACTTGATTCTGCCCGTCATCGTGCTCTCGCTCTTGAGTCTGGCGCTCTACAGCCGCTTCATGCGCTCCTCGCTGCTCGAAGTGATGAAGACCGATTACATGCGCACCGCCGCCGCGAAGGGCTTGGACGGCCGCACGATCCTCTTCAAGCACGGATTGAAGAACGCGCTGATTCCGGTCGTGACCGTGCTCGCGCTCTCGCTGCCGGGCGTGCTCGGCGGCGCGATCGTGACCGAGACGATCTTCGCCTGGCCCGGCGCCGGACGCATGTTCTACAACGCGCTGCAGCAGAGCGACATCGCGCTGATGATGGGCTATCTGCTGATCCTCGCGTTCTTCGTCGTCTTTTCCAACCTGCTCGCCGACGTGCTCTACGCGTGGCTCGATCCGCGCGTGAAGTACGACTAGGAGCGCGATTATGACCGCCGGTTTTCCGACCGCGCCGCAGGCGCTCGGCGACGACGACGTCGTCTACACGAAGGTCACCTTTTGGACGCGTCTGCGCCGCCACAAGATGGCCGTCGCGGGTGCCGTCATCCTGACGCTGATGATCCTCGCGGCCGTCTTCGCGAAGTTCATCGCGCCCTTCGATCCGAACGCGATCGACAACGTGCACTGGCAGGGCAATCCCTTGCCGCCGTGCTTCCAGAACGCCGCGCTCTGCGGCGGGCATCTGCTCGGCACCGACGAGGTCGGCCGCGATCTGCTCTCGCGCCTGCTCTTCGGCGCGCGCATCTCGCTCGAGGTGGGTATCTTCACGGTCTTCATCGAGATCGTGATCGGGACCACGCTCGGGGCGCTGGCGGGCTACTACGGCAAGTGGGTCGACTGGACGATCATGCGTATCACCGACGTTTTTCTCTCGATCCCGCTGCTGCCGTTGCTGCTCGTGCTCACCGCCATCGTCGCGGCGAGCTCCTCGAAGGCGGCGCTGAACTTTCAGGTGATCGTGCTGATCATCGGCGCGCTCTCGTGGCCGTCGGTCGCGCGTCTGGTGCGCGCGGCCTTTCTCTCGCTGCGCGAACGGGAGTTCGCCGAGGCGGCGCGCGCGGTGGGAAACAACGACGCCCGCATCATCTTCCGGCACCTGCTGCCGAACGCGGTGGCGCCGATCATCGTGCAGGCGACGCTCGACGTGGCCAACGTGATCATCCTGGAATCGGTGCTCTCGTTCCTCGGCTTCGGCATTCAGCCCCCGACCGCGTCGTGGGGCAACATGCTGGCGAACGCGCAGGCGAACCTGCAGATCGCCTGGTGGGCCGCGGTGTTCCCGGGGCTCTGCATCCTGCTGACGACCCTCTCGATCAACTATATCGGCGACGGTCTGCGCGATGCACTTGACCCGAACATGAAGTAGGCTATAAACTACCGAGGTTGTTCGGCTCAACCGGCCGGACGGCGCCCTTCGCACAGGTGGCGGAATTGGTAGACGCACTAGCTTGAGGTGCTAGCGGGAGCAATCCCGTCCGAGTTCGAGTCTCGGCCCGTGCATGATTTCGATAAAGGTCCGAAGCAGCCGCTTCGGACCTTTTCGTATGGGGAGCCCTGCGACGCGCTCGCCCGTTCGGGCTTTTGATGGCTTGCTTAGGACAATTTCCGGGACGGATGCTACGCTCGGCGGGCCCGGTCGAAACATCGGGTTGCCTTCGTTCGTAGGGTAGTGCGAAGGCCCATCCGAGGAGTACACATCGTGTCGTTAACACGCTTCGCCATCAGCCGCCCCGTGATCACGCTCATGCTCTTCGCAGCGCTCGTGATCTTCGGGTTGATCTCGTTCACGCAACTCGGGCGAAGCTCGAATCCCCCGAATACGAACTTTCCGGTGATCGTCGTCTATGCGGGCTATCCGGGCGCCTCGCCGCAAGACATGGAACGCATGGTCATCAAGCCGATCGAAGACCAGATGACCGGCGTGGAAAACCTCGATGAGCTCGATGCGACCGCGCAGGAAGGCTCGGCGGTCGTCGTCGCGCAGTTCAAGATGGGCACCAATATCGACTTGGCGGCGGTCGACGTGCAGCGCCGCGTCGACACGGCGCGCGTCTACATGCCGCCCGATTTGAATCCGCCGACGGTCAGCAAGGGCGGCCAATCCGAGCCGCCGCTGCTCGATATCGCGATCAGTTCGAAAACGCTCTCGCAGCCGCAGATCGCCGACGTCGTGCACAACGAAGTCGTGCCGCTCGTCCAAGAGATCCCGAACGTGCAGACGGTCGACGTGTATGGCACCGCGGATCGCGAGTTCCACGTGCGGCCCAATCCGACGCGCCTGCTCGGCACGAACGCGACGCTGACCGACGTGTTCAACGCCGTCGCATCGAGCAATCTCAACGTGCCGGGCGGTATCCTCACGCAGCCCACGCAGGAAGGCTCGGTCGCGATCCACTCTTACATCGAGCGTGCGAGCGATCTGCTGAGCGTGCCGCTCACCGTGCCCGGATCGGCCGACAAGAATCTGCACGTCGGCGACGTCGCGACGGCCGACGACGGCCATATCGAGATGCGTTCGATCTCGAGCTACAACGGTCAACCGCGCGTCTACATGTCGATCAATCCCACGCTGAACGCCGATCAGTTGAAAGCGACCGCGATCGCGCGCGCGCAGCTCAAGATGATCGAGGCGAAGTTTCCCCAGTTGCAGTTCCACGAGATCGACGCGCCGGCGGACTACACGAGCCAGCAGCTCACCGGGGTCGGCTGGTCGCTCGTCGAGGGCATCTTCCTCACGGCGCTCGTCATGCTGCTCTTTCTGCACGCCTGGCGCAACGCGGTCGTCGTCTTCCTCGCGATCCCGACCTCGATCTTCGCGACTTTCATCGTGATGAAGATCTTCGGCTTCCACATCGACTCGCTCTCGATGATGGGGCTCTCGCTCATCATCGGCATCTTGGTCGACGATTCCATTGTGGTGCTCGAAAACATCACGAGGCATCGCGACTTGGGCGAGGATCCGACGAACGCTGCCATCAACGGGCGAACGGAGATCGGCGCCGCCGCCATCGCAATCACGATGGTTGACGTCGTGGTCTTCTTGCCCATCGCGTTCCTCTCGGGGATCGTGGGCGCGTACCTGCGCGAGTACGCGGTCGTCGTCGTCACGGCGACGCTCTTCTCACTCTTCGTGTCGTTCACGTTGACGCCGCTGCTGGCCGCGAAGTGGAGCGTCGTGAATCGGTCCGAGGGGACGCCGCG
>DAHUZB010000030.1 GCA_027306785.1 Vulcanimicrobiota bacterium
CCGCGCTCACCGCGGTCGCAGGGCTCTACGATCTCTGGCACGAGGCGCAGCGCGACGGTCTCGTCGATATCCCGCGCGAACTCGTCTCGTTCTTCATCTCGCCCTATGCCGACGAGGTGACCGTGAACATGACGCGCGTGACGAACGTCGATCCGCTCGATCCCGACGATCTCACCCGCGCGGAGGTCGAGGCGCGCCTCCAGGTGATGCAGCTGCTGCGCTTCTTTCGCGAGCGCGTACCGGGATTCGCACAGGCGCGTCTCGCGGCGACCGGCGCGCAGGTCGGCATACGCGAGTCGCGGCGTATCGTCGGCCGGTACACGCTCGGTGCAGCCGATATCTTGGAGGGGCGCACCTTCGACGACGCCGTGGCGCGCAGCGCCTATCCGATCGACATCCACAATCCGTCGGGCAGCGGAACGACCACGTATCGGTTACCGCCGGGCGCGACGTACGAGATTCCCTACCGTTGCCTCGTGCCCGCGCGGCGCGACGGACTGCTCGTCGCGGGCCGCTGCATCTCGACGACGCACGAAGCGCTCGCATCGACGCGCCTCACGCCGACGGTGATGACGCTCGGTCAGGCAGCCGGAACTGCGGCTGCGCTCGCGAATGAACGCGGCGTGCGTGTGGGCGACATTGATACGACCGAACTCCGAGCGCGGCTGATCGCCGACGGAGTCGACCTACGGAGAACCATTTGAACACGGCACTTCGCCTCGCGCGCGAATACGGCATCACGATCCATTTCGCCGATCTCGGTGATTGGGGCATCGACGAACTTCGTTCGGAGTACGATCCGAGCGGTCCGACGATCCGCGTCAACAGTCGCGTCGCCGAGCAACTCACCGCCGACGAACTGGGCGAGTTTCTCTGCCTGACGATCGGACACGAACTCTACCATCATCGCGAAGCGATCGGCGAGATCGAGCGGCTGCCCGAGCGTAAGGATCGCGAGATCGCGGCGAACGCCTTCGCTCGCGTCTTGATGGAGCGCGAGTAGCGCGCCGATGCTCGTCGCAGGGATCGACGGCGGCCAGAGCTCCACGACGGCGGTCGTGGCGGACGAGCGCGGCACGATCCTCGGCTACGGCTACGCCGGCGCCGCCGACGAACTCGGCGAAGCGGCGGGCTCGACGCGTCTGCGCGATGCGCTCGAAGGCGCGCTCGCCGATGCGATGCGGGCGGGTGGGCTCGCGCCGCAAACGCGCTTGGCGGCGATCGTCGCGGGCGTCTCGGGATACGAGGGGCAACTGATCGGCGAGCCGCCGCGGATGCCGACCGATCGTTTCGTACTCGTGCACGACGCCCCGATCGCACACGCGGGCGCGCTGGGCGGCGCGGACGGCGTCACCGTGATCGCCGGAACGGGCTCGGTCGCCTATGCCACGGCGAGCGGCGGACGCACGCGGCGCCGCGGCGGCTTGGGCTACCTCTTCGGTGACGAAGGCAGCGCCTTCTGGATCGCGCGTCGGGCCGTCTCGGCGGCCGCGCGGCACGAGTCGTGCAGTGGGGCGGAGCGGCTGCTCAGCTTCTTCGATCTGCATAGCGTGCGCGCGATCGTCGATGCGTTCTACGCGGGAAAGATCGCGCGGCACGACCTCGCGGCCTTCGCGCCGCTCGCGCTCGCGGCGGCCCGCGAAGGCGGCGTCTGCGGCTGCATCGCCGAGGGGGCGCTCGAGGCGCCCGACGCGCTCGCGGGCCTCGCGCTCGAGGCGGCGATCGATCCCCACGACGGGATGTGGCTCGCCTTCGCGGGCGGACTCACCCGCGATCCGTGGCTCGCCTCCCGGCTTACCGAGGCGGCGGCGGCCCGTTTTGCCGAGGCGGGGGTACGGCCGCGTATCGTGGAGCCGCGCGCCGAACCCGCGGTGGGTGCGGCGATCCTCGCGCGACGGGCGGTCGGATGAGCCTGCTCGCCCGGCTGCGCGGCGGACTCATCGTCTCGTGCCAAGCCTGGCCCGGCTCGGCGATCGACGATCCGCACGTGCTGGCCGCGATGGCGGCGGCCGCCGCGGCCAACGGCGCGGTGGCCGTGCGCATGCAAGGGAGCGAGAATTTGCGCGCGGGGCGGGCGCGCGTCGCCGTTCCGATCATCGGGCTCGTGAAGCGCGGGTACGACGGCTTCGAACCATATATCACGCCCACGCTGCGCGAGGTCGACGAGGTGGTTGCGACGGGTGCGGAGATCGTCGCCTTCGACGCGACCGAGCGCGCGCGGCCGCACGGCACCACGGTTGAAGCGCTGGTCGAGGCGATTCATGCGGCCGGACGCCTGGCGATGGCCGACTGCGCGACGAGCGCCGACGCACTCTGCGCGCAAGCGGCGGGTGCCGACATCGTCGCAACCACACTCTGCGGCTACACGTCCGCAACGCAAGGAGTCACCTTGCCCGCGCTCTCGCTGGTGCGCGAATGCGCGGAATTGGAAACGTTCATCATTTGCGAAGGCGGCGTGCACCGGCCCGATCAGGTAGCCGAGGCGATCGCGGCGGGCGCCGACGCGGTCGTGGTTGGAACCGCGATCACCAATATCGATTGGCTGGTCGGGGAGTTTGCGGCCCGCACGGCAAAAGAATCTCACCGCTAAAGTAGGTGCGTGCCCAGCACGCGCGCTACTATAGTTTTAGGGAACACGCGGGTTTCAGGAGTGACTATCCTTGGTTGAACATCGCACCTCGGCCGTAACGCTCGGCCGCGGATTTTGGACTGCTACGGCCGTTTTTGCCGTGTTGTCGGCGCTCGCGATCTGGTTTTGGACGACGACGCCGCTCGACATCATTCTTCCGCCCGTCGCGGCGGAGCCCGGCGCGCAGATCGATTCGCTGCTGCGCTTCATGGCGGCATGCGGCTCGGCGCTCTTCATCTTCGTAGCGGGATACATCGTCTATTTCGCGATCGCGTTCCGCGTGCGCAAGGACGACGCGCCCGATGCGATCGGCGTGCAAGTGCACGACAATCACAAACTCGAATTCTGGTGGACGATCATCCCGACGGCCTTCGTCGTGCTGCTCTCGATTCTGTCCGTCCGCATTTGGTACGGAATTCAGATCGCGCAGCCCGCGAACGGACTGACGGTCGAAGCGCTCGGTCATCAGTGGTACTACACCTTCCGCTACCCGCAGATCCACGGTGAGATCACCGACGAGATGCACGTGCCGGTCAATCAGCCGGTCGTGCTCAACGTCACCTCGGCCGACGTCATTCACTCGTTCTGGGTGCCGGCGTTCCGTCTGAAGGCCGACATGGTGCCGGGACTCATCAACACGATTCGCTTCACGCCGACCAAGGTCGGTCGCTATCCGATCGTCTGCACCGAGTTCTGCGGCACGCGTCACGGCGAAATGGACGCGGAGATTCCGACCGAGAACGGCAAGCCGAACCCCGGCGCGCAGTACTTCGTCGTCGATACGCCGGCCAATTTCGAGAAGTGGTATCACGGCTGGCAGGTCAAGAACGCGAACGCGAGCGATGCGCTCCCGACGGTCTCGACCGGCGCGATCAGCCTGGCGGGCGGCGATGCCAAAGCCGGCGGAGCGCTCTTCGCCCAGAAGTGCAGCGCCTGTCACGCGGTCGGCCCGTTCTCGCAGCGGATCGTCGGCCCGGGCCTCAAGGGCGTGCTTCACGACCCTGCTCACCCGAATCTCGTCGACGGCGATCCGGCGACGCCTGAAAACGTCGCGAAGATCCTTCAGAACGGCTATAAGGGCGATATCGGTGTGATGCCCAACGAAGCGGCCAACGGCCTCTCTGATAAAGACATCGCGAATCTGGTCGCATACTTGAGTTCGTTGAAGTGACCGGGAGTAACCAATAATGTCAACCACAGTGGAACACGCGGGCGGCATTGCCGACCACATCCATCCGGAGCCGCAGGGCTTCATCCGTCGGTACGTCTTCTCGCTCGATCACAAGATCATCGGGATCCAGTACCTGATCACCGGCTTCGTCTTCTTGGTGCTCGCCGGTCTGCTCGCCGAGGTCATTCGCACGCAGCTTCTGCACGCGAACGGCGGCTTCGTGAGCAACGACACGTACAACGAGGTCTACACGATGCACGGGTCGGCGATGGTCTGGCTCGTCATCATCCCGCTCATCACCGGCGGCTTCGGTAATATCATCATGCCGCTGCAGATCGGTGCGCGCGACGTCGCGTTCCCGTGGCTCAACATGTTGAGCTTCTGGATTTTCCCCGTCGCGGGTCTGATGCTGTTCTCGTCCTTCCTGATCGGTGCGCCGGTCGCCGGTTGGACGGAGTATCCGCCGATGTCGCTGCAGGCGGGCCCGGGTACCTCGATGTGGGCCGCCGCGATCTTCCTGGTCGGCGTCAGCTCCACGCTCACCGGCATCAACTTCGTCGTGACGATGTTCCAGATGCGCGCGCCCGGTATGACCTTCACGCGCATGCCGCTCTTCTGCTGGGCGCAGCTCGCCACGGCGCCGCTGCTCATGATCGCGACCACGGCGCTCGCCGCCGCGCTCGCCGCGCTCTTCATGGAGCGCCAGTTCGGCGTGCCGTTCTTCGATCCGACCAAGGGCGGCAGCCCGCTCATGTGGCAGCACATGTTCTGGTTCTACTCGCATCCGGCCGTCTACATCATGATCTTGCCCGCGTTCGGCATGATCTCCGAGATCATCCCGACCTTCTCGCGCAAGCCGATCTTCGGCTACAAGATGATCGCCTTCTCATCGATGGCGATCGCGCTCGCGGGCATGATGGTCTGGGCGCACCACATGTTTACGTCGGGTCTCGCCCCGTATCTGCAGCTCCCGTTCATGATCCTCACCTTCACGATCGCGATTCCGACGGGCGTGAAGATCTTCTCGTGGGTCGCGACGCTGTGGGGCGGTAAGATTCACTACACGACCTCGATGCTGTTCGCGCTCGGATTCCTCGCGCTCTTCACGCTGGGCGGTATCACCGGCGTCTTCCTCGCGGCGGTGCCGTTCGATCTGCACGTGCACGGCACGTACTTCGTGGTCGCGCACTTCCACTACGTGCTCGTCGGCGGCTCGCTCATGGGTGTCTTCGCCGGTATGTACTACTACTTCCCGAAGATGACGGGCCGCCTGATGAGCGAGAAGCTCGGCAAGTGGCACTTCTGGCTCTTCTTCATCGGCTTCAACGGCACGTTCTTGCCGCAGCACTGGCTCGGTATGCTCGGTATGCCGCGCCGCGTGCCGGTCTACGATCCGCAGTTCCAGTTCTGGAACGACGTTTCGACGTTCGGCTCGTACGTGATGACGTTCTCGATCCTGCTGTTCTTCATCAACGTGCTGGTCAGCATCCGCAACGGCAAGAAGTCGGGTCCGAATCCGTGGGGCGCGCGTACGCTCGAGTGGCAGATTCCTTCGCCGCCGCACTACTACAACTTCAAGAACATCCCGACGGTCTACGGCCTCCCCTACGATTTCTCGCAGCCGTTGCCGTATAAGGGACTCGAAGAAGAACTCACCGACTCGCCCGTCCACGTCGGCGCGCACTAGAGGAGATTATGGCAGTAGCAACTCTTCCGCACGGTGCGACCGCGGGACACGCGGATCACGGTGAAGTCGATCAGCTCTACGTCGAGACGCGGGCGCTGCGGCTTCAGGGCTTTCTGCTCTTCCTGATCTCCGACTGCGTCCTGTTCTCGTCGTTCATCTTCGCCTATCTCTACATGCGTAACAGCGGCCAGAGCTGGCCGCCGCCGGGGATCAACCACCTCGACGTCGCGTTCGCGGCGCTGAACTCGGTGGTGCTCTTCGGATCGGGTGCGACGATGCACTACGCGCTCGAGAACTGGAAGCATAACAACTTCGGGCGCTACGCGTTCTTCATGATCGCGACGATCGTTCTCGGCATCCTCTTCTTGAGCGGTCAGGCCTACGAGTACACGAACCTGTACTTCAAGGAGCACGTCTCGTGGGCGGGCAGCGGCATCTTCGGTGCGTCGTTCTTCACGCTCACCGGCATGCACGGCTTCCACGTCACGGTCGGCGTGATCTACCTGACCGTGCTCTTCCTCCAGTCGGTCCACGGCGTCTACACCAAGGACAAGTACTTCGGCCTCACCGCGGGCACGCTGTACTGGCACTTCGTCGACGTCATCTGGGTCGCGCTCTTCACGATCTTCTACCTGATCTAAGGAACGCGTGAACGTAATGGACATCGCAAACATCGAACGCATCATCGCCATCGTCGGCGGCATCATCGTCGCCATCGTCTCGGCGATCGCGCTCAAGAACGACTGGAAGACGCCCGGCCTCGACAATCAGGTCTTCAAAGTCATGCTCGCGCTGCTCTTCGTCGGCGCGGTGATCGCGCTGCTCGCGGGCGCGCACGTGCTCGGTAACTTCCCGAGCCCGAAGGGAGCCTAAACCATGATCGTCAGCGATAACGAATATCTCGACTTCAGCACCGTCCCGCAGTCGAAGGGGCTGAACAAGTTCACGATCGGGCTGATCATCGTCGGCCTCGTCATGATCTTCATGGTGGGCGGAATGGTCATCGGGTTCGCAAGCTCGGGGCACATGTGGCCCTCGATGAGTTCGATGCGCATGCCGCTCGGCTCGATGCCCACCATTCAGTAACGCGCATTCGCGCGAGAGCGAAATAGAACGGGCCCGGCGCTTCGACGCCGGGCCCGTTCTCGTTTTAACTTTGCGCGCAGCTAGCGATAGAAGCCGTCGAAGACCAGAAAGCGATGGATGCGCAGCAGCGTCTGTTCGCTTCCGCGCCCGTGATAGACCGCTTCGACGTTGCGGAAGCCGTCGGCGCAGACGCGCAGACGGCACTCATCGGCGAGATATCGGAACATCTCGGCATACGCGCGTACGCGCGCGTCGGTGAAAAGGCCGCGCAGGGCGCCTGCCGCCCGCAAGCGCGCGAGATTCGACCACGCGCTCGCGGCATCGCGGCGCAAAAGCGTGGGGTGCTGCCACAGAGAGTCGGCGAGCGCCCCGTGCGTGACGACGATGAGCACCGGTACGTTCGGACGACATTCATCGCAGACGAACGGCCCGGCGATCGCCGCGCGGATCGCATCGGCGTGCGGGGCGAGGTGCACGAGCTGTCCGTGCGGGATCGCTCGTGCGAACGCCCCGAGCGCGGCGCCGCTCCCGGCGCGCGTGTAGCCGGGGGCGGCGAGCTTGCGCACGTAGACGACCCCGTTGCGCTCGCAGGCGGCGGACGAGCAACGGCGCTCGACGATGATGGTGTCGGGCGCGACGTGTCCGGAGAGATGGGCTTCGTAACGGTGCACCGCCGTGAAGCCCGGATCGACCGCGAACGCGGCGGCGAGGGCCAGAGCCGTCGCCGCCGCCGCGCCCGCGAGGGTCATTGGAGAGGCTGCGTGGAGCGCAGCAATCCTTGACCGACGGTCGCGGTGTAGAGGTACCCGTTCATCCACTCGATCTTGGCGAAGCGGCGCGAGATCGTGGTGGCGTTGCTGCCGCCGTCGATCTCCGTCCACGTCGTGCCGAGATCCGTGGATGCGAAGAGTCCGAAGCCGGTTGCGAGCGCGAGGATCGGCTGCGATCCGGCGGGCGGGCTCGGGTTGAACTCGAGCGAGGTGGTGTACTGCGGCGCGATCGTTCCGTCGGCACCGATCATCACGTGCATCGGGGATGTCGGAATCCCGAACATCGTGTGCAGATAGAGCGGATGCGGCGGACCGAAGCGTAGTTTGAGCGGCGCCAACTGATCGATCGACGCACCCATCATGCGACGAACGATCTGCAGCGGCGCGGGTGTGGTTGAGGTGAACGTCGCGCCGCCGTCGGTCGAGACGTAGACGGTGAGCGTCGGCGCTCCCGCGACGTAGACCACGTGCGTGCCGTCGACCGGATCGATCGCGATCGAGCCGAAGAGATCCGACGACGAGGTTCCGGTCGAGGTATGCCACGTCGTCCCCGCGTCCGTCGAGTACAGGACCAACGAGTATCCCGCCGGATTGCTGTCGACGACCACGATGTGGCTGTCGTTGCCGGGATCGACGCGAACCTCGGTGACGGAGTTTCCGCCCGCGACGAGCGTCGCGTTACCGGCGACGAGTTGGGCGGTGGCGCCGTAGTCGCGCGAGACGAGCAGGCCCGAGGTGCCCGCCGCGACGTAGACCGTGCCCGCGGTCTTGCGATCGAAGGTCATCGAGGTCGCGTTCACGAGCGCGGTCGATCCCGTCGAAGCCGTGAACGTCTTGCAGCCGTCGGTCGAGTACGCGAGTCCGAGCGAGCCGGGATTGTTGGCGATGAGGCATTTGCTCGGATCGTTCGGAGCGATCTCGGCGTCGCCGCCCTCGCCTAGCTGCGAGCCGGCGGTGCCGTTGAAGGTGCCGCTCCAGTTGGCGACCGTTCCACCGCCGTTCGTGCCGAGCGCCGGTCCGAAGTCCTGATCGGTCGTGAGCAGCTCTTCGCTGCCCACGCTGCCGCCCACGCCGAAGCCGTACAGGTAGTTCGTGGAGAGGCCTGCGGTGAGCACGCGCGGCAGCACGGTCGACGAGCCGGTGCGCCCGCAGGTGCCTTGGAAGTAGAGCCCTTGATCCGAGGCGATGTAGCATGCGTCGCCGCCGCTGCCGTTGGAGACGACGGTGAGGCCGCGCATGTCGCCGTAGGTCGAGCCGATCGTCTGGCTGCTCTGTCCTCCGACCGGCGTGAAGACCGGCGGCGTGCCTGGCGTGACCGACCACTGCTCGAACTCGGCGCCCACGTAGATGTTGTCGTTAAACGCCACGCTCGGTGCGATCATTTGCGCGCCGTACCAGCCCGTCGGCGTGCCGTTCGGTGTCGTCGTGCTCGTGGATGCGCTGGTGACGTGCGCCCAGGTCGCGCCCGCGTTCTGCGAGAGGTAGAGCTCCTGCGAGACCGCGTTGCCGCCGAGGGTGCACGACCACGCAGTCGCCCAGATCACGTTCGCGTTGTTCGGATCGATGACGAGCGTGTGAATGCCGCCCGGGCTCGGCGGGCCGGTGGTGCAGCCGACCGCGCTCGGCGCAACCGCGACCGGGCCCGTCCAGGTGGCCGAGGTTACGCTGTAGACGTAGATGTTGCCGTTCTGATCGCCCGCTACGAGTTCGGAGGGCGTGGATGCGAGCGCGTTGGCCTGCGCGATCGGCTGGAAGAGGCTCCACGATGCGCCCTGGTTGGTCGACATCTCGACCCCGCGCGAATCGACCGCGTAGAGCGTACCGCCGATCGCCGCGAAGTGCACCGCGCCCGCCGTCGACGAGACGTTCGTGAACGAGGCACCGCCGTCGATCGAGCGATAGATGCCGCCGAATTGGGTCGCCGCGAGCACGACGTCCTGACTCGTCGTCGCGCCCGGAAAGACGTAGAGATCGTTCACGCGCGTGTCGACGAGGCCGTTGTCGTAGCCGATCGGCGACCACGACGAGCCCGCGTTCGTCGTCTTGTAGATGCCGCTCGAGGTGTTGACCTCGAAACCGTTGCCGTCGCCGCCCGCGATGTAGATCACGCTCGCGGGTGCGCTCGCGCTGGTCGCTCCGATCGGCACGACGGTCTGAATCTTACCGGAACCGGCCAGATCACCCGAGATCGTCGTGTTGTCCAGGACGCTCTGCCAAAGCGGCCCCAGGTTGGTGAACTGGACGTTGCTGAGCGGCGCCGGTGCCGAGAGTGTGATCGTTCCGCTGCTGCCGCCGAAAATTTTACCCGCGTCCCCGGTCGGCGCGTTCACGGTGCCGGTGCCGGTAAACGAGGTCAGCACGCTGCCGGTGCCGATGGTCGCGCCGCTGTTGCACGGTCCGCTCCACGACTGCACGACGAGCGTGTCGGTGCCGTAGGGTGCGGTGAGCGAGAGCGTCGCCGACGTGCCGCCGGTGAAGGCGGCGCAGGTGGCCGAGACCGCGCTGCCGCTCGATGCGCTGCCGACGTAGATCGCGGCCGAGACGGACTGCGCGTTGTTGGGAATCAGCTGCGGCGAGCGCGCGGGGCGCGACGCGGGCTGCGCCGAGCTCTTGGTGACGGTCAGTTTGAGCGCGGCCGATTGCGTGCCGGAATGTGGCGGCAGCGCGTTGCCGCTCGCGCCGCCGTGACACCCGGCGGCTGCGAGCGCGGCGGCGAGCGCACCGATGCGCAGCGTGGTGAAGAAGCGCTGATTCATGTTATTGCACCGTTCCAGTGATCGACGCGGGGGCGTCGAGTGTCAGCGTGGCCGAACCGAAGCCGCTCGCGCCGGTGATCTGCAGGGTGCACGTGGCGCCCGCCGCCGTCGCGTAGACGGTGAACGTCGTGCCCGCGTTCTGGTTGAGCGAGAAGGACGCGCAGCCCGTGCCGGTCGCCGGCGTTCCGAGCGCGGCGCTGAAGGCGCCCGCGTAATTGCTCTGCGACGGGGTCACGGTGACCGTGGTGGTACTGCCGTAGGCCGGAAACTCGACGGGTGTCGCGGCCGTGCCGCTGGTCGGCGTGGAGCCGCTCGCCCACGATCCCTGCCAGGAGAGTCCGACGGTCCCCGGTGTCGCGGTCGCGCTCGCGGTCGGGGTCGGGGTGGGCCCGCCGCCGCCACCGGTGCCGCCGGGAATCGTGCTACCGCCGCCTCCGCCCCCGCCGCCGCAGGCCGCCACGCCGCACAGCACAACGAGGCCGAGCGACAAAGAATAGATCGCTTGCTTCATGCACGATCATTGTCCCCGGCGGGCGAAATTACCCCTTTTGTGGCACTCCGGATGCCTCGGCCTCGGCTAGCGGCAGATATCGGCTACGCGGGTCAGCAGGGTCGCGGCGCGGTGCTCCTCGGGTTGCTCGGCGCGGACACTCCACGTTAAAAATTGGGCCGTGTGGAAGTACGGCGCATTGAGATCGAAGTCGGTCAGCCGCCGCATCGCCGCCATTTCGTTCGGCGGTACCTTTGCCGCGCCGTAAAACGGTGGCAGCACCGGCTTGAGCGACTGGTGCTTTTGTTGATCGGGGCCTTTGGCGGCGTCGCCCGCCGGATCGGGAGCCGAGATCAACATATGCCGCGCCTTGGTATCGACCGCGCTCGAGATGGTGTTCAACTCCGCCTTCTGCACGAGGAGGACCGTTTCGAGATGGAGTTTGAGTGCCGCGACGGAGCGATCCATTGCGTTATCGCTCTTCGCCAAACGTGCGTCGTCGAGGAGCGTCTCGGCGGAGATGATGTTCTGCGCGATCTGATTCTCCGGGTCTTCGAGCTGCATCATGTCAAAGGCGAGCTTCGGGTCCCCGGGGACATTCGTCACCTCGTAGTGCGCCGCGTTGACGAAAATTGCGCCGCTGCGTTCGACGAGAAGGTCGTTGATCAGCACGGCACGCACCGCCGGCGCGATGCGCTCGCGAAACGCTTGGCACGCCGGGCTCGAGTGCTCGATGACGATCGTCGGCGGCGTAGCGCTCGCAGCGGGCGTTGCGGTCGCGAGTGCGACCCGGAAGAGCGGAGCAAGAAGCATCGTATACACCCTCCTGTGCGCAAAAGCGTGCGCCCCGTTGCTGAGAGTCGACTGAGCGAC
The DNA here is from genome assembly GCA_027306785.1 of Vulcanimicrobiota bacterium. GTDB lineage: Bacteria > Vulcanimicrobiota > Vulcanimicrobiia > Vulcanimicrobiales > Vulcanimicrobiaceae > REEB354. The sequence goes on from DAHUZB010000030.1 coordinate 11,463, forward strand.
CGGTTAGCCGCGGGGGTGCGGCCCGTGTCGCGGCGCGATGCCGATTGCGAGCGGGGGCAGATCGTCGGGGAGCAATCCGGTCGAGCGTCCGTCGATGCGATGGATCCCCGCGAAGACGGAAAACTCGACGAGCGCGGGGATCGTGCGGTTGGGCAGTTTCTTCGTGCCGAAACATTCCCATTCGCAGGCGATCGAGCGATCTTCGAAGAGCGTCGCGACATAGCCGACACCGTCGAGATCGGAGGCGTCGTCGGGTTCGCGGTAGCGCACGTAGCCGTCGATGATGTAGATCGGCTTGAAGGTCTGCATATACGCGAGCACCGGTGCGACCAGCACCGCGACGAAGTAGCCGAGAAACGCGATCGCGCCGATCGCGAAGATCCATGCGATCTTGATCAGATCTCGATCCGCGGGCACGTGCTGCGAACGGTAGATGATGCCGAGCGTCAGAAACGTCATGAAGACGGTCCCGAGCAGCGGTTCGATCGCGATCGCGAAGCGCCCGGTGAGTCCGCGCCACACGACCTTACGCTCGCGATCGGTCCACGCGCGCTGCGCGAGCATGCGCGCGCGATCGTTGAAGATGCGGTGTTTCATCGCTCCACTGCGTACAACGCGTCGTTCGGCGCCGGAGTTTCCCGCGGCGCGGCGCGATCGACGATGCCGCGCAGTGCGGTCTTGATCGGCAAGGTACCGAGCGTGTGTCCCCAGTTGCCCGCAACGCGGCTCTCGATGAAGCCGTCGCTCACGTAGTTGGGCGCGTGCTGTAAGAGGAGCGAGCCCTGCCAAAGGATCGCCATACGTTCCACGAGCGCGCGGGCCCGCCACTCGAGTTCGTCGAGCGCGCCGAGATCGCGATCGAGGGCGTGCACGGCTTCGCGCATGCGGCGATCTTCGAGCGCGGGCGCGAGTTCGAGGCGCAGCGCCTCCACCGCCTCGGGCTGCTTCTGCAGCACGCGCAGCACGTCGAGCGCGTTGATGTTGCCCGAGCCTTCCCAGATCGAATTGAGCGGCGCCTCGCGATAGAGGCGCGGCAGCATCGACTCTTCCACGTAGCCGTTGCCGCCCAGGCATTCGAGCGCCTCGGCGCTCGCAGCGGCGGCGCGTTTGCACACGTAGTATTTGCCGATCGCGGTGCCGATGCGCTTGAGCGCGGCGGCGGTCGGGTTGCTCGGCGCGTCGTCGACGGTGCGCGCGAGGCGCAGAAAGAGCGCGGTCGCGGCCTCGGATTCGAGCGCAAGGTCGGCGAGGACGTTCTGCATCAGCACGTGGTCGCGCAGCGCCGCGCCGAACGCGCGGCGATAGGTGGTGTGATGGATCGCCTGCGAAAGCGCCTGACGCAGCAGCGCGGCGGAGCCGATCACGCAGTCGAGCCGCGTCTGATTGACCATCTCCACGATCGTCTGCACGCCGCGGCCTTCGTCGCCGACGAGCCACGCGAGCGTGCCGTCGAATTCGATCTCGGCCGACGCGTTGCTGCGGTTGCCGAGTTTGTCTTTCAAACGCTGGATCGCGAAGGGATTGCGCGTCGCATCGGGCAGCACGCGCGGCACGAAGAAGCACGAGAGTCCGCGATCGGCTTGCGCGAGCACCAGGAACGCGTCGCTCATCGGCGCCGAGCAGAACCATTTGTGTCCGCGCAGTAGATACTCGCCGTCCCGTTCCGTACGCACGGCACGCGTCTGATTGGCACGCACGTCGCTGCCGCCTTGCTTTTCGGTCATCGCCATGCCGCAGATCGCGCTCTGTTTCTGCTCGATCGGCAACAGGCGCGGATCGTACGCGAGCGCGGCGAGTTTCGGCTCCCAGCTCTGCGCGAGCGCCGCGTTCGCGCGCAGCGCGGGAACGGCGGCATACGTCATCGAGATCGGGCAGCCGTGCCCGGCTTCGACCTGCGACCAGACGTAGAATTTCGCGGCGCGTCGCACGTGCGGATGCGCGCGCTCGTCGCTCCACGGAGCGCCGTGCAGGCCGCGCCCCGCGGCCGTCGCCATGAGCACGTGCCACGACGGGTGAAAGCGGACTTCGTCGATGCGATTGCCGTAGCGATCGTGCGTGTGGAGCTCGGGCGGGTGTTCGTTCGCATCGAAGCCGAGCGAGATCACGTCGGGATGTCCGGCGATCGTGCCGAGCTCGATCAGTTCGTCGTGCGCGGCCGACGGCGCTTCGCGGGAGACGCCCTCGACGAGCGCGCGATCGGCGGAGAACACGTTGTAGTCGGCGAGCGGAGGAGCTTGGTTGGTGACGACGTGCGTGTCCATGGGTGCTGCTTCGCGCCGCGCGGGGGAATACGCTCTAGGCTGCGTCTTCGAGCGGTTCGCGTCGCTCGGCCGCGCGGGATTTCAGCGTTGCGGAGATCACGAGCGCGACGAGCGCGACGCCGCAGAAACACAGATACGCGTCGCGGTATCCGGCCATCTCGCTCTTGGCGAGGCCGATCACGCCGCCCGCGAGCGAACCGCCGAGAATCTGCCCGACGATGAGCGCTTGGCTGAGCAGCCCCACCGCCGTGCTGCGCGTTCGTTCGCTCGTCTGATTGGTGACGATGTAGCGCGTCGGCGCTCCGAGCAGCGCGCCGAAGCCGCAGCCGGCGACGACCATCGCGAGCAGCGTGATCGGCAGCGATTGGAAGCCGAGCGCGAAGATCGCGAGGCCGATCTCCGTGAGCACGGTGCCCGCCAGCAGCACGTCGCGGCTGCCGATGCGGTCGAGCGCGCGTCCCGAAATCGGAATGACGACCACGAACATCAGCGCGCCGAGGGCGGCGACGAGTCCGGCGATCGCATACGACAGCCCCTGTGCGCCCACGATGACGGTGGGGATGAAGAAGAGCGAGCCTTCCAGGATGCCGATCGTGATCTCGAGCAGATAGGTCTTCGCGAGCTGCGGCTCGGTGAAGAGGCGCGGCGGAACGATCGGATTGCGGGCCCGGCGCTCCCAGTACGCGAACGCGACGAGCAGCGCGGCGCCGAGCGCGCCGACAAGCACGCGCGCCGTGGTGAGGCCGTCCATCAGCAGCAGCAGCCCGCTGCAGAGCAGTGCGAGCCCGGCGAGATCGAGCGGACCGCGCGCGCGGGGTGCGTTGCGCGGAACGTGACGCAGCGCGAGCACGATCACGATCGCCGCGAGCGGAAAGTTGAACGCGAAGATCCAGCGCCACGAGACGAAGTGCGTGACGAGGCCGCCGAAGGTCGGACCGATTACCGCCGCGAGTCCCCAGGTCGCGGCGACCATGCCGAGCGCGGCTCCGCGGCGCTCTTTGGGCACGACGTCGGCGATCGCCGCAGTCGCGACCGGAAAGATACCGCCCGCTCCGAGCGCCTGCAGCGCGCGCGCCAGCAGAAAGACCTCATAATTCGGCGCCAGCACCGCGAGCAGGCTGCCGAGCGCGAAGAGCGAGACGCACGACACGTAGATCAGGCGACGGCCGTAGCGATCGGCGAGGGTGCTCGCGATCGCGATCGACGCGACGTTGACGAGCAGGTAAAGCGTGAAGATCCACGCGAGATCGCCGGTGAGCACGCCGAAATCGCGTGCGAGCGCGGGCAGCGCCGGCGAGAGGACGCCCAGATCGAGTGCGCCCGCGAAGACGCCGAGCCCGAGCGTGAGGAGTAACGGCAGCGTCGAGCGATCGACGGGGTGGCCCGCGAAGGTTTCTTCCATCAGCCTTTCACGCTTAGGAGGGCGTAATGATGCGATCGAGCACCATGACCGCGCACATCAGCGCGAGGTAGAGCAGCGAAAACTTGAAGGTGTGACGCGCCCAGGTCGTGCCGGGATCTTTCCACGTGCGCACCGTGTCGTAGAGAAAGATTCCGCCGAGCACGGCGGCCGCCGCGGTATAGACCGGTCCCATCACGTGCAACGGGTAAAGCGCGAGCGACGCGACCACGAGCAGAATCGTGTAATAGATGATCTCGCGTTTGGTGCGTTCGTCGCCGCTGACGTTGGGCATCATCGGAATCTTCGCTTTGTGATAATCGAGCTCGGTCATCAGCGCGAGCGACCAGAAATGCGGCGGCGTCCACAGGAAGATCAGCGCGAAGAGCCCGAGCGCGGGGCCGCCGATCTGATGCGTGACCGCGGCCCAGCCGACGAGCGGCGGCACCGAGCCCGCCGCGCCGCCGATGACGATGTTCAGCGGCGTGATGCGTTTGAGCCACATCGTGTAGATCACGACGTAGTAGATGTTCCCGGCGAGCGAGAGCCATGCCGCGAGCGGATTGACGAGAAAGAACAGGATCGCGAACGACGCCGTGCCGAGTACGACCGCGTAGATCACGGCATCGCGAATGCCCACGCGCCCTTGCGGAATCGGGCGATCCATCGTGCGGCGCATGAGGCCGTCGATGTCGGAGTCGTAGACGCAGTTGAGCGCGCCCGCCGAACCCGCCGCGAGTGCGCCGCCGAGCAGCGTCCAGAAGGTGATTCCGAGCGGCGGCAGGCCGCGCGCCGCCATGATCATCGCCGCCGCCGTCGTGATCAGCAGCAGGACGATGATGCGCGGTTTCGCGAGCGCGAAGTAGTCGCGCGCGACCGCGAGCACTATTCGGCCACCGCGCGCAGGTTCAGCTCGCGCGCGTCGAGCATCGCGAGCAGCGTCGCCGTAACGAACGACAGGAAGACGAGCGCGGCATTGAAGGCGTGCGCTTCACGCAGATCCATCGGCAATCGCAGTGCGACGTTGAGCAATCCCAAGACCACCTGTACGAAGACGAGCGTCAATCCCGTGCTCACGGCGAACCGTACGCGCCCGGACGCCGGTCGCATCCACGCGAAGGCGAACGAGGTAACCGCGCTGAGCAGCGTCGCGGCGGCGATGATGCGGTGCAGCATTTGCACGAATTGACCTTGGTTGTATACGACGACGTTGCCCGCGCATCCCGGAAGCGAAAGGCACGCGAGCCCCGCGCCGCTCGAACTAACGTATGCGCCCACGCACATGGTCGCGAATGCGATGACCGCGGTTCCCGCCAACATGCCGACGAGCGCCACTTCGGCGGGCTTCGCGTCGCGCACGTCGTCGCTCTCCGCGCGCGAGAAAATGTACATCGCCACGAGCGAGCCGACGAAGGCCATCGCGGTGCCCCAGTGGAGCACGACCGAGATCGGGCTGTTGCCCAAATGCACGGTCGCGGCGCCGAGCGCGACTTGGATCGCGAAGAGCACGCCCATCACGAGCAGTGTCGGGCGCACCAGCGGCATGCGGTCGCGCACGCGCCAGGCGGCGACCATCACCGCGACGACGAGCGGCGCCACGAGAAAGGCGAAGAGGCGGTGGGACCATTCCCAAATCGTGCCGTCGGCGAACGAGGGAATGAGTTTGCCGTGGCAGAGCGGCCAGTCCGGGCAGGTCATGCCCGCGCCGTTGATGCGCGTCCAGCTGCCGAGCAGAACCGTACCGAGCGCGACCAGTATGGCCGCGGCGGAGAGGCGTCGCAGAGTCTTCATGGTTGGGACTTTCAGGGTACGGGTCGGCGCCGAGGCACGGCAACGACAGTGGTCTTAACAGCCGTTCCCCGCCGCGTCGATCTGCTCCGCTGCGTGTAACTCGTCCTTAACGATTGCTGGGATTCTCCGCTCGAAATCCTGAGAAGCAAGGGCACCCAAGCGTATATCGTCGTGCGGACTCTCGTCGCCCGGGAAGCTCGGCGTATCGACGAACTGCTCCGCGTAGCCGCGCGGGACCCACAGGGTGATCGGTCCGCGTTGCTGTGGCTCCCACGACCCGTCGAAATCGGGCGCGAAGGCCTGGTTCATATCGGCCTGGGCTCCGCTGATGTCGGAACGCATATCGGCGGTGTCGAGAAAGGCGACGAAGCCGTCGAGATCGCGTTGAATCAAATGCTGGCGGTAGAGCGCGCCGCCGAGGGCGTCGGCTGAGGCTTTGACCGCGGCTTTCTCGGCGGGGCTGCTTGCCGTGGCGGCGAGCGCCCGCAGCTTGTTGATTTCGTTCATCCCGCTGCGGTACTCGCGATAGATGCCGTCGGCCAGATTGCTCAGGCGTTGCTCGGCATTCGAGCGCGTGATCGAATTCTCGCCGAGCGCTCTCGTGCGCAGCGTGCTCACGACCGATCCGAGCGCGGCGTCGTTTCGCACCGCGGAGCCGATGGCGGCGTTTACATGGGTCGCAAAGGCCGTGCACAACGGCGACGACCGTAGCGTGATGATGGTTTTGAGCGTCTCCGGGGCCGCCGACGCCGTCGGCGTGGGAGCGGGCGAGCCCGAGACGAGGACGGCGAGAAGTACGGCGATCATGTGTATGTCCTGTAACGATTCTAACGCCTCGGCGGTGACGAAAGGAATGTCTGCGGCCGATCCGGGCGAATGCGAGGTGCCGTGAAGCGGTGGTGGGCCCTAGCGGCGCTCGTGCTCCTGGCCGGATGCCGAGAGGTGCGCGTCAAGACCTATGCGGTGGGAACGACGACGGTGGTCGGCGGCGATCAGATCGTGGTCGTGCGCAACCGCGGCGCGCTCGAACGCTTGGGGATCAAGGAGCCCGTGCAGTTCCGCGGTGAGTTCGGGGTGGTGTTGCTGATGGGGCCGCACGATCGGACCGGTTACCGCCAGATCATCGAATCGATTCGCGCGAGCGCCGAGCGGGTGCGCGTGGTCGCCTTCGAAGAACCGCCCGCCGACGGCGGCGAACCGTCGACCCCGTATCGCACCTACACGCTGTGGGTCGTCCCGAACGCGGTCTACCGCAGCGGGATCGGGGTCGACGTCGTCACGCCGAGCGATCAACCGATCGCTCGATCGGTACTCCCGTAACGACCCGGAAAGGACGATAGAACTAACCGTGATCGATCCGCTCGTGGAGCTCCAGGCGTCGGTCGAGCGACTCGGCCTCGTGCTCGAGCCCGACGGCGACCCCGCCGAAGTGGAAGGCGTGCTGAACCCCGCGTGCGCGCGCGGGCGCGACGGCGTCTTGCTGCTCTACCCGCGCGCGGTCGCGAAGAGCAACGTCTCGCGCGTGGGCCGCGTGCGCGTGTCGCACGGCTCGAACGGCGCCTTCGCGGCGGCGCGCGACGGCTTCGCGCTCGAACCGCGCGCCGAGTATGAAGTGCGTCCGCATCCGGGCTACGGCTGCGAGGATCCGCGCGTGACCTACGTACCGGTTCTCGATGCGTACGTGATGGCGTACACCGCCTTCGGCCCGCAGGGGCCGCGCATCGCGCTCGCGCTCTCGGCCGACGGCATCACGTGGGAGCGGCTGGGGCTGATGCGTTTCGAGCAGCCGGGCATGGCGCAGGGCGACGACAAGGACGCGGCGTTCTTTCCCGAGCCGGTCGTCTCGCCGACCGGCGTCGTCTCGCTCGCGTTCTACCATCGCCCGATGCTGCATCTCTCCGCGGTGGACGGACGCGCGGCGATTCCGATGATCGAGCGCATGCCGTTCGAGGATCGCGAATCGATCCGCATCGGCTACGTTCCGCTCGAACCGGCGCTGCAGGACCGCAATCGGCTGCTCGACGTCGCCGAGAGCGTGCTCGTGCTCTCGCCCGACGATCGCTGGGGATCGATCAAGATCGGTGCCGGCACGCCGCCGGTGCGCGTGGCCGAGGGCTGGATGTCGCTCTTTCACGCGGTCGATCTGCTCGACAACAGCGGCGCGAAGCCGAAGTTTCGCTACTGCGCGGGCATCGTGATTCACGACCTCGAGCAGCCGCATCGCGTGCTCTACCGCTCGCCCAAACCGGTGCTGGTGCCCGAATCCGAACTCGAACGCACCGGCATCGTGGACAACGTCGTCTTCCCCACCGGAATCGACGTGCGCGACGATCTCGGCGCGCGCGTCTTCGACGTGTACTACGGCATGGCGGACTACACGATCGGTGCCGCACGTCTGACGCTCGGGTAAGCGGAGTCCGTCGCTCGTGACCATGCCGCGCGCTCTCGCGCTCGCAACCGTCATCGTGCTCGCGATCGTCGTGCTCGCGACGGCATGGACGCACCTCGGAAAGCTGCGCATCTCGATCGCGCCGACGCAGGGGCCCGACAAGCCGAAGCTCGCACGCGGCAGCGACGGCCTGGGGCGCAGCGAGGGAGCGTTCGTGGGGAGCGGCGGATGGGTGCTCTCCGCGTTGCCCGACTGCGTGACGCAGCTCTCGGTAACGCACGGTCCGCCCGCGTACGTCCGCGCGCATCTGCCCGCGGGTGCGACAATCGTCGAGAACGGCAGTACGCTCGTCTACGGGCCTTGCACGATTTCGGTGCGCAACGGCGAAATCGAGATCCGGCGCGGTGCGGATCGGCTTGCCATCCCGCCTCCCGCCGTGTTGTACCGCGCGGGGCGCATCCTCGCGCTCCTGCAGGTGAAGGGCGCCAACGAAGAGTTGCGCACCTACGCACCATCCTCGCTCTCCGAATCGAACCGATGAACATCACCGACGAAGTCCGCAAACGCCGCACATTCGCGATCATCTCGCATCCCGACGCCGGGAAGACCACGCTCACCGAGAAGCTGCTGCTCTACGGCGGAGCGATTCATGTCGCGGGGCAAGTCTCCGCGCGTAAGAGTCGACGCGCCGTGACGAGCGACTGGATGGAGCTCGAGCGCGAACGCGGTATCTCGATCACCTCGACCGTGCTGCAGTTTCCGTACGACGGTCACACGATCAACCTGCTCGACACGCCGGGCCACCAGGATTTCGGCGAGGATACCTATCGCACGCTTCTGGCCGCGGATGCGGCCGTGATGCTCATCGACGCCGCCAAGGGCGTGGAGCCGCAGACCAAAAAGCTCTTTGCGATCTGTCGCGAGCGCAAGATTCCGCTCTTCACCTTCATGAACAAGATGGATCGTCCGAGTCGCGATCCGCTCGAACTGCTCGACGAACTCGAGAGCGTGCTCGGGATCGGTGCATTCGCGATGAATTGGCCGCTCGGCAGCGGCGAGACGTTCAAAGGCGTCTACGACCGGGAGTCGCGCGAACTGCACCTCTTCGAGCGCAGCGCCCACGGCGCGAAACGCGCGGCCGAGAGCGTCGCCGATGCGCGCGATCCGAAGATTCGCGACATGGTCGACGAGATGACCTATCGACAGTTCATCGACGGGATCGAGTTGCTCGAAGGAGCGGGCGAAGCATTCGATCGCGAGGCGATGCTGCGCGGCGAGATCACGCCGGTCTTCTTCGGGTCGGCGGTAACCAACTTCGGCGTGCAGCTCTTCCTCGATCGCTTCATCGCGATGAGTCCGCCGCCCGCCGCGCGCCCCCTTCGACAAGCTCAGGATGACACCGGCGCTCGGGGTGACGCCGGGGCGGTTCGGCCGGATGCCGATCAGTTCAGCGGGTTCGTGTTCAAGATTCAGGCGAACATGGATCCGCGCCACCGCGACCGCATCGCCTTCGTGCGCGTCTGTTCGGGGCGCTTCGAGCGCGACATGACGGTGCGCAACGCGCGTACCGGGAAAGACGTGCGCCTCTCGCGCGCGATGAAGCTCTTCGCCGACGAACGCGAATCGCTCGACGCCGCCTACGCGGGCGACGTGCTCGGCTTCGCCAACCCCGGCGTCTTCGCGATCGGAGACACGCTCTTCGAGGGTGCGTCGATCGAGTTTCCGCCCATCCCCGCTTTCCCGCCGGAACATTTCGCCTCGGTGCGGAGTATCGACACCGGAAGCTACAAATCGTTCGGCAAAGGCATCGCGCAATTGCGCGAAGAGGGAGCGGTGCAGATCTTCTATCCGTGGGGCTCGCCGCGCAGCGAACCGATCGTCGGGGTCGTCGGCGAACTGCAATTCGAAGTCGCGAAGCATCGCCTGCAGTCCGAGTACGGCGTGAAGACCGTCTTCTCGAATCTTCCTTTCAGCGTGGCACGCCGTATCGACGGCGATCCCGCCGTCGCCGCGCGCGCGCAGCTGCCGAGCAACGCCAAGCTCGTCGAGGACTGGGAAGGCCGGCCGGTCGCGCTCTTCGAGAGCGAGTGGAGCCTGCGTCTCGCGCAGGAGTGGAATCCGAGCCTCGTCTTCGCCCCCTTCGTCGCCGACGTATCGCAGGAGACCGTACCATCGTGAAGTTTCGCATCGCACTCGCCTCCATGCTTGCCGCGGTCGCGCTCGCAAGCTGCTCGTTTCAGAACAAGTACGAACGCGAGGCCGACCGCATTACGCGCGCCGTGATGGCGAACGACCTCTCGCCGATCAAAGACGATCTGACGCCGGGCCTGAATATCTCGCGCGTACAGGTAGCGGAATGGTCCGACGAACTCAACGCGCAGGGCAAACTGCTCTCGCTCAAAGAGAGCAAGAATTGCGCGCCCGGCTTCCACTGCTTCACGGTGAAATTTCAGAAACACGAGTATCTGGAGCGCCTGCAGATGGACGACCGCGGCCGCGTCACCTACTGGCACTTCAAGATGGCGGAACATGGTTAGCTACGACGACGTGCGCGCCGCATCGGCGCGCATCTCGGGGGTCGCGCACCGCACGCCGGTCGTGCGCTCGCGCACGCTCGACGATCGCGTCGGAGCGAGGCTCTTCCTGAAATGCGAGTCGCTGCAGCGCATGGGCGCCTTCAAATTCCGCGGCGCCTACAATCGCCTCGCGCAGTTGACGCCCGACGAACGTCGCGCGGGCGTCGTCGCCTATTCGAGCGGCAATCACGCGCAGGGCGTCGCGCTCGCGGCGCAGTTGCTCGAGATTCCGGCGACGATCGTGATGCCGCGTGACGCGCCCGCGAGCAAGCTCGCCGCGACGCGCGGCTACGGTGCCGAGGTGGTGCTGTACGAACGTTCGGAAGAGAATCGCGCGGTGATCGCCAAGGGCATCGCCGACGAACGCGGCGCGACGATCGTGCCGCCCTACGACGACGAACGCATCGTGGCCGGTGCCGGCACCGCCGTGCTCGAGCTCATCGAGGAGACGGGGCCGCTCGATCTGGTGATCGTGCCGGTCGGCGGCGGCGGGCTTTTTTCGGGAAGCGCGCTCGCGGCGCACGGCATCGATGCGCGCACGCAGGTGTGGGGTGTGGAGCCGCAGGCGGGCAACGACGTGCAGCAGTCGCTCGCGCGCGGCGAACGCGTCGTGATCGACGTACCGCGGACGATCGCCGACGGGCTGCAGACGCAGTCGCCCGGCGAGATCACCTTCGCCGTGCTGCGCGAACACGCCGCGGGCGTGGTGACGGTGAGCGACGACGAATTGATCGAGACGATGCGCGTGCTCTTCGAGCGCTGCAAGCTCGTCGTGGAACCGAGCGGCGCTGCCGCGCTCGCCGCGGTGCTCTACGAAAAGATTCCGGTGGCGGGCAAGCGGGTCGGCATCGTGCTCAGCGGCGGCAACGTGGACCGCGCGCGTTTCGCCGAGCTTATCGCGTAGCGTCGCGCCCCATCGCGTAGAATTCGGCGTTGGGGCGCATATCCATCAGCCCCGCCATGCGGTTGGAGAACCCGAAGAAGGCCGCGATCGCCGCGATATCCCAGATATCGTCGTCGGAGAAGCCCGCCGCGCGTAGCGCCCCGATCTCGTCGTCGCTCGCGGCGAAGCCCGGCTCGTTCACGCGTGAGGCGAAGGTGAGGATCGCGCGCAGGCGCGGGGTGAGATCGGCGGTGCGCCAGTTGTTCGCGATTTGCTCGGCGAGGAGCGGATCTTTGCCGAGAATGCGCAACGCCGCGCCGTGCGCGGTCATGCAGTACTGACAGCGATTCTCCGAGGAGACCGCGACGACGATCGCTTCGCGCTCGGCGCGCGAGAGGTTGCTCGGTCCGCGCATCAGCACGTCGTGGTAGTGCATGAAAGCGCGAAAGTGCTCGGGACGGCGCGCGTACGCGCGAAAGACGTTCGGAACGAAGCCGAGCTTCGTCTGATTCGTCTCGTAGATGTCGCGAATGTCGTCGGGCAGTGCGTCGAGCGAAGGCTCGCCGAAGCGCGAAGCGGGCGAAGGACGTTCCATACGCGGCGTCCTTCGCCCGCAACCGGGCGGGAGCCCTACCGCGCGTGCGCGGGCGTCGCGCTCGGCGCCGGCGTCGGCTTTGCGAAGATCCGCGGGTCGACGCTCGCGGGGAACTGCAGATCGCTGAAGGTCACATCCCCGACAATGTGCTTGAAGGCGATCGCGAATGCGTGCACGGTGAGGTCGAAGCGCTCGTGATCGACGACCGTGTACGAGCCTTCATCGGTCAAGTCGAGCGTCATATCGCCGGAAGCGCTCAGGATACCGGCTTGGTGAAAGCCGAAGTTCAGCGTGCAGAGGCCGCCGCGGCGCAGATCGATCACGGCATCGGTGAGCGGATGCGCCTGCGGATTTTCGCGCGCGACGAGATGGACGCGATGCCCCGTATCGCCGTTCGCGCAGGCTTGAGGTCCGCCGTCGTACACGTTGTAGTACGCGACTCCGATCGCATGAATGACGGCGATGACGGGAGGCGAGGCGTTCGCCGCGAGCGGTGCAGGTGACGACACGGCGGCGGCGGCCGGTTCGGGCGGACCGTTAAAACCGAAGCGGATGAGCGCGTCCACGCCGTTCCAGGTGGGATCGAGCGGCGGGAAGCTCGTCGTTCCCCAGCCCTGCGGCGTGTCGATCGCAACGAGCCGATCGCTCGCGCGATACGCGCCCCGAAAATCTCCGTAGGGCTTCAGACTCGAATCGCCGATGTTGAATCCGAAGTCGACGCGTCCGCTCTTGGATCGCGTCAACAGGAAGTTGGCGCCGCGTACGGCTACGTGCGCACGATACGTCGCGAACGAAGGCTCCGCGACCCGGCGCATCTGCGAGAGCGCGCTTTCGTAGAAGGATTCTGCCGACGGGGCTTGCTGTGCGGGCGCGGGACGGGTCGTGCAGAGAGCGGCGAGAGCGAATGCCGTAACGGCGCGCGAAAGAAGCAGACGCATGCAGCCTGTACGAGTGGGCGGCTCCGAAAGTTTCGCGAGGGCCTCGCCGAAATGCAGACGGCGCCCGCGGCCGATGGGCCGCGAGCGCCGTTCGTCGAGGGTGCGTTCGTGCGGTGGTTACGCCTTGATGTTGCCGCAGGAGACGTAGACGCCAAGCCCCTTCGGCGTTGCGTCCTTATGCACGTTGATCGCGTAGTGCATCTTCAGGAGGTCGCCGAGCTGCACGCCCTTGACCGTCGAGCTGCCCTTGCCGTCGACCGTGTTCTGCAGCGCGTACTCGGGCGCTTTGTTGATGTTGCCGCAGGTGCCGATGTGGATGTGCGTCGGCTGTGCGATGTCGGGCGCACCTTTGAGGTCGACGACGATGTGCACGCCGTCGCTCTCCTGCGTGAGGACGGCGGTGCCGTTCTCGCCGCTGCCGCTCAGGGCTTTCATCGGGATCGTGATGCTCTTGGGCGTCGCGGCGATCGCGACGGTGCCGAGGCTCGCGCCGAGCGCGGCGACGGCGAGAAGCGTACGAAGATGACGCATGATAACTCCTTATGCCGGTTGAGTATTCGAATGGAAGTACGAAGCGAAGGACCTTACGGATTGCACCAAGGGTTGCGCACCGGGAGTTTGTGCTGCGCGTTGAGCGACTGCTGCCGCAGCGTGCAGTAGGCATGCAGGCCCGCGGCCGTCACCGGCGCGTCGGCACCGTCGATCACCTCGAGCAGCGCGCCGAACTCGCCGTTGAACGATGCAAAGCGCGCCTCGCCCTTCGCGTCGTGTCGCTGCCCGGCCGCCTGCATCGCCGCGTAGCTGTCGTCCATCAGTCCGGTGATGTCGTGGGCGATCGCGTACTGCTCGTCGAGGGCGCGCTGCGTCATGTGCACGCGCGGATCCATCGCGAGCGCGAGCGGCTGCGAGGCGGTCACGCCGTCGACGTCGAGCACCACGGTGTAGTGTCCCGGGGCGACGATCGCGCCCTGCGGCGTGTACGGCGTGTCGCGATCGTTCGCCGAGATCGGCAGATCGACGTTGGCCGCGCGCGGCGCCGCTTCATGCAGATCCCACACGAAGCGATGCATGCCTGCGGCGGCCGAAGGCGCGCGGAACGGACGAAGCCAGTACGACGGCTTGTCGAGTTCGACCGGCTTCGGCGCGACATCGGTACTCGAGAAGCTGCGCACGATTGCGCCGCGCGCGTCGCGGATCGTGAGCGTCACCCGCCGGGCGGCGTGCGGCAGCGTGTAGTAGAGGATCGCGCCGTCGGGCGGATTCATGCCGTGCGGCACTTCGGGCGGCAGCGGCGTATCGGTATTGGTGTTCCGCCGCACGCGGTAGGCGAGTTCGGGGGTGAAGAGGTGCGGCGCGTTCCAACGTGCGGTTCGCGCGAGTTCGCGCAGCGGCTCGATATCGTCCATGATCCAGAAGCCGCGCCCGTGCGTCGCGACCACGAGATCGTTGCCGTGCACGATGATGTCGCGCATCGAGGTGTGCGGCAGATTCATCTGCAGCGACTGCCAGTGCGCGCCGTCGTCGAACGAGACGTTCACGCTATCCTCGGTCGCGGCGTAGAGTAGGCCCTTGACCTTCGGATCTTCGCGTACCGCGTTGACGGGCTGATTCGACGGGAGGCCGTTCACGATCGCCGTCCAGTGCGCGCCGCCGTCGTGCGTGCGGTAGACGTACGGATGCAGATCGTCGAGCCGGAAGCGATTGACCGCGACGTAGGCGGTCCGATCGTCGAAGTGCGATGCGTCGATCTGCGAGATCTTGCTCCACGGCGTGAGCGCGGGCGGAGTGACGTTCTTCCAATGCTTCGCATCGTGCGTGAGCCACACGAGGCCGTCGTCGGTTCCCGCCCAGATCGTGCCTTCGTGCACGTACGAGGGCGCGAGCGCATACACGACGCCGCGGCGTTTGCTCTTGCGCGGATCGGCGCTCTCGAACGCCGCGATGACGCTCGGCATCGCCCAATTCGCTCGCGCGAGATCGGGGCTCACGGTCGTCCACGTCGCGCCGCCGTCGCGGGTGCGATAGACCCGATTCGCGCCGAAGTAGAGCGTGTGTCCGTCGAGCGGATCGAAGGCGAGCGGTTCGGTGCGCACGACGCGGTAGCCGTTCAAACGCAGCGGGTTGGGCGAGACTTCTTGCGTCTGCCCCGTGCGCTCGTCGAACTTCTCCACTTTTCCGCCGTAAAAGACGCCCGGATGCAGCGGATCGGGCACGACATACCCGTACTCTTCGGCTCCGACCGGATGCCAATCGCGTTCGTTGACCTGACCCCACGGGCCGCGGCTGCTCACGCAGGCCGAGCCCGATTCTTGCTGCCCGCCGCAGACCCAATAAGGAAAGCGGTTGTCGGCGTTCACGTGATACATCTGCGCGGTGAGCTGGTTGTACCACGAACTCCACGTCTTGCCGTGATCGACCGAGATCGTCGCGCCCTGATCGCTGCCGAGCAAGATGATATTCGGGTTGTTCGGATTGATCCAGACGTTCTGGTAGTCGTCGCCGCCGGGCGCGCCCTTGATCGCGACGAAGGTTTTGCCGCCGTCGGTCGAGCGGTAGGTCGAGGTGTTCGTCAGGTAGAGCGTCTGCGAATCTTTGGGATCGGCCGCGATCGCGACCAGATCGTCGCCGCGCTGCCCGATCGTGGTTTGATCGTCGTTCGTCATCGTGAAGTGCGCGCCGCCGTCGTCGCTGCGATAGACCGCGCCGCCCGCATCTTGGAACGCGTCGACGTAAGCGTAGACGACGTTCGGGTTGGAGCGCGCGATCGCGATCTCGGCGCGTCCCATGCGCGCGGGCAACCCGCCGCCCAGACGCGTCCAGTGATCGCCGCCATCGGTCGATTTATAGATGCCGCTGCCGGGAATCTCGAACGAGCTGCCGATCTCCCACGGCGCTTGACGCGCGGCCCACAGCGTGGCGTAGACGATTCGCGGATCGTGCGGATCGATCTGCACGTCGTAGCCGCCGACGTTCTCGTTCAGGTAGAGCACCTTGCGGAAGCTCTTGCCGCCGTCGGTGGAGCGAAAGATGCCGCGCTGCACGTTCGGTCCGTACGGATGGCCGAGCACCGCCACGAAGAGGCGCTGCGGATTCGTCGGGTCGATCGCGATCTGCGGAATCTGCTCGCCGTCGCGCAGGCCGAGATGCGTCCACGTCGCACCGGCATCGGTCGATTTGTAGATGCCGTTGCCGATGGCGAGATCGGGGCGCTGCAGCCCCTCACCGCTGCCCGCGTAGATCACGTTCGGATCGCTCGGCGCGACCGCGAGCGATCCGATCGACTGCGTCGAGTGTCCCTCGAAGATCGAAGTCCACGTTCGCCCGGCGTCGTCGGTACGCCGGATCCCGCCGTTGACGGCGGCGATGTAAAAGCGGTTGGGCATCGAGGGCACACCCGCGACGGCCTTGGTGCGTCCGCCGCGCAGCGGTCCGATCTCGCGCCAGCGCAGCCCCGCGAACTGCGACGGCGCGACGGTGTCGGCCGCGGCGGGCGCGGGAAGCAGGGTGGATGCGAGCGAGCAGAGCGCCGTCAGGGCGAGCAGTCGGTGCAGCTTCAAAACAGTGGCCCTCGTTCGGTGAAGAAACGGCTTAACGGTGACGACGACGGCGTTTCGGTTGGAACGCGGGGCCGACCTTGAACGCGCCCTTGCGCGGCAGATCGGTGTCGACGTCCTGGCAGCCGATCGGGGTGAAATCGCGACAGTCGTGCGGCCGCGCCTCGTAGATGCCGCAGTAGTATTTGCCGCTCTTGCCGCCCATGAGAAAGACGCAGTTGTCGGCGATGTCGTCGGTGACTTTGCGCACCCAGCCGACGTGATAGCCGTCCGCCGAGGGACGCTTGACGATGTACTCGTCCATCACGTCCTGATAGGTCATGCCGAGATGCTCGGCGATACGCTGCACGTCGGCTTTGCTCACGAAGGGTTCGTAGCCGCTGCAGCATTCCGCGCAGCCCGGCGGGCAGGCGAGATTTTCGGGGAGATCGGTGAGGTGCTTGCGCGAGAGATCGATCACCTTCGCGATCGCTTTGACCATCTCGGGATCGTCGTTGTACTTGTAGACCCACTCGCGGTTGACGGTTTCGTTGACGTTGTAATACCGCGTGACCGACTCGTTGTAGGTGATCGTGATGAACTCTTCGGTGATCTCGATCTCCTTGACGTGCTCCATCGGGCGCGCGTCGAGCAGTTCGGGATGCGTGGGCTGGCCGGTCGCGCGCGTGAAGTCGCGCAGGGCGATGAGGTCGATGGTTTCCATAGTCCGGCGAAGGTTCGCTGCACGTTGCGGGTATGGCCTCGCGCGGTGGAAAAGAAAGGTCGTATGCGTACGGCTATCGGTGTCGATCTCGGCGGCTCGCATGTGACCGCGGCGGTGATCGGCGAGGACGGAAAGATCTATCGCCAGCACGAGGTCGATCTCGACGATCGCTCGTTCAAGAACGTCACCGAGGTGCTTGTCGAGACGATCGAGCAGGCGCTCAAGGATCCCGAAGCCACGGACGTGGTCGGGATCGGCATCGGCTCGCCCGGCAACATCGAGCCGCGCTCCGGGGCGGTCCTCTACAGCCCGAATTTCGGCTGGACCGACGCGCCGCTCGGCGAGGCGCTGCGGGCGCACTTCGAACATCCGCTCTTCGTCGCCAACGACGCGCGCTGCGCGACGCTCGGCGAGTACACCTTCGGCACGGGCAAAGGCACGAAAAATTTCGTGCTGCTCACACTCGGCACGGGCATCGGCGGCGGCATCGTCTCGGGCGGCGAACTCGTGCTCGGCAACCGTTTCGGCGCGGGCGAGATCGGACACCACCAGATTCGTCCGACCGACGGCTTCATCTGCAGCTGCGGTAAGGTCGGCTGCTTCGAAGCGCAGGCCTCGGGCACGGGCTTGATCCGCCACGCCTTTGCGGTCGCGCCCTCGTTTCCGCGCAGCACCCTGCTCGACGTCAACCGCGATAAACTCGGCTCGAAGAAGATTCGTAAGGCGGCGCAGGCGGGCGATCAACACGCGCTCGCCGCGTGGAAGCGCTTTACCGAAGATCTCGCGCTCGGTCTCGCCAACATCGTCGCGTTCGTCAATCCCGAGCTGATCGCGCTCGGCGGCGGCGTCTCGAGCGCCGCGGATTTCATGCTCGACGCGGTCCGCGGCCGCGTCGACGACCTGACGACGATGGTGCCGCGCGGCACCACGCGCATCGCGGTCGCGCAGCTCGGCAACGACGCGGGGCAAGTCGGTGCGGCGACGATGGCGTTCCGCGGCGGCCTCACGACCGGCCGTGCGTAGAGCCGACGCGCTCGGCGTCGCGCTCGCGATCGCGCTCGCGTTGCTCTACGCGGTCGACGCGCTGCGCCACGGTTGGGCTTTCCTCTGGCATCTGCCGTTGCTCGGCGTCTTCGCGGCGCGCGCGCTCAACGACGCGATCCACGGGCTGCCGCTCGATGCCTACGAGCGTGAGGGCACGCGCGAGTACTACATGCGCTACGCCGGACTGAGCGTTACGGCCGCCGATGCGCGGATCGCGGATGCGCGCCGCTTCGCGCGCGATCTGCTTGCGGCGATCGCCGTCGTCGTCGAATCGCTCTTCGCATTCGATGCGCTCGGCCGCTTCGGGGGGCCGTATCCGAGCGTCATCATGTGGGTCTCTTTCGGCGTCGGCGCCGTGATGCTCGGCGTCATGATCTTCGGCATCGTCTATGCCGTGCGGAGGGTTCGATCGTGAAGGCACTTGTTACCGGGGCATCGGGAGGCATCGGCCTCGAATTCGCGCGGCTGCTCGCCGCCGATCGCTGCGATCTCGTGCTCGTTGCGCGCTCGGCCGATCGCCTCGATGCGGCGGCACGCGACCTACGCGAACGGCACGGCGTGCAGGTGGAGACGATCGCGATGGATCTCGGCCGGCTCGACGCCGCCGCCGAACTCTTCGCGCGCGTGCCCGACTGCGACGTGCTGATCAACAACGCGGGCTTTGCGAGCAACGGCCGCTTCGACGAGTTACCGCAAGAGCGCACGCGCGAGGAGCTGCTGCTCGACGTGGTGACGCTCACCGAGCTCACGCGTTCGTATCTTCCGGCGATGCGCGCGCGAGCGAGCGGGCGCATTCTCAACGTCGCGTCGACGGCGGCATTTCTGCCGGGACCGTTCATGGCGGTGTACTATGCGTCGAAGGCCTACGTGCTCTCGTTCTCGCTTGCGCTCTCCGAGGAGCTACGCGGCAGCGGCGTGAGCGTGACCTGTCTCTGCCCGGGCGCGACCGCGACCGGCTTCGTCGATCGCGCGAAGATGCACGACACGCTGCTCAATCGCCTGCCGCTCGCCGATGCTGCCGGCGTCGCGCGCGCTGGCTACCGCGGCATGCTGCGAGGCAAGGATCTGGTTGTGCCGGGCTTCAGCAACAAATTCGTTGCGTTTTCACCCAAAATCACGCCGCGACGCGTGCTCCTGTGGAGCTCGCGCAAAGCGGTCGAACAGCGCTGAGGAGCGTGCGTTAGAGCGAGGCGACGGCGCGTAGGCCGCCGAGCGCCATATCGTCTTGCGCGGGGATCGTGCCTTCGTTCGCGATTTGGGCGATCAGGGCGGCGATCCGGCGCGAACTGCGCTTGGGTGCGACGATCTCCTGGTTGCGGCGAATCTGCGCGAGGCGTTCGGGGGTGCGGATCATGTTGCGCACCGCTTGGACAACCTCGCCCGCGCCGTGCAGCGCCACCGCGCCGAGGCCGTTGTGCCGCACGAAATCCACGTTGCCGCGCTCCTGACCCGGCACGTAGTCGTACACCACGACCGGAAGCTGGGCGGCGTTCGCCTCGGCGAGCGTGCCCGGACCGGCCTTCGTGACGAGCAGATCGACCGCGCGGAAATATTCCGGAATCTTGTCGGTGAAGCCGAGCACGGTCATCGGGGTGGGAAGCAGTGCCGAGGCTTCGTCGAGCTTCTGGCGCAGCGGCTCGTTACGCCCGCAGACGACCAGCAGGTGGATCGGCAGCCGCGCCCGCGCGAGCGCCAGGGTGGTGGGAAGCAGCTTGCCGCCGCCTTCGCCGCCCGCCATGAGCATCACCACTAGGCGGTCCTGCGGCAGGCCGAGGGCGTTGCGGAGCTGTTCCTTAGTGCCGTCCACGTCGTCGAATTTGGGATGGATCGGCTGGCCGAGCAAGCGCAGGCGCGAGGGCGAGATGCCGCGCGAGAGCGCGCGCTCGTAGACTTCGCGGGCGGGCACGACCACTGCGTCGGCCTCGGGAGTGAGCCACGATTCGTGCACTTTGCCGAGGTCGGTGATCACGGTCACGATCGGAACGTGCTGCATCTCGGCATCGGCCCGGGCGCGCAGCGCCGCATGGTTGAGCAGCGGGTGCACCGAGACGATGACATCGGGTTGGTAGCTGATGAAGAGGTCGCGCAGGCGCTCGCGGTAGAGCGGCTCGCAGAAACGGACCAGCGCACGATAGCGGCGGCGGCCGTTGGTCGCATAGTAGAGCGCGCCGTAGACCGGCGGGGCGTAGCGCAGGGCCATGCTGTAGCCGAGGCCGAGCTGTGTGAGCGGGAACGCGCAATGAGCGGCGACGTCCTCGATCCGGTGCTCGAAGGCGAAGGGCTCTTGGATCTCATCCAGAGCGGCTGCGATCGCGTTGGACGCGCTGCGGTGGCCGCCACCGGTGTCCGAGATCAGGAAGAGTGCCCGTTTGGTCATCGATGCTCCGTCGAGGCTACGCCTGCGCCGGGACCCGTTGCTTGGCTCGGCGCGCGGCCGCGTTACGCGTGCGACGGCTCGTGGGGGCAAGTTTGGCTAAAAGTGCCCGAGCCGGTGCATCGTAAAAGCGGAAGATATCGCCAAACTCGATATCAGGGTTTCGGTGGTGGCCGTCGTGGTCCTCGGGCAGCACGATTTGGAGGGGCCGAGCGACCGCCCGCACCCACTGCGGGGTCTTCCAACCGAGCTCGGTCGTGTGGCGCCACCAGACGTGCAGTTGGCCGAGCACGAGACCGAGCAGCGAGCCTTCCCACGAGAGGTGCCAGGTGAGACCGGCGACGACCAGATAGGGGACCGCGCCGAGAAAGCCGTCGAGCAGCACTTCGAAATTGGTCGAGAGCACCGCGTGATCCCAATACGAACGCTTGCGATCGTGATGCGTGCGCAAATGCAGCGTGAACCAGAGATGTTGCGGCACGTGGTAGAAGAACGTCGACGCGAAGTCTCCGACCACGAGAACGATCAATATTGCCGCCGCGAAAGCCATTCTTGGGATTCCTTCATTCGAACTCGGCCGTTGGTGCGTGTATCGCCCTCGCAATCTTGTGCGGTTGCGGGCAATCCACCTTTGGAAATGCGCAAAACGCGGGGATCGCACAACCCGCGATCGGGCGCGTGCTTAACGCCGTGTTAAGCTGGCCTTCACCGTCGTCGGTCGACGCGCTCAAAGGCGCGCGCGTCTTCGAGGGCGGTGCGCGCGTCCGCGCACCCGAGCTCGCGATCGCGCGCGCGGTGCTGCGCACGAACGCGCGCATCACGCCGATCGGCGCGCTCGAGCTCGCATGCGACACCGTGCGCGCCGCGCGCCGCGCCGCGATTCCGCCCGACTTTCTCGGCGCGACGCTGCTGCAGGAATCGGCGTACGATCCGCGCGCGATCTCGTCGGCGGGCGCGATCGGCATCGCTCAATTCGAACCCGGTACGGCCGAAGAGTACGGCGTGGACCCGTTCGCTCCGGCCGATGCGATCGCAGGCGCGGCGCGAGTCCTCGCGTCGTACGTGCGCGCCTATCGCGATCGCTTCGACGACCCGTACGCCGCGGCTTACAACGCCGGGCCCGGTGCCGTCGCCTACTACGGCGGTATCCCGCCCTATCCCGAGACGCGCGCGTATATCACGCTCATCTACGAGCGGTGGATGCGTATCGGCTCGTACGAACGCACGGGCGGAGATCGTCGCGGCGCGCAGAAGCGGTCGGGATGAAGATCAACCGCATCGTGCTTGCAGCCGCCGCCCTCGTCGCGCTCGCCGCGTGCGGCAGCGTTACCGATTCCGTCACGTTCAAGGCGCCGGCGGGTTTCGCGCCCAAGGCCTCGCTCGGGCCCTTCATGCAAGTCTGGACGACCGCCGACAAACACAGCGCGCTCGTGCTCGTACAAATGCCGACGGCGATGAAGCTCGACGACATGATTCGGAAATCCAACGTCCGGGACGCGCAGGTCCGTGTGAAGCGCAAGATCACGATCTGCGGATCGCAGCCCGCGATCTACGCCGAGATGACCGGAACGACCGGCATCGCCGATGTCGGAGCGGAGAAAGGCTCCGTGAATCCGCGCGGCGACGTGGATTTCTTGGGGACCAACGTGAACGGACATACCTACATGGCGATGTACGTGCGCGAGTTGAAGGGCGCACCCGATCCCGCCGCCCTCGCAGCCATCCACGACATCTGCGCGCGATAGAATCGCCGCTCGCGCGAAACCGATTGTTACGTTCGCGCGTTCGGGGGTATAAGACGCAGACCGGGTGCCTGCAGGAGGTGTGATGTTCGAACCGCCCACGACCGTTGAGCCGCGTTTACAGATCGTGGAGCTGCCGCGCACCGGCGCCGAGCATCGCTTTCCCGACGACGTGCGCGCGGGTCTCGCGTCGCGCCCGAAGACGCTGCCGTCGAAGTATTTCTACGACGATTTGGGATCCGCGCTCTTCGATGCGATCACGCATCTCCCCGAGTATTACCTGACGGAAGCCGAGACCGAGATCCTACGCGAGTGGGGCTGGGAGATCGTACGGATGCTCGACGGTCCGCTCGAGTTCTTGGAACTCGGGAGCGGGAGCGCGGTGAAGACCCGCCTGCTCATCGACGAAGCGCTGCGCGTGCAGCCGACGCTGCGCTACAGTCCGATCGACATCTCGCTCGATGCGCTGCGTTCCTCGTCTAACGCCCTCATCGAGCGCTTCGGCGGCCTCGGCGTGCGGGCGTACGCGGGCGATTACTTCGCGGTGCTCGCCTCCGATGCGCTACGGTTCGAACATCGCGTGCTCGCGATGCTGATGGGCTCCAACATCGGCAACTACTCGCCCGCGGAGGCGCGCGCGCTCATCGCCCTCGTCGGGGCGAAGCTGCGCCCCGGCGACGCGTTGCTCCTCGGAGCCGACCGCAAGAAGGATCGCGCGACCCTCGAGCTCGCGTACGACGATCCGACCGGCGTCACCGCTTCGTTCGATAAGAATATCCTCGCTCGCATCAATCGCGAGCTCGGCGGAACGTTCGATCTACGCGCGTTCGATCACGTGGCGACCTACGATACGGAGCGCGGTTGCGTCGATTCGTTCCTGCGCTCGCGCTTCGCGCAGCGCGTGCGCGTGGCGGCCCTCGAGCTCGAGCTGTCGTTCGAACCGGGCGAGACGATCCACACCGAGTCGTCGTACAAATTCGACGAACGCGATATCGCGCAACTGGCCGCGGCGGGGGGCTTCACGCTCGAGAAGGCGTGGTCCGACGCGCGCAAGCGCTTCGGCGTCTACCTGCTCGTCCGTTAACGCAACGCGCGTTCGGCGCCGCGCAGCCCGAGATCGACCGCGATCGCGAGCGCGCCCGATGCAACGCTGCCCGCGACGATCTCGTCGCTATGATGCAGCGCGAGTCCGTTGAAGATCAGGGCGCCGAGGCCGTTCGCTCCCACATACCCCCCGAGCGTCGCAAGCGCGATCATGGCGACCGCCGCGATGCGTAAGCCGCCCACGATCACCGGCAGCGCGAGCGGGAGTTCGACGCGGAGCAGCAAGTCGCGCGGCGTCATCCCGATCGCGATCGCGGCCTCGCGTTCGATCGGATCGACCCCGCGAATCCCCGCGGCGACGTTGCGAACGAGCACGAATTGCGCGTAGGCGACGAGCGCGACGAAGATCGGCAGCGTGCCGAGTCCGAAGAGTTCGACGAGCACGGCGAGCAACGCGAGGCTCGGGATCGTATAGAGCGCTCCCAGGATGCCGAGGATCAACGTGGAGCCGCGCGCGCTACGCGCCGCGACGACGCCGAGCGGGAGCGAGATCGCGAACGCGAGCGCGAGCGCCGCGAGCACGAGCTCCAGATGCGCACCGGTGAGCGCGAGCACGTGCGCCCAATGCGTGCCGAGATAGCTCACCGTTCCTCCGCGAAGAGATCGCGCACGAACGGCGTGGCGGGAGCGGAGAGGATCTCATGCGGCGTCGCGCACTGCTCGATCGCGCCGTCACGCAGCACCACGATCCGGTCGGCCAGTCGACGCGCCTCGTGCACGTCGTGGGTGACGAAGAGCGTCGTCGTTCCGACGTCGTCGACGATACGCGCGAGTTCGCGCTGCAGGTCGCGCCGCACGATCGCATCGAGCGCGCCGAAGGGCTCGTCCATCAGCAGGACGCGCGGCTCGGCGGCGAGGGCGCGCGCGACGCCGACGCGCTGCGCCTCGCCGCCCGAAAGCTCGCGCGGGCGTCGATCGCGATAGCGCGCCGGATCCAGCCTCACGAGCGCGAGCATGTCGTCGACGCGCGCCGCGGTGCGCTCGCGCTCCCAGCCGAGCAGTTCGGGCACGATGCCGACGTTGCGGGCGACGCTCATGTGCGAGAAGAGGCCTGTCGCCTGGATCGCATAGCCGATCGTTCGCCGCAGCGCCACCGGATCGAGCGTCGCGATATCGGCGCCGTCGATCGTGATGCGTCCGCCGTCGAGCGGCGTCAGGCGATTGACGGTACGCAGCAGCGTGGTCTTCCCGCAGCCCGACGCCCCGACGAGCGCGACGAATTCGCCGGGCGCGATCGTGAGGTCGATGCCGCGCAGCGCGTCGCGATCGGCACCGCGGTAGCGCACGCGTACCGATTCGAACGCGATCGCGGCGGCGCTCATCGCGTCGCTTTCAGAAACGCCGATGCCACCTCGCTCGGATCGCGGCCGTCGTCTTCGACCGCAGCGTTCATCTGCTGCGCGCGCGCGCTCGTGATCGCGGGGGCGATCGCATCGAGCACGCGGGCGATCTTCGGCTCGCGCGCGAGCACCGCGTTGCGCACCACCGGCGCAACGTTGTAGGGCGGCCAGAGATGCTTGTCGTCCTCGAGCAGCACCAGATGCGCGTGGGCGATCTCGCCGTCGGTGGTGAAGGCGGTCGCCACGTCGGCGCGGCCGTCGAGCAGTGCCTGGTACTTCAGCGCGATGTCGTACGTACGCACGCTCGCGAAGCGAAAACCGCCGTAGCGGCGCTGCAATCCGGGCAGACCGTCGGGGCGGCTGAGGAACTCGGGGATCGTCGCGAGCCGCAGGTGCGGTGCGGCGACGGAAAGATCGGAGAGCGTGCGCAGGCGGTAGCGCTCGGCGATCGCGCGGGTGGTGGCGAGGCCCTGCGAATCGTTCATCGGTGACGGCTGCAGCCATGCGAGCGCGTACTCGCGCGCGAAGGCGTCGCGCACGGTACGGTAGATCTCCGACGGCGACGCGAGCGGCGCGTGATGAAGCACGTCGATGAGCGCGGTACCGGTGTATTCGGGGTAGAGATCGATGCTGCCGCGTCGAAGCGCCGCGAGCGCGATCTCGGTCGAGCCGAGATTCAGATGCCGCTCGACGCGCATCCCGGCGCCTTCGAGCGCCTGTGCGTAGATCTCCCCGATCACGATCGACTCGGTGAAGTTCTTCGAGCCGACGCGGATCGCGGAGGTGCCGCCGGAGCAGCGCGCGAGCGCGGGAGCGGCGGCGAGCAGCGCGAGCGCGCGCGCGCGGGTGATCGTCACGTTACACGTACCTCGAGCGCGCGGACCACGCGCGCAAAGCAGAGTTCCGCCGCGAAGGCCATCGCGGCGACGGTGATGCTCGCGGCGGCGAGCAGGGCCGGGTCGTTCGTTTGCAGCGCGCGCACGATATCGTCGCCGAGCCCGCCCGCGCCGATGAACGTGGCGAGCGTCGCGCTTGCGATCACCTCCACGCTCGCCGTGCGAACGCCCGCGAGGGCGACCGGAAGCGCGAGCGGCACCGTCACGCGCGCGAAGCGCTGCCGCGCGTTCATGCCGAGGCCGTCGGCGGCGTCGAGCACCGCGGCCGGGACGCCGCGGATGCCGAGATCGACGTTGACGACGATCGGGGGAAGCGCAAGCAGCACGAGCGCGACGAGCGCGGGCGCGGTGCCCACGCCGAGCAGCGGGAGCAGCAAGGTAAGCAGGGCGATGCTCGGAATCGTCCGCCCCACCGCGGCTGCGGCAAGGAGCACGCCGCGCAACCGCGCGCGCGTGGCCGCCGCGGCGGCGAGCGGCGCGCCGATCGCGATCGCGAGCGCGAGTGCTTGGGCGCAGAGTTCCGCGTGGCGCACCGCGTGCTGGAGAATGCTCGCCCACATGTTGCGGGAGAGGTTTGGCCATGCACCGCGGAAACTCATCGGTGATGCTCTCGCACGAACGCGCCGGCCGCGCGCCCGCACCCGTCTCGCTCGACGACTCGTCGCTCTACTTCAGCCGCGAACTTTCGTGGGTGGAGTTCAACGATCGGGTGCTGGAGGAGGCGCTCGACGAGCGCAACCCGCTCTTCGAACGGCTGAAATTCGTCGCGATCTACGGCACCAATCTCGACGAATTCTTCATGATTCGCGTCGCGGCGATCAAGCAGCAGATCGAGGCGCAGGTGGTGCGTCGCTCCGAGGACGGCCGTCTGCCGGTCGAGCATCTGGCCGCGATCTCCGAACGTCTGCGCCGCTCGCTCGGACTGCAGATGCGCGTGCTGCGCGACGATCTGCTCCCGGCGCTCGAACGGCAGGGCATCCGCATCCGCCGCGTCGCCGATCTCGACGAGGCGACGCAGGCGGCGCTCGAGCGCACCTTCGACGATCGTCTCTTTCCCGTGCTCACGCCGCTCGCGGTCGACAGCGGGCATCCGTTTCCGTACATCTCGAACCTCTCGCTCTCGCTCGCCGTCGAACTCGAAGAGCCGACCGCCGAAGGCGTGGAGCTCCACTTCGCGCGCGTGAAGATTCCGCCGATCCTGCCCCGCTTCGTGCCGATCGGCGATGCGCGGGACGGCGAGCGCGAGTTCGTGCTGCTCGAAGATCTGATCGCGCACCATCTCGACGGGCTCTTTCCCGGCATGAAGGTGCGCGAAGCCTATCTCTTCCGCGTCACGCGCGACGCCGACCTCGATCTGCAAGAAGACGAAGCCGACGATCTGCTGCGCGCGATCGAATCCGAACTGCAGCGCCGACGCTTCGGCGAACCGGTGCGTTTGGAGATCGAACGCGGCATGCCCGAATACATGCGCGATTTTCTGTTGCAGGCGCTCGACCTCACCGAAGTGGACTGCTACGAAGTCGACGGTATCATGGCGCTCTCCGATCTCTGGCAGATCATCGGTCTGCCCGATTACGAGACGCTGCGCGACGCGCCGTTCATGCCGACGATTCCGCGTAAGCTGCTCGGCAAGAGCGATCTCTTCGCGGAGATTCGCGAGGGCGATCTGCTGCTGCACCATCCGTACGAATCGTTCGATCCGGTCGTGCAATTCGTCGCACAGGCCGCCGAAGATCCCGACGTGCTCGCGATCAAAGCGACGCTCTACCGCACCTCCGGCAAGAACTCGCCGATCGTGCGCGCGCTGCTGCAGGCGGCCGAGAACGAGAAGCAGGTCGCGGTGGTCATCGAGCTCAAGGCGCGTTTCGACGAAGAGAACAACATCGAATGGGCGCGCCGCCTGGAGCGCGCGGGCGTGCACGTGGTCTACGGCTTCCCGGGGCAGAAGGTGCACGCTAAAACGATGATGGTGGTGCGTCGCGAAGAGGACGGCATTCGCCGGTACATGCACTTCGGAACCGGCAACTACAACGAGAAGACGGCGCGGCTCTACACGGATTTAAGCCTCTTCACGTGCCGTCCCGAACTCGGCAACGACGTCACGCAGCTCTTCAACGCGCTCACCGGCTTCGCCAAGATCACCGACTACGAGGATCTGCTCGTGGCGCCGGTTACGCTGCGCCGCGAGACGCTCGCGCTCATCGAGCGCGAGACCGAGCACGCCCGCGCGGGGCGCCCGGCGGGCATTCGCGCCAAGCTCAACGCGCTGACCGACGGAGAGATCGTGCGCGCGCTCTATCGTGCCTCGCAGGCGGGCGTCCCGATCGACCTCCTGGTGCGCGGGATGTGCGTGCTGCGCCCGGGGCTGCCGGGCGTGAGCGAGAGCATCCGCGTGCGCAGCATCGTCGGGCGCTTCCTGGAGCACTCGCGCATCTACGTCTTCGAGAACGGCGGCGACCGCGAGCTCTACATCTCGAGCGCCGACTGGATGGGACGCAACCTGGATCGCCGGGTCGAGCTCGGGATCCCGGTGCTCGACCCCGTCCTCGCCGAGAGCGTGAACGGGCAGATCCTCTCGGTGCTGATGGCCGACAACGTGAAGACCCGCGAACTGCTCCCCGACGGGTCCTACAAACGTCGCGGGCGCGGCCCCGACGAGATGCCGGTCGATGCCCAGCGCATCTTCCTGACCCAGGCGCAGGCGGTCTGAGCGGCCCGAGAGATAACGTCGCCTTAAACTTCTAACGCTACACTCATGACGTACCTGCGGCAGTCGTCGCGGGACTTTCCATTGCTAACCCATCTGGAGGATGTGTGAGGATTTTCGCTCGCATCCTGGCCGCGATTGCGATCGCGGCGTTCGCCGTTGGACCCGTCAGTGCGGCAACGGCCACGAACGCCTCGACCTACGTGGCTCAGGCTGGAACGACCGGTAGTCTCTCCGGCACGGCGCTCGACGAGACCGGAGCACCCGTTACGGGTGCCGCGGTCGTCGTTCGCGCCGGCTCGACGACCTACCAAACCACCACCGATGCCAAGGGTGCGTTCTCGATCGAGAACATCGCCCCGGGCCTCTACACGATCTCGGTGCGCAAGCCGGGCTTCGACGCCGCGATCCAGCCGGATTTCGCGGTCTTCGCCGGTGAGAACGACAAGGTCTCGGTGACGATGCACACCGCGACGCTCACCTCGCTGCGCACGATCGCCACGGTTCGCACCGCGGGCCGCGGCACGTTCAACACCTCGACGGCCTCGGTCAATACCGTGTCGTCGCAGGTCTTCGCCGATCAGGCGCAGCCGCAGGTGACGCGCGTGCTCAACCAGATCCCGGGCGTGCAGATCAGCCTGCCGCAGACCAGCGGCAACGGCGCGGTGCCCGGCGCGATCACCTTCCCGAACATTCGCGGTGCCCTCTCGAACGAGACCGCGACGCTGATCGACGGCCATCCGCTCTCGGTCGGCACCTACGGCGACTACGTCACGACCTTCCTCAACAGCTTCATGCTGAGCGGCGCCGACGTGATCAAAGGCCCGGGCGCGATGTCGCCCGAGACCAACTACGCGATCGGCGGTACGGTCAACTTCCGCACGAAGGACCCGACGCTCAAGCCGACGCCCGATTACACGATCGGCGTCACCAACCACGGCGGCACCTACTCGAACTTCGGCATCTCCGACACGATCGACAAGGGCCGTCTCGGCTTCGTCGCCGACGTCGCATCGATCAACGAAGCGTCGGCGGTGCACGGCTACCAGGCCAACTACGCGCCGAGCGGCGGCGTCGCCAATTGGAACGGCGCGAGCGGCACGGTGCTCAACTACAACGACTCGCAGGTCGGCATTCCGGGTACGGCCTCGGCCAACTACTCGTCGTACCAGCTGTATGCGTGCTGCTACACGGTCGACGGCGACTACAACTCCACCTCGGAGCTGCTCAAGGCGCGCTATAAGTTCTCCGGTTCGACGACCGCGACGGTGAGCTACCTCGGCAGCCAGACCTTCGCGAACCAGAACGGCAACACGTCGTCGCAGATCGAAGGCACCTTCGATCCGAACGGCCTCGGCAAGAGCCCGTCGACGCCGCTGCTGATCACGGCCATCCATCCGGGCGGTACCGATCAGGAGATCAACAACGAGCCGATCCTGCAGGCCGAGGTCAGCACCACGCTCGGTAATGACACGATCCTCGCGCGCTACTACCATGCGTCGATCGATCGTCTCGTCTTCCAAGGCAACGCGAACCCGCTGCAGCCGACGGTCGTGACGCAGAACCTCTTCGGCAACAACTACAAGAACGGCGTCTCGACGAACTTCAACGGTCCGACGCAAGTCGCGTTCTTCGATCACTACAATCAGGCCGAGATCGACAAGCTCGCCGGTCTGTCGTTCGAGTACGATCACCCGATCGGCGACGACGACATCACCTTCGCGGTCGATCAGACCAACTCGACGACCACGTCGTACAGCCAGGGCGTGAACGTCAACACGGTCAAAAACTCCGATCAATTCGGCAATGCGCAGCTCGCCAACCCGAGCGTGGCGCTGCCGACCGGTTCGGGTCAGCTCTTCACCACGTATCTGCTGCGCGGCCGCGCGGTGCTCGGTCAGAAGCTGACCGGCACGCTCAGCCTCTACGACAACACCTATCGCAACACGTACCCCGTCTCGTGCGTCGGTGGCTACTACAAGTGCAGCGTCGACGGGTCGAACGTCACCTTCCAGACCTCGAACACCTCGCACTTCGACGAGCGTCTCGGACTCGAGTTCCGCCCGCGCACCAACCTCGCGGTCCGCTTCTCGGCGGGTTCGGCGATCGCGCCGCCCTACCTGAAGCTCCTGAGCCAGGTGCCGTCGCTCAGCTACAACTCGAACCTCGGCGTCGCGACGCTCACGCAGATCAACAACGATCTGCAGCCGGAGACGGCGTTCGGGTACGATCTCGGCGCGAGCCTCGGCCTCAACGATCACGTGACGTTCGTCTCGGCCGATCTGTATCTGACCAATCTCTACAACCACTTCATCACGAGCTACGCGCCGAGCCCGTACACCTGCGGTTCGCTGCCGGTCGGCTCGTCGTCGTGTCCGGGATACGCCGGTGCCAACACGCCGATCTTCTACGCGAAGAGCGACAACCTGAACAACGCGCGCTTCGAAGGTTTCGAGCTCTCGATCAAGCGCACGCCGGAGTACGGCTTCGGCTACGAGCTCTCGGGCGCGATGCAGCGCGGCTACGCGTATAATCTCCCGACGTGCTTCTACGCGATCAACAAGAGCGCGCCGAACTGCGCGAGCCTGTATCAGACCAACCTCGCGATCATCCCGGGTCAAAACTTCACGGGATACGCGTACGGTCCGCCGAGCAAAGGCCAGTACGCCGGCCTCGGCTACAACGGGTTCTCGAATCAGAACATCCCGTATCTGCAGGGCAACGTGGAGGTGAACTTCCACGCGAAGAACGGTCTCTACGCCGCCTTCGGTGAGACGCTCTACGGTAAGAACAACTCGCTCAACGAGCCGCCGTTCGGCGTCGCGTATGCGAGCGTGCGCTATCCGGTGTCGAAGACGATTGCGCTCCAAGTCTCGGGCGACAACATCTTCAACGCCTATAGCGGACTCTTTCCGCTGCAGGGTCAAGGCGTGGCGATTCCGCTCGCCAACGGCACGATGGGCGCTACCCAGGCAAACGTGCTCGGGCCGGCCACCTATCGCTTCGTCCTGACCAAGGCGCTTCCGTAAGATCGGATTCGCCCGTCGCTACGATGAAGGGAGCCGCGTCTGCGGCTCCCTTCTCTCATTCCGTACGGCGCGCGTTACTCGGCGCGCTCGCTCAACTCGAGCACGATCGCCCACTCCTGGGGCGTGATCGGCTGCACCGAGAGGCGCTGTCCGCGTTTGAGCAGCGGCATCCCGACCAAGCGCGGCTCGGCGCGCATGCGCGCGAGCGTGACCGGATGCTTCAGCGGCTGCTCGTACGCAACGTCGACCATCATCCAGATCGGCTTGGACTCGGTGCTGCGCGGATCGTAGTACTCGCCGCCGCGCTCGAATGCCGTGAAATCGGGGTACGCGGTGCGCACCACCTTCACGATGCCGACCGCCGCCGGTTCGGGAATGCTCGAATGATAGAAGAGCCCGAGATCGCCGACGCGCATCTCCGTCATATTGTTACGCGCCTGGTAGTTGCGCACGCCGCTCCACGGCGTGGTTCGCTCCGTGCGCAGGCGTTCGAAACTGTATGCATCGGGTTCGCTCTTGAAGAGCCAGTGGCGGGACATCGCGACTCCTTCGATTAACCGCGTTCGGGCATGGTACGCGCTCTGGCCTTCGTGCTCTTCTGCTGCTCGCTCCTCGTGGGACCGCTCGCCTCCATGGCGGGGGCGCCCGCAACCCAACATTGGCTGGTGGTGAGCGACGTACACTTCGACCCCTTCACCGATCCTCGCGTCGCCGCGCGTTTGGCGGCCGAGCCGGTGAATCGCTGGCGCGACATCTTCGCGGCGAGCGGCGAGCGCCCGTACGCATCCTACGGCTCGGATACGAACGATGCGTTGCTCGAATCGGCGATGGAGGCGATGCACGACACCGTCGCCGATCCCGCGGTCGTGATCGTGGACGGCGACTTTCTCGCGCACGGGTTCCGTGAAAAGTTCGACCGCACGTTCGCGCATCACGACGAGGCCGCCTACGACGCCTTCGTCGATAAGACGATCGCCTTTCTCGCGCGCGAATTTCAACTGGCCTTCCCCCGCGCGCGCATTCTGCCCGCGATCGGCAACAACGATAACGCGTGCGGCGATTACGCGAGCACGCCGAGCAGTCCGTTCCTCGCGCACATGGCCGCGCAGTGGGCGGTGGCGACGGGGGTGGGCGATCCGAGCGCCTTCGCCGCGCAGTTCGCGACGGGCGGCTACTACACGGCGCCGCTGCCCGCGGGCGGCGCGCAGGCGGTGGTGCTCAACGACGTGCTGTGGTCGGCGAAGTATCGCAACGCGTGCGGTGCGCCCGGGAGCGATCCGGGGGGCGTTGAGTTCGCATGGCTCCAGCAGACGCTCCATGCGATCTCGGGCCCGGTCTGGATTATTGCGCACATACCCCCGGGAATCGACGTCTACAGCACGCTGCACGCGCACGACGAGACGATCGTGCCGTTTCTCGCCGATCGCTACAATCGCGCGCTGATCGACGTGCTGAACGCACCCGCGCCGCGCGTCGTGATGGCCCTCTTCGGGCACACGCACATGAGCAGTTTCGGCGTGACCGGTGTGACCGCGCCCACCACGCCGTTTCTCGACGTACCGTCGGTGAGCCCGATCTTCGGCAACAACCCGTCGTTCACCGTACTCGACGTCGACGCCCGAGATGCCGCCGTGCAGGACGAGCAGGTCTTTACGCTCGCCGATCTGCCGATGCTTGCAAAGAACGGCACGCGCAAGGCGGTGTGGAGACGCGACTACGCGTTCGGGAGCATCTACGGGCGCGGCGTGCTCGACGCGCGTCATCTCGCCGCGGCGCAGGCGTTGATCTTTTCCGACGAGCGCGTGCGTCGCCGTTTCAGCGAACTCTACGACGGGGCGAACCCCGCGCAGGACGCGATGCCCGACGACTCGTGGCGCGCCTATTGGTGCGGCGGCGTCGCGCTCGACGCGACACGGTATCAGGCGTGCGCGCGGCCGGTGATCCAGACCGCGCTACCGACGCATCCCCCCGCGCCGCCGATCCCTTCGCTCGCACCGAGTCCGTCGCCGAGTCCGAGTCCGAGCCCATGATACACGCGCTGTTCGCGGCGGCCTTGATGCACTACCTGGTCGTTTCGGACGTGCACCTCGATCCCTACGACGCGCGCACCCGTATCGTCTACGCGCACGACGCGAATCGCACGCTGCTGCGTTCGGCCGTCCGCGCGATGCGCGCCGACGTGCCGAATGCGCGCGTCGTGATTCTGGGCGGCGATCTGCTCGCGCATCACTTCGACGGGCTCGCGCGTGCGGCGCATCAGGATCCCTATGCGGCGGGCCTGGCCGCCACGCGCGAGGTGACCGACGCGCTCGCGCGGGCGTTTCCGAAGGCGCAATTCCTGGTCACGTTGGGGAATAACGACGATCCGTGCGGCGACTATCGCGCGGAGACGGGCGGGCCCTACCTGCGCGCGCTCGCGGCGCTCTATGCCCCGCTCGTCGATCGCGGCGGCGCCGCACCGGGCTTTGCGCGGGCGTTCGAGCGCGGCGGATACTACACCGCCCGCTTGCCGAACGGCACGCGCGCGATCGTGCTCAACACGGTCTTCGATTCGATCGTCTTTCGCGGCGGCTGCCGATCGCACGCCCACGGTGCCGCGCACGCGCAAGCGGCGTGGCTCGCGCGCGAGCTCGCGCGCAGCCGCAATGCCGTGCTGCTGATGCATATCCCGCCCGGCTACGATCCGGGCAGTACCACGCTCGCGCGCGATCTCGTCGCGGTGCCGTTCCTGCGTGCCGGATCGAACGCATCGCTGCTCGCCGCGCTGCGAGCGGAGCGCGCGCACGTGCGCTTCGCCGTCGCGGGGCACGTGCATCGCTACGACCTGCGCATCGCGGGCGGCGTGCCGCTGCTGATCGCTTCATCGATCTCGCCGGTCTATCGCAACAACCCGGCCTTTTTCGATCTGCTCGTCGCGCCCGACGGGTCGCTGCGCGATGTCGTTCCGTACGTGTACGACCCGCGCTCGGAACGGTGGCACGCCGAACCGAGCTTCGATCGAACCTACGGTGTCGACGGCTTCACGGCTGCGAATCTGCGGCGCGCGCACGCGGAGATCGAGCGCGATCCCGACGTTCGCGCGCGCTGGATCGCGGCGTACGACGTGTGGTCGGCGCGCATGGGGGACATCAGCGACCATCGCTCGCGCGTCTTTTGGTGCGCGCAAACCGAGCTCGGATCGGGATACGGCGCGTGTGCGGGAACGCGTCGGCGCTCCCGCATCGCGCTGATCGCCGCCGCGATCGCCGGCATGGCGATCGTCGCGACGATCGTGTTACTCGTGCGGCGTCGCCGCGCCCGTCTCGACCGGGTGTGAAGGATCGGCGACCCACTCGCTCCACGAACCGGCATAGACACGCGATCCGGTAAGCCCGGCGCGCTCCATGGCGAGCAGGTTCGCCGCGGCCGAAACGCCCGATCCGCATTGATGCACGATCGCGGCGGGATCGCCGTAGGCGCCGAATGCGGCGCGCAATTCGTCCGCGGGTTTGAAACGCGCGTCGGCGGAGAAGTTCGTCTTGAACGGACGATTGCGTGCGCCGGGAATGTGCCCGGCGACGGGATCGATCGTCTCGTTCTCTCCGGCGAAGCGATCGGCACCCCGCGCATCGAGCAGACGCATCGCATCGTCGCGCAGATGCGCGAGTACGTAGTCGGCGTCGACGATCAACTGCGATCGCAGCGCGACGCGCAGGTCTCCGGGCGCGCGCGGCGCCGGAGCGGCCGCGGTCGTCGGCAGGCCCGCCGCGTCCCAGGCGGCGAGGCCGCCGTCGAGCACGGCGACGGCATCGTGTCCGATCCAGCGGCACAGCAGCCAGAAGCGCGCGGCGAACATATCCGCGCCCGCATCGTACGCAACCAGCTGCGTCTGTGCGGAGACGCCGATACCGCGCAAAAACGCGGCGAAGCTCTCCGGATCGGGCAGCGGATGACGTCCGTTGCGGCCGGTCTTCTCACCCGAGAGATTGTGTTCCATGTCGGCGAAGACGGCGCCGGGCAGATGCGCTTCGTCGTACATCCGACGCCCCGCGGAGAAATCCGCGAGCGTGTGACGGCAGTCGACGATGACGAAGCGGGGGTCGTCGAGATGTGACGCGAGTGCGTGCGCGTCGATGAGCGTCGTGTAGGCCACGGATCAGCGCAGGTTGATCGTGGTCTTCGGCTGCGCTTCGCCGCCGAACGTCTCTTTGAGGATCTGCTGCAACTCGCCGTTCTGCGCCATCGGCCCGAGGATGTCGGTATCGCCGTAGAACTTGCCGTTGATGAAGACCTTCGGCAGGGTCGGCCAGTTGGTCATCTCGGAGAGCACGTCGCGCTTCTCCATGTTCTCGAGCACGTCCACGACTTCGAACGGATAGCCGAAGTGATCGAAGAATTCGATCGTCTCCAGGGTGAAGCCGCAGCGCGGCATCGTCTTCGTGCCCTTGCCGTAGACGAGAATCTTGTTCGCGGCGATCTCCGCGTCGATTTGGGCCTTGAGTTGCTCCGACATGCTGTTTCCTAGCTCTCGCTGACGATGGTCTTGAGTTCGACGGCATGCACGCGGCCGTCTTTGAGCGCGGCGCGCAGCGTGCCGTAGACGAGCTGATGCTGCTCGATGAGCGTTTTTCCCGCAAATGCCGTCGAACGCACGGTCACGTTGAAGTGATCCATCGTTCCGGTGCGGTCGTAGACCGTCACCTCGGCGTCGGGAATATCGGTTCGGATGAGCGCGATCAGCGACTCGGTATCGATCATAACCGCTATTCTACGGATTTAGTCGCGGACGGTCACCGCGTATGGTCTCCGCCAAGCCGCGCGCCTCGCGCAGCGTCTCGGGCAGCCGAGCGGCACCCTTGGAGAGCATCGAGGCGACGCCGCCCGCCACGACGACGCCGGTGACGGCCATCAGAATGGCAGGCACGCCGGTCGCGCGCAGCGGGCCGACGTCGATCGTGAACGACTCCTGCATGCGTGCGATACCCTTGAAAACGGCCTTTACGAGCCCCGTGCGACGTGCCATAGGCGCGGTTTATCGCGCCCGCCTCCCAGGGTCCTCTCAGGGTACCTGGCGCACTTTATTCGGATGCATGCCTTGCTTCTCGCCGTTTGCTGCCTCGTCTCCGGCCACGTTCATGCCGCCTCCGGTGCCCCGCTCGCGGGCGCGCGCGTGGTGCTGCGCGGGCCGGTGACGATCGTGCTCAGCTCGGATGCGACGGGAGCGATCGCGACGCACGTGAGCCCGGGCGATTACCAAGTCAACGCGGTCGCGAACGGCTACACGCCGGTGTCGACCGACGTGAAGATCGATCGCGACGTCGCGCTCGATTTCTCGCTCGAACCGCTCGACGCGCCGACGTTGCGCACGATCAGCGTGGTGACGGTCGACGGGCGTCTCGCGCCCAATCGCGGAGCGATTCCGTCGATCACCGTCACCCGCGCGGATATGGAGCGGCTCGGTGACGATCGCATCGTGCAGGCGCTGCAGACGCTACCGGGCGCCACCTTCGCGCGTCCCGACGGCGGCGGCGCGAACGCGGTCTCGGTGGTCGCGCTGCGTGGGCCCGATCCGTCGGAATCGCTCGTCACGCTCGACGGGCAATTGCTCAACGACGGCAACACCGGCGATCTCGATCTCTCGCGTCTGCCGATCGCCGCATTCGCCGCGGTCGACGTAACCGAAGGTCTCGGCCCCGAGGACAGCAACGGCAGCAACACCTTCGGCGGCTCCATCAACCTCGTGTCGCTCGCGCCGACGCAGAAGCCGCACTGGGCGTTCTCGCAGTCCGCGGGCTCCTTCGGGCACACCGAGACGTGGGCGAATGCGACGGGCAGCCGCGGACGATTGGGCTACGCCTTCGCGCTCGACAATACGCATCAGCTCGGTTACGCCAACGCCGTGGTGCCGCTCTACTCGTCGGTCGACCCGACCTGCTCGCCGTGCACGACGTTGCTCGGCTCGAGCGTCGCGTCGCATGCCGCGCTCGGCAACGTCTCGTGGTCGTTCTCGCAGCGCGCGAACGTGACCGCGCGCGTCTTTCTGCTCGGTGATTCGCGCGATCAGAGCGGCTCGATCAACGGCATCAACGGGCTCGCGGGCACCCTCGATGCCAAGGGCGACGCGGTTCCGGTCGGCGCGTTCATCGGTCCCGGAGCGCAGACGTTCTCGCAGAACATTCGCGCCTACCAGGTGCGCGGTCAGGCACCGCTCGGCGCGGGCGAAGTGATCGCGAACGCGTACGCGAGCAACAACGACATCGGGCTCGCCGGCAATCCCTCGAACCCCGCGTACGACGTCACGCACGTCGATCATCGCTACAACGGCGAAGTGAGTTGGCAGCGCACGTTCGATCGATCGAACTACTCGATCGGCGGGTACACGCGCTACGAATCACTGCAATTTCTCGCGCCTCCGTCCTCCGACGGATCGACCCTGACGTCGTTTCAGCAGCAGCCGCTCCTGGGGCAGACGATCGATACGTTCTACGTGCGCGGCGGTCTGCAAGCGACGAAGGAACTGCGACTCGACGCGGGCCTCTTTCAGACGCATTACTCGACCTTCGGCTCCAACCTCGATTCGCGCATCGGCGCGATCTACTACCTCGATCCGAAGACCTCGCTGCGTGCCTCGTTCGGGACGGGATTCCGTCCGCCGCTGCTCTTCGAACGCTACGTCTTTCCGCTAAGCCAGCTCGCGCAGGATCAGTACGGCGTCTTCGTCGGGCAGGGCAGCCCGAACGAACGGCCCGAGCACGCGACCGAATACGAACTCGGACTCTCGCATCATTTCCAATCGGCGACGCTGGACGTCTCGCTGTATCGCACCAATCTGCGCAACCCGATCGAGATCTACTATCCGTACCAACGCGCGCTCGCAAACGGCTGCGTGGGTCAGACGCCGCAGGCGCCGATCGCGGGCTGCACCTCGTATCAGAGCAACATCGGGAACGCCGTCTACCAGGGCGCCGAGCTGCGCTTCGTGCAGCGCTTCGCGCCGCAGCATCTCTTCTTGACCGCGATGTACGGTCTCAACGTCGCCTATCCGAAAGATCTCACCGCCGATTTTTCGAACCCGACATCGGGCGCGAATCTCGTGGATAATCGCCAGTTCGGCGGCATTCCGCAGCAACAGGGATCGCTCGAACTCGATTGGGTGAAGGGCGATTGGCACGCCGCCGCGAGCGCCGTCTTTCGCGGCACCAACAACGAACTCAACACGGGCCCGTTCACCCGGGTGAACGCCTCGGTCGGCGTCAAACTCGATCCGATGATGGACCTCACCTTCGCGGGGACGAACATCTTCAACGACGGCGCGGGACGCTATACGATCTTCGGCGCGGGCGTGCCGTATCTCGGCATCGACAACGCGCCGATTCCGAGCGACCGTTACGGCGTCGAGCCCTTCGGCCTGCGAATGATCCTCACGATCCGTCACTAGCGCGGAGGTGATCGCGGCCCCCGCGGGCTATGATGTTTCGCATGAAAGCCGTTCGTTTACACGCGGTCGGAGAGCCGCTTCGCGTCGAAGAGATCGAAACACCGCAGGCGCGCGACGGTGAAACGCGCGTGCGCGTGCGCGCCGCGGCATTCAACCGTCGCGACGTCTTCATCACGCAGGGGCTCTATCCGGGCATCGAACTGCCGCGTACGCTCGGCTCCGACGGTGCGGGTGAGATCGAGGACGGCCGCGCGGTCGTCATCGATCCGATGCTCGACTGGGGTGACGATCCGCACGTCTGGTCGCCGAAGGCATCGATCCTCGGGATGCCGCGTGACGGAACGTTCGCGCAATACGTCGTCGTGCCGAGCGGCAACGTCTATCCGAAGCCGCCGCATCTCACCATGGAGGAAGCGGCGGCGCTTCCGCTCGCGGGACTCACCGCCTATCGCGCGATCGTCACGCGCGGCGAGCTGCGCCCGGGTGAGACGATTTTGATTCCGGGCATCGGCGGCGGCGTGCAGACCTTCGCGCTCCTCTTCGCCAAAGCGATCGGCGCGCGCGCGATCGTCACCTCGGGAAGCGACGAGAAGCTGGAGCGCGCGCGCGCACTCGGCGCCGACGTCACGATCAACTACGCGACCAATCCCGACTGGAATAAGGCGCTCAAGCGCGGCGAGGTGGATGCGGTCGTCGATTCGTCGGGCGGCGATACGCTGAACAAAGCGCTCGGGGTGCTGCGTCCGGGCGGACGCGTGGTGATCTACGGCGGCACGCGGCTCGAAGCAACGTTCCGGCTCTTTCCGCTCTTCTGGAACCACATCGACATCCGCGGAACCTCGATGGGGAGCCCGGCCGATTTTCGCGCGATGCTCGAATTCGTGAACGCGCACGAGATTCGTCCCGCCGTCGATCGTGTCTACCCGATGGAGCAGGTCAACGACGCCGCCGCGCGCATGGCGCAATCGGAGCAGTTCGGCAAGATCGTGCTCGCCATCGACTAACGCGCGATCGCGCGCACCGCGTCGCCGTACCGGCGGCTCGATTGGATCTTGGTGCCGTCGCGCAGCACGAGCAGGTACTCGCCGCTGCCCCATGGTTCGATGCGGAAGACGCGGTCGCGA
Source organism: Vulcanimicrobiota bacterium (assembly GCA_027306785.1). GTDB lineage: Bacteria > Vulcanimicrobiota > Vulcanimicrobiia > Vulcanimicrobiales > Vulcanimicrobiaceae > REEB354. The sequence goes on from DAHUZB010000030.1 coordinate 51,329, forward strand.
TTGACCGCGTAGGTGCGGTGGATGCGCACGACGCCCGCCGCGGCCACGCGTTCGCACAACTCCGAAAACGCCTCTCGCACGCGCAGGGTCGCGGGTCCGACGTGCAGCAGCGCGTAGTTGCCGTCGCTTGCGATCCAATCGATCTCGCGCGGATCGACGAGATGCACGCCTTCGCGGGTGCGGCACGCGATCGGATCGATGCGTTCCGTTCGTCGCCCCGCGGCGAGAAGCCGTTCGATCGCGCGGCGCCCGGCATCGCCTCCCGCGATCGAGCGGCGCGCGCGCGCGATCGCTTCCGCAAACCGCTCGTCGGTATACGGCTTGAGCAGATAGTCGATGGCCGCTTCTTCGAACGCACGCACGGCATAGGCGTCGTGCGCGGTGACGAAGACGATCGCCGGCGGACGCTCCGTCGTTTCGAGCAGGCGCAGAAGGCCGAACCCGTCGAGCTCGGGCATCCGCACGTCGAGGAGCAGCAGCTTCGGGCGGAGGATGCGCACGCGTTCGAGCGCGCGGCTCCCGCTCTCGCACTCGGCCACGATCTCGATATCGGGCTCGGCCGCGAGCAGCGAACGCATGCGCAGGCGCGCGGGCGGCTCGTCGTCGGCGAGGATGACCGTGATGCGCTCAGACATGCAGCACCCGGCGCGGCACGCGCAACGCGGCAACCGCGCCGCCGCCGGTTCGCGGAACGAGCGCGAGCGAGGCGCCGTCGCCGTACATGCGCTCGATCCGCCGCCGTGAATTGCCGATCCCGATTCCTTCGGCGGGCGCGTCGCCGCGCAGCCCGACGCCGTCGTCGCTCACGGTGAGAAGGATCGCGTGCTCGCCTTCGAGACGCGCGGCGATCTCGACCGTGACCGTGCGGGCGAGCGGCTCCGCGCCGTGCTCGATCGCGTTCTCGACCAGCGGTTGCAGCACGAAGCTCGGTACCCGTTCGTCGCGTAGCTCCGGCGGCACGTTCACGCGTACGGCGAGTCGCTCGCCGAAGCGCACGCGCATGATGCCGAGATAGGCGTCGAGGAGATCGAGTTCGCGTCCGAGGCGCTGCTCCTGCGACGGCGAGCCGTCGAGCGTGGCACGCAGCAGTGCGCCTAGGCGCGCGAGCATCTCTTCGGCCGCCGCGGGATCGTGGCGCAGGAGCGCGCTCACGCCGTTGAGCGTGTTGTTGACGAAGTGCGGATCGAGTTGCGAACGCAGGGCATCGAGTCGGGCGTTAGCGAGCTCGGTTTCGAGACGCGCCGCGTGTACGTCGCGCTCGCGCGCGAGGCGCGCGTGTTCGTAGGCGATGATCGCGGCGAAGACCGCGGCGTTGCCGAATGCATACGAGAAGAAGTCGAACGCGAACCCCGTTGCGATCGAGGCATTGCCGCCGAAGAGGCGGTTTTCGAGCGGGATGTAGAGTAGGCTCTCGATCAGAAATCCGAAGACGATCCCGATCGCGTAGATTGCGAAGGCGAGCGGCGGCGAATAGTCGCGCCGCTGCACGAAACGCACGAGCACGATGTAGAACGGTGTAACCGCACCCGCCGTGTACCATTCCAGCAGGCGTTCGCCCAGAATGTGCGGGATCGCGATCGGCTGATGCGTGTAGGCGCGCTCGGCGATCTCCTGCGCGGCGCGCAGCAGTCCGAGCGAGGTCCAGATCGCGATCCAAATCCCGATCCCGCGCAGCAGCGCGGCCCGCCCGCGCGTCACGGCTCCGTCACCGCCCGAAAGAATGCCTCCGCGTTCTCATCGCAGGTCAGCGGTCGCTGCATCCACATCTGATGGCCGACGCCGGGGATCCGTAGATACTGCGCGTGCGGCAGCAGCTTCGCGAGTTCGTCGTCGATCAAGCGCAGAAACGGGTAGGTCTCCTCGCCCGAGATCACGAGCGACGGTGTCTCGATCGAGCGCACTTGCGCCGCGGTGATCCTGGGAAAGAGCGTTCCGCGGGTCATCATCACATCCCATTCGTGCGCGTCGCGCATCGTCTCGTCGCGATCCGCCTGCGACCACGACGCCCAGCGATGCGGATCGTCGAAGACATAGTCGATGAAGTCGGCCACGCCCTGCTCGCGCGCGCCCGCCCGAAAGTCGCGCTGCATCGGAATCACCATATCGCGGTAGATGTCGCGGTAGGCCGCGCGACCCTCGGATGCGTGCGGGGGTTCGAGTTCTCGCAGCAGCGAGACGGCGGGCGGCTCGGCGAGCACCATCGCGCGCAGCAGATCGGGGTGTCGCAGTGCAAAGAAGAGTGCGACGAAGGCGCCGTATGAATGGCCGACCAGCAGAATCTTATGCAAGTGCATCACGCGCACGAACGCGGCAAGATCGTCGGCATCGGCGATCGCCGAATAGCCGTCGATCGGCGCGTTGCGGTTGGGCGGGTTATAGCGGCGACTGTAGGCGATCGCGCGGTAGTGCGGCGCGAACGCGTTGAGCGCGCCGTTCCAGTACGACATATCGGAGATCGAGCCGTGCACGAAGACGACGGGCGTGCCGTGCCCTTCCTCGGCGTAGTGGAGTCTCACCCCGTTCCCGATGTCGGCGACGCCGAAGGTGACCCCCGGCGGAACGCCCGAGGCGAGGCAGCTCGCCGCGCCGAGCAACTGCAGGAGCGCCGCGATGAGCAGGATGAGTGCGATTGTCGTGAGGCGTGCGAGGAACGTGTTCATGTCCGCAGTATGGCGCGAGCCGAGCGGCGCGCCCAGGCCTACGGGACGAACCGCATCGGCGGCGTGACGAACGGCGCTACGCCGTGCGCAGGCGATATTCGTAGAGCGTATCGAGCGTGAGCATCGCGCCGAGTTCTGCTTCGATGAGCGGCGCGTGTTCGGCGCCCACGATCGATTCCCACGCCGGATTGAGGATCGCGGTCTCGTCGTCGGTCATCGCGCGTGCGAGCGGACGGGCATCGACGCGCCCTTCGTGGGTGAGCGCGAGCAGATAGGCGAGCATCTGACGCGCCATCGCGGGCCACAGGATCGGCCGCGCGCTCCCGTAGATGGCGAGTACCAACTGCGGAATCGTCCGCGGCCTGCCGCGCAGCGCTTCGATCAGCTCCGCTTCGCGCGCGCGGCGATGCTCGATATACTCCGCGATCTTCGCCTGCGCGTCGTCGACGATCGGGCCGTGCCCACCGTAGATGCGACGCGCGTTCGCGAATTCGCTCGCGAAACGCGCGAGCGTCCGTTGATAGGGGCGCATCGCTCCGCCCGGCGGAGCGATCACGACCGTACCTTCGCCGAGGATCACGTCGCCCGTGAAGAGCGCGCCCTCGTGCGGTTCGTAGATCGCGAGATGTTCGAAGGTGTGTCCGGGGGCATCGATGATGCGCAGCGCGAGCTCGCCGACGCGAAGATCCTCATCGAGCGTCACGTCCGCGTCGCGCGGAACCTCGGAGTTCGGATGCGCGAGCACGCGTGCCCCGGTGCGTTCGCGCAGCGGCGCCGCCCCCGGCGCGTGATCGGGATGTCCGTGCGTCACCACGATCGTCGAGATGCGCAGGCCCCGTTCGCTCGCGTTCGCTTCGAGCGCGTCGAGATGACGCGGTATGACGGGGCCGGGATCGACCACGATCGCTTCGCCGCTTCCGGCATCGATCACGTAGGAGTTGGTGCCGGAGAGCGTCATCGCCGACGGATTGGGCGCGCGTACGAGCGCGATACGGCTCACCACGCACCTTCGAGTTCGGCCGGCATCACGAAGCCTTCGGAGGGCGCGCGGTCGGGCATGATCGTGAGGATCGGCTTTGCCTGCGCGAAGGCAAGCGCGTCGTCGACGTTTGCGTGCGCCGCGAGACGTTCGAGATGTTTGACCGTGGGATAGACGAGGTGCAGCCGACCGTCGGCGTGCTCGCGTAAGGCCTGCGCGGGTGCGATCCAGCGCTCGTCGTGCGTCTCGACCGCGTCGGCGACGCCCGGTTGCTCGCTCGGGGCGCGAGCGATGAAAAAGTGCGTGTTGTAGCGACGCAGCTCGGTCGGCGGGGTGATCCAATGCGAGTAGAGCACGAGCGCAACCGGATCGAGCTCGACGCTCGCTTCTTCGCGCAGTTCGCGCACCGCGGCGTGCACGAGCGCCGAGGCGTCGAAGCCGCCGACGGGCGGCTCGCTCGTGCCGAGCGCGGCGGGCACCTTCGCGCGGAATTCGCGAGCGATGCGCTCGCCCGTCCACGAGGCGGGGGTGGTGTAGTCGCGCGGATCGACCGTGCCGCCCGGAAAGACGAAGGCATCGGGTGCGAAGCTGCTGCGGGCACTGCGGCGCAGCATGAGGACCTCGAGGCCGCCCGCGGGCAGATCGCGCACGAGCATAACGGTGGAAGCCAGACGGATTCTCGGGAACTCGGGGTGGTACACGCTGCGTTTCTCCTCAACGATGAACACGCGTCTTACCGCCCTCGCCGCGGCCGTCCTGTTGCTCGCCGCCTCACCCGCGCCGAGTCCGACCCCCTCGCCTTCGCCCTCGTCGGCGATCGCCGTGCCGACGATTCCGCCCGGCGTCGGCGGCGCCGTCGAACGCATCTTGGAGAAAGTCGCGGGCGACGCGATCGCACCGCTCGGCGTCGATCCCAATCACGTGCGCGGTACCGTCACGTTCTTTCGACGCTTCGATCTGCAAGTACGCATGCCGCTCGATACCTACAAGCAGATCCGTCTGCATCAAGGCACGATCATTAACCCGCGCGGCGCCACGCTCGCGCCCGGACAGTTCGTCGACGTGCGCGGCCAGGTCAACGCCGACGGATCGATGAACGCCGACGAGATCACGATCCTGCATTCGTAACGGAAGGGACCCGCGCATGCGCGTCGCGTTCGGAAGCGACCTGACGAACGAACTCACCGCGGCGCTGCAGCGCGACTTGCGCGAACGCGGCTGCGAGGTGCTTGCATTCGGCGCGCTGCGTGACGACGGCGATGACGCGTGGCAACACATGGCGCGCGAGGTCGGCGAAGCGGTGGCGAGCGGCGCGTGCGCGTTCGGCATCGTGTGTTGCTGGACGGGAACCGGTGCGAGCATTGCCGCGAACAAGGTGGCGGGCGTGCGCGCCGCGCTGTGCGGCGATGCGACGACGGCCGCGGGCGCGCGCGAGTGGAACGACGCCAACGTGCTCGCGCTCAGCCTGCGTACGACATCAGTCGCGGTCGGCCGGGAGATTCTCGACGCGTGGCTCGCCGGGCGCCCGACCGAGGACGCGCACTACCGGGCGATGATCGCCGACCTCGCCGCGCACGATTGTTGAATCCGCCTACATCCAAAGCGGCGCGTCCTCCGTTTCATGGGGCACAGGAGGATTCGCACTACTTATGAATCGCATTTTTGCAGCGCTCGCATGCGCAGGTCTCATCGCCGCCTCGGCGGCTTCCGCTTCGGCGAAACTCATGCCGAACGTGACCGATCAGGCGTCGCGTTTTTCGGGCCCGGGCGTCTACACCGGCGCACCCGCGCTCCCGGTCACGCTCTCGATGGTGATCGCCGGCGGCGGCCCCTCGAACTTTCAGACCGTCACCCTCGTGAAGACGCTCGCGGGCGACAAGACGCAAGCCGAGCTCGCGTCGCTCACCAAGAAGTTCGGGAAAGAGAAGATCGGCAACTTCGTCAAGGTCTTCAACTTCGTCGTCGCCGACACGCTCAAGATCGTCAAGGAGAAGCACATTGCGCTCCCCTCGACGCCCAACCCGAATCCGAAGGACGGCAAGGCGCTCGCGGCCGCGCTCTGGGGCGCCGGTCAGACCGGTAACGGCTTCAACGTCGAAGTGATGCTCGATCGCGCGGTCTCGCACGGCATTCACGATCAGGTCATGAAGGACATCGATGCCAAGTACGGCATCGCGGCGGACGCCGACTACCACGCGGTGCTCAACCAGGCGATGCACGATCTCGCCTCGGTCTACGGACTCGACAAGAGCAGCATGTAACTCGCCGCGCGCGAGGAGCAAGCAGAAGGGCCGCGCACTCGCGCGGCCCTCGTGTTTCCTGCCGCTCGTGATCGTGCAGAACTCGTGCTGCGGCGACCCTCGATACCCTCCGGCGGCGCGCGAAGCATCTTTCACATCCGGACCGGAGACGTGGATGATAGCAGAGGCGCGGGGGCGCTGCCAATATGATAATTTGAAAAAAGCAGCGCCCGGGGGGAGCTCGCAAGGATGAAAAGCGAGGCGGAGAGACCAACTTCGCAGAGCACCGTGATGACGCACCGCCCGGTCGGTCCAGCCGCCGCTTGAACTCGCTCGTCAAACGCTTGGGAGCGCTCGCCCTGCTTGCCGCATCGTTTACGATCGCGGCGCTTGTCATTCGCTTCCAGCCGGCGGTCGAGCACGAGATCCGGTCGATCGGCGGATTCGCCTACCCGCTTGCGATCGCGGTCTTCGCACTCGTCGCCTCGGCGCCGTTCTCGGTGACCGACGCGCTCGCCATCATGAACGGCGCGCTCTTCGGACCGCTGTGGGGCTCGATCGTGAACGCGGTCGGCCTCGTTTTCGCGGCGCTGCTCGGCTACTGGATCAACCGGCACGCCTCGCGCATGCTCGATCTCGACGCGTACTTGGACCGGCTCCCGCGGTGGGTGAAGCGCTTTCCGGTCGGATCGCCCGCCTTCTTGCTCTCGGTGCGCGTGATCCCGGGCTTCGGCGGCACGGTCGCGACCGCGAGCGCGGCCGCCTTCCGCGTGCCGGTCTGGGTTCACGTCTGGACGATGTGTGCGATCGCCATCCCCATCTGCACGGTGCTCGCCATCTTCGGCGACCGCGTGACCGTGCTCGTGCACTCCTACGAACATCGCGCGCACGTGTACTGGGAGCAGCACCACCCGCATTTCCATTTCACCCGCCATCCGAAAGCGACACCGAAACCGTGACTGCGACCGAGAACGTTCCGATGATCGACACCGCCGATACGCTCGCGGAGCTCTGCGAGCGCGTCGCGCGCAGCGAACGCGTCGCGCTCGACACCGAGTTCCACACCGAGCGCAGCTACTCGCCGCGGTTAATGGTGGTGCAACTCGCGTTCGACGACGGCGCCGTGATCGTGGACCCGCTCGCGCTCCCCGACCTGCGGCCGCTGCTTGACGCGCTCGGCGATACGATCGTCATCGGGCACGCGCTCTCGTCGGATCTGAAGATCTTCGCCGACCGCTTCGATCGCGTGCCTTCGAGCATCTTCGATACGCAGGTAGCGGCGGCGTTTCTCGGCTACGGCATGCAGGTCTCGCTCGCCGATCTCGTGCGCGATCTGGAACACGTGCGCCTGGCGAAATCGCAGACGGTGAGCGACTGGTCCACGCGCCCGTTCACCGCGCGGCAGATCGAGTATCTCGTCGACGACGTCGCGCATCTGCTGCCGATGTACGACAAACTCGTGCAGCGTCTCGAGAATTCCGGGCGCCTCACCTGGGCGCTCGAGGAGTGCGCGCCGCTCGGTGATATCGAACGCTTCCGGGCCGACGAGCGGCGTGCGTACATGCGCATCCCCGGCGCCATGCGTATGAACCGACGCGAGCTCGGCGTGCTGAGCGAGATCGTGAAGCTGCGCGACCGTATGGCGCGCGAGCGCGACCTGCCCCTGAAGTACATCATCGCCGACGACGTGGTGGCGGGTCTCGCCACGCTGCGTCCCAAGCGCGTGGAGGAGCTCGACCAATTGCGCCGTCTCGATGCGGGTGCGCGCAAGTCGCTCGGCCGGGCGATCATCGACGCGGTCGCGCGCGGCGAGGCGATGCCCGAAGAGGAGCTCCCGCAGCGCCCGCAGCGGCCGCTCGGTACCAGCCGCGACACGCTCGCCTCGTTGATGGGGGTGGTGGTCGGCGAGATCGCGCGCGCGAACGACCTGCCGCAGAGTCTGCTCGTGCCGCGGGCCGGGCTCGAACGGGTCGCCCGCGAGGTTCCCCGCAGCCGCGAAGCCTTCGAGGCCGCACTCGAGCTTTCGCAGTGGCGGCTCGGCCTCGTGGCCGAACCGTTGTGGCGACTTTTGTCGGGCGAAGACGCGCTGCGGATCGAAGGCTACGCCCACGGCGATCCCAAAATACGCTTAACGCCATGAATCAGCACGCGAATAGCTTCAATGCGGTCGACACCCTGCGCGTCGGCGACCGTTCGTACACATTTTTCCGCCTCGACGCGGTCGAGCGCGCCGGCCTCACCAAGCTCAGCCGGCTGCCTTTCAGTCTGAAGATTCTGCTCGAGAATCTGCTGCGTTTCGAAGACGGCCGTTCGGTGACGAAGACCGACATCGAAGCCCTCGCGCACTGGAATCCGAAGAGCGCCTCCGAGAAAGAGATCGCGTTCCGCCCCGCGCGCGTGCTGCTCCAGGATTTCACCGGCGTTCCGTGCGTCGTCGATCTCGCGGTGATGCGCGATGCGATGAGCGAGATGGGCGGCGATCCCAAGAAGATCAACCCGCTGCAGCCGGTCGAACTCGTGATCGATCACTCGGTGCAGATCGATTACTTCGGCTCGAACGATGCGTTCCAAAAGAACGCCGATCTCGAATTCGAGCGTAACCGCGAGCGCTACGCGTTCCTCAAGTGGGGCCAATCGGCGCTCGACGGTTTCCGGGCGGTTCCGCCGGACACGGGCATCGTGCACCAAGTCAACATCGAGTATCTCGCGCGCGTCGTTTTCGGCGCGGGCGGCGCGGGTATCGCGTTCGACGAGAAGAGCGCGACCGCGTACCCCGACACCGCGGTCGGCACCGATTCGCACACGACGATGGTGAACGGCCTCGGCGTGCTCGCGTGGGGCGTCGGCGGCATCGAGGCCGAAGCGGCGATGCTCGGCCAGCCCGTCACCATGCTCATTCCCGAAGTGATCGGCTTCCGTCTCGACGGCAAACTGCGCGAGGGCGTTACCGCGACCGACCTCGTGCTCAAGATCACCGAGATGCTGCGCAAGAAGGGCGTCGTCGGCAAATTCGTCGAGTTCTTCGGCAAAGGACTCTCGGCGCTGCCCGTCGCGGATCGCACGACGATCGGCAACATGTCGCCCGAGTTCGGATCGACCTGCGCGATCTTCCCCGTCGACGATCGCACGCTCGAATACCTGCGCCTGACCGGTCGTTCGGCCGAGCATGTCGCGCTCGTGGAAGCCTACGCGAAGGCGCAGGGACTCTTCCGCACCGACGAGATGCCCGACGCCGAGTATAGCGACGTGCTGCACCTCGATCTCGGCGAAGTGGAACCCAATCTCGCCGGTCCGCGCCGTCCGCAGGATCGCGTGAGCCTGAGCGAGGCGAAGTCGTCGTTCAACGCCGCGATGCAGGAATGGATGGCCGCGCGCTCCGCGAGCAACGGCGCTGTCGCGCGCTTCGAAAGCGAAGGCGGCGGCGGTACCGCGACCGTGGCCCTCACCGAGAAGGACGTGGCCGACGGCTCGGTCGTGATCGCCTCGATCACCAGTTGCACGAATACCTCGAACCCCTCGGTGCTGATCGGCGCGGGCCTGCTCGCGCGCAATGCGGTGGCGCGCGGCCTCAACCGCAAGCCGTGGGTGAAGACCTCACTTGCGCCGGGTTCGAAAGTCGTCAAAGATTATCTCGCCAAGGCGGGACTGCAGGATTCGCTCGACTCGCTCGGCTTCAACATCGTCGGCTACGGCTGCACGACGTGCATCGGGAACTCGGGCCCGCTGCCGACCGACGTGGCCGAGACGATCGCCGAACAGGATCTGATCGTCGCGGCGGTGCTCTCGGGCAATCGCAACTTCGAAGGGCGCATCCATCCGCAGGTGCGCGCCAACTATCTCGCTTCGCCGCCGCTCGTCGTCGCCTACGCGCTCGCGGGCCGCATGGATATCGATCTCACCACCGAGCCGATCGGCGAAGACGGCAACGGCAACGCCGTCTATCTCAAAGACATCTGGCCGTCGAACGACGAGATCGCGAAGACCGTCACCGCGTGCGTGACCGACGACATGTTCAAGGCGCGCTACTCCGACGTCTTCGCGGGCGATACCAACTGGGCGAAGCTCGACGCGACGCCGAGCGAGCGCTACGCGTGGGATCCGAAGTCGGAGTACGTGAAGCGTCCGCCCTACTTCGACAACATGCCCGCCGAGCCGGCGGCACTCGCGGAGATCAAGAACGCGCGCGTGCTCGCGGTCTTCGGCGATTCGATCACGACCGATCACATCTCGCCCGCGGGCAACATCGCGAAGACCTCGCCCGCCGCGAAGTATCTCATGGAGAAAGGCATCGAGCCGAAGGACTTCAACTCGTACGGTGCGCGCCGCGGCAATCACGAAGTGATGATGCGCGGCACGTTCGCGAACGTGCGCTTGAAGAACCTGATGGTGCCCGGCGTCGAAGGCGGCGTCACGCGCTACCTGCCGACGAACGAGCAGATGTCGATCTTCGATGCCTCGATGAAGTACAAGGCCGACGGCACGCCGCTGGTCGTGATCGCGGGTAAGGAGTACGGATCGGGTTCGTCGCGCGACTGGGCGGCGAAGGGACCGTATCTGCTCGGCATCAAGGCCGTGATCGCCGAGTCGTTCGAACGCATCCACCGCAGCAACCTGATCGGCATGGGCATTCTGCCGCTGCAGTTCGTCGACGGCGCCGATCGCTCGACTTATGCGCTCACCGGCGAAGAGATCATCGAGATCACCGGCATCGAGGCGGGCATCACGCCGCGCATGCACGCGCACGTGAAGGCGACCGATCCGCAGAGCGGCAAGTCGCTGCAATTCAAGGTGCTCGTGCGGATCGACACGCCGGACGAGGCCGAATACTACCGCCACGGCGGCATCCTGCAGTACGTGCTGCGCCAACTGCGAGCCAAGGGCTAACGACGACGCGATGAGCGCGGCGTGGCTACGCTCGCCGTTTCAACCGGTGCGGGGCGAGGCGCGTCGCGTGGTCGAGCGCCTCGAATCGTTCTCCGATATCATCATCGGCTTTGCGCTTGCGCAAACCGCGCTCACGCTCGTCATCCCGCCGAATCCGATGGATGTCTACCTTCATCCGATCGGCATCTTCGGCTACCTCGTCACCTTCGCGGCCCTCGCGCGCTTTTGGTGGATGCACGCGGAGATCTTTCGGCACTACTTCGTGCCGATTCGGATCGCGGTCTTCCTGAATTTCGCGGCGCTCGCGTCGCTCGGACTCGTCGTCTTCTCGCTGCAGCTTTGGCTGCATCCGGGGCAGTCCACCGCATCGGAGAACGCGGTGGCGAAGGCCTACTTCGCCACCCTCGCGGTCACCTACACGCTGCTCTCGCTCTTGCGCCTGCTCGGGGTCCGGCTGCGCTATCGGGAGCTCGACACGGCGATGCGGCGTGACGGCGTGGTGCGGTCCGTACGTACGATCTGCACGATGCTCGGGGTGTTCGCGGGAGCGACGCTGCTGCCGCCGATCGGCGACGGGAACGTCATTTTCGGCACGTCGCGGGTGGCCGTACTCCCGATGGAAATCGTATTCGGGCTGATGGCGGGTTCGATCGTCGGGCGAGTCGCCGCGATCGCACTGCAAAAGAGAGATTGGGGCGCCCCCGAGAAAGCATCATGACGATGATCACCCAGGACGCGCGCGTTGCGTTGGACGCGCTTTTCGAACGGATGCGCGACGCCAACGAACGTTCGCTCGGCTATCCGTCGGCGAAGGACTTCGATTACTCCGCGCTCGAGCGCTTCCTACGCTTTCCGATCAACAACGTCGGCGATCCGTTCGCGGATGCGACCTACCGCGTGGAGACGCGCGAGTGCGAGCGCGAGGTCGTCGCGTTCTTCGCCGACATCTTCCGCGCGCCGCAGGACGATTGGTGGGGCTACGTCACGAACGGTGGCACCGAGGGCAATCTCTACGGCCTCTACCTTGCGCGCGAACTGCTCCCGAACGGCATGGTCTACTATTCGGAGCAGACGCACTATAGCGTCGCGAAGAACCTGCACTTTCTCGGCATGCGCCACATCACGATCCGCTCGCAGCGCAGCGGAGAGATCGATTACGAGGATCTGCGCGAAACGCTCAAGATCCACCGCGACGTGCCGCCGATCATCTTTGCGAACATCGGCACCACCATGACCGAGGCCCGCGACGACATTCGCACGATCGCCGCGATTATGGACGACCTCGCGATCCGCCAACGCTACATCCACTCCGACGCGGCGCTCTCTGGAGGCTATGCCGCCTTTCTCGATCCGAGACCGGCCTTCGACTTCGCCGACGGCGCCGACTCGATCGCGGTGAGCGGACATAAATTTCTCGGGGCGCCGATTCCCTGCGGCGTCGTGATCGCGCGCAAGCACAACGTGCAGCGCATCGCGCGCGCGATCGACTACATCGGCTCGCTCGATACGACGATCAGCGGGTCGCGCAACGGCTTCTCGCCGCTCATGCTGTGGTACCGCCTGCGCGAGCTCGGCGTCGAGGGCATCCGCGAGCGCCTGTCGCGCTCGCTCGAGCTCGCCGCCTACCTCGAATCGGGCTTGCGGGCGATCGGGATCGACGCCCGGCGTAACCCGAACGCGATCACCGTCGTGCTCCCGCGCGTGAGCGACGCGATTCGCGCCAAGTGGCAGCTCGCGACGGCGGGAAACATTTCGCACGTCATCGTGCTACCCAACGTCACCCGTCCGCAGCTCGATTCGTTCATCGCCGATCTCGCCGCCGAACGTGCGGTTCAAGGGGTGTAAGTCAATGCGCAGCATTCGCGTCATCGTTCCCAACCGTCAAGGGTTGCTCGCCGAGCTGACCGAGGTGCTCGCGGAGAAGGGCATCAGCATCGAGCAGATCGTCGCCGAGACGCACGACGACGGCGCCGTGGTTCGCATGGAGGTCGAGCACGAGGATCGCGCGCTCGAAGTCCTTACCGACGCGGGGTATCACGCGGTTACCGACGACGTGTTGCTCGCGCGCATCGAGGATCGTCCGGGTGCGCTCGCGCACCTCTCGCGCCGCCTCGCCGACGAGCGCCTCAACATTCGGTCGCTCCACCACGTGCGTCGCGAGGGCGGCTTCGCGCTCGTCGCGATCTCGACCGACGACAACGCGCGGGCCCGCGGCGTACTCGGTTCCGCGGCGGTGTAGCGATGTCCGAGAGGCACGAGCGCGACATCCGGCGCACCGAGGCCTTTTCCGACGTCGTGATCGGTTTCTCGCTCGGGCAGATCGGCCTCTCGCTCGTCGTTCCGCAGCACATCGACGACTTGGTACGCAATCCCGGATGGTTCGCGGCATTTCTGTGGACGTTCGCGCTCGTGTGCCTGCTGTGGTGGAATCATCATCGGCTCTTTCGCACCGTCTTCGTGCCCACGCGCGTCACGATCATCCTGAACTTCGTGCTGCTCGCATCGATCGTGCTGCTCGCCTTCTTGGCCGAGGTGCTGAATCGTCCGTCGACGCTGCACGACGCGGCACTCGCCGTGCGTCTGTACTACGGCGCGCTCGCCGCGAATTTCTTGGTGTGGGCGCTGCTCGCGTTCGTCTGTTCGCGCAACCCGCTCCACGTGGAGAATCCCGAGCTAGTGCGTTCGGCTGAGCGCGCCGCGCTCGTCAACGCGACCGCGGGCACGGTGATCCTGGTGCTCGAGGCGCTCGGCGCTTGGGTCTTCGGCGATCTTTTCTCGATCGTCGGGATCAGCGCGTCGATTCCGATCTCGTTCGTGCTCGGCTCGATCGTGGCACGCGCGTTCGGCTATCGAGACGTGCGGCCGCTATGAAATCGGATCGTCTCGTCTCACTGCTCTTGATGCTGCAATCGGCGCCGCGTCGTACCGCGCGCGAACTCGCGGAGAAGCTCGAGGTGAGCGAGCGGACGATCTATCGCGACGTGGACGCGCTCTCGGTCTCCGGCATCCCCGTCTACACCGAGCGCGGACCGGAGGGCGGCATCGCGCTCGCCGAAGGCTATCGCAAGGCGCTGATGCACTTCGCGGAAGACGAGGTGCGCGCGCTCTTCATCTCCGGCTCCGCGATCCTGAGCGATCTCGGGCTCGGAGCGAACATGGATCGCGCCCTCGAGAAGCTGCGCGGCGGATTCTCGGCCACGCAGCAGCGTGCCGCGGAGAAGGCGCGCGGGCGCATCCACATCGATCAGCGGCGCTGGAATCAGAGCGATCCACCCGTCGAGCAGCTCGCGCTCCTGCGGCGCGCGGTGTGGGACGATCGCCGGCTCGAACTCGGCTACGAAGATCGCTCGCGGAACACGACGAGCCGGACGGTCGATCCGTACGGATTGGTTTCGAAGGCGGGCGTTTGGTATCTCGTCGCGCGTACGCCGGAGGGCTATCGCAGCTTTCGCGTGGATCGTATCCGCCACGCGGCGGAATCGAACGAACGCTTCGAGCGCGATCCGGCATTCGATCTGGACGCGCACTGGCGCGAGAGCGCGGCGAGCATCCGCAACGCGGCCGAGCGATTCACCGTCACCTTGCGCGTGACGCCCGCCGCCTTCGATTCGATCAACGGCTACTGGCCGACCGAGTACGTCGATCCCTCCGACCCGTCGGTCGTACGCGTGCACTTCGCGAACGAGCGTGCCGCGGTGGGGCATCTCGTGCTCTGGAACGAGTCCGTGGAACTGCTCGATCCGCTCGCACTGCGCGCGCAGATCGTCGCGCACGCGCGCGCGCTCTTGGCGCGCTACGAGTCCGGGGCGAGTTCGTAGCGGTTCTTTCCGGCCTCTTTGGCCGCATAGACCGCCGTGTCGGCGCGCGCGATGAAGGGCTCGGCTTCCTCGCCGTCGCGGGCGAAGGCGATCCCGATCGAGCAGCGCAGATCGTGCGTGCGCAATTCGGCGTAGATGCGCTCCATGACGGCCGCGACCGCATGCTCGTCGGTGCGCGGCATCACGAGCGCGAATTCGTCGCCCGCGAATCGGGCCGGTACGTCGATCTCGCGCGTCTGTTCGCGCAGCACGCGCGCGAAACGCTTGAGCGCGTCGTCGCCGCCTGCATGACCGAGCGTGTCGTTGACGCGCTTGAAATCGTCCACGTCGATCATCGCGAAGGCGAGCGCATCGCCCGTTCGTTTGCGTAACGCGAGTTCCACGCGCAAGCGATCCATGAGCGCGCGCCGATTCAACAGCCCGGTGAGCGCGTCGTGCATCGCCATCCGTTCGAGCTCGGCGGCGAGCCGTTGACGCTCGAGTGCGAAAGCCGCCTGCGTGGCGAGTTCGCGCAGCGACGAGGCGATCCACGTGGATGCCGCGCGATCGTTCGATCCGTCGACGTAGAGCAGGTAGGCGGGGCCGACGCTCGGGCGTACCGCGGCGGCCGCGTAGCCGCGACGGGTATCGAAGAGCGGCGCGTCGTCGTCGGTCGCCCAACCGATCGCAACGTCGCTATCGCCGAGCACGAGGCGGTGCAGCGCGGAACGTTCCGGCAGCGTGCCGCCGTATTCCGAGTCGGTGACGCCGGTGCCGTCGACTTCGTAGATCGCGTTGAGCTCGGCGTCGTCGATCACCGCGAACCAGAGCGCACGCGTGCAGCCGAGGCCGAGCCAGCCGCCGCGCAGCGCCGCGCGCGCGAGCTCGCGCTCGTCGCGGGCGGCGACGATCTCCACGAACGAGCGCTGGAGCACTTCGAGCTGCCGACTCTTGGCCAGCAGCTCGTCGCGTTCGCGTTCGACCTGGATGATGCGCTCGGTGAGAAAGGCGATGCCGTCGTCGCGGCTCATGCCCTGCGCGTTACAGCAGAACCCGCTTGAAGTCCCGCAGCAGGCTCGCCATCGTCACGAGGAATCGGGCGGCACCCGCGCCGTCGATCACGCGATGGTCGTAACTCACGCTGATCGGCAGCATGAGGCGCGGTTGGAACGCGTTTCCGTCCCACACCGGCTTCATCGCGGCGCGCGTGGCGCCGAGGATCGCCACTTCCGGCGCGTTGACGATCTGCGTGAACTGCGTGCCGCCGATCCCGCCGATCGACGAGATCGTGAAACTGCCGCCCTGCATATCGGCCATGCCGAGCTTGCCGTCGCGCGCCTTTGCCGCGAGCTCCGAGGTCTCGCGCGCGATCTCGAGCAGTCCCTTGCCGTCGGCATGCTTGAGCACCGGCACCACGAGCCCGTTCGGCGTGTCCGCCGCGAAGCCGATGTTGTAATAGCGCTTGTAGACGAGTTCGTCGCCTTCGAGCGAGCTGTTGAACTCGGGATACTTCTGCAGCGCGGCGACGACCGCTTTGATGAGGAACGCGAGCATCGTCAGCTTCGGCGCCGGCTCCGTGCCCTTCGCGCGGCCCTGCTCGGCGTTGATCTCGTTGCGGAACGCTTCGAGATCGGTGATGTCGGCCTCGTCGTAGTTGGTGATGTGGGGAATCTGCAGCCAGTTCCGATGAAGATTCGGGCCGGAGAACTTCTTGATGCGCGGCAGCGGCGCGCGTTCGATCGTGCCGAACTGCGCGAAGTCCACCTGCGGCCACGCCGGAAGCCCGGCGAAGCTCGCGCCTGCGGATGCGCCGGAGCCGCCGCGCGCGAGCGTGGACTTCACCCACGCGTGCACGTCCTCGCGCCGCACGCGCCCGTGCGGCCCGGTTCCCTGCACGCCATGGAGATCGACGCCCAATTCGCGCGCAAGCCGCCGAATCGCAGGCGACGCATGCACGAGCCCCTGCTCCGCCTCCTTCGACAGGCTCAGGATGACACCGGAGTTCCTTGTGACATCAGAGCTGCTTGTGACACCGGAGCTGCTTGCGCCGCCGGAGCTGCTTGCGCCGCCGGAGCTGCTTGCGCCGCCGGAGCTGCTTGCGACGCGGGAGCTGCTTGCGGTGACGCCACTGCTGCTTGCAGCGGCGCCGGGGCCGCTGTCCTGTGTCATCCTGAGCCTGTCGAAGGACGGCTCGCTCGTTTCGATCGTCGCGATGACGGTGCCTTCGGAGACCTTGTCTCCGAGCTTCACCAACACGTCCTTGATGCGTCCCGCGTATGCGGCGGGAACGTCCATCGAGGCCTTCTCGCTCTCGAGCGTGACGAGCGGCGCGTCGCGCTTGACCTCGTCACCCGGTTTTACGAGCACGTCGATTACGGGGATCCCTTTGAAGTCGCCGATATCGGGCACGCGCAATTCCACGACGCCCTTCGACGAGCTCAGGGTGACACCGGACGAGCTCGCGGTTACACCGGGTGCACCGCCATTGTCGGCCGGTGCGCTTGCGGGTGCGGTGCTTGGTGCGTTTGCGGCAGCGTCGCTTGCGAGGGAGAGGATCACGCTGCCTTCGGAGACTTTGTCGCCGACTTTCACGCGCACGTCTTGGACCACGCCGTCGGCGCTCGAGGGCACCTCCATCGTGGCCTTCTCGCTCTCGAGCGTGACGAGCGGCGTCTCTTTCTTGACGCGATCGCCGGGTTTCACCAGCACTTCGATCACCGGGATGTCTTTGAAATCGCCGATGTCGGGGACTTTGACTTCGATCGTACTGCTCACTCGTGTACCTTGCGCTAGACGCCGAGAGGGTTGGGTTTGGCGGGATCGATGCCGTATTTGGCGATCGCTTCGGCGACGCGCGAGCGATCGATCGCGCCTTCGTCGGCAAGCGCGTTGAGCGCGGCGATCGTAACCCAGTAGCGATTCACCTCGAAAAACTCGCGCAGCTTCTTGCGATAGTCGCTGCGTCCGAATCCGTCGGTGCCGAGCGTCACGTAGCGGCGTCCTCCCATGTACGGGCGGATCGCATCGGCGTAGAGTCGCACGTAGTCCGTCGCCGCGATCGCCGGACCCTGACGACCCGCGAGCGAGCGTTCGACGAACGGCAGCGTGCGTTCGTTCTTCGGATGCAGCAGGTTCGTGCGTTCGGCGGCGGCTCCGTCGCGCGCGAGTTCGTTGAAGCTCGTGACGCTCCAAATATCGCTCTGCACGCCCCAGTCGCTCGCGAGCAGTTCCGAGGCCGCGATCACTTCGCGCAGGATCGCACCGCTGCCGAGCAACTGCACGCGCGGCGTCTTCTTCGACGCGGCGCCGCCGTCGCGCAGCAGATACATGCCGCGCAGGATGCCGTTCGGCGCGTCGGGCGGCATCTCGGGATGCGCGTAGTTCTCGTTGAGCAGCGTGATGTAGTAGTAGACGTCTTCCTGCTCGGTCAGCATGCGACGCAGGCCGTCCTGCACGATCACCGCGACTTCGTAGCCGTAGGTGGGATCGTAGCTGCGGCAGTTCGGAATGAACGACGCGAAGACTTGGCTGTGGCCGTCTTCATGCTGTAGGCCTTCGCCGTTGAGCGTGGTGCGGCCCGA
Source organism: Vulcanimicrobiota bacterium (assembly GCA_027306785.1). Lineage (GTDB taxonomy): Bacteria > Vulcanimicrobiota > Vulcanimicrobiia > Vulcanimicrobiales > Vulcanimicrobiaceae > REEB354. The sequence goes on from DAHUZB010000030.1 coordinate 69,470, forward strand.
CGTTCCGCCGAGCAGAAATCCTCGCGTGCGCGAATCGCCCGCCGCCCACGTGAGATCGCCGACGCGCTGGAAACCGAACATCGAGTAGAAGATGTAAAACGGAATCATCGGCAGATCGTTGTTCGAATACGAGGTGCCCGCGGCGATCCACGACGAGAGCGCACCCGCTTCGTTGATGCCTTCCTGCAGAATCTGCCCGTGTTTGTCCTCGCGATACCACATCAGCTGCTCCGCGTCTTGCGGATGGTAGAGCTGACCGACCGACGAGTAGATGCCGAGCTGGCGGAACATGCCCTCCATGCCGAAGGTGCGCGATTCGTCGGCGACGATCGGCACGACGCGCGGACCGATCGTCGCGTCGCGTGTGAGGGTGTTGAGCACGCGCACGAACGCCATCGTGGTGGAGATTTCACGGTCGCCCGTGCTCTTCAACTGCGCGTCGAAGGCGGAGAGTTCGGGGACGGGGAGCGATTCCGACGTACGGCGGCGCGCCGGGAGCGATCCCTGTGCGTTGACGCGATCGCGCAGGTAGCGCATCTCCGCGCTGTCCTCGGCCGGGCGGAAGAACGGCACCTTCTCGATCTCGGCGTCGTTGACCGGGATCAGAAAACGATCGCGGAATTGACGCATCGATTCGACGTCCATCTTTTTCGCTTGATGCGCGATGTTGAGCGCCTCGCCCGCGTCACCCATGCCGTAGCCTTTGATCGTCTTGGCGAGGATGACGGTCGGAGCGCCGGTGTGATTCACCGCGGCGTGATAGGCGGCGTAGACTTTGAGCGGATCGTGGCCGCCGCGTTGCAGCGCCCAGATCTCGTCGTCGGTCCAATCCGCGACGAGCGCGGCCGTCTCGGGATAGCGGCCGAAGAATTCGTCACGCACGTATTTGCCGTTACGCGACTTGTAGGTTTGGTAATCGCCGTCGACGGTCTCGTTCATCAATTGCACGAGGCGTCCGGTGGTATCGTTGGCGAGCAGTTGATCCCACTTGCCGCCCCAAATCACCTTGATCACGTTCCAGCCCGCGCCGCGGAAGACGCGCTCGAGCTCTTGGATGATCTTGCCGTTGCCGCGCACCGGACCGTCGAGACGCTGCAGATTGCAGTTGACGACCCAAATGAGATTGTCGAGTTTCTCGCGGCCCGCGAGCGAGATCGCGCCGAGCGTTTCGGGCTCGTCGGTCTCGCCGTCGCCGAGGAACGCCCACACCTTGCGTCCGCTCGTATCTTTCAAGCCGCGATCGTGAACGTAGCGCATGAAGTGCGCCTGGTAGATCGACATGATCGGCCCGAGGCCCATCGAGACGGTGGGGAATTGCCAGAAGTCGGGCATCAGCCACGGATGCGGATACGACGCGAGTCCCTTGCCGTCGACTTCACGACGGAAATTCTCCAACTGCTCTTCGGTGATGCGTCCTTCGAGAAACGCCCGCGCGTAGATGCCGGGAGAACTGTGGCCCTGGAAATAGACGAGATCGCCGCCGAACCGTTCCGACGGCGCTCGAAAGAAGTGATTCATGCCGACGTCGTAGAGCGTCGCCGCGGATGCGAACGTCGCGACGTGTCCGCCGAGTTCCGATGAATTCTTGTTCGCGCGCACGACCATCGCCATCGCGTTCCAGCGCACGTAGTGGCGCAAGCGCGCTTCGAGCTCCGGATCGCCCGGCATCGGCGGCTGCGCGTCGGGAAGAATCGTGTTGACGTACGGCGTTTCGAAGCCGAGCGAAACGTGCGCGCCTGCATGACGCGCTTCGGCGACGAGCTCTTCGAGGAGCGCGCGTGCGCGGTCGGGGCCTTCGGCGGCGACGACGGCGCGCATCGCCTCGAGCCACTCTTGCGTCTCTTGCGGATCCGGATCGTGCATGATCATATCGCAGCGCCGTTTCCAGCCATGTTCGAAATCCCTTGCTGGTGGATCGATCCAATTGATGGTCCGGAGCGGGCCTTTTACGGAGCCTCCATCGGCGGCTCGCCGCGCAGCATCGTGCCGATCGCGGCGAGCACGAGCAGACCGCCCGCGATGGCCGCGGGGGTGAGGCGTTCGCCGAAGACGAGAAAGGCCAGCAGTGCCGCGCTCACGGGTTCCAGGAGCGTGGCAAAGGCGACCGCGCTCGGGCTGAACCAGCGCAGGGCGGCGTTGAGCGCGGTGTGGCCGATCAGCTGCGAGAGCACGGCCATGGCGAGGATGCCCGCCCAGGCGGGGGCGTCGGCCGGCGACGGCGGCGCCTGGTGCGCGAAGGCCGCCGCGGCGACGAGGACGAGCGCGGCGATGCCATAGGTCGAGGTGACGATCGTGCGCGTTCCGAGCGCCGAGCGCACCTCGCGCACGGCGAGCAGGTAGATGCCGAGGGCCGCGCCGCCGCCGAGCGCGAGTCCGGCACCGAGCAGTTCGTGCCCGGGCACGGGCGGCGCCGTGCGGTTGAGACCGACCACCAGCACCAAGCCGAGAGCTCCCCCCGCAAAGGCGGCCAGCTGGGCGCGGCTCGGCGGCCGACGGCGCACGAGCACCTCGTAGAGCGTGGTCCAGAGCGGGGTCGTGGCGACCAGCAGAATCGAGACGGCGACGCTCGTGTATTCGAGCGAGGCGATCCAGGCACCGAAGTGCAGCGCGAGCGCGGCGCCCGCCAGCGCGAGCAGGCCGCCCTCGCGTCGCGTGGGCCGCTGCGGCAGGCCGCGCAGCGCCGCGGCGGCCGCGAGGACGAGGGCGGCGATCGAGAGTCGTGCCGCGGAGACCGCGATCGGCCCGGCCCCGCCGAGCGCGAAGCGCGCAAAAATGCCGGCGGCGCCAACTGCGAGTTGTGCGCCGCCGAGGATCAGGGAGGGAGCGGCGCCGTGCGGCGCACGGCCGCTAGGGGCGCGGTGAGGGGCGTCCACCGGGATGTGGCGGATGCGGCATGCCGCCCGGGAAAGGATGCCCGCCCGGCGCGCCGGGTTCGGGCGGATGCGGAGCCGGTGCCGCGGGCGGCGGCGTCACGGCGGCGGGCCCGACGGGGCCGCGCGGAACGCTCTGCACGTTAATCGGCGCCGTGGTCGAGGTGGGAGTCGGTGACGGGGCCGGCGGCTGGATCGGTTTGTTCGAGTTCGAGACGGCCGTGGTCACCGCCGCGGCTCCGGCAACCGCCGCCGCCGCGGTCGCGGCGCTGGCGGTACCGGCGGCGCCCGCCGCGCCGATGCCGAGCGCGCTTGCGTTGGCGGGAGCGCCGAACTCGCTAAACGGTGAGAAGAGGGACTGCGAGACGCTCGTCACCGAGGCGGTGACCGTACCCGCGACGGCGGTCGCGACGAGCGATTGACCCGCGGCGAGCGTGAACACCTGGCCGTTCGCGAGCGTCACCTGCACCGGCAACGCCGGATTCGAGACCTCGTAGACGTTTACTTGAAGCCCGTTCGGTCCGGCGAAGATGTCGCCGACCGTGCCGCGCACCGCGATCTGCCCGGTGCCGGTGGTGAAGGTGTAATTCGCGCGGGCGCCCGCCGGATGCTCGACGGTGAAGCGGACCTTTCCGACCACCACGAATTTTGCCGACGCGATCGAGGCTTGATCGAACGAGACGAGCTGCACGTTGCTATTCGACCCGACGAGGACCTTCGAGCTGTCGGGCAGCACGATCGAGGCTTCGGAGTTGGCGCCGGTTGCCGTGAAGTCGCGGTCACCGAGCGCGACTTGCGCGAGATGCGGAAGCCGCGTGGTCGGCGTGCGCTGCGGACCGTACGTGACCGAGCCCTTGAGGCTTTGGAGCAGCTTGTCCGAGCCGGCCGGGGAAGCCGTGAGCGGCAGCGCGGCCAGGGCAAGCGTAACAAGCGTTGCAGTCAGCGTCTTCATGGTCGATCTCCTCGCGGCACGAACGAGTCGGGCGAAGTCGGGGTAGGCGTGAGGCTTCGATTGCCTGCTTGGGGAACCTGCGTCGCGCTTCGGATGCGGGCGACGACGCGTCGCGCGTCGTACTCACTCGGGATTGCGGGAGCTTGCGATGCAGGCTGAGAGGGCGCACCGCGCGCCGACCGCCGCACCTGATCCGGGTAATGCCGGCGTAGGAAAGGAGACTAGTTCATGGCGATGACCGCTCCGCGAACGGCCGGTTCGCGAAAGATGTACCTCGAGGGTTCCGATCCGTCGATCCGCGTGCCGATGCGCGAGATCGCGCTCACCGACGGCACCGCGCACGCGGTGTACGATACGAGCGGACCCTATACCGATCCGAACGCCGCGCTCGACGTGCGCGCCGGGTTGCCCGCGCTGCGCGACGGATGGATCGCCGCGCGCGCAGATACCGATCTGCTCGAGAAACCGAGCTCCGTCTATCGCCGCGGACGCGAAGCGATGCCGGAGTTGGAGGCGATTCGCTTCGCCGCCACACGTTCGATTCGCCGCGCCAAGCCCGGTGCGAACGTGACGCAGATGCATTACGCGCGCAAGGGCATCGTGACGCCCGAGATGGAGTTCGTCGCGATCCGCGAGGGCATGGATCCGCAGTTCGTGCGCGACGAGATCGCGCGCGGCCGCGCGATCATTCCCGCGAACGTCAACCATCCCGAGAGCGAACCGATGATCATCGGGCGCGGCTTCCACGTCAAGATCAACGCCAACATCGGTAATTCCGCGGTCGCATCGACGATCGAGGAAGAAGTCGACAAGATGACGTGGGCGACGCGCTGGGGCGCGGATACCGTGATGGATCTTTCGACCGGAAAGAACATTCACGAGACGCGCGAGTGGATTCTGCGCAACTCTCCGGTGCCGATCGGCACGGTGCCCATCTATCAGGCGCTCGAAAAGGTCAACGGCAAAGCCGAAGAGCTCACCTGGGAACTCTTCCGCGATACGCTGATCGAGCAGGCCGAGCAAGGCGTGGACTACTTCACGATCCACGCGGGCGTGCTGCTGCGCTACGTGCCGCTTACCGCGACCCGCGTGACCGGCATCGTCTCGCGCGGCGGATCGATCATGGCGAAGTGGTGCCTCGCGCATCACGAAGAGAACTTTCTCTACACGCATTTCGAAGAGATCTGCGAGATCATGAAAGCGTACGACGTCTCGTTCTCGCTCGGCGACGGGCTGCGCCCCGGCTGCACGGCCGATGCGAACGACGCCGCGCAGTTCGGCGAGCTGGAGACGCTCGGCGAACTGACGCAGATCGCGTGGAAGCACGACGTGCAGGTGATGATCGAAGGCCCGGGCCATGTGCCGATGCATCTCATCAAAGAGAACATGGAGAAGCAGCTCGAGCTCTGTCACGAAGCGCCGTTCTACACGCTCGGACCGCTCGTGACCGATATCGCGCCGGGTTACGATCACATCACGAGTGCGATCGGCGCCGCGATGATCGGCTGGTTCGGCACCGCGATGCTGTGCTACGTGACGCCGAAAGAGCACCTCGGCCTTCCCAACAAGAAGGACGTGAAGGACGGCGTGATCGCGTACAAGATCGCCGCGCACGCGGCCGATCTCGCCAAAGGGCATCCGCGCGCGCGCCATTGGGATGACGCGCTCTCGAAGGCACGCTTCGAATTTCGCTGGGAAGATCAGTTCAATCTCTCGCTCGATCCGGAGACGGCGCGCGAATTCCACGACGAAACGTTGCCCGCGCCCGGCGCGAAGATCGCGCACTTCTGCTCGATGTGCGGACCGCATTTCTGCTCGATGAAGATCACGCAGGAAGTGCGCGAATACGCGGAGTCCGGCATGAAGGAGAAGAGCAAAGAGTTCCTCGAGTCGGGCGCCGACGTCTACATCCCCGCCGCCGCGCCGGTGTCACCCTGAGCTCCTCGAAGGGGCGCGTCGAAGGCGTGCTCCTCGATCGCGACGGGACGATCGTGGTGGACGTGCCGTACAACGGCGATCCGAATCTGGTGCAGCCCGTGCGCGATGCGCGCGGGCTGCTCGATCGTCTGCGGGCGGCCGGGCTGCGGGTGGGTGTGCTAACCAATCAGAGCGGCGTCGGACGCGGCACGATCACCGATGCGCAGATGCGCGCGGTGAATGCGCGCGTGGATGCGTTGCTCGGTCCGTTCGACGGCTGGTTCATCTGTCCGCACGCGCCCGACGACGACTGCGAGTGCCGCAAACCCAAGCCTAAACTCGTGCTCGATGCGGCCCGCGCGTGGGGAATCGATCCCGCGCGGATCGTGGTCGTCGGCGACAAAGAGAGCGATGTCGAGGCCGCGCACAACGCGGGCGCGAGCGGGATAAAAATCGACGGCACCCGCACGCTCGCGGATGCCGTCGCAATGATTCTCGACCGCGCGTAGCGGCCTTAGTGCGCGTCGTCGCGCAACCAGTAATCGACGTCGGGTCCGTGCGGCAGGCGCGCGAGTTCGAGCGCGCTCTTGGGCAGGTGCACGGCGTGCTTGAGTTCGTTCCACGCGTGCAGCACCTTGATCACGTAGTGCTGCGTTTCGTAGTACGGCGGAATGCCGCCGAAGCGCTCGACCGCCTTCGGCCCGGCGTTGTACGCGGCGAAGGTGAGTTCGTAGCGATGCGGATTGTCCGCGAAGGTCTGCAACAGGCTGCGCAGATACATCGCGGCGCCCATCAGATTCTCCGAGGGGTCGTGCGGATTGACGCCGAGCGTCTGCGCGGTGCCCGGCATCAGCTGCCCGAGGCCGATCGCGCCCGCGCTCGAGACCGCGTGCGTGTGCCAGCTCGATTCGACCGTCACGATCGCCGCGAGCATGTTGGTGTCGATCTTCCACTTCGACGCGGTGGCGAGCAGGTGACGCGCCAGGTCCTCGCTCTGCCAGTCGGGCAGCTGCGGATTGTAGTGCTGCAGCACCCGCGCGTAGGCGCGGATCGTCTGCGGCGTCGCGGGGACGGGCCGGATCGCGGCACGGGAGGGGATCGGGAGACATGCCAGCAGCATGAGGCATAGTCCCGCGAGGAGCGGGGCTCGGCTTCGGCTCATGGGTCGGCTGGGTTCCATCGACGGGACCCGATTCCCGGCAGGATCGCCCTACCGAACGGGACGGCGGCGGGAGCGCGAGAAACAGGCCCCGCATGAGCCGCTTCTCTACGATGCCGCCGCGCGCGCGCCGCGCCTGGGGCGTCGCCCTCATCGCCTTCTTCGTGCTCCTGATCGCCGGGATCGCGATCTCGCAATGGTACGCCGAGCACGTGAACGTGCCGCGCTATGAGGCGCAGATGCGCGCGGAGCATCGATGAAGCTCGAGGGAACCGGGAAGCTGCTGCGCATCTTCGTCGGCGAGAGCGACCGGGTGGGGAACCAGCCGCTCTTCACCGCGATCGTCGAGCGCGCTCGTGCGGCCGGGTTGAGCGGCGCGACCGTCTTCAAGGGCATCGAAGGCTTCGGCGGGCACTCGGTGGTGCACGCGGCGCGCGTCTTCGATCTCTCGACCGATCTGCCGGTGCTCGTGGAGATCGTCGACACGGAGGAAAAGATTCGCGCGTTCATTCCGTCGCTCGACGAGATTGTGACCGAAGGGCTCATCACACTCGAGACGGTCGAGGTTATTCGCTACCTGAGCGGGTCGCCGCGATCGTGAGCGCGGCTTTCGACTGGCGGATCATCGCCGCGATCCTTGCGGGCGGCGGCATCGGATCGGTGCTGCGCTACACGGTCACGATACTCGTGACCCAGCGCGTCGGCGCGGGCTTCGCCTGGCTGCCGACGCTCCTGATCAATGTGATCGGGAGTCTCGTGATCGGCGCCGTGTTCGAGATGTCGCAGACGCGCGCGTTCGGCATCTCACCGTTGATGCGCATCTTTCTGATGACCGGAGTTCTCGGCGGGTTCACGACGTTCTCCACCTTCTCGCTCGATAGCGTAACCCTGGTCTCCGATCGCGCGCTCACGCTCGCGATCGCGTACGCCGGCGGCAGTGTCGTGCTCGGATTTGCGGCGGCGTTCGCGGGTATCGTAGCGGTTCGCTCGATGCAACCGTGAGGGTTGCTCGGGTGTTCACGATACCTGTGTAAGCCAACCCGGAGGGATAATGGACCAACAGTCGATCATGGATCGCATCGAGGCGATGGGCGAGGCGGAGCTCGACGAGCTGCCCCTGGGCGTCATTACGCTCGATCTCAACGGTATGATCCGCCGTTACAACAAGATGGAAGCCGAATTGGCGCGTCTCGATCAGCGCTCGCAGCTCGGCAAGGACTTTTTCAAAGAAGTTGCCCCGTGCACGGCAAACCCGGAGTTCCAAGGGCGCTTCCAAGAGCTCGCGCAGAAGAATTTCGGCGTGGTCAACTTCGACTACACCTTCAAGTTCTCGTGGGGGGCGCAGCGCGTCCACATCGCCTTCATCCGCAAGGCCGGTCGCGACGAGATCGACGTTTTGGTGACGCGCCTCGGCGGTTGAGAAATCTTTGAGCCTCGCAGCGCAGGACTTTGCCTGCGCCGCTGAGGACCTCGACGGGCTTAGCTTTCCGGAGGATACGAACTCTTGAAATCCCGTCTAGCCGTTGCGGCGCTGCTCTGCGTCGCGGGCATTTCCTCGTTTGCGATACCGGGCGTCGCACAGGCGGCCGGTGCCGTTGCGAAACCGAGCGCGTCGCCGAAACCGACGCCGACGCCCGGACCGCCCTACGCCAACATGCATTGGCGCGAGATCGGCCCCGCCGCCGCCGGAGGCCGCGTCGCGGCCGTCGCCGGCTCCGCCACCGATCCCAAACTCTACGTCGTCGGCTCCGCCGGCGGCGGCGTCTGGAAGACCGACAACAGCGGCCAGACGTGGGAGCCGATCTTCGCGCACGAGCCGGTCGCCGCGATCGGCGCCGTGACCATCGACCCGACCGACAACAAGACGATCTGGGTCGGCACGGGCGAGGACAATCCGCGCAACGACGTCAGCTACGGCGACGGCGTCTACAAGTCGACCGACGGCGGCAAGACCTGGAAGAACATGGGGCTCGCCGCGACCAAGCAGATCTCGCGCATCCTGGTCGATCCGAGCAATCACAACCACGTGATCGTCGGCGCGCAGGGCGACCTCTTCAACGATAGCCCCGACCGCGGCGCCTACGTCACCGAAGACGGCGGCAAGACCTGGACCAAGACGCTCTATACGGGCCCCGAGGCGGGCGTCTCCGACATGGCGATGGATCCCAAGAATCCGAACGTCGTCTACGCGGGCGTGTGGCAGTTCCAGCGTCGGCCGTGGACCTTCCGGAGCGGCGGACCGCAAGACGGTCTCTTCAAATCGACCGACGGCGGCAAGACCTGGACCAAGCTCACCGGCAACGGGCTGCCGACCGACACGATCGGCCGTATCGGCCTCGCGGTCGCGCCGAGCGATCCGAATCGCGTCTACGCGCTGATCGAATCGAAGCAGGGCATCCTGTGGCGCAGCGACGACGCGGGCGCAAAGTGGACGATGGTCTCCGACAACACGCTCGTCGATCAGCGTCCGTTCTACTTCACCCACCTCGGCGTCGATCCCAAAAATCCGAACGTGGTTTACGGCGTCTCCGAGGCGCTCTCGAAGTCGACCGACGGCGGCAAGACGTTCAAAGCGATCGCCGATCAAGTTCACGTCGACTACCACGCGATCTGGATCGCGCCGAACGATCCCAACCGCATCATCACGGGCGAAGACGGCGGCTACGCGTTGACGCTCGACGGCGGGAAGAACTGGTTCTTCTCGGCCAACCTGCCGATCGCGCAAGTTTACCGCGTCGGGCTCTCCAACGAGAACCCGTACTGGGTTTGCGGCGGCCTGCAAGATAACAACGGCTGGTGCGCGCCGAACAACACGCAAGATCCCTCCGGCATTCAGAACAAGGCGTGGATCGCGGTGACCGGCGGCGACGGCGAATGGACCGTTCCCGATCCGATCGATCCGAATTACATTTGGGCCGACTCGGAGAACGGCTCGCTCACCGTCATCAACAAGAAGACCAAAGATCAGTGGTTCGTGCAGCCGTACCTGCAGATGGCGGCCGAGTCGTTCGACAATCGCCTCGCGAAGGTGCGCTTCAACTGGGAGTCGCCGATCGCGTTCGCGCCGTGGGACGGCCACATTGCATGGGTGGGCGCGAACGTGCTCTTCCAGTCGACCGATCGCGGCATTCACTGGAAGGCGATCAGCCCCGATCTCACGCGCAACGACAAGGCGCATCAGGCGCCCTCGGGCGGTCCGGTAACGCACGACGTCTCCGGCGCCGAGGAGAGCGACACGATCCTCGATATCGAGGGCTCGAAGCTGCACAAGGGCGAGATTTGGGTCGGTACCGACGACGGACTGATTCAGCTCACGCTCGACGGCGGCAAGCACTGGCGGAACGTCACGCCGCCCGGCGCGCCGAAGTACGGCCGCTTCGCCTCGATCTCGCCCTCGCCGCTCGTCGACGGCACCGCGTATGCGATCAACGACGGGCACTACACCGGCGACAACAAGCCGTACGTCTTCGTGACGCACGACTTCGGTAAGCACTGGACCTCGATCACGAACGGCCTGCCCGCCGCGGAGTGGGCGCGTTCGATCGGCGCCGACATCCGCAATAAGAACATCGTCTATCTCGGCACCGAAGAGGGCTTCTGGATCTCGTTCGACGGCGGCGCGAAGTGGCAGCCGTTCAAGAACAATCTGCCGACCGTCTCGGTGCACGATATCCGCATGCAGCCGCAGTTCGACGATCTCGTGATCGCGACGCACGGCCGCTCGATCTATATCATGGACGACATGACGCCGATCCAGCAGCTTCCGCAAGCGGAGGCCGCGGGCACCTACCTCTTCCCGATTCGCACGTCGTATCAGTACAACACGCGCGAAGACGATGAAGGCACCTACACCAACTACACGGGCGACAATCCGCCGCAGGGAACGCTGATCACGTTCTATCAGAAGTCGGCCGAGAAAGCCGCTCCGAAACTCGAGATCCTCGACGCGCAGGGACAAGTGATCCGTACCTATCAGGGCACGCACAAGGTGCACGGTAAGGAGATCCCCTACGTAACGAACAAGGTCGGTATCAACCGCTTCGTGTGGGATTGGACGACCGACGGCCCGGTCAAATGGTTCGGCGCGGCGCGTAAGCGCTATCAGGGTCCGAACGACGGCCCGATCGTTCCGCCCGGTTCGTACACCGCGCGATTGACGATCGGTTCGAAGGTGATGACGCGGCGCTTCACGGTGAAGGCCTCGCCCGGAACCAAGGTGACGCAGGCGCAGCTCGAGCAGAGCTATCGCGTGGCGCTGCAAGGCCGGACGATGTTCAGCCAAGTCGACGAGATGCTCAACAATCTCGATGCGGTGAAGAAGAGCCTCGACGCGGCGACCGCAGCGGCCAAGAAGGCGAAGAACGCCGGTGCCGAGACCAAGCTCGCAGCGCTTGCGAGCGCTCGCGACGGCGTGTTCAACACGCTCACCGCGAACTACCACAACGACGAAGACTCGATCGAGCGCCCCGGCGCGCTGCGCGAAGATCTGCAATTGATTCAGTACCTCGGCGGCGGCGTCGTGACGCCGGCGATGGAGGACTATCTGCATCGTGTGAATCTCGAGCTGCGTAACGGACGCATGCGGTACGACGCCTTCGTCAAGGACCAGGTTCCGGCACTCGACGAGCAGTTGAAATCGCTCGGCGAAAAACCGGTGACGATCACCCCGATTCACTAGAAACGTCATAGTCGTGGAGGACTAGCAACGTTGAATCTACGCACGCGCGCGGTTGCTGCAGTTGCAGCA
>DAHUZB010000013.1 GCA_027306785.1 Vulcanimicrobiota bacterium
AGTTCGGCCACGCGCTCGACTGTGCGCTCGGCGGCGGCGTCTATCGCTCGGGCATCGACCCCGAACTGCGCACGCTCTTCGGCAGCGCCACGCGCTTTATCACGCCGTACGCCGCGACCGGCATCGACGAGTATTTCGCCGTTATGTGGAATACAACAGCCTAAGGCCTCTCGGGGCAGTCTGGATCGAGCGCTCAACGACCGATTCGGCTGGGGAAGAGCGTGTTACGGTCCATGCCGCGCCTTCATCTTCATGAATCGGGGCCGCAAATCATAGAGTATTTCAAGAATCGATTGCAAGAAATCCAACGCCTCGACAGCATCTTGCCGCGAAACTGAAGCGGTCGTTGCATGAGCCGCAACGTTACGTATCACGCGGAGCGCATTTGCCCAATCGCTGATCTCCTGACTTATTGCTCCGTTTGTAAGCATGCGCTTGAGACCCTCGTGGATGGTCTTCGTTGTTGGGTCATAATCTCTGCATACTGCCTCGAGTGCACGTCCGACCATTGCCGCGGTTGCCGTCCATGCTTTAGCTTCCTCGCACTTAACGGCCTCATCATACGACCCACGAACAACGGTTGGCAGTGCAAAACCAATGTGGCGTTCTTGCTTTGGAAACATTCGCCAAAAACTATCCGCTTCGAACCCCTCACCGACATCCTCGCGCAGAAACACAGCCGGCCGCTCGCATTTGGAACATTTGCAGAACGTGTATTCGCACGGCGGTTCCTCATTTACCATGTGAATAGCAATATGTGAGAAAGCGGTGCTGTCCTCACAATAATCACAATATCCAACGATGGTTTCCATTGGCTCCTCTCTTGTACGATCCGCGGCTCTTGTAATTTGATCGGCCATCCAACGCGCAATCGGCCGCGCAAACGCCCACATCGCCTCTCCTAACGCCCGTAGCGCTCACAAGACTCCTATTCATCGGCGTTCCAGCGATACTTTTTCAGCCACTCGAGGAGGGCCAAGCGATTCGCAAGTTCGATCTGCTCGGGCTTCCGCTCTGCGAACTTCCGTGCTCCTTTCGTAAACTCGCTTGACGTTATCATCACGCATTTTGGGATATCGTTCCAAACCGCAGTTCCGTAAAGTTCACGCATTAGAGAGACGCCGACTTTCCTACGCTTGCGACCATCCGTTGGGGTATCCGGATGCTTACACTGTGCAATTAAGACGAACGGTGCTTCATCTTCGGATCGAATGGCAAGGAAATCGATTCCGTCATCTTTGCTTTCGCGAAAAAGATCTACTTCAAACCCCATACGCGCGAACAATTCCGCTGCTAGTCGCTCAAAGTCAGTCTTCGAAAGGTCGTCGAGCACTTCGGGATTGCTACTAACAGCCGCGAGTAGCGCCTCACTGCAGAACTCCTTGACGGGACGCCGCCCGCCCTGTTCTTCAGCGTGCCTCAAAGAATACATTGACCCGAGTCCGATGTCAGAACGAAACTCTGTTAGCGGGTTAAACGGCAGCGGCTCATTCCTGGTCTTCACCCAAGAGATGTCCTGGTCTTCAACGCGCACCCGTAGCCACGCGAGACGGTGGTCACTATTCAGCAACGCTTCGTCTTCCGGAAGATACAGCACGTCACCCTGCAGGCAATACCTATGTCGCCCCATGGAAAACTTGCGGGTACCTTCAACGCTTAGCCTTCCCCACCAACCGAGCTGTGCCAGCGAATTCGTCGTTTCATCGTAGATCATCCGGATGGCGCCCATGCTATCCCCTCACCCAAGGTGTCATTGCGCCCGTGTCGGCTTTCCAACGCCTTCAATGACTTTCGCCGTAACGAGCTCATCTAAGAATGCGCTGGTGTTCTTTCGGTCGGAATAGAGCTGCAACACACCCCCAGCTCTCGTGATTGCAACAAAAAATTTCCGCCGCTCTTCCGGAATTGCATCCAGCGTAGCCTTGTAATGCGGGATTGCGCCCGCCTCTACTGCAACAAAGGCGACCGCATCAAACTCGAGGCCTTTGCTTTGGTTGATCCAAGTAACCATAACGGCCTCGGAATATAGACGGTACGCGTTTACATCAAATACTCTAGACGGGTCGTCAAGCTCGTCGATTATCCGTCGGGCTTGCATACCTGGCTCCGACCAGCCTCGCCCGGCTAGACCCAGCTCACTGGCGCGCTCGATGAACCTATCAGCCAACGACTGAAGCAGGTCTGACCACGTCGCACCGTTTGAAATCTTCTCAAAGTGCTCGAGCAGCATGAACGAAAGCACGCGCTCCAAGAACTCGTCCGTCTCCCACCCAGGCGGCTGGCCGTGACTCAACATATCGCGAACGACTTCAAAAACTACGGCGGATCCGAAGGTACGGTTACCAGCGGCGCACTCCGAGAGGGACCGTAGTAGCCGAAGAAGCGGGTCACGCTCGAGAGCCGCTTCGGGCCTACTGCACACTACATCAAGGTTTCGCAGTTCTGCGGCGACATCGCCGGCGATAAAGCTGTTCGGCGCAATTACTGCAACCCTATTTCGCGGCGTACCGGAACCGTCTGTCGCCGTAAAGACATGATCGCGCAGTGATCGAGCAAGCGCTGCATAATCTCTAGATGCAACATGGCGCACGGTCGGCATCGCGCCTTCGACGTTGAGGGCACTCTCCATCTCCGTCTCGATGATCACATTAGCGACGTCGCAGATGCGCTTGCTCGACCGATAGTTCAGGGAAAGCGGTAGCGAATTTTCCACTTGGATGGAGCGGACGAACTCATCTTGAGAAGCGGGCGAAGCACCTGCGAAAGAATAAATTCCCTGATTACGGTCCCCGACGAGAAAATAAAGACTATCGTCGCTGGTCACTTGTTTCAAAATCGACAGCTGCATATCCGTCGTATCCTGAAACTCATCGACGAGGATCCACCGATAGCGGGCGCTGACAAAAGCTGCGACATCAGTTCGCTCTGAAAGTATTTGGTGGCTCCGAAAGAGCAATGAAGGGAAGTCCACGTAGTGGTCGCGCTCGATGGTTGACCACCACTCGCTCATCTGGCTTCCATCGATCGGGCCGAGATTTTCGGGATTGCCGAAACGGTCACGCCGCACGTGAGGAAGCTGACCCTTTATCTTTGACGCCTGATCACCGAAGACGCTGTTCGCATAGTCGTGATATGCCTCCTGATCGGATGCAAGAAGCCTCCAGCTATCCTGGTACGCCTCGATGAAACGATGAAATGGCTGGAATATTTCCTGTATGCAGAACGCATGAATTGTGCCAATGAATATTCTTGCCTGATCCTCTTCCGTAGCGAATGCGCTGATACGCTCCTCAATAACCGCAGTTGCCGCACGCGACATCGTCACACATGCGACGCGGAAAGAAGTTCCACGCAAATTTGCCGCTTCGCGCAGCGCCTTTGCAACAAGGGTCCGGGTCTTACCGCTTCCGGGACCCGCTTGGACTATCGTTGACTCTTTAGCGCGGACCGCCTCGCGCTGCTTAGCGTCTAGAATCAACGGTGGGGGGTTCCATCAGCCAAGAGACCGCGTCGCGTATGTACGATGGCATTTCTGTCGACGACGAAACGTGTTTAGAAAGTACCTGAGCGAATCTTCCCTTACCGTTGAAGATCGCGGCGTTCAAGACGGCTTTCCCGTAGTCGCCCAGTTCGCCTGAATTCGAAAAGTCCTCAGGAACGTTGGCCTGCAGGTCGGAGAAGCGTTTAGCATACCGCGGATGCCCTAACTCCTCGAAGGTCTCAATCAGGGCCTGCAGCATTCCCGGCAATGCCAAGCTGCGCTCAAAAGTAGTTCGGTTGCGAAAGGTTCGCACAAACTCGCTCTCTTGAATCGCCGAATCGGCGTCATCGTTACGTTCAAGCTCCGGGTCCATTGCGATCGCGTCGATCGGTCTATCCCCGTCGCAAATCACGGCACAGCGTTTCCTTAGTCCCGTCTCGCCAAACATCGCCGCATAGGGAGCAAAGTGTGTACCGTAGATAGGAACAACACTGATGAAAAAACGATCGAGGTCTATTTTCAAGACAGCCTTAACTAGCGGCGGAATGACAAATGCTTCCGCCACGCCTTCAACTAGTATGACCTTCCGCGCAAACAAGAGTGCTGACCGCGTTGCGTCCAGATATCGTTCAATATCCTTACTGCGTCGTTCGTCAAGTATCTTGGAGAGGTCCGTGACGGACGAGAGGTGGACCCGGTTTTTTGAACAGCAAATCACCCCGGTATAAGTGATTCTTCGCTCAGGTTATGCCGCCAACGAGGCGGCTGAAGTGAAGTATGCTTCGTCCGGCGTGCGCCCGTCAAGCGACGAGTGCGTCCGGCTGCTGTTGTAAAACGCGATGTAGCGCCCGATCGAGCCGCGCGCATCAGAACCCGAGCCATACGCTCGAAGATAGACCTCCTCGTATTTCAACGATCGCCAGAAGCGCTCGATAAAGACGTTGTCGCGCCAGCAGCCTTTGCCGTCCATGCTGAACTGCGCGCCGAGTTCATCGCGAATGAGCGTTACGAACTCGAAGCTGCTGAACTGGCAGCCTTGATCGGTATTAAAGATCTCCGGTGCACCGTAAAGCGCAACGGCCTCGCGAACGGCTTCGATACAGAAATCGGTCGTCAGCGTGTTCGAGAGCTTCCACGCGAGAATCCGACGCGTCGCCCAATCGAGCACCGCGAAGAGATACAAGAACCCACGCTCCATCGGGATGTAGGTGATATCCGCGGCCCAGACCTGATTTGGACGATCGATCGTCACGCCGCGCAGAAGATACGGGAAGACCGGATGCTGAGGATTTCGCTTCGTCGTTTGCTGCTTCTTGCGATACAGCGCTTCGATCCCCATGATCCGCATGAGCCGTGCAACATGCCTGCGTCCAACGCGATACCCGAGCCGCTTCAACTGGTCGCGCAGCTGCCGCGCACCCATGTGCGGTCGATCGGTGTGGACTCGATCCATCTCTCGCATGAGTTCGAGATCGATGTTCGACACGGGCGCTGGAACGTAGTAGAGCGACCCACGGGAGAGGCCGAGAATCTGGGCTTGGCGCGTTAGCGGGAGATCGTGTTCGCGATCGATCACCGCTTTGCGCTCGGACCGCCCATGCGCCCGAGCGCTTTTTCTAAAAAATCGTTTTCCAGCGTGAGCTGGCCGATCTTTGCGTGCAGCTTGTCGACGTCGATCTCGTCGGTCTTCGCGCTGCCTCCGTCGAACGCCGCGATCGCGTTCTGGAGCAGTTGAGTCTTCCACTGCGCGATGAGGTTTGAGTGAATATCGAACTTCTTCGCAAGTTCGGCGGTCGTGAGTTCGCCGCGAACGGCGAGCAGGGCAACTTTCGCCTTGAAGGCCGGTGAGTGGTTCCGGCGAGAACGTCGTGCCACGGAATGCTCCTTCTGAAGGCCTCTTTCGCCTTCGACGGAGCGAAGTCACCACTTAGGCGGCTGTTCGATTATCCGGGGCGACCTCTCACGGCGCCCGGCGGATCGACGCAAGGCACAGATTCCGCACTTGCGACCGCGCTGTTGACATATGAAGAAGACGCTCCCGGTGCTACTCCAGATTTTAGCGACACCATGTTCGCAGATCCGAAGCTTGCCACGGGGGCGTACCTTGTGGACGACCCAAATGTCGATGCGACTATCGTCGGGACTGCGGGCATCACTGCAAATGACAGCTCTTTAAATTCATATCAGGAAACGGTAACGGTTCCGGTTATACCAAATCCCGATCCGACCGGGCACGTACCTCCGACCGACGGAGGTGGCTATGGCAGCTCTGGCAGCTCCACAGTTACGCACACCATCACGGTATCGAACGACAGCACCGACGGAAACGACGCGGCATATGTGCAGGGCAGCGGATCGGTGTCGCTCACTATAAACGGACTAACGGCAGGGCAAGACTATCAGCTAGCGTTCAATTCGGCGCAGTCGCCAAAGAGCAACGAGCACGTCGAGGTCCTGGTGGATGGCAAAGAGGTTGGGTTGTTCGCCCCTGGTGCCACGTATGACACGGAGGAGACTGACGGCTTCACGATCGCCTCCTCGGGTCCACATACAATTACGTTCCAAGGCGTCGATGCAACTGGGACAACCGACTCGGCGCTAATCTCAAGCGTTCATATCGCGTTGGGTGGCGATGCCGAGCTCTTGAGCGGCGGAGCCATTCTTAACGACGGAACGTTCGTTGACGCAAGCGCCAATCAGCTCGTGCCGACGACGTCACCCTCGGCCTCGTCGTGGAGCTTTAGCGATGATGCGGGCGTTGCGGGCCCGTTGAGCGCGGCGTTCGTGGCGACCGGGGGGAGCGTGTCTCAATCCGTGAGCGGCTTTGAGGACAATCGCACCTACTCAATTGCTTTCGACGCGGCTCAAGCCGCCGGGTCGAGTCAGACGATTCAGGTGTTAGTCGACGGAAATGTCGTAGATACGGCGACTGCGAGCGACACGAACATGCGCCTGCAATATTCGGCGACGTTTGCTCCGGGCGCTGGCACTCACGTGATCTCGTTCCGTGGCATTGGCGGCAGCGGCTCGGTGAACTTTACGAACGTGCGAGTTCTTGCAACTGGTCTAACCACGGACGGTGCGGCGATCGCGAACGGATCATTCTCGTCGACGCAGGGCGGCTGGCAGTTCGGTGCGGGCACCGGAATCGTTGCCGACAGCTCGACGTTACCGGCGGCTCCAAGCGGGAATGCTGCGGCCTTTATTCAGGGGACTGGTTCATTCTCACAAGAGGTCGATAACTTTGACGTCGGTGACTCTTACGTGCTCTCCTTCCGCGCGGCGCAAGCGCCGGGCAGTAACCAGAGCTTCAAAGTGCTTGTGGACGGGACCCAGGTCGGAACGTTCACGCCGGGAAAGACGTATCAAACATATACGACCTCAGTGTTTTCACCGGGCCCTGGGCCGCACCGTATTACCTTCGCTGGGACCGGGTCGGGAACGAATTCCGCCCTCGTTAGCGACGTCGAGCTAGCGCTGCTCCCCGAGGGCGGGCTATCGGTCGTCGGCAGCGACGATAATGCAGTGACCGTGCGGGTTCCAAACCAAGACGAAATACAGCGATTGCAATGGGCGACCCTCGTGGCTTCATCGGAAAGCGACGCATCGAGCCAATATGGCGGCGACGATCTTCTCAGTGTTTCGCCCGACATGTCGGGAATTTCGGCAATCGCAGCAATCGCACAAAATCCATTTTCCTTTGGCTGGGGTTCGGGCGCACGTTCGACCTCCAGTGTGTCCATTTCGGCGGACGAAACGACGGTTACAAGGGTTGTTACAGAGAGCAATGGTGCGCAATATCAGTTACAGTGGGTAGGCGCGGCCAATGAGCTGAGTGATGCCGCGACTGTCTCTGAAACATATATCGCCTCAGCATCGGTTGCGACATCCGGTAACGGGTCGCTCCCAATCTCTCCGGGATTTGCATCGAATGCCTACGCGGCTCCGTCAGGGTCGACGAGCGTAACTGGAACGGCTCCCGGTAACGTGGCATCTCAGCCGGGATCGACTAATTCGTCGACGCCCACACGAGCGATACCACAGCCGTCACAAGTATATGGTGCTCCCGCGGTCGGATACGGCTCCATAAGAGCAAGCCAGGCCGTAAAAAACCTGATCAACGAACTCTATGTGACAAGTACGGATTTTCAGGCCTTGTGGGACACTCTCGTGAGTTCCGGTGCGTCCGTTACCATTTTAACCAACGCAATCGACGATCCCCAGACGGATGGAAACATTGACTACGGTTCACCTAATTCAGTTGGCACTACCCATTTCACGATCACGATCGATCCTAACAAGCTGGCGAATCAGAACAACATCGGGTTCGAAGATACAATAACGCATGAATTGACACATGCTTTTGAATACATGACTGCCGTGTCATACTCACAAGGGTCGTCGCTAGGATTGCCCGCGGCACAAAGTGGAGGCGAGTTTACGACGGCGTACTTCGGCGCGTCGCTGAATGAGGTCCTAACCAGTGCTCAATTGCAACAACTCGGATTGCCGGACAGCGCGCTTGTCCCGGGATCCCTCAATGAGTTCATTGCTCATTTCAATTCGATGGCCTCGGACCCCGGCGACGGAAGCGATGTCGTTCTGTACGATGGCCTGACGAGGGACCAGATGCTCGCGGTCGGGGCTGCAATTCTTGGCACCGACGCCGGTACGCTTGACAGCGAAATTTATTGGGACCCATCGACAAATTGGGCGAGCAACCTTCAAAATGCAACCATGTCGACGCTTGCTCAAAAATATAAGGGCAACGCCGCACTTGAAGCGACAGACTCCCAGCATGGAAAGAAGAAATCAGATGAACTGGCGGCCGCCCTTGCACAGCCAGCATGGGTCGGCGCACAGAATCGCGCGGACACGGTGGACGCCTTTGTTTCGTTCATCAACGACTTACAAAAAGGTGGGCTGACGAACGACCTCAAAACGCTGGCCGCGGCTCTGCTGCTCGCTGGTAAGCTCCCTAATTTTCACGTTAACCTAGGCGATCCCCAAGCAGTACAAGGGCTGCTGAACGACGCCCAATTCGTCAGCACGGTCGCATCTCTCGTACAAGCCTTTCAATCGCATTCCACGGCGAACGGCTTTGCCGCAGCCTCGGCGCTCGCGTCTGAGGTCGGCTCGCAATTTACGGGCGGAGCTGCAAACGTTCAGCTTGTTGGTAACTTACAGGTCGGCGGCTCATATACGGGCGCGCAAAACGTTCTCGGCGATGCGGTAAAGGCGCTTGGAAAGCTGGCAAGCGGTGTTGGAGACGTGCTTGGCGTCATCGATGGATTCGAGCAAGGTGGCGTGTTGGGGGGAATCGAAGCTGGGTATAGTTCGGGCGCGCTTGCCGAAATTCTTGGCGCGGCGAGCCCAATCGCTCTGCCCGTTGGGATAGCGATTGGCCTCGCGGCCCTCTTCTTTGGCGGAAATCACGACAACCCCGGTACGATGCCGGACAAGTATGACACGCAAAATTACGGACAAGGAGTGGCAAACCTGCAGGGCGCAATGGGCGCAAACGGGCAGTCATTTACGGAAAGCCCAAGCATCGTCACGCTCTTTTCGGGGCGCACAGGCATTCAAATGATCGAAGAAATGCTTGCGCTATACGGAACTGCGAATAATGCGCCGGCCTGGTTGAAGCCGACGTTCACGAAACTTGAGGATATGTTTGGCGAAAGCGCGACCGGCAGCGGAAGACTTTCAATCGGAAATGGTGGATCCGGTGTCGATTGCAACAATCAGCAGGTCGTCGGCGTTTCCGGAACGGATGGCCAAATATATCAGTATACACAGCTAGATGCTGCATACAATCAATTCATGGCCGCATACGCAACTGCACGGGCAGCTGGGCAGGCGCCGCTGTTTAGCTGGGATTCTGCGACTGCACCCGGTTCGCCGCCGCCTTCGGACACTTACGGTGCAACATCGTACCAATCTGAGATGCAATACTATGCGTAGGCGAGCATGTTAGGCGTCGCGCTTGCTGTGGCCGGATTCGTCGCGGGCCCGAAGCTCGCAACAGGCACCCTTCCCCATGTTCCTGAAGCTACATTGGCGCCACTTATAACTCGCTTCTTGCGCGAGAATGCGCCGAAAGTACGCATTGCGTTGCGGTATCGTCTCGGAGCGCATCCTCCCGTCAGGTACGTGGATATGCAGCGCGCCGGCCTCCTGACGAGTATTGAGGCACAGGACCCCACATGCAATGGTGGGCCGGCGTACGCGTTATCGGTCAAGGGAAGATCCGTAGCAAATGCTCTTGGCTGGAGCGTTTCAAGCGATCAGGTTCTTATTCCGATAGGACGCTTTCGCTATGTCCCGGGATCGGCGAAGATTGGAGCGGTGCCGGCGGCATTCCGATATGCGAATTCGAAGAGCACCTTTGCACTTACTTTTGAGACTCGTTTCGCGGCCAATGCGAATTCGCGATACCTTCTTAGCCTGGGACCGAGCGAGCACTGGCCAATCGCCGAGTACAATGTCCCACCAACGAGTTTACCGCAAGATGGGAGCGCCTCAAGGATATCTTTAATGCTGCAACGCTGGAATGGTGTTTGGCAGGTCGCACGATTCACCAGTTATGGCGTGGAATGCAGTTCTCAATAGTTCGCAGTGTTACGTTGTCAATGCTCGCTTTTCTGCTGTTCGGCTCCGCTCCCACGTCGAATGACGGCGTGGCGGTCCAGTTCCCGCAATCAAATGTTGAGGTGTTACTAGTTCAGTCGGAACCGCTGAGCGACTACGACGTCATCGATCAGCGGCAGGGCGCGACGTACTATAGCGATTGCCTCACTTATCTGAATCGCGGCGACGTTGCCATCAAGCGCGTCCAATTTTCGTTCGCGCTGATCAGTGGTGACGGGCAAATTCAGGGGCGCACCTTGCCGGTTGACGTGGTCTACAAAGTAGCTCCTAAGGATCTAAGAACGGTTCGCGGCGCCTGCCGAAAGTATGCTTATGCAAACGGCGAGAGAGGTTTCAAGCTTGTGGCTTGGGCGGACGCCGTCGATTTTGCAGACGGCACTTCATGGCGTGCTCCGACCACGGGTTCGGAAATGACAAACATGATTCGGCAGGCTGTGACCGACTCTACGAGTCACTGAGGAATGCGTGTTACTGCGGCGATCGCAGAGAGGCCCTTCGCTCTGGTCGTCGTTACGCGAGGTCGCCGAATCCACGCTCGGTGAGTTGCGCGGAGGTCGTCCCGAGTTTCGTGTAATTCAGCGAGCCTCGGAACCTACGGCACGGTCGATGCGGCGGCGCTCCTTGTCCAGCAGCACCTCGCGCCGTAGCCCACGCGCCCGCGAGGGGCGCATCGTTTCCGCGCCGTACCCCGCACGCGTGACCAGCATCGAACGTGCCCAAGCCGTCCTCGCGGGCGGCTGCGATTCGCCCGTACGCTCCGGATGGGGCGTGAACCACCCGATGTTCGTGCAGCGCTCCGCCGCGGGCGCCTATGCCTACGACGAAACGGGACGGCGTTACATCGACTACGTCATGGCGTACGGGCCGCTGCTCTTCGGGCACACGCATCCGGCGCTCGTTACCGGGCTCGACGAGGTTGCCAAGCACGGCTTCGTGTGGGGGACGACGCACCCGGAAGAGATGCGCCTGGCCGAGCGCATCCGTGCCCATCTGCCGTCGATGGAGCGCATGCGCTTCGTCTCCACCGGCACCGAGGCGGTGATGAGCGCGATTCGCGTCGCGCGCGCCTTCACGCGGCGCAGTCTGATCCTGAAGTTCGCGGGCAACTATCACGGGCACTTCGATCTCGCGCTGCTCAACGCGGGCGCCTCGGCGCACACCTCCGACGCAAGCGCGAGCGGCATTCCCGAAGGCGTGATGCACGATGTGGTCGTCGCGCGCTACAACGATCTCGAGAGCGTCGATGCGTTGCTGCGCGGGCGCGAGCACGAGATCGCCGCGATCATCGTCGAACCGATCGTCGGCAACATGGGCTACGTTACCCCGGTCCCCGATTTTCTCGAAGGCCTGCGCGAACGTACGCGACGCTACGGCGCGCTGCTGATCTTCGACGAGGTGATCACCTGGCTGCGGTTCGGCCCGCGCGGCGCGCAGGATCGCGTAGGCATCACACCCGACATGACGACGATCGGAAAGATCATGGGCGGCGGCGCGCCGATTGCGGCCTTCGGCGGACGCGAAGAGGTGATGGCGGTGCTTGCGCCGCTCGGCGGCACCTTTACCGGCGGCACGCACGGCGGCAATCCGTTCTGCGTCGGCATGGCGCATCGCGTGCTCGATCTCATCGAGGCGCATCCCGAGTATTACGACGAGATGCGCGCGCGCGCCGAACGTCTGGCTGACGGCATCCGCGCGATTTTCCGCACGCGCGATCTGCCGTACGCGGTCGTGCAGCACGAGTCGATCGTCGATTTCAAGTTCCGCGCCGGCCCGCCGAATCGCAACTACGACGACGCGCTCGCGGCCGATAAGAAGAAGTACGCCGCCTACTACGCCGCGATGCTGCAGCGCGGCATCCTACTGCCGCCCTCGCAGAACGAAGTGATGTTCGTATCGACCGCGCACACCGACGCCGACATCGACGCAACGCTCGCGGCGATCGAGGCATCGATCGGCGATCGTTAAGGGCTCGGATCGATCAAGCGCGCGCCGGGACCCTGCTCGCCGAGCACGTCGCCCGGATTACGCAACGGACATGAGGTGAGCGAAAGGCAGCCGCAGCCGATGCAGTCGCCGAGTTGATCGCGCAGCGACGTGAGGCGCTCGATGCGCTCGTCGAGATCGCGTTTCCAGTGCTTGGAGAGCCGCGCCCACTCGCGGGCCGAGATCGGCCCGCTCGGCGGCACGCTCGCGAGCGCCGCGCGAATCTCGGCGAGCGGAATCCCCGCTCGCTGCGCGACTTTGATGATCGCGATGCGGCGTAACTCCGCACGCGCGTAGCGCCGCTGGTTTCCCGCGCTACGCGTGCTGCGAATCAGCCCTTTACTTTCGTAGAAATGGAGCGTCGAAACCGGTACGCCGCTGCGTGCGGCGGCTTCGCCGACCGAGAGAGAAAAATCCGACATCCTCTTGACCTCAACTAAACTTGAGGTTGTAGTCTGCGAACATGAATACCTGGTTTGAATCCGGCCATGTGGCAATCGTGACCGGCGGAACGCGCGGACTTGGCCGCGCACTTGCACGCGAACTCCTGGCCCACGGCGTGCGTACCGTCATCGACGGGCGCGATGCGGTCGTCCTGGCCGAGGCACTCGCCGAGCTCTCGTCGCTGGGAGAGGTGGTCGGCCTCGTCGGCGATGTCGCCGATGACGATCACGTCCACGCGCTCGTCGAAGCGGCTCAGCGTTTCGGGCGCCTGGATCTGCTCGTGAACAATGCCTCGACGCTCGGGGCCGTGCCACTGCCGACGATCGAGGAACTCGGTAGCGAGACGCTCCGGCGCATTTTCGAGGTCAATCTCTTTGCCCCGATCCACCTCGCTCGTCACGCCCTGCGCGTGATGCGACGCAGCGAGTCCGGCACGATCGTGAACGTGACGTCGGATGCCGCGGTCGAGGCGTATGCGGCTTGGGGCGGGTACGGCGCGAGCAAAGCTGCGTTGGAGCAGATCTCGCGCATCCTCGCCCAGGAGCTCGTCGGAAGCGGCGTCCGCGTGCTCGTCGCCGATCCGGGCGAGATGCGCACGCAGATGCATCGCGCCGCGCTCCCCGATGCCGACGCAAGCACGCTTCGCGATCCGGCCGATGCGGCGCGCGCATTGATGCGCGCGATCGCCGAGATGCGGGCGCCGTTCGAACGTGTCCGCTTGTCGGAGACGGCAATCGCATGAGCGCGGCCGAACCGCTCGTTCCCGTCCTGCGCGACGCGATCGCGCCGCCGGAGTATCGCGGACTCGCGCGCGACGAGGTGCGCCTCTTGGTCACGGATCGCACGGCGCATACGCATAGGCACGCGCGCTTCGGCGATCTCCCCGATTTCGTTCGCGCGGGCGACCTGTTCGTCGTTAACGACTCCGCCACGGTTCCTGCGGCGCTGCGCGCCGTGCGTCGTGACGGCGGCGAACTCATGCTCCATCTCGCGACGCATCTCCTCGAGCGGCTCTGGCTGGTCGAGCCGAGAGCCGCGGTCGTTCGCGGCGAAGCGCTCTCGCTGCCCGGCGGCCTGCATGCGGTGCTGCTCGCGCCGCTCGACGAGCAGCGACCGCGTCTCTGGTGCGCGGAGCTTTCGCCCGCGCCCGTCATCGAGGAGTATCTGGCGGCGTTCGGTGAGCCGATACGCTACGGCTACGTGCGAGAGCGCTTTCCGCTCAACGCCTACCAGACGATCTTCGCTCGGGTGCCGGGCTCGGCGGAGATGCCCTCGGCCGCGCGACCGTTCTCGCCGCGCGTCGTGCACGCGCTGCGAGAACGCGGTGCGACATTCGCGCACGTGACGCTCCATTGCGGCGTGTCGAGCTACGAACAGCCGGAACGCCCCGCATCCGAACCGTTCGAGGTGCCGTTCGAGACTGCGGATGCGGTACGGCATGCGCGCGATGAGGGGCGCCGCGTCATCGCCGTCGGATCGACGGTCGTGCGGGCGCTGGAGAGCAGCGTTCGAAACGGTCTCCCGATCGCAAGTGCCGGACGAACCGACTTGGTCCTTGACGAGCGCTACGTGCCGCACGTCGTCGATGCGCTACTGACCGGATTCCATCATGCATCGGCCACGCATCAGTGGATGCTTCGCGCCTTCGCCGCAAGCGCGGACCTGCGCGAAGCCTACCGACAGGCGGCCGAGCACGGCTATCGTCAGCACGAATTCGGCGACAGTCACCTGATCATCTCGTAATCGAGGCGCCCCGAGCGGCCTCGAACGTCGTGCGCGGGGTTTGCGGGTTCGGCGACGTACTCTGCTGCGTACGATGCATCCCGAACTCGCGCTCGATACGGCGATCCTCGCGCGCAATGCCGCGGCGTGGCGCGCGTATGCAAAAGCTTCGCTTTACGCGGTGGTCAAAGGCGACGGTTACGGGTGGGGCCTCGCGCGCGTCGTACCGGCGCTCGAACCGTATGTCGACGCGTTTTGCGTCGCGGATGAAGAAGAGCTCGATGCGCTGCGGCGCCACACCCATATGCGCGCGGTCCTCTTCGGGAGCGTTCCGCTCGAACGCCTACCGACGGTACTCGCGGCCGACGCGCTACCGACGATTACCACGCGCGAAGAGCTGGAAGTCACCGCTCGCGTCGCGCGTGCTCGCGGCGCGGAGACGCGCGTACGTCTCGCGCTCCGTCAGGCGATCGCGTGGAGCGGGAGCAGTCTCGACGAACTCCGCGCGCTCGTGCCGCATCTGCGCGATGCCGGTGCGAGCGTGGAATTGTGGACGCACCTGAGCGCGCCCGACGAGCGGGATGCGCAGCGCGAGCGCTTTCGCGCCGCCGCCGCGCTCTTGTCGGCGGCGGGCGTGCGCGTGGTGAGTTGCGATGTCGCAAGCACGATGCCGCTTGCGAGCGGCGGACCCGACGGGAGCGCCGTGCGCGTCGGCGTCGGACTCTTCGGCGCGACCGGCGGTGCGCGTATCCCCGGCGTATGTTGCGCGCTTCGCGCGATCGCGCCGGTCGTTCGCGTGGAACGACTGCGCGACGCGGCACCCGCCGGATACGGCAGCGAGCGTATCGAGGCGGGCAGCGAGATCGCGGTCGCGCGCTGCGGTTATGCCGACGGACTCCCGCGCGAACTCGCCGGGCGCGACGGCGTGCTCTCGGTCGGCATGCAGTACGTCACCGTGCGCATCGAACGCGCCGACCCTGCGCGCGGCCGGGTGGTGCTCCTCGACGCCGGAAGCGACCTCGATGCCTTCGCGGCGAGCGCCGGGCGCCTGCCGCACGAGATCGTCACCTCATTCGGTCATGCGGCGCATGCGCGTGCGTAGCTCTTCGCCGACGTCGATGGCGTCTTGCGGAACGAGCGATCGCGTCTCCGCGCGCAGACGCGCGATGTCCCAGCGCTCCTCCTCCGCCGATCCGAAATAGCCGTCGATCACCGCGGCTTCCGCATGCGACATCACGTGTTCGGCGTCGATCGGCACGTCGTAGTACGCGGCCAAACGCGCACCGACGAGGCAGAGGCCGTCGATCAGTGCTTCGGTGAGCGGATAGGGGCCGAAGTCGTCGGGCGTAGCGCCGTGCATCGCCATGATCGAGATGCCGAGTGCAAAGGAGTTGCGTCCGCGCGTATGCGCGGCATAGGGCTGTTCCGGGCCTTCGTAAACATTACGCATGTTCTCGCATACGTCGTGCGTGTTGACGACGACGAGCCGACCGTCGTCGGCGGTCGCCACGCAGAAGTGATAGGCGGGAAAGACCGAGCCGTAGTCGTGCGCGGACCAATGCGTGTAGATGCGTTCGATGCGGCCCGTCGGAAGATCGGGGCGCCACGTCGCGAGATCCCAGTGCGGATAGGTCTCGATGCGGTTTTCGGGCTTGCGGTCGTTCATGGGAACCTTCGTCTTTGAATCGAATGCGAATGCGGTGATGAAGTTCGGTACGTTAACGGCTCTCTGCGCGATTCTCCTACTCGGCGCGACGCCGGCGCCGCAGCCGACGGCCTCGCCCGCGCCGCCGACCGCGGGCGGAACGCCGTGGAGCGCTGCCGAGATTGCGGCACTGCATCGGGCGATCGGCGCGGCGCTACACGATCCGGCGCTGCGCGGCGCGCACGTGGGGATCGTCGCGATCGATACGGCGCGCGGCACGCCGCTCTACGCGCACGATGCCGACGACGAATTCATCCCCGCCTCGAACTTCAAGCTGATCGTGGGATCGGCCGCGCTCGCCACGCTCGGCCCCTCGTTCACCTACGAAACGACGGTGAGTGCCGATGCGGCGCCCGTCGACGGAACGGTGCAGGGCAACATCTACCTGCGCGGGGGCGGTGACGCGCTCCTGACCGAGAACGATCTGCGCGACGCCGCAAACGCGCTCGCCGCGCGCGGCGTGCGCCGCGTCACCGGCGGCGTGGTGACGGATGCGACGCATTTCGACGCGCAGCGGTACGGCTTCGGTTGGTCGTGGGACGATCTGCCGTACTACTACGCCCCGGTCGTCAGCGCGCTCGAACTCGACGACGGCACGGCGCATATGTACTTTTCCCCGGGTGCGAGCGCGGGCGCGCCCGCCGTGGTGCGTACGGCGCCGCAAACCGATGCGTTCTCGGTACGGAACGAACTGCGCACCGGAGCGGCGGGCTCGAAGGACACCTCGGCGCTCGTTCGTCCGTGGGATGACCCGCGTACGATCGAGGTGACGGGCAGCTATCCGCTCGATGCCAAGACCTCCGGTGACGTCTCGCCGAGCGTTCCCGACCCGGAGAGCTATGCGGGCGACGTTTTCGCGCGCGCGCTCGCATCGGCGGGAATCACGGTCGAGCAGCCGACGACGAGCGGAACCGTGCCGAAGACGGCGCTGCAACTCTGGGTGCACCGCTCGGAGCCGATGCCGAAGCTGTTGGCCGACTTTTGGTATCCGAGCGATAATCTGATGGGTGAACTGCTGCTCAAAGAGCTCGGCGTCGTGCAGGGCGGCGAGCCCGGCACCGATGCAAACGGAAGGTTGCTGGAGCAGCGCTTCCTGCGCGAGATCGGCGTCGATCCCGCCACGGTCGATATCGCCGACGGCTCCGGCCTCTCCACCTACGATCGCATCACGCCGAACGATCTGCTCGAGATTCTGAGCTACGATTGGACGAGTCCGCATCGTGCTATCGTGCTCGATGCGCTGCCGGTCTCGGGCGTGCGGGGAACCTTGCGCTACGAATTCGCCGGAACGCCGCTGCAAGGAATCGTCTTCGCCAAAACGGGAAGCGTCAGTCACGTACGAACGATCTCGGGCTTCGTGCAGAATGCGAAGCACGGAGCGGTGACCTTTTCACTCTTGGTCAACGACTGGATGGGTGACATGCAGCCGAACGGACGAGCCGGGCTCCAGCGTGCACGCGCGGCCATTCTCTCCGCGCTTGCCTCACAGTGATGCTCGGCGCTAACTTCGAGCGCGAGATTCGCGAACAGCCCGACGTGTGGCGCCGCATCGCGGAGTCGGATCGGGCGCACATGCTCGCACGCGCCATCCGCGGCCGCGACGTGGTGTTGCTCGGTAGCGGCAGTTCGCTCTTCATGGCGCAGTTGGGCGCGCTCGCGCTGCGCCGACGCGGGATTCGGGCCGTTGCGCTCGCCGCGAGCGAAGCACCGCTCGATCACGCGGCGTATCGCGACGCGGTCGTCGTCGCCTGCTCGCAGAGCGGCGAGACGACCGATCTGATCGAAGCTCTCGATCTCTTGCGTCCGATGGAGTTGATCGCGCTGACGAACACGCCCGACTCTCCGTTGAGCGGGCGCGCGGACGTGGTCATCGATCTCGGTGCCGGACCGGAGGTCGCGGTGCCGGCGAGTAAGAGCGTGACCGCGAGCGCGGCGATCTTGTTGTGGGCCGCGGCGATCGCGTCGGATACCGCCTCGCGCAACGCGCGCGTGTTGATCGAGACCGCCGAAGACGTGCGCGGCTGGCTCGACGGCGACGGCGTCGAAGCGGTGCGTGACGCGGCCGAACGCATCGCGCGGCGCCGCAGCGTCGTGATCGTCGCGGCGGGATACGGCGTGCCGATCGCCTACGAATGCTCGCTCAAACTCAAAGAGGCGAGCTACATCCATGCCGAGGGAATCTCGGCGGGCGAATTCCGCCACGGCAGCGCCGCGATGCTCGATGCGAGCTGCGCGATCGTCGGCATCGTCGACGAACACTCGCGCGGCATCGTGAATCGTCCGCTGCGTGAGGCGCTCGAAGCGGAGAGTCTGCGCTACGTCTTCGGCGAGCGCTTGGCGGATATTCCGCTGATCGGTCCGGTGGTCGGCATCGCGTTCAATACGCTTGCCTGGCTCGTAGCCGGGCAGATGCTTGCCTTATATCTGGCACGCGCGCGCCATGTCGACGCCGACGCGCCGCGCGGATTGAACAAGAAACTCTAGCGGCTCTCGGAGGCGGACGCAGGAGTCCGCTTTCTTGAGGAATATTAACATCGCATTAGCGAACGCGCGTGGGTTCACGCCGGTCGCTTTTCTTTTGTCTCGGGAGAGATTTCATGCTGGAAATGCTACGACGTGTTCCGGTTTATTTACGTGCGTCCATCGCGGCCTTGCTCGTCGCGACGATCGCCGTGCCGGCGCTCGCGCAATCGGTGACGACGGGTGCGATCAGCGGTGTGGTGACCGACGCCCAATCCGGTGCGCCTCTCGCAGGTGTCACCGTCGACGCGGTCTCGGGGAGCGGCAATCGACGCACCGTGACCGACGCCAAAGGCTTCTATACACTGCAGGCGCTGCTGCCCGACACGTATACCGTGTCGTTCCAGCACGAGGGCTACGCGCCGGATTCGGTTCCGGGCGTGACCGTGCAGCAGGTCCTCACCGTGCACCTCGACGCGCGCCTGGCCAAAGAGGGCATGAAGACGATCGCGCACATCACCTCGCGCGGTCCCTCGAATCTCGTCAAACCGACGGTCACCGCCGACGAATACACGGTGAGCGGCGATCAGTTGAACGCCATCTCCGGCGGCAACAGTCTCGGCAAGACGCTCTATCAGTACATCCAAGCCGTGCCGGGCGTTACCTCGTCGGCATTTTCGGCGCAGCCGCGTATTCACGGCGGCAGCGTGACCGACGAGCAGTACGAGTTCGACGGCATTCCGATCAAGGATCGCATCACCGGATTCTTTACGACCAATCTTTCCAACGTCGGTATCGGCAACGTCGAAGTCTTCACCGGCGGTCTCGGCGCGCAGGATGCGGGGGCGGGTCTCGGCGTGATCAACACCGTCGTGAAGACCGGCACCTACCCGAGCTTCGGCAGCATCACGGTCGGCTCGGCGATCGGCGGAGCGAAGCTCGTCGATCTCACCGCCGAGTACGGCGGCGCGACCAAGAATCACCGCTGGTCGTGGTACACCGCGCTCGCGACGACCAATTCCAACAACGTCTATGCATCGGGCGAGACCTATCCCGCGGTGCTGATCGAGGGCTACAACGGCCCCGGCCCGGTGAAGACCACCGACATCATCGGCAACTTCCACTACCGTCCGAACAACAAGGACGATTTCCAGTTCCTCATCCAAAACGGTCTCGGCGACTTCAACTTCGATTACCTGATGCAGCGCGGACCGGGCCAGGCTCCGCCGCTCACCGCCGTGCCCTGCCCCGGCTATTCGCTCGATAACAACAGCAAGACCGGAGCGAGCGGCGGCGTCGCGCCGAACGGACAAGCGTGTCCGGCCGGCCTCTATTTCTCGACCGCGAACACGCAGAACGGCGGCGGAAATATCTGGCATCACTACTCGGGCATCGGCAAGCTGCAGTGGAACCATCTGATCAACGATCATTCGTTCTTCTCGCTGCGCTTCGCGGAGAATTTCAACCAGTACATCTTCGATCAGCCGATCGTCGAGGCGAATCTTCCGCTCGAGAACAGCAGCGACTTCAAGCCGAATCCGGGCTGTCCGAATCTTCCGTACCAGCCGGGCACGCCGGTGCCGGTCGCGGGCGGCACGCCCTGCATGCAGCAGTGGAATTGGTTCAGCACCGGGTATACCGGCGATCGTCGCTCCGAGATGTACCTCGGCTCGCTCGATTACACGAACGACGTGAGCGATAACTTCACGCTCAAAGCGGGCGTGACCGAAGAGAACGATCAAAACCTCGCCAACTCGTACTTCTCGCTGTATTTCAACAGCGACGGCTCGTGGCCGGGCATCAACTTCCTCTCCACCTATCCGGATCACATCGTCTCGGGCTACGTCGATCCGCAGTTCAAGGTGAAGAAGTTCTTGCTCTCGCCGGGACTGCTCTATCAGCGCATGACCTACGACGTGCCGGGGCAGCCCTACTCGGTCGGCATCTGGAACCCGACCTTCGCCGCGACCTATCAAATGGGGCGTAACGACGTGCTGCGGGGTTCGTACACCAACTCGACCTCGTTCGTCGGCACCGAGTTCGTCTATCGTCAAGGCTCGGGAACCTACAGCCCCGCCACGTCAACGTTCAGCGCCGATCCGACGATCATCCACAGCGGCGACCTGATGTGGGAGCATCAGATCGACGCGCATACTTCGTTCAAGATCGGACCGTACTTCAACCGCGCCTCGAACATCTTCGGGCTCTACCGCCCGATCCTCAGCGTCGATCCGAACACCGGCATCATCAAGTACGGATCGCCGCTCGCATCGAACGGCGGATACCGCCAGTCGACCGGTGCGGAACTCGGCATCAACCACGACGACAATCGCCCGGTCGGCACGTCGTGGTACCTGGCGGCGACGTACGATAACTTCTGGACGAACATCACCTCGTCGCTGACCGGCTCGTACGGCGGCTACGGCTTGCCGAGCGCGCTCGGCCGCATCCGCAGCACGGGCGATCCGCTCTTCAGCGGCACGCTGACCGCCGATTTCCACGAGAACGGCCTGCACTTGATTCCGCAACTCTACTATCAGACGTCCTCGCCGTATAACGTCGGCCTCTGCGTCTCGAAGAAGGGTTCGTACACCTCGTGCACGAGCAGCGCCGCGGTGCAGCCGCAGCAGCTCTATCCCCAATCGTGGTCGAGCGGCTACTTCATCCTCAACGCCACGGTGCTCAAGAAGTTCGGCCCCGACGATCGTTTCACGATCGGTATCCAAGGGACGAACCTCACCAACAACCCGAACGACACGACGCCGTGCAACGTGGGTAAGCTCGGGCACACCCCGCAGCTCGGTCCCGGCTGCTCGCCGTACTATCCGGTGGGCCTCCAGTCCGGGGTTCCGTCGTCGGGCTACACCTACCAGAACTACTCGCAGAACCCGCGGCAGTTCGAGGTGTTCCTCTCGACGAAACTTCCCGAACGGAAGCATGAACGTCATCACGTGGGCGAGCTTGGGCTCCAAGCTCGCCCTTCTCGTCACCGCCGTCGGCGTCAGCGCATCGGCGTCTCCGTCGCCGTCGCCCACGCCGACGGGACCGCTCTACGCGGGAAATCCCGCCGTGCGTTTCACGCTCGAATCGCATCCGCTCGGCGTCGATCCCGACGGCGACGCACGCTGGCTGCTCGAAGCACGGTTCTTCGATGCGCAGGGCCGGCCGACGCGCATCATCGCAAACAGCGATCTCGATTGGCGCGCGCCGGGCGCATACGTGCAATGGCAGACGCGCATGCGCTATGGAACGCCCGCGGCGATTGTGAGCACGCGCCGCGACGGACCCATCGTCGTCACGGTGCGCGCGAACGAGCCGAAGATCGGCACCGTCGTCGCGCGGACCGACACGCGTGCGTGGCGCACCCCGCGCGTGACGGCGCGTGCGCTCGGTCCGCATCTCGTGCAGATCGGATGGTTTCCGCGCGCGCAGATGCCGGTGCGCATCGTGCGCATCGACGGGCGCGGCCGCCGCGTCGTGCTCGCGACGCTTCCCGCGCCGAGCAGTACGTATCGCGACGATACCGTGCGTCCGGGCGTGCAGTATCGGTACATCGTCGAGCGCCGCGGCCTGCGCAGCGTCGCGCTCGCACCCGTGCTCGCGCCGCCGCTTCCGCCCGCTACGCGCGTCGCGAACGCGAGCGGCAAAGGCATGTGGCTCTTCTTTACCGACGATCCGCTCGACGACATCTATGTCGGCAAGATGGACCCGCAGGCGATCGTCGATCAAGCCGTGCGTGCCGGACTGCACTACGTAGAACTGCGCACGGCATACGGCGCGTATTGGGAGGTCACGCCGCAAGCGAAGCCCACGATCGATGCGATCGTCGACGGGCTCGCGGCGCACGGCATCGGGACGATCGGCTGGACCGTACCGCGCGATCTCTCGTTCGACGATCTGCGGCAGAGCGTGCGCACGGCGTATTACCGAACGGCCAAGGGAACGCCGCTCGCGGGCGTCGCGATCGATCTCGAACGCGGCGACGACTTCATGGGCGACGCGCCGCAGGGCAGAGCCGCGCTGTGGCGCTATCTGCAGGTGCTGCGCGATGCGCTCGGGCCGCGCTACCTGCTCGTCGCGACGGTCGAGGATCCGTACCTGGAGCACCTGACCGCGCGCGACTACCCCTACGCGCGCATCGCGCGCGCCGCGAGCGTGCTGCAGCCGATGAGCTATTGGCGCATGATGCGCCGCACGCCGACCACCCCCGCGCAGGTGCGCGTGCTGCTGCGCGCCTCGGTCGAGAAGCTGCGCTACCTCGCACGGCGCTCGGTGCCGATCAGCGTCGGCGGGCAGACCGGGGCCGAGGGCCCGAACGGCTATCCGCCCGCGGACGAAATCACCGCCTCGCTCGAGATCAGCCGCAGCGTCGGTGCGATCGGGGAGTGCTTTTTCGATTGGGACGGCACGCAGCCCGATCAGTGGAGCGCGCTCGGCGCCTACCGTTGGTGACGAAGGTCGCATCCTTTTGGGAGGCGTGCGTGTCCTAGGGGGCAGCTATGCAGGCCAAGGCACGCAGCGGGACTGCGCCCTATCGACCGCCAACCCGAAGCGTTGATCCCACCATGAAACGCATTCTCTTGGCCCAGCCGCGCGGCTTTTGCGCGGGCGTCGATCGCGCGGTCGACATCATCGACGAACTCCTGCGCAACGCGGGCGAAACGGTCTACGTCCGCAAAGAGGTCGTCCATAATCGCGTCGTCGTCGAGGACTTTCGTACGCGCGGCGCGATCTTCGTCGACGAGCTGGACGAAGTGCCCGCCGACGCGCTCGTCGTCTACAGCGCCCACGGCGTCTCGCCCGCGGTTCGCGCGCGCGCCAAAGAGCTGCGCCTGCACTCCATCGATGCCACCTGTCCGCTCGTGACCAAAGTCCATCGCGAAGTGCGTCGCTTTATCGATGCGGGCTGTCGCGTCGTGCTCATCGGGCATGCGGGGCACGAAGAGGTCGAGGGCACGATGGGACACGCGCCCGGGCAGATCACGCTCATTCAGAACGAAGAAGAGGCGCGCGCGCTCCGGCATGACGGTCCCGAGCCGATCGCGATTCTCTCGCAGACCACGCTCGCGGTGAGCGATGTTCGCCGGATCATCGCGATTCTGCAGGAGCGGTTCAACGTGGAATTGCCGCGCGTGAGCGACATCTGCTATGCCACGGAGAACCGCCAGAACGCGGTGCGCGCGCTCGCGCCCAACTGCGAGGCGGTCATCGTGGTGGGTTCGGCCAACAGTTCGAATTCGCGCAGCCTGCGCGACGTGGCCGAGCAGCTCGGTGCGCGCGGCTACCTGACCGACGATCCGGCCGAGATCGCGCCCGAATGGCTCGCCGGCGTTCGTACGCTCGGCGTCACTGCGGGCGCGTCCTCGCCCGAACGTTTGGTCGAAGCGGTGATCGAGCGCGTTCGCGAACTCGATCCGGAGTTCAGCGTCGTCGAACCCTTCGGCGAGAGCGAACCGCCGATGACGTTCCTCCCGCCGAGAGAGTTCACCGATCTTCTGACGGTGGTCGGCGCGGGCGGCACGCGCGAACGCGCCGAGTAGCGCCGCCCCTCCGCCTATTTCACCCGCACCGGGAAGGGATAGCTTACGTAGCTGCGAAGGCCTTGCGCGTCGACCGCGCGCACGCCCAGGATGTAATCGTCCTTGCTGACCGGTACCGTCGCCTGCGTGACGTCGCCCACGTTCTTCACGTGCTGCCACACCGATGCGTCGGTCGCACGCCAGACGATTTCGTATGACGTCGCGCCCGCGACCGGCTGCCAGCGCAGCGTCGAATCGTAGCCGAGATGCCGCATCACGAGTTGCGCGTGCGCGGGCGGCTCGGGGGCAAGGGCGAGTGAGGCCAGGACCGCGACGTTGGCGCGCGTGGCGTTCGCCAAGTAGTCGAAGTCGATATAGCGGAGCAGGTCGCCGTACTGCACGCCGTTCTCAACGCGCACGTTCTGATGCTGGTGCGTGAAATTCTCGTGCGGTTCGACGAAGCGGATCGCCGGAAATCCGTCGGCTTGAAACGATTCCTGGTCGCCGCCGCGCAGAAAACGATCGGCGCGATAGATCTGCCGCACCGCGAAATCCGACACGTAAGCGGGAACGATCGCACCGGCGTAGCGCGCGAGTTCGCGCGAGGGTGAGTCGTTCTCGGAGCCGATCAGGTTCACGAGCGCGGGCTTGGCCCCGAGCGGCAGCGCTTCGGAAAAGACGCGGATCACGCCGGGTTCGTGCCGGCCGTCGCCGCCGTGGGTGTTTCCGATAATGTCGTTGTTGAGGTCGGCGACGACGTGCACGCCGTCGTGCCGCAGTTCGTCCGCGAAATGCTGCGAGCCCCACAGGCCGAGCTCCTCACCGTCGAACGTCGCGAAGATGATCGTGCCGCGAAAACGGTGCGGTGCCATCACGCGCGCCGCTTCCAGCACGGCCGCGGTGCCGGAGCCGTTGTCGTCGGCGCCGGGCGCGACGCGCGTCTCGTTCGTGCAGTCACCGTTGCAGTCGTCGTAGTGGCTGGACATCACGTAGACGGGGCCGGGCTCGTCGCCTTTGAGCGTGGCGATCACGCTCGACTCGGTGACGGCGCGCGGCGTGCGCGCGGTCTTCGGCTGCACGTAGGTATCGAGCCGTACGGTCATTCGTCCGCCGGCGGTCTTCGCGATCGATTCGAACTGCGACCGAATCCAGTTACGCGCCGCGAAGACGCCGTGCGTCGCGGTCGAACTCGTTTCGGAAAAGTCGTTGCGGGTTCCGAAGCCGACGAGCTTCGCTTCGTCGGCGCGAAGGCGCGCGACGCTGACGGACGAGATCATCGCTTCGATCTTCGGATCGCGCGTCGGCGCGGGGATCGCGGCGATCAGGAGCGTGGTGAGCGAGAGGACGGCAAGAAGCTTCATGCCGTCGGAGATTCACGATGCCGCGCTGGTTTCCTGACTACCAGCCGACATCTGGTCGCGGCGGTAGCGGCCGAGGGTGACGACGGTCCCCGCTCCGGGGCGACTCTCGACCGAGAAGAGGTCGGTGCAGCGCTGCATGATCGGGATCCCCCGGCCCCGCTCGGAAAGGGCGCTCGGCAGGGGGGCTTCGTCGGCGGGTACGGCAGGCAGCCCGCAGCCGAAGTCGATGATGCTCGCCAGGATGTGCTGATCGTCGATGGTCGCGATCACTTCGATATCGCGCGCGGACTTGGCGTGCTCGATGGCGTTTGCGAGCGCTTCGCCGACCGCAAAGAGCAGCGCCTCGAGATCCGTCTGCGCGATGTCGTGCAGCGCCGCGAAACCGAGCAGCGCATCGCGGACGGTGCGTGCGTAGCGGGGATCGGGCGGGATGCGGAGCTGAAGGCGCATGATGGATCGGTCTAGTTGTACCACAACCCGTCTGCGGCGAAACCGCAGGCTCCTGCGCTTCGCCGTACAATTGTCGCACGATGCCCTACACACCGCCGCAAGCCGACGAGCTTGCCACATATACCGAACGCGCACGCACGGAACGCGCGCGCATCAGCACCGACAAAGGTGACATCGTCTTTACGTTCTATCCCGACGACGCCCCGATGCACGCGGCGGCCTTCATGAAGCTGGCGGAAGCAGGCTTCTACGACGGGTTGACCTTCCATCGCGTCGAGCCCGGCTTCGTGGTGCAGGGCGGCGATCCCGACGGCAACGGAACCGGCGGGCCGGGCTACCGGCTCAAGGCCGAGTTCAGCGCGCGTCCGCATCTGCGGGGCACCGTGGCGATGGCGCGCTCGTCGGATCCCAACTCCGCCGGCTCGCAATTCTACATCTGCCTCGACGACGCGCGTTTTCTCGACCGCAACTACACCGTGTTCGGTCAAATGACCGAGGGGTTCGATGCGCTCGACGCGATTCGCGTCGGCGACGCGATGAACAAGGTGACGATCGAACGCTAGTCGGCGCGCGTCGCGCTACGCGTAATCCACTTCGGTCATCATGCCGCCCATCATGTGGATCTCGTTGTGACAGTGGAGCAGCCAGCGGCCCGCCGGCGAATCCGCATCGAAGATCCAGGTGAGCGTGCCGCCGTTCGCGGGGACGAGTGAGACGTCTTTCGCGAGCGGCCGCGCGAGCGCCGTTCCGTTCACCTCCACCACGCGGAACGTGTGGCCGTGCAGATGCATCGGATGATCCATATCGGTCTTGTTGGTAAAATGCACGAGCACGCGGTCGCCGCGGCGCACGACGATCTTCGGCGTGTTCGGCCAGAGCTTTCCGTCGATCGTCCACGCGTTCGCTCCGTAGGCGCCGCCGCCGAGCGTCCAGTCCTTACGGATCGTCACCCCCGACGTATCCACGCTCGCGGCGCGGCCGCCCGCTTTTTCATAGGTGAAGAAATCAACGCCGTCGATGCTCTGCGGCGCGGCCATCGGCGGAGCGTTCTCCATGCCGGGCGTGTGTACCACGACCGCCTGCTCGAACGCGAGCGGATCGGCCGAGACGCCTTGCAGCAGCCACGCGCCCGGCTTCTTGACCTCGAACCACGCGTCGTAGCGTTCGGCGACCCCGATGCGCAGCGCTTCGACGTCGAGCGGTTGTGCCAGCGGATTTCCGTCGCTGTGCGTCACCCGCAGCGTGTGGCCCGCGAGACGCACGTAGCGCGTTTGACTCGGATTGGCGTTGAGGATGCGCAGACGCACGCGATCGCCCACCTTCACCGCGAGGCGCTGCGTACCGGGATAGCTCGCCCCGTTGATGCAGTGTGCGACGTACGAGACCTCGTCGCCCATCTTATCGTCCGCCTTCATCCCGGCCATTTCGGGCGAGCCCATCGGATCGACCATCGGCGCGTTGCTCGTGCCTTTGAGCGCGGCGGCGAGGCTGCGCATGTTCGGCACGTCGTGGAAGACCAGCGCGAACTCGGCGTCGGCGGGCTCGTCCTTCGGATCGTCGACGATGAAGAGCCCGAACATGCCGAGCACGGTGCCCATCTGCATCGCGTGATCGTGATACCAGCGCGTGCCGGGCGGATTCGGTGCGAACTCGTAGGTGAAATCACCGCCGGGCGGCACGGCGGGCTGCGTGATGCCCGCCACGCCGTCCATCGCGTTCGGCAGAATCATGCCGTGCCAATGCACGGTCGTCTCGATCTTCGAACGATTCCGAAAATCGACGTGCACGCGCTGACCGTAGGTCGTACGTAACACCGGACCGGGAATCGAGCCGTTGAACGCGACGCCCGCGAACGACACGCCGCTCATCGGCGCGAAGAGCTTCGGCGCCGCGGTGAGCGTGTAGCGAACGGTGTCGTTTGCGAGTGCCGCAGCCGAGAGCGGCGGCAGCGCGGCCGCGATCATCGCGCCGGCCCCCGCGGACAGGAACGAGCTGCGTCTCATCAATCACCTACCGTTACGGGAACGTCCATGGTGGTGCCGTCGTACTCGAGTTCGATCTTCCACGGTCCGCCCATCGAGAAGTGCACTTCACCGCGCAACACGTGCGGATCGCTCGTCGGTTTCAGCACGATCGGAACCGGGCGCATCTGCATGCCGCCCATCTCCATCAACGCGGTCGCGCGTACGTCGTGCGGCGGGGAGCCCGGGAAGCGAACGGTCATCATGCTCGTGACCGAGGGCGGCGACGGAGCGAACGAGACGACGGGCGTGCTGCCGCCCGCTCCGCCGTCGAGGCCCGAAAGATAGGCCACGATGTCGGAGATCTGTTGCGTGCTGAAACCGAAGTTCGGCATCGGCGCGCGTGGCTGTGCGATCATGTGCGCGATCTGGTCGGGAGAAAGACGATGCTCGATGCCCACCAGTTTCGGCCCGATGTTCCCTTGGAAAGCCGCACCGTGGCAGCCTTGGCAGCCGTTCTTCGCGACGAGTTCCGCGCCCGCGTTCGCATCGCCGATCGGCGCCGCGCTCGATGCGGAAGCGCCCGCCGCCGCGGCGCTCGCCGGCTCGACGTACGCTCCGGCGACCGGCTGCCGCTTGAGGAGGTAGCGCTTGCCGGTTTGGAACGGTCCCGCGAATGCGAGCTGCAGGCCGAACTGCGGACGTTGATGGGGGCCGGTGAGCGCTTCACCGATCACCGCGAGGTTCGGCAAGAAGTTGTGCGAGTAGTCGAGGATGTACTGGCGCGACAGCGTGTCGGAAGAAGCGACGTCGTAGCGCACCAGCACGTGGTTGCGCCAGCCGATGTCCCGCCCGATCTCGAACATCGCGCCGTTGAGCGGTATGCCGTACTCCGCGAGATCGGGATGCGCGTCGTACCCGTGATAGTACATCGTCTGCAGATGCCAGCGGCGCGTTTGGTAGCCGAAGTAGACGCCTTCGCGCGTGAACGCGTCGCTTCCGACGAAGCGGTTCGCCGTATCGTGCAGCGGCGCGAAGCCTCGCATGGCGACCAAACCAACGCTCCACGGCTGACTCATGCCGCCGTAAGAAATGTTGGCATCGAGCGTGCGGGGATTATCCGCGGCGTTGTAATCGAACGCGTGCCCCAGCGGATCGCTGCCGGTGAGGTACGAGAAGTTGTACATGAACTCGTTCGACATGCCGTTGAACGCAAGGCCCCAGCGCGCGTCGTTCGGGTTGAAATCGTTCTGTCCGGTCGTCTGGGTCGCAAGCAGATAGTTACCGAGCGTCCACGCGTGCGCGGGCATGAACGGAAACGGCGTGTGAAATTTCCCGGCCTGCAGGGAGTTCAGTCCGTGCAGCAGTCCGTTCCACGAGAGCCAGAGTTGCTCGGTCGCGCCGATCGTGCCGCCGTCGATCACGTGCTGCTCGCCGTACCAGGTGAAATTCTTGCCCGCGAAGCCGCCGCCGAGAAACGAAAGATCGCTCACCGCGGTCTGTCCGGGCGTATCGTGGTTGGCAAGGTACGACGTGATGTAGAGCCGCACCGCGATCGGCAGAGCCTTGTTCTGCAGATGCTCGTTGAGAATCTGGAAGTTACTCATCATCACCATCATGCCGTAACGGGTCATGCCCGGGAACGTGGTGTGGCACGTCTCGCACGAGACGCCTTGCCCGTTTGCGAAGACGGGGACCGCGCGCGCGGCGACGGGGACGAGGAACGCGAGACCGATGAATGCGCAGAGCGCGCGAACGAGAGCGGCGAGTGCTCGCACAGGGTACTCCTAACGGACGGAATGAACGCGAAAAATCGAGTGGGGGTTCGGTTCAGAACGTCGCGGGTGGAGGTCGCTGAAAGCGCGCGACGCCCGCGCGCGCGGCGAGCGCGTAGGCGGGTGCCACCGCGGTGCGGCGCACGAAGAGGGCCGTTTCGGCGGTGTGCAGCCGCTCGACGAATGCGGCGGCCCGCTCCGACGAGCGCTCGCACGTGGCGAGCAGGTGCGACGCGAGCGAGAGGACGAGTGCCGCGATTGCGGCCGCAAAGAGTTGCGCGACGAACCCGGCCGAGGTGAGCGTGTGCCCTTCGCCATGCTCGAGCGCGGTGTAGAGCAGCAGTTGGAGCGGAGCGAGTCGCGCCGCGCTCTGCAAGAGGCCCTCGCCGAGATCGAGCTGCACGCGCCGTGCGCGCAGCAGCGCCGAGATCGCCGCGGCGCCGAGCATCGCGGTGAGCAGCAGCAGCGAGAGATCGAGCAGCGGCACGAGGTACGCGTGGCGCGGATCGCCGCTCGCGCGACCGCTGCACGCATAGGCAACGACGTGGCCGCACAGCGTTGCAGGGACCACTGCGAACCACCAGAGGGCGATCCGACGCTTCGTCATCCGCTCACGCTTAGCCCGACCGCTTGACGGGCCCTCTTTCTGAGAATTTACTGATTGCTCTCGCCGAGCAAGGCAAACGAGAGCCGAGCGAGTCGATGGATCGCATGATAGGCGGCCTCGTCCTCGCGCACCCATTTCGTGTAGATCGCGAGGATGTACGGCGAATCGGCGAACGGCTCGACGACCGCAACGTCGTTGCGCGTGCCGTCCAGCTCGCCGGTTTTGTTCGCCACCTGCGTCCCGTGCGGAAGCCCGGCGGGAATCGCGTCGCGATCGGTCTGGTGCAGCATGATCGCGAGCATGCGACGCGCGTGTTCCGGCGTGACGATGGTCGATTCGCCTTCGCGCGCGGCGTGCGCGATGAGGTAGAGCAGGCGCGCCATATCCTCGGGCGTCGTCACGTTGTCGTTGTGATGCACGATGGCGCGAAAGTCGAGAAAATGCCGGGCGAGTCGCGTGCGCGTCATGCCGGCCCGTGCCGCGGTCGCGTTGAGCGCGTCAAAGCCGTAGTGCGAGATCAAGTAGTTGCTCGCGGTGTTGTCGCTCACGTCGATCATCGGCACGAGCAGATCGCGCACGCGAAAGCGCGCGCCGTCGGGTTGCTGCGCCATGAAGTCGGAGCCGGCGATCAGATCGCGTCGTCGCGTGACGATCCATTCGTCGAGCGAACCCGGTCGACGCTCTTGCGTTGCGAAGGCGGTGGCGAGGATCACGAGCTTGATCGTGGAGGCGGCCGGGAACTCGGTGCGTGCGTTGAAGGCGAAGACGGGCCGTGCGTCACCGAGCGTGCGGCAGGTGACACCGAGCATGCCCGGCATCGCGCGCGCGATGCGCTCGACGCGATCGAAGAGACTCGCGCGCGCAGCCTGCGGCACGAACGCCGAGAGCGCGGCGCCGCCGCACGCGGCGAGAAACGCCTCGCGCCTCACGAGCCCGTGCCTTGGTAGTGCCGAAGGCCGAAGCGCCAGAACGCGTAGGAGACGCCGAACCAAGCGAGACCGATCGCGGGCGTCAGCAGGCCCACCGCCGGGTTCAAATGCAGCCCGGTCTCGGCTTTTTGCAGAAAGTACGTCGCCGGAAAATAGTTCATGAACGCAAACGGAAAGATGAAGGCGAGCACGATTCGCACGCCGCGCGCATAGATGCTGATCGGATAGCGGGTGAAGTCCTGCTCGAGCGACATCACCACCCAACGCAGCGTGTCGACGCGGACGAACCAGAACGAGATCGTCGCCACCACGAGCGAGATGCCGAGATCGATCAACGATCCGCCGATCACGACGAGCGTGACGCCGATGACGAACCGGGGGTCGACGTGCACCCCCGCGACCGCCGTCGCCACGCAAAGGGTCACGATCGCGAGGATCAGGCTGTCCGGCATCGTCTGCGACGGAACGGTGAGCACCTGGAAGAGCGTATCGAGCGGCCGTACCAAAAAGCGGTCGAAGCGGCCCTCGCGCACGTAATCGGGAACGCTCACCACGTTGAAGAAGAGGGTGTTGTGCAGTTCGTGCCCGGTCATCCAGAGCGCGTAGAGGAAGAACATGTCGCGGAAGCTCCAGCCGTTCATCGACGGAAATTGCCGCATCGTCACGAAGAGCGCGCCGAGCGCCACGCCGTGATAGACGATCGAGAAGGCGAACCACATGATGAAGTTCGCGCGATACTCGAGCATCGTGAGGATGTTGATGCGCCAATATTGGAGATAGGCCGCGACCATCGATGAACCGATTCCCCGTTCGCCTGCGACT
This sequence comes from Vulcanimicrobiota bacterium, assembly GCA_027306785.1. GTDB lineage: Bacteria > Vulcanimicrobiota > Vulcanimicrobiia > Vulcanimicrobiales > Vulcanimicrobiaceae > REEB354. The sequence continues at coordinate 31,871 of DAHUZB010000013.1, forward strand.
CCCCGTCGCCCGACCGTATCGCCTGGACCTCACCGCACAAGCGCTGCGTCGCCTCGCGGCGAACGCGGTCGACGTGCTCGCGCCCGACGGCGCCTATCATCGCGCGCTGCGGCTGGGGAACGACCTCGCGGCGCTGCGCGTCACGCAGGTCGAACCCGATGCGCTCGAGATCGAAGCGACGGGAGGCGACCCGGAGCTCGTGCGGGCGGCGGTCGTGCGCATGCTCGGCGTCGATGCCGATCTACGCGAATGGCCGCGGCGCGCGTCGCGCGTTGCGTGGCTGGCACCGATCGCGCACGCGCTGCGCGGCGTTCATCCACCGCGGTATCCGACGCTCTGGGAGGCGTGCGCGCACGCGATCGTTTTTCAGCAGATCAGCATCCACGCCGCGGGTGCGATCATGCTCCGCTTGGTCGAGGCGTTCGGCGAGCGCGCGCGTGCGGGCGAGGTGGAGCTCGTCGCCTTCCCCGAGCCCGAGGCGCTGCTGCGCGCGAGCGAGGAGCGGCTCGGAGCGGTCGGGCTCTCCGCGAATAAACGCGCGCATCTGCGCGCGGCCGCCGCGGCCGTCCTCGACGGCACCGTACGCGAAGACGCGGTCGATGCGCTCGCGAGCCCGGAGGCGATCGCCTATCTCACGCGCGTGCGCGGGATCGGTCCCTGGAGCGCGGCCGTCGTGCTGCTGCGCGGGTTCGGTCGACTCGACGTCTTTCCGATGCGCGATTCGGGCGTGGCGCGCTCGGTCCGCGAACTCGCAGGCGATGTGACGGTCGACCTCGACGGCGTGCTGGAAACGTTAGGCCCCGTCAAGGGTCTGTTATATTTTCATCTCTTGCTCGGCCGCTTGCGCAACCTCGGACCCCGAGCGACCGATTGATATGGAGACCATGAAGACCATGACTGCCCCCGCGTTTACGATCCAGCGCTCGAAGGATCGCGCCTACTTCGATCACGGGTGGCTGCGCACGTACCATTCGTTCAGTTTCGCGGAGTACTTCGATCCGAAAAACGTCAATTGGGGAGCGCTGCGCGTCTTCAACGACGACGTGATCGACGGCGGTACGGGATTCCCGCCGCATCCGCACCGCGACATGGAGATCGTCACCTACGTGTTGGAGGGCGAACTCGCGCATCGCGACAGCATGGACAACCACGGCATCGTGGGGCCCGGCGGCGTGCAGTTCATGAGCGCGGGTACCGGCGTGCGTCACAGCGAGTTCAATAACGATCCCGAACGCCCGCTGCATCTGGTGCAAATGTGGGTGCTGCCCGGCAAACTCGGGCAAGCGCCGTCGTACGGTCAGATGGATTTCACGGTCGAGGATCGTCGCAATCGGTGGCTTACGATCGTAAGCGGCCAGGAGGCGGTGCAGGCGCCGATCCGCATCACGCAGGACGCGACCTTCGCGGTCGCGCGCCTGGAGGGCGAGATGCTCGTTCACGAGTTCGCGCCACAGCGGTACGGCTTCATGTTCGTCGCCGACGGCAATCTGGAAGTCAACGGCGAGACGCTGCAGAAGGGCGACGCGGTGCGGCTCTTCGATGTCGCGCGTCTCGGCGTCAAAGGTCACGGCGAAGTCGTCCTCTGGGATCTGCCGGGCGTCGACGAGGGGTAGCGCTCGGCGCTACCCGCCTTGGATCACGACCCGTCGCGCGCCCGCGCGCCACACGAGCGACGAGAGCGCGGCAAACGAGACCAGCCACGCGATCTGCACCGCGAACGCGCTCGCCCATCCCGAGGGCGGAATCACACCCACGTAGATGAGCAGCGGCGTCGAGTAGACCGCCGCGAACGGCAGCGCGACGACGAGTCGCCCGAGCACGCCGGGAAAGAACATCAGCGGAATGATCTGCCCCGAGAGCAGATCGGAGACCCAGCGCACGATCAACTGGATCGCAAAGGTTTCGAGCGTCCAGAACGCGATCGAGTTCATCAAGAAGTTGATGAAGAAATTCACGCAGTAGCCGAGCGCGAACGAGAGCGCGAACGCGCCGAGCACGGCGGGCGACGGCACGTCGATGTGCACGAGCAGCAGCGAGAAAAGCAGCGACGGAATCACGAGCACCGCGTGCAGCCCGGTCTGCCCGATCCCGTCGGAGAAAAAGTAGAACGGCACCGAGATCGGCTTCATCAGATCGGTCGCGATCGATCCTTCGCGCAGCTTCTCGCGGATCAGCCGCGTCCCGTCGACCTCCAGGATCAGCGACATGAGCAGCGCGACCGTCGCATACGTGATCATCGAATGCAGCGGCAGGTTCATCGGCGCCGCGTTCTGCGCATAGAGCGCCGTCCACAACGAACGCAGCAAATACACGCGCAGCACGAGCGACCCGACCTCGGTCGCCACCTCCATCCGATAGGTCGCCTCGCGAGCAAACGCCTTCTTCGCAAACTCCACATACGGCGCAAAGCGCATACGCATGACGCCTGCCTTCATCGACCCATCCATTCCATCGAGACGTAAAAACGCCGGCCAGAGGTGCACCCGTTGCGCGCTCCCGGCGCGGGGCGTCTGAGAATCGGCCGGAGCCAGGATGGCGGGAGGCCGATTTCAGCGAGTAGGGATTTCCCACGGATGGGAAATCCCGGGCGTCCCCGCGTCGGGAGTGTGCGACGGGTGCACCCCGCCACTAGCTGCGCTTTTTTCGGCGTAGTTCCATCTCCTGAAGCTCTTGCATCATGGCGTCGACCATGGAGTCGGCTTCGACGGGGGCGGTCAGGGTGTCGTCTTTTGCCTGCGATGCACGGCGTGCGTTCGGGGCGCTTCCTACGTGGGCTGCGAGCGGGGTGTCTTGGGCGTGGGTTTTGCGTAGGAATTGGGCGTAGGTTTGGGCGGCTTTAGCGCCTGCGTCGGGAGATTGTTCGATGTTGAAGACGGCTTCGAGGAAGTCGCCTTTGGGGGTGCGGACGGCGTTGGGTTCGATGCGCGTGTTGGGCGGGAGCGTGATGCCGTTGTAGATACGGGCGCCGCTGCCGATGACGGCGCCTTTGCCGACGGTTGCGCCGACGACGTAGGCGTGCGGGCCGATGATGCAGCGGTCGGCGATCGTTGCCGGGAATTGCAGGGCGGAGCCGCCGCTTGCTTTGATGACGGCGTGCTCCATCACGACCGCGTCGGTGCCGATGGCGATTGGGGCGCCTTCGGCGACGATGACGGCGCCGTGGAGGATCGCGCAGCCGGCGCCGATCGTGACGTCGCCCGAGATCGTCGCGGTCGGTGCGACGTAGGCGCTCGCGTGGATCTTCGGCTTCTTGGTGCCGCTCGAGAGCATCATCGTGGGGTCTCCTCCGGTTGGGCGTAGCCTTCGACGTAGATGCGTCGAATGATCGATTCGAGATCGGGTTCTTCGAGGGTGACGTCGCTCAGGCGATAGCGTTCGCTCGCCTGACGAATGAGCAGATCGGCTCGTTCGCGGTTGCGGTCGAAACGAAAGCGTGCGGTCGCGCCGTCCGCCTCCTCCAACTCGGCGCCGTCGAGAACCGGGTGCGCGACGGGCTCGTCGAAGGCGAGCACCAGCGTGCGAAACTTCCCGTACGCGTTCTTGAGTCGTTCGACGTCGCCGTCGAAGACGACGTGTCCGTGATCGATCAGCACGATCCGGCTGCAAAGGCGCTCCACGTCGGCGAGATCGTGCGTGGTGAGGATGATCGTCGTTCCGCGCTCCGCGTTGATCCGCGCGATGAATTCGCGGATCGCCTCTTTGGCGACGACGTCCAGGCCGATCGTCGGTTCGTCGAGATAGACGATCTTCGGATCGTGCAGCATCGCCGCGGCGAAGTCGCCGCGCATGCGTTGTCCGAGCGAGAGCTGGCGCACCGGCGTGCGTAGGAACTCGTCCATCTGTAAAAGCTCGATGAACGCATCGAGGTTACGGCGGTACTGCGCCTGCGGAATGCCGTAGATCGCGCGCAGCAATTCGAACGATTCGACGAGCGGCAGATCCCAGTAGAGCTGGCTGCGCTGCCCGAAGACGACGCCGATATTGCGCGCGTTCTCGGTGCGCGCTTCGTGGGGAACCACGCCCGCCACCTCGATCTCGCCCGAGGTGGGAACGAGGATGCCGGTGAGCATTTTGATCGTGGTGGATTTGCCCGCGCCGTTCGGGCCGATGTAGCCGACGAGTTCGCCCGCCTCGAGCGACATCGTCACCCCGTCGACCGCGATCTTCTCTTCGTACTCGCGCGAGAGGAGCGTGCGCAGCGCGCCGAAGGCGCCCGGAACGCGGCGGGGGGAGCGAAAGACTTTACGCAGGTCGCGGGTCCGAATGATCGGCATCGCGTACCCATTCTCCGTGATCGTCACGATCTCCAACCAGTACGGCAGCGGAGCGGTCGCGATCGCCGAGCGCACGGCGGCGGCGCTCGGATATGTCTTCGTGGACCGACAGCTTCCCGTCGTGGTCGCGAAGCGGCTGCAGATCACCCCGGCGCAGGCCGAGGCGGCCGATGAAACCGGCAAGTCGCTCGGCGCGCGGCTGCTCTCGAGCCTCGAGCTCGCAACGCCCGAGGTCGCGACGCACGCGTTCGGCGAGAGTTTCGATGCGGCGTACGTACGCGAGGTACAGGAAGCGGTCTGCGAGTACGCCGCGCACGGCGACGCGGTGATCGTGGGACGCGCCGCGGGTGCGATCCTCGGGCGACGACCCGACGTGCTGCGAGTCTTCATGTACGCGCCGCGCGACTGGCGCATCGAGCGCATCGCGGAGCAGACCGCGCTCGATCGGAAAGCGGCGGCGGCGGAGATCGATCGGATCGACCGGGCACGTGCCGCCCATCTGCGCGATTGGTACGGCGTCGAGATCGGTTCGCGCGAGATCGTCGATCTCGCGATCGATACCGCGACGTTCGGCGCCGAGGGCAGCGCGCATCTCATCGTCGGCGCGGTGCATGAACGAGCGTAGCATCTTCGCGGCGCTGCGCTTTCGCGATTTTCGGCTGCTCTGGTTCGGGCTGATGGTCTCGAACCTCGGCACGTGGATGCAGTTTACCGCACTCGGCTACTATGTCGCGCAGATCGCCGGATCGCCGCATCGCGCGGCCTTCGATCTCGGCATCGTCGGCGGCGCGCGCGCCGTTCCGGTGCTGCTGCTCTCGCCGATCGCGGGCGTGGTCGCCGACCGCTTTCCGCGCCGCCGCGTGCTGCTCGCGACCAACGTGGCGATGTCGCTCGCCGCGTTCGCGTTCGCGCTGCTCGCCACGCTGCACCGGCTCGATCTCACCGGCATCATCGTGATCTCCGCCGTCAATGCGGCGGCGAACGCGTTCGACTCGCCCGTGCGTCAGAGCTGGACGCCGCTGCTCGTCGAGCGGCCGTATGTGGGGAACGCGATCGGGTTGACCTCGGTTGCGTTCAACGCGCCCGCGGTGATCGGCCCCGCGCTCGCGGGTCTCCTGATCGTCTGGGTCGGCGTCGCGGGTTCGTTCTACGTCAACGGCGTGGCGACGCTCGCGGTCGTCGTGGCGGTTGCGATGATGGCGCCTTCGCCGCCGACGATCGCGCGTCGCGAGCCGATGCTTGTCTCGATCGCGAGCGGCATACGGTTTTTGATCGAGCATCCGATCCTGCGCTGGATCATCGGTGTCTTCGTCGTCACGGCGATCTGCGTGCGTCCGTACGCGCAACTGATCCCGGCCTTTATCGTCAACACGCTGCGCGGCGGCCCGCAGGCCCTCGGCTGGGCGGTGGCTGCGGCGGGGATCGGCGGGTTCGCCGGTGCGCTCATCACCGCGGCATTTCCCGCGAATGCACCGCGCTCGCTGCAGTGGGTGCTGGCGGGGAGTATCATGGCGGCGGGCGTGCTCGCGCTCGCGCCGATCGGTTCGATCCCGCTCACGCTGCCCTGCTTCTTTCTGATCGGGATGGGGACGCTCGCGTTTCTCGGCGCCTCCAACACGCTGATCCAAACGCTCTCGCCCGACGAGATGCGCGGGCGCGCGATCTCGGTCTACACGATGGTCGCGGTCGGCGTCGTTCCGCTCGGGTCGCTCGTGCTCGGAACGATCGCCTCGCGCATCGGGCTCCATGCGACCTTCGCGATCGGCGGCGGCATCTCGCTCGCGCTGGTTCTCGGCGCGTACGGGTTCAGCGGCGTTCTGCGCAGCGTCTGAGCAAAAAAAAAGCGAGTCGCGGCTGCGACTCGCAAAGCGGCATGCGTGCCGGTCGAGTTAGGCTGCGGCCTTCTTGCGGCGGGTCGTCTTGCGCGTCGACGCCTTACGGGTCGTCTTGCGCGCGCCGGCCTTGCGGGTCGCCTTTTTACGCGTGGTCTTCTTGCGGCCCGCGGCTTTGCGGGTTGCCTTCTTGCGCGTGGTCTTCTTGCGGCCCGCGGCTTTGCGGGTTGCCTTCTTGCGCGTCGTCTTCTTGCGGCCCGCGGCCTTGCGCGTCGAGGTCTTCTTGCGCGCCGTCGCTTTACGCTTCGGAGCGGCTTTCTTGGCGGCGGCGCGTTTCGGCGCAGCCTTCGTTGTGCGTTTGACTGCCATGTGCGTGGAGTCATCCTTTCTCTGGCTACAATGCAGCCAGGGTTGTTGCCTACCTTATACAGTATTACCGGAGCGATTGCAAGTTTTGGTGATATGACGGAGTGACGCGAGCGCAGTGAAGATACGTAATGACGACGCACGGATCGCCGTGCGCGTGGACGGCGACGCCGATGAAACGATCGTGTTGATACACGGATTTCCGCTCGCGCACGAGCTGTGGGATGCGCAGGCGAACGCGCTTGCACGGCGTTTTCGCGTGGTGCGACCGGATCTGCGCGGCATGGGATCGTCGAGCGTGATCGACGGTCCGTATCTGATGGAGGCGTTGGCGAGCGATATCGCCGCGGTGCTCGACGCGCTCGCGATCGAGCGGGCTACGCTCGTCGGGCATTCACTCGGCGGCTACGTCGCGCTCGCCTTCGCGCGGATGTACGCCGAGCGTTTGGAGCGCCTCGCGCTCGTGTGCAGCCGCACCGACGCCGACGGCGCCGAACGCGCCGCGTGGCGTAATGCGCGCGCCGAGGAGTTGGAACGCGGGGGCGAGAGCGCCGCGTTCGTGCGCGAGATGCTGGAGGCGTCGTTTGCGCCGGGCACGCGCGAGCGCGCTCCCGAGCGCTATGCGCGAGCCGAAGCGATCGCGCTGCGCAACGATCCGCGCGGACTCGCGGCGATGCTGCGGGGGATGGCGCTGCGCGACGATGCGGCGGATATCGTTCCGGATCTTACGATGCCGGTGCTCGCGATCGGCGGGAGGCTCGATCCCTCACTCGATCCCGCGCAGGTGCGGGCGATGGCCGAGCGCTTCCCGTCGGCGCGCGTCGCGTTCGCGGAGGCGAGCGGCCATCTGCCGATGCTCGAGGAGCCCGAGATGGTGACGGCCGCGCTCGAGGAGCTTATGGACGCGCGACCGGGAGGCTGACGCGGCGCCGAATGAAGTTATAGAGGAAGAGGCCGCCGATGACGAGCGCGGCGATGATGCCCGCGAAGACGACGATCTTCAGCACGAACGCGAGGGCGATCAAGCCGACCACGCCGAGGGCGATGATCAGGGTCAGTCGGATGAAGGTACGGGTCAGGGGATGCATGCGGACCTCGAATCGGGGGTAGAGTTCTCGTAGAAATCTACCGATAACGGAAGTGGAGGTTTCAGCACGGATGGATTTACAGAGTATCGCATCGGGACTCGCGGCGGCGAGCGTCACGCAAGGTGTCAACGTCAGCGTCCTCAAGGCGACGCAAAACCTGGATGCCACGCAGGCCGCGCTCCTCTTTGCTTCCATCGGCCTCGGCGCGAGCGTCGACGCGCACGCATAAGCCGACCGAGCTCGCACCAATGTGAAGAGGCGCCGCCGCGGCGCCTCTTCTTTATTGTGCGAGCTCGGCACGAGCGTTGTAACGCTTGCGTAAAGGAAAGCGAGCGGCCGAAGCGTAGCATCGGGGATGCGTTCTCTTGCTACTTTTGTGGTATCCACACTACTCGTCGGCGCTGCGGCGGCGACCGCCGCCTCCGCGGCCTCCCCCGCCGCGGCGCCGATGCGCCACCTCGTCTACTCGTTCAGCTACGGGGCCTCCCAGAGCGTCACCGTCCATAATTCGGGCTTCGGCTCCGCGGGCGACAACCAGTCGATGATGGGCTCCGGCGTCGACTCCTACACCAACCATGCCGGTGCGAACGGCACGATCGTCGTCGACATCCTGCGCGAGCAGCCCGATAAGGGCCTCGTACTGCACGTCAGCGAGAATACCGACAATCAGCAGCGCGTCGCCAAGCCGGCCACCTGCGTGGTGTGGGGAACGGGGACCGTTATCTGCGATCCGAACGCCACGGTCAATCCCGAAGAGTACACGATCGTGCGTTTCCTCGGTGAGAACTTCGTCGATCCGGCGCTGATCGACGCGAAGAAGCACTGGCATCTCGGCAGCAACGGGCCGAGCTTCGCGGCCGCGAGCGATTACACGATCACGAAGAACGACGGGGGCGTGATGCAGATCAACGAGACGCGTAAGCTGACCTACTCCGGCGACCGCAGCGGCGAAGCCAACATCACGACCGACCTCACCTACGATTACAACCGTCAGGTGCCGACCGCGATCAACGAGACGACGCTCGATCATCCGATGGTCAACGGCAAGTACGTCGACGATCAGATCATCGTGACCGCCAAGCTCACGACCGATTCGATGCAGAAGAGCGGGGCCGCGGCCTCGCCCTAGGCTCGGCTTCGGAAGAGAAATCCTCGCATGGGCTCGAACATTCGTTCGAGCCCATGTCCTTTGCCGAGAGGCTGCACCCCGACGTCGCGCGGTGGTGCACCGAGTACCTTCGCGAGCCGACCCCGCCGCAGCGCGACGCGCTGCCGTTCGGCCTCGACCGTCGCACGCACCTGATCTGCTCGCCGACCGGTACGGGCAAGACGCTTGCGGCGTTTCTGCCGATCATCTCGCGCTTGGCCGCGCTTCGCGACCGGGACGAGCTCCTCGCGCGCACCTACGCGCTCTACATTTCGCCGCTGCGTGCGCTCGGCTACGATGTCGAGCACAACCTGCGCCGCCCGATGCGTGAGATGGGGCTGCTCGAACGGCCGAATAGCGAGCGCGGCAAGCTTCGCCGCGGGCGCATTCGCGAGCGCTTCGTGCGCACGGGCGTGCGCACGGGGGATACGCCGCAGCAAGAGCGGCGCCTGATGCTCGCGCGCCCGCCGCACATTCTGGTCACGACCCCCGAATCGCTCGCGGTGATGCTTGGGATGGAGAGCTACCGCAAAACCCTGCGTCTGATCGAAACCGTCGTCGTCGACGAGGTGCACGCGCTCGCGGGGAACAAACGCGGGTCGCAGCTCGCGCTGTTGCTCGAATCGCTCGAGGAACTCGCGGATGCGCCGTTCAATCGCGTCGGGCTCTCGGCCACGGTCGCGCCGCTCGAACGCGTCGCGCGCTTCGTCGCGGGTGGCGAACGACCGTGCGAGATCGTCGATCACCGCGGACTGCGCAGCATTCGCATCGAGATCGATGCACCGTTCGCGGGCGCCGTCGCGCCGCTCGCGACGGTGGCTCGGCGGGCCGTCGAGCTCGCGCAGGGCGTACGCACCTCGCTCGTCTTCACCAACGTTCGCAGCCAAGCCGAACGCGTCGCGCTCGAGATGGCGCACGCGATGGAGCAGGACGATGCGGTCGAGACCGTAGCCGGCGACGAACCGCGCCCCGAACGCGACCTCTCGAGGATCGGGGTGCACCATTCGGCGCTCGAACGCAGCGTGCGTCATCGCGTCGAAGCGGCGCTGCGCGCGGGCGCGCTTCGTACCGTCGTGTGCAGCTCCAGCCTCGAACTCGGCGTCGATATCGGCTTCATCGATCGCGTGCTGATCGTCGGCGGTGCGCGCGGCGTGACGCCGACGCTGCAGCGCGTCGGGCGCGCGGGTCATCGGCCCGACGCGGTGGCGAGCGGCGTGGTCATCGCGCAGGATCGCGACGACATCATCGAGGCCGCAGCCACGCGGCGTTGCATCGCCGACGGCGCGATCGACGACATCGTCGTTCCCGAAGCGCCGCTCGACGTGCTCGCGCAGTGGATGGTCGGCAGCGTGTGTTACGACAAACGCATCCCGATCGACGAGCTCCTCGCGACGGCGCGTCGTGCGTATCCCTATCGCGATCTCTCCCGTGACGAGATGCTGCGCTGCGCGCGGTATCTTTCGGCGGGCGGCGTCGGCGCGGATGAAGCCCACGTGCATCGTCTCGGCTTCGACGGCGAGGCGATCTACGGACTCGGCCGCGACGTGTGCGCCGCATTCTTCGAAAACGTCGGCACGATTCCCGACGAACAGCAGGTCTACGTGCGCGTGCACGGCGCCGACGTGGGACGCGTGGAGGAAGGCTTCGCGAGCGAGTTGCGCGTCGGCGACGTCTTCGTTCTCAACGGCCGCACGCTGCGCGTCAAGGAGCTCGGCGTCTCGGGCATCGTCGCCGAGCCGTACGCGGGACGCCCCACCGTGCCGCAGTGGAGTTCGCATCTCAAAGGCGTTCCGGCCGCGCTCGCACGCGAGATCACCCGTCTGCGCACGGGCGTCGCGGCGTTGCTGCGCGAGCGCGATCCGCGCGGCGCGCACGCGTTTCTGCTCGAACGGTACGGGCTCGACGGCGGCGCCGCGGCGCACGTCGTGCGCTATATCGCCCAGCAGCAGGCGCTCTCGGCCGTGCCCGAGGAGCGGCGCCCGGTCATCGAGATCTATCGCATGGATCGGCGGCAAACCGCGGTCTTTCACACCTGCGCGGGGCGGCGCGTCAACGAGACGCTCGGGCGGATCGTCGGCGCGCGCGTCTTCGCATTCGCGCGCGCGAACACGCAGATCACGACCGACGATAACGGCTTTCTCATCGCGCTGCCGCCGAAGGTACAGGTGCCCGACGACGTCTGGGCGCGTATGCTCGAGCCGCGCGATTTCGACCGCGATTTGCTCGAGGGACTGCGCAGTTCTCATCTGCTGCGCACGATGTTTCGGCACGTCGCGAATACCGGGCTGCTCGTGTTGCGCCGCGCCGCCGGGCGCACGCTGCGCCGCGGATCGCAGAGCTGGAACAGCACGAAGATCTTCGAGCGCGTGTGGCGGGCCGACCGCGAGTTTCCGCTGCTGCGCGAGACGCTGCGCACGGTGACGCGCGATCTGCTCGATGCGCCCGCCGCGAAAGCCTATCTCGAATCGATCGAGGGAGCGCCCCGCGTGCTGCATCCGGCGGCGGCGACGCCGTTTACCTTCGGGATCATCACCTCGTCGTTCGGCGACAGCGTCGTGCTCGACGACCGCACGAGCATGGTCGAAGCGCTGCACGATCGCGTCTTGGAAGTGCTCGGCGAACGCGCGGCCGAGGGCATCGATCTCCCGGAACCCGCGCTGCCCCTGACGTACGGTACGTGAGCGCGCCGCGTCCGTCCGCCGAACGTTTTACGCTCCATCACGGAGCGGTCGCGCTGCCGCAGGGGTTGCTTTGGCTCGAATCCGCGCGGACGCTCGTCGCGGCCGATGCGCATCTCGCCTACGAAGAAGTGATCGGCGGCGCACTGCCGCTCTGGAGCACGGCGGAGAGCACCCACGCGCTCCTGCTCGCCGCTCGGCGCATGCAGGCGCGCGAATTGGTGCTGCTCGGCGACGTAATCCACGGCAGCCGCATGAGCGAAGGGGCGGCGCGCACGGTGATCGCCGCGCTCGACCTTCTGCGCGCGGAGATGCGCGTGACGCTCGTCGCGGGAAATCACGAGGGGCGTTCGCGCGGCGCGGCGGTGCTGGGCGCGACCGAGGAGGCGATCGAGCGCGACGGCTGGATGCTGGTGCACGGCGATCGGCCGGTCGTCGCGCCGCGCACGATCGTCGGACATCTGCACCCGAGCCTGCCGCTCGGCGGCGGCGCGCACGTGCCCGCCTTCCTCGCGTCGCCGCGTACGATCGTCGTCCCGGCGCTCACCCCCTATTCGAACGGACTCAACGTGCTCTCGCGCGAGGCCGTCGCGGCGCTACGCACGCTCGAGGCCGAGCCGAACGCGCTGCACGTCGTCGCGAGCACGCCGGATCGCGTCTTTCCGTTCGGCGCGCTCGGGGCGCTGCGCGCGACGCTGCGCGCGGGAACGGGTGCGCGGCCGCAGCGCTATCGTCGCGCGCTGCGGCCGGATCGGCCCTAATTCGCGTCGGGGGCTACTTTTTCAACTGCGCGAGCGCGGCTTTGAAGCGGTCGCGATGATTCGCCTCGTCGGCGCCGATCGCGCGAAAGACCGCGGCGGCGTGCGTGTCGCCGGCTTTCTGCGCGTCCTTCGCAAAGGTCGGATACATCGTCGTCGTCTCGTAGTTCTCGCCCGCGATCGAGTCTTCGAGATTCGCCGCGTCGCTCTTGACGAGTCCGTACTCGTTCGCGTGCGTGGCGAAATGCGCGTTCAATTCGATATTCGCGGTGCGTTCGAAGAGCCCGGCGAGGCTGGGATTGCCGTCTTCACGGGCCTTCTTGGCGTACGCCATGTACTTCGCGTAGGCAAAGGCTTCGCCGTGCATCGCCGCGAGCAGATCCTTGTTGGTGATCGGCGCGAGCTTGGTGCCCGCCCCGATGGCGAGACCGCCGCCGAACGACGCGAGGGCGAGTGCGGCGGCGAGCGTGAGGGTGCGTGTCGATACGTTCATGGCGCGATTGTGCGCGCTCAACCTTCCGTACTCGTGAACCTTTCGAGACGATCCAGCGCGGCATAGGCCGCGGCCACGCAAGCGAGCGAGCCGAGTTCGCCGTCGCGTGCGAGTCGGCGCAACTCGGCGATCGGCACCGTGAGCGGCTCGATGATCTCGGTCGGATCGAGGTGCTGCTCGCTCGTGCGCCGCGCATCGAAGGCGAGAAACGCGTGCATCACCGAGTTCGATCGAACCGGTTCCGCCGCGATCGAGACGAGCGGCTCCCAGCGGGAAGCCGTGTACCCGGTCTCCTCGGCGAGCTCGCGCCGAGCGCATGCGAGCGGCTCCTCGCCGCGTTCGAGGCTCCCCGCGGGAAGCTCGAGCGCGATCGAGTCGTTGCCGTAACGATACTGACGAACGAGCACGACCTCGCGCGCGGGCGTGATCGCGACGATCATCACGAACCCGTACGATTCGCGCACGTAGTACGGGATCACGCTGCCCGACGGGAGCTCGAGATCGTCGCGCCGGATGCGCATGTAGGGCGAGTCGAGCACGTAGGAGGAGGCGTGGAGCGGCCAGCGCGGCTTCTGCATGCGCGGCTACTTCCACGAAGCGTTTGCGACCCCGCCCGCGAAGGAGGGTCCCCGTGCAAGAGATCGTGATCGTGGTCGGCGCCGGAACGATGGGCGCGGGAATCGCCTGCGTGGCCGCACGCGCGGGATACATCGTCGAACTGATCGAGCCCGACGCCGAGGCGCGCGAACGCGGGCGCGCGCGTATCGAGCGCGATGCCGAACGCGGCGGTGACGCCGCGTCGCTGCTCGCGCGTATTCGCTGGAGCGATGCGATCCCCGAACGTAGCGAGGCGTCGATCGCGATCGAGGCCGTGCCCGAGCGTCTCGAGCTCAAACGCCGGGTCTTCGAGGCGCTCGCGCGAGCCGTCGCTCCGCGCGCGCTGCTCGCGACCAATACCTCGTCGCTCGCCGTCGGTGAGATCGCCGCGGGGATCGCGGGCGGTGACCGTATCGTGGGCCTGCACTTTTTCAATCCGCCGGTCGCGATGAAGCTGATCGAGATCGTCGAGACCGCCGAGACATCGGACGACGCGCTCGCCGCGGCGCACGCCTTCGTCGGGCGCCTCGGAAAGACGGCGGTCGTCACGGCCGACACGCCGGGCTTCATCGTCAATCGCGTCGCGCGTCCGTTCTATCTGCAGGCGATGCGCGCGCTCGAGCGCGGCGTCGCCTCGGTCGACGAACTCGACGCGCTCGCGCGCGGCGCGGGATTTCGGATGGGGCCGTTCGAGCTGATGGATCTGATCGGACTCGATGTCAATCTCGCGACCAGCGAGTCGGTCTACGAGCGTCTGGGAGCCGAGCGGCTCGCGCCGCAGGCAATGCAGCGCGCGCTCGTCGCCGAAGGGCGCCTGGGCCGCAAGAGCGGCCGCGGCTTCTACGACTACGCGAACGGCGCTCCCGAACGGCTCGACCTCGTACCGACCGATGTGCCCGCGGAGAAGATCGAGGAGTGCATCACGGTGATCGGCTTCGGCGCGGCGGCCGATCTGCTCGCCGATGAATTGGAAGCGCGCTATACCGACGTGCGCCGCGTCGAAAACGACGAGCTGCTCGATGAGATCGCGCCGGAGACGACGATCGCGATCGATGTCGGCAACGGGATCGTCGATCGCACCGAAATACTCGCGCAACTCGACACGCTGCTCGCGCCCGAGGCGATCGTGTTTACCGATGCGTACGTCACCGATCTCGGCGCGGCGTCGCGGCGCATGAAACACCCCGAACGTCTGGTCGGCTTCGGCGTGCTCGGCTCGCTCGAATCGCAGCGGGTGATCGAAGTGGTCGACTTCGAGCGCAGCTCCGACGATGCGCTCGCGGTCGCGCAAGAACTCTTCGAAGCGCTCGGCAAAGGCGTCGTGCTCGTCGAGGACGTGCCGGGACTCTTTCTCGGACGCGTCGTCGGATCGATCGTGAACGAAGCGGTGATCGCGGTGCAAGAGAACGTCGCGACCCCCGACGATATCGATCTCGCGATGCGCTTGGGCGTGAACTATCCGATCGGACCGCTCGCATGGGGTCGCGAGATCGGCGGCGCGCGCATCACGACGATCCTGCGCCGCGTCGCAAGCGACGACGGCGAGGCCTTCGCACCGCATCGCGCCCTGTGGGTGCTCGACACCGAGCAAGAATCGGAGAGCGGCGAGCTCGACATTGTGATGGAGCACCCCGTTCTGTGATCGCCGGACGCGAGGTCTGGGTGATCGATGCGGCGCGCACGCCGATCGGTCGGTTCAACGGTGCGCTCGCGCACGTGCGCCCCGACGATCTCGCTGCCGCGGCGATCGATGCGGTGGTGCGGCGCGCGGCGATTCCGCTCGATCGGATCGACGATGTCTACTTCGGCGCCGCGAATCAGAGCGGCGAGGATAACCGCAACGTCGCGCGCATGGCCGCGCTGCTCGCGGGGCTGCCGATCGAGGTTCCCGGAGTCACGCTCAATCGGCTCTGCGGCTCGAGCCTGCAGGCGATCAATTCGGCGACGGCGGCGATCGCGTGCGGTGAGGGCGAACTGATGATCGCGGGCGGCGTCGAGTCGATGACGCGCGCGCCGTACGTGCTGCCGAAGGCGGAGCATCCCTTTGCACGCGGCGCGCAGCTCTTCGATACCGTCCTCGGCTGGCGCATGGTCAATCCGCGTATGCCCGACGCATGGACGATCTCGCTCGGCGAGACGGCGGAGAAGGTTGCGCGCGCGTACGGCATCACGCGCGAGGAGCAAGATGCCTTCGCGCTCGCCTCGCAGCGCAAATGCGCCGAGGCGGTCGCCGCGGGGCGCTTTGCCGACGAGCTGATTGCGCTCGATGCGCTCGCGCACGACGAGCATCCGCGCGGCGATACGACGGCGGAGCGACTCGCCAAACTCAAACCCGCCTTCGCCGCCGACGGTACGGTGACGGCCGGCAATGCGTCGGGAATCAACGACGGTGCGGCCGCGCTCGTGCTCGCCGAGGCCGCCTTCGCGCGGGAGCGCGGATTGCGGCCGCTCGCGCGCGTGATCGGCTTCGCAAGCGCGGGCGTCGCACCCGACGTCATGGGACTCGGGCCCGTGCCGGCGGTACGCAAGGCACTCGCGCGGGCCGGACTGCGGGTCGCCGATCTCGACCTCATCGAGATCAACGAGGCCTTCGCGGCGCAGTCGATCGCCTGTATGCGCGACCTGGAACTTCCGCCCGAGAGGACGAACGTCAACGGCGGTGCGATCGCGCTCGGCCATCCGCTCGGCGCGAGCGGGGCGCGCATCGCGACCACGCTACTGCACGAACTGCGCCGCCGCGGCGGCCGCTACGGCCTTGCGACGATGTGTATCGGCGTGGGCCAAGGCATCGCAACCATCTTCGAACGCTTCGAATAGGAACGACGCACACGATATGACGACCGCAACGCACGCCGCCACCTACGATGACCGTAACCCCGCAACCGGCGAGGTGATCGCGCAGATTCCCGAATCGTCGCACGACGACGTCGATCGCGCGGTGCGCGCCGCCCGCGCGGCGTTCGACGGCGGCAAATGGTCGTCGATGGCCGCGTCGCGACGCGCCAAGATCATCAACAAGATGGCCGCGCTCATCGCGGAGCGCGCGAACGAGCTGATGCTGACCGAGGTGCGCGACAACGGCAAAGCGGTCGCGACCGCCAAGGGCGAGATGGGCGCGATCGTCGATTGCTTCGAATTTTACGCGGGCGCCGCGACCAAGAACTACGGCGAGACGATGCCGCCGCCGCTCCCCACGTATCTTGCGAACACCGTGCGCGAACCGGTCGGTGTGGTCGGCGCGATCATCCCGTGGAACTTCCCGCTGCTGCTCGCATCGTGGAAGGTTGCGCCCGCGCTCGCGGCCGGATGCACGGTGGTCCTGAAACCCGCGCCGTCGACCCCGCTCACCGCGATCGAGCTCGGCAAGATCGCGCTCGAAGCGGGCGTGCCCGAAGGCGTGCTGAACGTCGTCACCGGGTCGGGCCGCGAGGTCGGGCAGTGGCTCGTCGAGCATCCGCTGGTCGACAAGATCGCGTTTACCGGATCGACCGCGACGGGCAAGCTGGTGGCGAAGACCGCCGCCGAGACGCTCAAACGCGTCACGCTCGAGCTCGGCGGCAAATCACCCTCGATCGTCTTCGACGACGCGAATCTCGACGCGGCGGTCGCGGCCGCGATCTACGGCATCTATTACAACGCGGGGCAAGCCTGCGAGGCGCGCTCGCGCGTGCTCGTGCAGAAGAACGTGTACGATCGCTTCGTCGCCGACTTCACGGAGCGCGCGAAGAACGTGCGCGTGGGCAATCCCGAGGATCCGCAGACGCAGGTCGGCGCGATCACGATCCCCGAGCAGTTCGAGAAGATCCGTAGCTATTGCGAGATCGGCAAAAGCGAGGGAGCGCGCCTGCTGCTCGGCGGCGAACGCGCGCAGGTCGAGGGCGCGAATGCGAACGGGATGTTCTGGAGCGTCACCGCGTACGAGGCCGATGCGTCGGCGCGTATCGCGCGCGAAGAGATCTTCGGCCCGGTCGTCACCTTCGTGCCCTTCGCCGACGAAGCCGAGGCGATCGCGATCGCGAACGCAAGCGAGTACGGTCTTTCGGCGAGCGTCTGGTCGGAAAACATCGGCCGCGCCAATCGCGTCGCGCGCGCGATCCGCAGCGGCACGGTCGCGATCAACACGCCCTATGCGGTCTTTCCGGGCGTGCCGTTCGGCGGGTATAAACAATCGGGGTACGGCCGCGAGCTGGGCATCGAGACGATGCGGCTCTACTCGGAGACCAAGAGCGTGCTCACCTACATCGGGGAGAAGCCGCTCAATCCGTTCGGCGTGTAACCGGCACGAAGGATTCACGATCATCGAACCGCTCAAAATCGGCAGCTACTACGACACCACCTACGGCACGCTCTGGAAGGACGGCACCTACTTTCCGCGCGGTACGCGCGTGATGGTGGTCGGGGTGCATCTCGATCAGGGATTCTGCGTGCGCTTTCCGGCCGAGGTGGACGGCGAGCCGCTTGAGACGTGGGAAGAATGGAGCGAGTCCTCGTTTCTCGCCGCCGAAGGCTCCGTGACACCGCCGGTCCAACCCCTCTCGCGCGCGGTCTTGAACGAAGCGCGCGACGTGCTCTCCGATGCGGAGGACGGCTGTCACTTGCACTTACACGAAGACGAAGAAGGTTGAACTCAAAAAGACGGGCCCCCGCGATGGCGAGGGCCCGTCGTCATTGCTCGCACGCGGATGCGCGCTATTGCGTGAACTGCAGCACGACGGTGCCGTGTCCCCAATACGGTCCGCAGTACGACGGCGTCTGTTGCGTCGCTCCGACGGTCGTCGGCGTATAGACGCTGCTGAAGCAGTAGTTCGCCGCGCCCGTGAGGCCGTTAAACGTCGTCGTTCCACTCGAATCGGTATTCTGAGTCTTGATCGTCGTACCGATCGTACCGTTTAGATCGTTCGAGAGCGTCACCGGCTGATTCGGCATCGGCGAGCCGTTGAGCGTTACCGTGATGATCGCGGCGGTCGCCGACGGATCGGGCGTGAGCGTCGCGGTGCTCGTGGGCTGCGGCGTGCCGTAGAGGGCGTTGATGTTGGTGTTGCTGTTGCACGCGACGAGACCGAGCGCGATCGCTGCCAGCGCGATGGAGAGAATCCGTTTGGGCATGGCGCCGGGCCTTCGACGCCTAGGCCGGGGCCGCCTGGCCTGTCGCCGCCCGGAAGAAGCGCAGCGATTTGGCGTCGATCGCGGCGTAGTATTCGCGGAACAGGGCGGCCGCGGTGGTGCCCGGCCAATGCGCCGGGAGCAGCGTCGAGGGCAGGCCGGGATCGATATAGGTGAACTTGCGGTAGTCGTGCACGAGCCACAGGCGCTCGACGAAGGCTTGCTCGGGGGTGAGCGATCGACTCTCGCGCTCGCCGACCAGGCGCGATTCGTAGGCATGGATGAAGTCGCGGTAGGCGTTCGCGATCGCCTCCAAGTCCCAGCACTTGCGCAGCAGGTCGCGGTCGCTCTGCGGTCCGCGGTGATCGGCGACGAAGAGGTCGACGTTCTCGTGGACCCCGGCGGCCCGCGCCGTCTCCTCGACCTCGGCGAGCGCATCGCGCGGTGAGAGCCAGGTTGAGGCCGAGAGCGGTGCCCAACCGAGCACGGCGAGCTCCTTGCGTAGGCGGTCGCGCCCCTCGCGCTGGTTCTCGGCGACGGCATAGGTGAGCATGCGCCAGCGGCCGTCCCACTCCACGACCGGGCCGTAGATGCGCGGGCTCAGCTCGTCGATCCGCCGCTTGCCTCGCTCGGTGACACGGTAGAAAGCCCGGTTTCCCGACTTGTGCGCCTGCAGCCAGCCCTGGCGCGACATGCGCGAGACCGCCTGACGGACCGCCGCCTCGGAGAGCCCGAACGAGGCCATCAACCGCACCAGGCTCGAGATGGCGAGCGCCCCGTCGGAGGTGTGGCGCGCCACCACGTCCCCGTAGAGGGTGAAGATGAAGGAGTTGGGCCGAGTGATCGGCCGCTGATTCACGCTCTTAATTGACACGGGCCCCTACCGATAGCGTAATATATCATTATTCTCACGGATATCATTAAATCTGTCACACGGGACCGCCTCCCGAGGAAGGCCGACGCACGACCATGGCACGGATTTCCACCTTCGACGACTGGATCGACCTGCTGAAGGACTGGCAGAACGACATCGGGCTCGACCACGAGCTGATCGAGCGCTTCATGCCGGGCTACACCTTCGAGGCCAAGTACGGCGAACTGCCGACGAGCGAGATCTTCTTCGGGGACTTCAAGGGCGAACGCCGCTGGGAGAAGGTCCGCGAGATTCCCGACCAGCGCATGCGCGACGCGGTGCTGAACATGATCGTCTTTCAAGGCGACACGGAGTTCGCTTCGAACGAGCAGCAACGCTTTTTGGTGAACAACGCGCCCTCCGAGTACGACCTGGCCGCGCTCGTGCGCATCATGGTCGAGGAGACCCGCCACGGCTACCAGATGTGCCACCTGCTGGTGAACCACTTCGGCAGCGAGGGTAAGATCGAGGCGCAGAAGATGCTCGAGCGTCGCGCCTTCGGCAAGAAGAATCGTTTGCTCAACGCCTTCAACGACGACGTGACGCATTGGCTCGATTTCTTCGCGTACACCAACTTCATGGATCGCGACGGCAAGTTCCAGCTCACGATGCTCTCGCATTCGAGCTTCGCGCCGCTCGCATCGTCGATGGGGCCGATGCTGCGCGAGGAGTCGTTCCACATGGGAACCGGCATCACGGGGCTGCGTCGCATCGCGAAGGCGGGCGTGATTCCGGTCGAGATGCAGCAGAAGTATTACAACAAATGGATCTCGGGCTCGCTCGATCTTTTCGGCACCGATCATTCCGGCTCGGCGCAATGGGCCTACACCTGGGGTATCAAAGGCCGCGTCGACGAGGACAAGACCGAGGACTCGGTCGACAAGGAGCGCTTGAACGAGCGCGCGCGCGAACAATTCTTCGCCGAGGTCGAGGCGACCGTCGCACGCGTCAACGAAGTCAACGCGAGCGAGACGAAGTTCTACGTTCCCGATATGCGGTTCAATCGCAAGATCGGCGACTACTCCGGCAAATTCTTCACCGTGGACGGCCGCGAACTCACCGAGGACGCGTGGGAGGCCTACGCGCCGAGCGTGCTGCCGACCTCGGCCGACGACGCGATCCTCGCCGAATATTTCAAGAACCCCGACTGGATCGCACCCAAGGGAAATCTCAGCGCGAACTAACTCCCGCGTCACCATAAGGAAGCAGCAATGAGCGGAAACGGAACCACCACGGCGCAGACGCCCTTCGGGCGCGAGGCGCGGCCCTTCGACGGCAAGCGCGTCATCAACTATTGGAAAGACGGGCAC
Source organism: Vulcanimicrobiota bacterium (assembly GCA_027306785.1). Classification (GTDB taxonomy): domain Bacteria; phylum Vulcanimicrobiota; class Vulcanimicrobiia; order Vulcanimicrobiales; family Vulcanimicrobiaceae; genus REEB354. Next base: position 52,430 of record DAHUZB010000013.1, read on the forward strand.
ATCGCGTTCATCGAGATGGACGATCCGCCCGCAAACACCTACACGCACGAGATGATGCGTCAGCTCGACGAAGCGATCCTCGACGCGCGCTTCGACGGCGATGTCGAAGTGATCGTGCTCACCGGCAAGGGCGAGAAATTCTTCTCCGCGGGCGCGAACATCGCGATGCTCAACTCCGTGACGCCGGAGTTCAAGTACATGTTCTGCCTGCACGCGAACGAGACGCTGAGCCGCTTGGAGCAATCGCCGAAGCTCGTGATCGCGGCGCTTAACGGTCACTGCGTCGGCGGCGGCATGGAGATCGCGATGGCGGCCGATATCCGCATCGCGCGCAAGGACGCGGGCAAGATCGGTCTTCCCGAGGTCGCGCTCGGCGTGCTCCCGGGCACGGGCGGCACGCAGCGTCTCACGCGTCTGGTCGGCAAGGCTCGCGCGATCGAACTGATGGTGACGGGCAAGACGTTCAGCTACGAGCAGGCGCTCGAGTGGGGCGTGATCAGCGACATCTTCGAAGGCTCGGCCGAAGAGTTCCGCGCGCAGATCGTCGATTTCGCGCGGCAGTTCTGCACGCCGAACAAGGCGCCGATGGCGGTCGGTCACATCAAGCGCAGCGTGCAGACCGGCGCGGAGCTTCCGCTGCAGGATGCGCTCGCGCTCGAGCGCGAGTTGCAATCGCTGCTCTTTAAGAGCGAGGACGCGAAAGAAGGCATCGCCGCCTACAACGAAAAGCGCGTCGCGAAGTTCAAGAACAAGTAGCGTCGCGCATTGCGCCGTGCACGAAGGCGAGCCGCTGCGAAGCGGCTCGCCTTCATGTTATTCGGGCTTGAACCAGATTCCGTCGAGCAGATTCGTCGCGCGCTGGATGGTCATCACGAATTGCAGCGACGCCTGCGCGAAATCCACGCGGTAGACGTAGATTTCGTCGTTGCCGTACGGCGAGGACTTGCGGAAGATGACGTCGCGCACGGGGCCGAGGCTTGCAAGCTGCTGCGAGACCCTCGCGAGCATCTTCGGCGTGAGCGCGCGCGCGGTCGCGGGCGCCATTTCGCTCGCCGGAATCTTCCCCGCGATCGCGTCGGCGATCAGTCGCTTCGCACGCGCGGTGATCGCGGGATTCTCGTGCGCGCCCACCGCGTGGGCGCCGGCCGCGATCTTGGGATAGAGTGCTTCGAACACGTCGCCTGCGATCGCCGAGGCTGCCACGAACCCTTGGTTTTCGAGGACGATTACATCGAGATGCTGCCGCGGGAAGAGCATATTCGATGACGACGAGCCGAACGTGCCGCCGTTGTGCCAGATGCGCGGTTCGCCGTCGAAGGTATCGATCAGCCAGCCGAAGCCGTAGTCGGTCGGCGTGCCGTTCGCGAGCGTTCCGGGCGTCTGCATCAGCTTGAGATCCGATGGGCTCACCACACGGCCCGCGGCAAGCGCCTCGTCCCAGAGCGCCATGTCGCCCGCCGTCGAGACGATCGCACCTGCGGCGCCCGCCCAACGCTCCCCGAACGGGGGCGAGGGCGCGAGCGGAGCGTGGTTCTCGCGACCGTGCCAGTAGGGGATCGCGAAATCGCGCAGGTGCGGTTCGTCGGCGATCCATGTCGTGTGCGTCATGCCGAGCGGCGTGAAGATGTGCGTCTGCATATAGTCGCGGTAGCGCATACCCGAGACAACCTCGATCACGCGACCGAGCGCGATGTAGTTGGAGTTGCTATACTCCCATTTCGTGCCGGGCGTGAAGTGCAGGGGACCGGCGATCATCGCTTCGATCTCGGCTAAACTTCCCGGCTCCCCGGCGCGCCGCACGAAATCTTTGGCGTCGGTGTAGTTCGGTAGTCCGCTTGTTTGATCGAGCAATTGACGCAGCGTGATGCGTCGCGCGTGCGGAAACGACGGCACGTACTCGGCGAGCGGATCGTCGAGCGCGAGTTTGCCCGCCTCCTTGAGCTGCAGGATCGCGGCGGCGGTGAATTGCTTCGTGATCGAGCCGATCTCATAGCGCGTCCGCGCGTCGGCGGGCGTGCTGCGCGCAACGTCGCGCAGGCCGAAGGCGCGAACGTAGATCGTCGTTCCGTCGCGCACGACCGCGACGGCGGCGCTCGGGGCGCCCTGGCTCGTGAGCGCGCCCGCGACGGCCGCGGTGATGCGTGCGGCGGTGACGGCGGTGGGCGTGATGGCGGCGAACAGCATGACCGATCCTACCGAGCGCTCGCCGCCGATGTTTCAGGCGAGCGCGCGGCGCACCGCCGCGACCGTCGCGTCGATCTCCGCGGGGATGGTGTAGTGCGCGGCGCCGATCCGCACCACGCCGGTCGCTTCGTCGATGCCGAGCTGTCGCACGATCTCGAGCGCGTAGTTGTGCCCGCTCCACACGAAGATGTTCTCCCGCGCGAGCGCCTGCGCGATCGGATCGGGCGCCACGCGTTCGTGCACGAAGGAGACGGTCGGCACCCGCTGCGCGACCCGATTCGGATCGGCGATGCCGACGATACGCACGCCGTCGATCTCGCGGAGGCCGTCGATCAGCCGCTGCGCGAGCTCGGCCTCGTGCGCGACGCTCGCCGCGAAACCACGCCGGAGGCGCTCCCGGCGCGCGCCGTGCTCGCCGTGCAGTTCGCCGATCCAGGCGAGGTGATCCACGCTCGCCTCGAGCGCGGCGAAGAGTTCGATCTGCGGCGTACCGAGTTCGAAACGCCACGGCAGCTCTTCGGTCGAAGGCCGCACCTTGTCGGGATGCAGCGTGTCGAGCAGCGCTTCGCGTCCCCATACGATGCCGAGGTGCGGTCCGAAGAATTTATACGACGAGCAGGCGAGGAAATCGCAGCCGAGTTTTTCGACGTCGACGAAGCCGTGCGGGGTGAACTGCACCGCATCGACGTAGGTGAGCGCTCCCGCCGCCTTCGCGCGCGCGACGAGCGCGGCGACGTCGTTGATCGAGCCGGTCAGGTTGCTCGCGTAATTGAGCGCGACCAATCGCGTGCGATCGGTGAGCAGCGCCGCGAGCGCATCGGGTTCCAACTGCCAACTCGAGGTGTCGAAGGGAAGGACACGCACGACGAGCCCGCGCTCCTGCGCGACGGTGAGCCACGGGGCGACGTTGCCGTCGTGATCCATGCGCGTCACGACGATCTCGTCACCGGGCTGCCACGTGCGCGCGAGCGCGCGGGCGATGCGGAAGGTGAGCGCGGTCATGCTCGGGCCGACGACGATCTCCCGCGGCGACGCCGCTCCGAGCAGATCTCCCATCGCGACCCGCGCGCGCTCGATGACGGTTTCGGCCGCGATGCTCGTGCGAAAGAAGCCGCCGAGATTCGCGTTGCTCTCGATCAGCGCGCGCGCGGCGGCGTCGGCGACACGCTGCGGGACCTGCGTGCCCGCCGGGTTATCGAGATAGATGCGCGGAGCGCCGTCGTCGGCGACGGCGAGCGAGGGAAAGGCGCTGCGAACGGCATCGGCGGCATACGACATGCGCGAGCTGTTCGCGCGCGTCCGCGCCGCCGCCTGGCATACGCTCAAGGACGACGCGCGCATGACGAGGTATCGAAGCGTATGCGTCGGTGGGAAACGTTCACCGCACTCGGTGCGGTCGTCGCGGCGAGCCTCGGTGCGCTGCCGATTCCCGGGCACCTCGCGTACACGCTCGCCGCGCTTGCGGCGATCGCGGTCGTCGGGGCGGCGCGTCTGCGCGCGGCGCTGCGCGCCCGCGGAAGTTCGCCGGCCGCCGGGCCGGACAAAGCCGCGCTCGCGCGCCGCATTCGCGAGGAGCGCGCGCGTCGCTCACGGCGTTAGCCGCTCCCGCTCGAGCATCGCCGCGTGAATCTCGTCGACGCGCGCGAGCGTGTCGATCTCGTCGGGCGGCTTGTCATCGCGAATGCGCACGATGCGCGGAAAGCGCAGCGCGTAGCCGCTCTCGTGGAGATCGCTGCGCTGCACCACGTCGAAGGCGACTTCGAGCACGATGCGCGGCTCGACCGCGATGGCGCGTCCGCGGCGTCCGATCTCGAGCGCGAGAAACCGTGACGTAAGGTCGGCGATCTCGGCATCGGTGAGGCCGGTGTAGGCTTTGCCGATCGTCAAGAGCGATCCGTCGCCGCCGCGGACGGCGAACGTGTAATCGGAGAGCACGCGCGCACGCTTGCCGTGTCCCCATTCGACCGCGACGATCACGACGTCGAGCGTGGCGAGCTCGCGCTTGAGCTTGCGCCAGGCCTTGCCGCGGCGACCCGGCGTGTAGGGCGTGTCGCTGCGTTTGAGCATCAGACCTTCGTGTCCGCGCGCTCGCGCCGCATCGAAGCGCGCGTTGACCTCACTCGCCGGGCTTCCCGTTTCGAGCGCGGCAAACGGCGCGAGCTCGAGATTCTCGTTCGGCCGCACCGCATCGGCCAGACGCATGCGCCGCATCGCGAGCGGTTCGTCGATCAGCAGATCGTCCTCGATCGCGAGCGCGTCGAACACCACGAATTTCACCGGGAGCTCCGCAAGGAGGTGTGCGTCGAGGTTCTTGCGCTGCAGACGCGACTGCAGCGTGCGAAACGGCAGCACGCCGCCGTCGCGCCACGCGACGATCTCGCCGTCGAGGATCATCCGCGTTCGTTGCGCGCGCAGCGCCGAGACGATCTCCGGATACGATGCCGCAACGTCGCTCAGCGTCCGCGAGAAGATGCGGACGGTTTCGCCGTCCACGTGCGCTTGCGCGCGGATGCCGTCGTATTTGTCTTCGGTGATCCATGCCGCGTCGGCAAGCTCGGGGTAGCGTTCGCCGTGCACGATCGGCGATGCGAGCATCGCGGCGATCGGCGTTCCGTAGGCGATGCGCAACTCATCGAGCGTACCGCGACGAGCGGCGAGCGCCGTCGCACCGATATCGCCCGACGCCATGACCGCGCGGCGCACGCGCGCCTCGGTGACGTCGAACGCCTGCGCGATCGCCTCGTTGATCAACCCCTCGCGCACGCCGATCCGCAGATCGCCCGTTGCGATCTTCACCGCGTAGGCCGCTTCGTCGGGCTCCGTACAGGCGCGCAGGATGCGCTCGAGGATCGCCTCGCGCGTGCGTCCGGCGTGCTTGCCCGCCGCGGCGGCGATCGCGGCGAACTCGGCCGCCAGGCGTGCCGGCGTCAGCGTTTCGGGTGCGAAGAGGGCGAGATCGAGCGCCGGCCGCACGAGCGTGCCGATCGCGGTACCGAGATCGCCGCTCTCGCGATATTGCTCCGCAAGGCGCGCGCGCTCGAAGTTCCAGATGCGGCCCGCGACCGCGGCGATCGTGCGGCCGCCGAGGTTCAGGCTGCGCTCGTCGCGCGCCGCGAACGGCGTGCCGGTGAAGAAGCGCGCCGCCGCGACGAGATCGTCGTCGTCGAGCGTGCGGAGGTACTCCGCGATGATCGCGACCTTCTCGAGCTTGCCGCGCTGTGCGGCGACGCGGCGGGCGGCGTGCGCAAAATGACGCATAGTCATCTCAGATACCCGCCGAATGCTCGAAGGGCTGCGTTGCGGAGGCACGGAAGGCGGCCCCATGGTCACCGCATTTATCCTGATGAACGTCGCCCGCCCGCGCCTGAAGTCGATCGCCGACGATCTGCTCGCGATCCCGGGGATCGCCGAAGTCTATTCGGTCGCCGGCCCGTTCGACATGGTGGCGATCGTGCGCGTTCGGCAGCACGAGGATCTCAACGATCTCGTCACCGAGCATATCGCGGCGCTCGACGGCATCGAATCGACGGAAACGCTCATCGCGTTCAAGACGTTCGCGAAGAAAGATCTCGGCATGCTCTGGGATATCGGCGTCGACTAAGCATGCGTGCGCGCGTCGCGCCGTGCACGTAGAAGATGAGCTCTCGTCCAATGACGCCTCCGTGTCGCTCCGCTATCATGTGGAGGCTTTTACAGCGGAGGTATCCATGTCCGAGATCTTTCGTAAACACTATTCCTACGGCGAGACGATTCCGATCCTCGATACGCACGTCGGATTGACGACCGACATCTATGAGGATACGGAGAAGTTTTCATCGAGCGGGCCGTATCTCAAGGCCGTGCTCCTCGCCTATGCGGGACCGATCAAATCGACGCCGATGATCGTCGAACCGCTCCAGGACGGCAATTCGAAAGTCGTCCATCTCACCAACATCCCGGTGCCGATTCCGTTCGTTCGCACGGTCGATATGTCGCTGATCAGCGACATCGTCAACTATCGCTGGACGCCCGCGCCCGAAGGCGCGCAACAGCGCGAGAACGGCGTCGTCACCTTCGATCTGCGCTTGCGCGCGGCGTTCTCCGTACTCGGGCGATCGTTCACGCTCGCGCTCGATCAGCGTCCCTGCAGCGTGACGCTGACCAAGGTGCTTGCGGCGGGCGGACTCCCGGTCCAGTTCAAGGCGGCGATGGGCGGTCAGCCCCCCGGCATGGGTGAGATGACCGCGCAGGCCGGTCAAGCACCGAGCTATCGCGGTGAAGAGCGCGCGGCGATGACCGGCGTGGTCGACGGCGGTGCCGAGAACGCCTCGATGTTCACCGCGCAACTCGACATCGAAGAACGCCTGCGCGAACTCGGCACGCGCATCCTGACCAAGACGTAGCTGCCCGCGCTAGGCGAGGAGCGACGTATACTCCTCGTCGGCGTGCGTCGGTTCCAGGCGGCCGCCGAGATGTTCCGCGAGGAACGTCTCGGCAAGCGCCGTGAAGCGCTTGTTGTTCCGCGGGTTTGCGAATCCGTGTCCTTCGTCGGGGAAGAGGATGTAGGTGACGGGGATGCCGTTCGCGCGCATCGCCGCCGCGATCTGATCGCTCTCGGCCTGCTTGACGCGGGGATCGTTCGCGCCTTGCGCGATGAGCAGCGGAGCCGCGATGCGATCGGCTTTGAAGAGCGGCGACTGCGTATCGAGAAACGCGGGATCTTCGCCCATGCGCTGATGGAAAATTTTGATCAGCGGTTCCCAATACGGGGGAATCGAGCCGATCAACGTGTTGAGATTCGATGGCCCCACGATATCGACGCCGCAGGTGAACGCATCGGGCGTGAACGCAAGCGCTGTGAGCACCGCGTATCCGCCGTAGCTGCCGCCGACGATTGCAAAGCGCGCCGGATCGGCAATGCCTTGCGCGATCGCCCAGTCGCGCGCGTCGAGCAGATCGGTGCGCATCGCACCCGCCCACTGCCGATTGCCCGCGTTGAGGAACGCCTTCCCGTAGCCGGTCGAGCTGCGGAAATTCACCTGCAGCACCGCATAGCCGCGATTGGCAAGCCATTGCACGGTGTCGTCGTAGCCCCAACGATCGCGGTGCCACGGCCCGCCGTGCACGAGCAGCACGGTCGGCAACTGCTTCGCCTCCACACCGACCGGAAGCGTGAGATAGCCGTGAATCGTGAGGCCGTCGCGCGCGGCGAAGCGGATCGGCCGCATCGGCGCGAGCGTATAGTCGAGCAGCGCGGGACGTTCGACGAAGAGCGTCCGTGCATCGCCCGTCGCGCGATCGACGAGGTCGTAAGCGTTCGGTGAGACATCGAAGGTGTAGCGAACGACGAGCGTGTTGCCGTCGGCGGTTGCATCGGCCACGGTGAAGTCGCCGTCGCGATGCTCGCGCAGGCGCTCGAAGGTCGTCCGATAGGCGGGATCGAGCACGCTCCACTCGAGGCGTTCGCGCAGCACCGCCGCGGCGACGAGCGCGTTCGTGGCGGGATCGACGTAGGTGGAGTGTACGTCATACGCCTCGTCCGCGAGCAGCGTCTCGATCGTCCCGTCGCGCAGATCGTAGCGCACCAGACGCGCCGCGTTGGCGCCTTTGGCGGTGATCACGTAGAGCGAGCGATTGTCGGGCGAGAAGCCGATCGGATTCGGAATGTCGTCTTCGGCATCGATGCGATCGAGCTCGCGCCACGCCGACGCCGCGTCGTCGCGCACGCGAATGATGCTGCGGCCGTCGGCGTCCTGAGCGACCGCCGCGCGCACCGCGTGATCGTTGTCGGCGAGCCAGCCCACCACGTCGCCGGGATTCTCCGCCACGATCTCGATCGCGCCGCTGCGCAGATCGATGCGGCAGGCGTCGAAGAACGCGGGATTGCGCTCGTTGAGCTGCACGAGCACGTCGTGCGGACGGCGATGGTCGATCGCGAGCGGTTGGCAGCGCACCTGATCGCCCGGCGTGAGTTCGCGCGGCGCCGTGCCGTCGAGCGCGGCCTGGAAGAGGTGATAGTTCTCGTTGCCGCCGCTGTCTTGCAGGTAGAGCACGTGAGCGCCGTCGCCTTGCCATGCAATCCACGGGATCGGTCGCGACGGATCGTGCGCGATCATACGCGCGTCGTCACGGTCGCGCGAGCGCACCCAGACGCTCATCTTTCCCTCGTGCGGCGCCAGGTACGCCAGGTGCGCCCCGTCGGGAGAGATGCGAGGCTGACTGCGCTCCGCGCTTCCGAAGAGCTTGTCGCGGGGAATGAGCGGGGTCGTGTCGTTCATGTGGTCTCCGGAACGGTTGGGAAGGTGATGTCAGAAGAGCGAGAGCTGGGCGTGCGCTTCCAGGTATTCGGCGTCGATGCCGAGGGCGCGTAGGCGATGGGTGAAGTCGCGGCGGCCGTGATTGAGGATCACCTTGCGCGGCTGCGCGCGTTCGATGTACTGCAGCAGCGCGGGATAGTCGGCGTGATCGGAGAGTGCGAAACCGCGCTCGGTGCCGTAGCGGAAGAAGGCGCCGCGATCGAGCGACCAGCCGGTAAGCACCGCGGTGCGCACGTTGCGTCCGCGTAGCGCCTTCGGCAGCGCCTTACCGCCCGGCGGCCAGATCAGCACGCTCGCGGGATCGAACGTCGCCGCGTCATAGCGCGCGTAGGGCGGCAGCGGGATGCCCGCGTCAACGTAGACGCGCGCGAGCGTGTCGATCGCGCCGTGCACGGTCAGCGGCAGACCCGCGCCGCCGAGGATCGCCATCGCCTCCTGCGCTTTGCCGAGCGAGTAGGCGAAGAAGACCGCGACGGCGTCCTGCTCCAGACATGCGCGCGCGAAGGCGACCATTTCGCCCGCCACCTCGTTGCGCGGCGGAAAGACGTACTGCGGGCTTCCGTACGTGCACTCCATGAGCACGACGTCGCAACGCTTTACCTCGGGCGGTTCGACCGTGAGCGAGGACGCGAGCTTGAAATCACCGGTATAGACGAACGAGCCGCGCTCGCCCTCGATCAGCAGTTGCGAACTGCCGAGTACGTGTCCGGCCGAGAAGAGCGTGAGGCGATGCTCGCCCTCGCTCCACGGCTCGTTGAACTCGTGCTCCTCGAAGGCGACCTCCGCGCGCGGACGCTCCCGTGTCGCGAGCAGCGAGAGTTGCGGCGCCCGAACGGCGCGGCGCGAGAAACGCGCGCGGCAGATGCGAGCCGTGTTCGGCGTCGCGATCACCACGCGGTGCTCGCGCGCGTGATCGCTGTGACCGTGCGAGACGTAGCAGCGCTCGCGCGTCTTCATGCTGTCGATCCACAGGTCGAGGGCCTCGACGTAGAGCGAGCTTCCGGAGAGGGAGAACATGCTTCGAACGAACGTTCGCTCCCGCCGCGCAAACCCATCGCCGCCGCGCGTTGTTGTAGCATGCGTTATGGCACGTATTTACGAGAATTTGGCCGATACGTTCGGCAACACGCCGCTGGTGAAGATCCCGCGGCTCAACGCCGGGCTCCCCGGCACCGTCCTCGTCAAGATGGAATCGTTCAACCCGGCGGGCTCGGTGAAGGATCGCATCGGGGTCGCGATGATCGAAGCCGCCGAACGTGACGGCCGCTTGCTTCCGGGCATGACGATCCTCGAGCCGACCAGCGGGAACACCGGCATCGCGCTCGCCTTCGTCGCGGCGGCGAAGGGCTATCGCTGTATTCTCGTGATGCCCGACACGATGACGATCGAACGGCGCAATCTGCTCAAAGCCTACGGCGCGCAGGTCGTGTTGACGTCGGGTGCCGAGGGCATGAAGGGCGCGATCGCCAAGGCGAACGAGATTCACGCGAGCGCGCCCACGCGCTACTTCGTCCCGCAGCAGTTCGAGAATCCGGCCAACCCGGAGATTCACTACCGCACGACGGGCGAAGAGATTCTGCGCGATACCGACGGCGCCGTGGATATCTTCGTCGCGATGGTCGGCACCGGCGGTACGATCAGCGGCGTGGGCAAGCTGCTCAAGGAGCGCAAGTCGGGCGTGCGCGTGATCGCGGGCGAACCAGATGCCTCGCCCGTGCTCTCGGGCGGTGCGCCGGGTCCGCATAAGATTCAAGGCACCGGCACCGGCTTCGTGCCGACGGTGCTCGCGACCGATGTCTACGACGAGGTGATTCGCGTGAGCGATGCCGATGCGATCGCGACGGCGCGGCGCGCGGCGCGCGAAGAGGGGATGCTGATCGGCATCTCGGCGGGGGCGAATCTGTGGGCCGCGCTGCAAGTAGCCGCTCGTCCCGAATCGAAGGGAAAGACGATCGTCACGATCGGCTGCGATACCGGCGAGCGCTACCTGAGCAATCCGGTCTTCGCCGAACAAGAAGCCGTCGTGGTCGAGCCCGCTCTCGTCCCGTAAAGCGAAACCAAGCATCTTGCAGCAGCCTTCCGGAGCCCCGATCGTCGAGGTCACGCGCGGTGACATCGTCGAATCCGTCCATCACGTCGCCGCGTGCGCCGCAACGCCTCGCGGCGACATCGTGTTCGCCGTCGGCGATGTCGAAACGCCCGTCTTCCTGCGTTCGACCGCCAAGCCGTTCATCGCCGCAGCCGCGCTCGCGGCGGGCGTGCGCGAAGCCTTCGATCTGAGCATGCACGAGATCGCGGTGATGTGCGCCTCGCATTCCGGCGAGCCGTTTCACGTCGAAGCCGTGCGTTCGATCCTACGCAAAATCGGTCTCGATCCGAGCGCGCTGCAGTGCGGCCCGCATTTGCCCTACAACGAAGGCGCCGCCCATGCGATGCTGCGTGCGGGCGACGAGCCGAGCGCGTTGCACAACAACTGCTCGGGCAAACATGCGGGCATCCTCGCGCTCTGCACGGTGCTCGGTGCGGACATCGCAACCTATCTCGACGCCGCGAATCCCGCGCAGCAGGCGATCCTCGCTTTCTGCGCGAGGATCTCCGACGACGATCCCGCGACCTGGCCGCTCGGCGTCGACGGCTGCGGCATTCCGGTCTACGCGACCGGCCTGCGCAAGGCGGCGATGGCGTTCGCGCGCTTCGCCTCGCTTACCGAACTCGCGCCGCGCGACGCGATGGCGCTCTTGACGGCGCGCGACGCGATGGTTTCCTACCCCGAGTACGTGGCGGGCACCGGCGAGTTCGACAGCGTGCTCATGCACGCGGCGGGCGGTGCGATCGCGTGCAAGGCGGGTGCCGAAGGCGTGCACGGCGTGGCGCTGATCCCGCAGGGGCTCGGCTTTGCAAGCAAGGTCGTCGACGGTACGGGCAGTCGGGCGCGCGCTCCGGTTACGATGGGGGCGCTGCGCGCGCTCGGCGCGCCGGCTGCGGCTGCGACCGAGCTCCGGGCATTCGCCGAGCCGGTCGTGTATAATCGGGCTGGGCGAGCGGTCGGGGCGATCCGGCTGAGCGCCGACTTCGCCGTCGAACAAGCGAGTACATAAACAATTGAACGAGTATCTGCGCCTGCTCTCCGAGCGGGTTTTGGTGTACGACGGCGCCATGGGCACACAGCTCATGGCGCTCGATCTATCTGCCGCCGATTTCGGCGGCGAACGGTACCTCGGCTGTAACGAAGCGCTCGTGCTCACGCGGCCCGACGCGATCCGCGCGATTCACACCGCCTATCTCGAGGCGGGTGCCGACGTGGTAGAGACCGATTCGTTTACCGCATCGCGTCTGAAGCTCGACGAGTACGAGCTCGGCGAGAAGACGCACGAGATCAACGTCGCGGCGGCACGTCTCGCGCGCGAAGCGTGCGATGCGTTCTCCACGCCCGAGCGGCCGCGTTTCGTCGCGGGCTCGATGGGACCGACGGGCATGCTCGTCTCGTCCTCCGATCCCGCGCTCTCGAAGATTACGTTCGCCGAACTCGCCGACATCTACGGCGAACAGGCGCGCGGGTTGATCGAAGGCGGCGCCGATCTCTTGCTGCTCGAGACGATGCAGGATCTGCTCGAACTCAAAGCCGCGATCGCGGGGATCGTGCGCGAGTTCGAACGCGGTCTGCGGCGCGTCCCGATCCAGGCGCAACCGACGCTCATTACCGAGGGGCGTATGCTGCTCGGCACCGACATTCGCGCGATCGCCGCGACGCTCGACGCGCTGCCGATCGACGTGATCGGCCTCAATTGCTCCACCGGCCCCGCGCAGATGCGCGATTCGGTGCGCTACCTCGCGGAAAACTCTCGCTGTTTCGTGAGCGTGATCCCGAACGCGGGCCTCCCGCTCATGGGCCCGAAAGGCGAGACGATCTATCCCGAATCACCCGACGAACTCGCGCGCGAACTCATCGCCTTCGTCACCGAGTTCGGCGTGAACGCGATCGGGGGCTGTTGCGGCAGCACGCCCGCGCACATTCGCGCCCTGCGCACCGCCGTCGACGCTCTCATCCCGCGCCGAAAACGTGTCACCTCGAGTTCGTCGAAGGGGCGCCCGCAGGTCGTCGCGAGCGCGATGACCGCCGTCGCGCTCGAACAGGAGCCGCGGCCGCTGCTCGTCGGCGAACGGATCAACAGCCAAGGCTCGCGCAAGATCAAACGCCTGCTGCTCGAGGAGAACTACGACGAGATCATGCTCGTCGCGCGCGAGCAGGTGGAGGGCGGTGCCCACGTTCTCGACGTGTGCTGCGCGCTCACCGAACGCACCGACGAAGACGTGCAGATGCGCGAACTCGTGCGCCGTCTCGCGCAGTCGGTGGAAGCGCCGCTGATGATCGATTCCACCGAGCCGCGCGTGGTGCAGATCGCGCTCGAAAACTATCCGGGACGCGCGATCGTGAACTCGGTGCATCTCGAAGCGGGACGCGCGAAGATGGACGTGCTGCTACCGCTCGCGGTCGAACACGGTGCCGCGGTGGTGGCGCTTACGATCGACGAGCAGGGCATGGCGAAGACCGCGCAGCGCAAGCTCGAGGTCGCCGAGCGCATCCACGGCATCGTGGTCGGTGAATACGGCCTGCCGCCGGGCGCGCTGATCTTCGACGATCTCACCTTCACGCTCGCGACCGGCGATCCCGAGTTCGCGAACTCGGCGGTCGAGACGATCGAGGGCATCCGCGCGATCAAACGCGCGCTGCCCGGCGTGCTCACCTCGCTCGGCGTCTCCAACGTCTCGTTCGGGCTCACGCCGCCCGCGCGCGCGGCGCTCAACTCGGTCTTCCTGCACCACTGCGTCGAGGCGGGCCTCGATGCGGCGCTCGTGCATGCCAAGGAGATCACTCCGTACGCGGAGATCGCGCCGAACGTACGCGAGCTCTGCGACGATCTCGTCTTCAATCGTCGTCCCGACGCGCTCGCGCGCGTGATCGAGCACTTCGAGGCGAACGCGGGGACGCTTCGGCAGGCTCAGGGTGACACGGCGGATGCGGACGCGACGCTGCCGATCGCGCAGCAAATTCACAACGCAATTCTCCGGCGGCGTAAGGACGGCATCGAAGCGAAGATCGATCTTGCGCTCCGCGAGCGCAATCCCGTCGACGTGCTCAACGAGATACTGCTGCCCGCGATGAAAGAGGTGGGCGATAAGTTCGGCGCGGGAGAACTGATTCTACCCTTCGTGCTACAGTCGGCCGAAGTGATGAAGAAGGCCGTCGCGCACCTGGAGCAGTTCCTCGAACGCAAAGAGGGCGCGACGAAGGGAACGGTCGTGCTCGCGACCGTCTTCGGCGACGTGCACGACATCGGCAAGAACCTCGTCAACACCATCCTCACCAACAACGGCTACACCGTGCACGATCTCGGCAAACAGGTGCCGATGAACGTGATTTTGGAGAAGGCGCAGGAGGTGAAAGCCGACGCGATCGGGCTCTCGGCGCTGCTCGTCTCGACCAGCAAACAGATGCCGATCTGCGTGGAGGAACAGGATAAACGCGGTCTGCGCTTTCCCGTGATCATCGGCGGTGCCGCGATCAACCGCGATTTCGGCCGGCGAATCGCGCTGCTCGATCAAGGCGAACGTTTCTTCGAACCCGGACTCTTCTACGCGAAGGATGCCTTCGAAGGGCTCGAGATCATGGATCGCCTCACGAGCGACCCCTCCGAGCGCGAACGCTTCATCGAGAAGATGCGCGCGGATGCGCTCGCGCAGCGCGAGCGGCAGCGCTCCGTCGTTGCGCGCGCCGCGAGCGAACCGAGCATATCCGCCGTGAAGGCCGAGCACGCCGCGATTCCGCTGCCGCCCTTCCGGGGCGCGACCACGCTCGATACGATCGACGTCGCGGAGCTCTGGCCGTGCTTCGATCTCAAGAGCCTGTACCGGCTCTCCTGGGGTGCGAGCAACACCAAGGGCGAGGCGTTCGAGGCGCTCATGCGCGATGAGTTCACGCCGCGACTGCACCGCTATCAGGCGGAGGCCGAGCGTGGCGGATTGCTCGTTCCGAAGGTTGCGTACGGGTATTTCCCGGCGGCGGGAATCGGCGACGATGTCGTGCTCTACGATCCGCAGGATCGCGCGCGCGAGATCGCGCGCTTCCCCTTTGCGCGTCAAGCGGGCGGCGAACATCTTTGTCTCGCCGATTACCTGCGCGAGCCGCACGAGGGACTCGCGATCGACGTCGTCGCGCTGCAGGTCGTCACGGTCGGAACCGAGGCGGCCAAACGCACCGAAGCGCTGCAGGCCGCCGGCGACTACAGCGAATCGTATTTTCTGCACGGCTTTACCGTGCAGGCTGCCGAGGCGCTGGCCGAGTGGACCCACCGGCGCATTCGCACCGAGCTCGGGCTCGAACCCGAGCGCGGGAAGCGCTACTCGTGGGGCTACGGTGCTTGTCCGGATCTCTCGCAGCACGAGATCGCTTTCCGCGTCCTCGACGCGCGGGCGCGGATCGGCGTCGAGCTCACCGAGGCGTTCCAGATCGTTCCGGAGCAATCGACGGCGGCGATCGTGATCCATCACCCGCGCGCGTCATACTTCAACGCGGCCGCCCTGCGCTAAAGGAGGGATTCGATGTCGCTCCCGCTCGTCTATGTTGCGTGCGTCGCACTCGGCCTGGGACTGCTGCTCTGGCGACGCGGGTGGAAGAACGCGCTCCTCATGGCGCTCATTGCGTTCGCGATCGATGCGGCGTTCGAGCGAACGGTACGGGGTTTCGCGCAGCTCGCGCTCACGCTGGGGTTGTATGCGCTCCTCTCCGACGTGATCGGGCGCCTCGGTATCGGCAAGCGCCTCGGCTTCGGCCCTCCGCCGACCATAGAGGAATGGAACCGTCGGCAGAGGTGAGGCTCGCCGATACCGAAGCAGGCGGGCTATGAGCGTCCTCACCATCGTCATCGCGGCCCTCGTCGTGGTCGCGCTCGCCTTCGCGGTCATCTGGATACGCGAGATGCGCACGAGCGTCGGCTTCGCCTGGCCGACACCGGTGCAATTGCTGATCGGCCTCGTGACGGATTTTCTCGACACGCTCGGGATCGGCTCGTTCGCGCCGACGACCTCGCTCTTCAAGTTCTTCAAACTCGTTCCCGACGAGAAGATCCCGGGCACGCTCAACGTCGGTCACTCGCTCCCGACCGTCGCCGAGGCGCTCATCTACACCACGGTGATCGGGGTCGATCCGCTGACGATGGTCGCGCTGATCGCCGCGTCGGTCGTCGGGGCGTGGCTCGGCGCCGGGCTCGTCGCTCGCTGGCCGCGGCGCTACGTGCAGATCGGCATGGGTGGAGCGCTCGCGGCGGCCGCGGTGCTCTTCGTGATGACGAATCTCAAGCTGTTTCCCGGCGGTGGAACCGCGCTCGGCCTGAGCGGTACGACGCTCGTGCTCGGCATCGTGATCAACTTCTGCCTCGGCGCCCTCATGACGATCGGCATCGGCCTCTACGCGCCGTGCCTGATCATGATCAGCCTGCTCGGCATGAATCCGCGCGCGGCGTTCCCGATCATGATGGGATCGTGCGCGTTCCTCATGCCGATCTCGAGCGTGCGCTTCGTCAAGTTCAACGCCTACGAGCTCAAAGCGGCGCTCGGCCTCACGCTCGGCGGCATTCCCGGCGTGCTGATCGCCGCGTTCATCGTGAAGTCGCTGCCGCTGCAGGCGGTGCGCTGGCTGGTCGTGCTCGTCGTGGTCTACGCGGCGTTCTCGATGCTGCGCTCGGCGATGCTCGAGCGCGCGAACCGCACGGCGGGATCGCCCGTTACGCCGTAGCGACATGCTCTACGGCCTCGCGATGAATCAGACGGGATCCGCGGTCGCAATCATCGCGCAGATGATCACGCCCGCGATTTTCATCCTTGCGTGCGGAAACCTCGTGGCGAGCACGGTAACGCGCGTGGCGCGTGTCGTCGACCGCTCGCGCCTGCTGCTCGATGAGTCGCACGCGCACACCGCGCAGTCCGAAGCGCACACCTTCATCGCGGCCGAACTCGATGTCTACAAGCGCCGCGCGGAGCTCCTCGAGGGGGCGCTCACGTATTACTACGCGGCGATCGGTACGTTCGTGCTCGCGAGCCTCTTCGTTGCGATCAGCGCGCTCGTGAGTGCCGTCCTTTGGATCCCGACCGCGCTTACCGTGATCGGCGCGATCCTCGTGCTTTTGGGTGCGCTCGGATCCTTGCGCGAAGTTCGTTTAGCCACCGGAACTACGCGCAAACTCATCGACCGCGCCCTGTAAAGCGAGGCACGGGGAATCACCGGTAGAGATCGCGGCGCGTCGCGGGGATCGTGACGCGGCCGTCCGCGTCGGGGCGCGCGAGCAGCGATTGGTGCAGGCCGATCGATCCGCTCTCGAACGAGACGGCGCTCGCGGCCATATAGAGCCGCCAGGTGCGATACGCGGTACTGCCCGCCTCGGCGATCGCGCTCTCGGCGTTGCGTTCCACGTTCGCGACCCACGCGCGCAACGTCCGCGCGTAGTGTTCGCGCAGGCTCTCGACGTCGCGCACTTCGAAGCCCGCGCGTTCGGCGATCGCGAGCATGTCGCCGATTGCGGTCAGATCGCCGTCGGGAAAGACGTAGCGGCGAATGAACGGGTTGCGCGGCGCGGTGCGTCCCGGACTCTGCTCGGTGATGCCGTGATTGAGAAAGAGCCCGCCCGGCCGGAGAGCGGTAAACGCCGCGCCGAAATACTCGGGCAGCTGCTCGCGTCCGACGTGCTCCACCATGCCGATGCTCGCGATGCGATCGAAGCGGCGCTTTCCGAGATCGCGGTAGTCGAGCAACTCCACGCTCGCGCGCTCGCGCAGGCCGAGCGCGTCGATGCGGCGGTTCGCTTCGTCGTACTGCGTGCGGCTGAGCGTGATGCCGAGCGCGCGCGCGCCGCGCCGCGCCGCGGCGATCACGAGGGCGCCCCAGCCGCAGCCGATATCGAGAAACGTCATCCCGGGCTCGAGGCGCAGCTTGCGCAGCACGTGCTCGAGCTTCGCCTGCTGTGCCTCTTCGAGCGTCGTTACGCCGTCGTCGTAATAGGCGCAACTGTAGACGAGCTCGCGATCCAGGAAGCTGCGGTAGAACGCGACCGGCTGATCGTAGTGAAACGCGATCGCGGCCCGATCGCGCTCGCGGGAATGCATCGTCCCCTGCAGCGCGGCGCCGTCCGCGTGCGCGCGGCCGTTGCGCGGTAGGCGCGCGAGCAGTAGCGCGATGCGCGCGCGTTCGATCGGCGAGCGCGCATCGCTTGCGTGGTTGAATGCGGAAATCGCGGCGCAGAGATCGCCCTCCACGTCGATCGCGCCGGTGAGGAAGGCTTCGCCCGCGTGCAGGTCAACGGGCGGAACGAGCGCGCGGCGCAGCGCGCCCGGATCGTTCACGACGAAGGTGAAGTCGCGCTCGGCGGTGATGCTTGGAAGCTCGCTTCCATCCCAGAAGCGGAGGTCGAAATTGCGCCGGAAACGGTCGCCGAAGACGGTTTCGAGGACGGCCGCGTTCCGCGCCACGGTCGCGGATTCGCTCATACGACTCGCTACGACGCGAGCGTGGCCTTCTCCGTGCCGAGGCCGTAGACGATCTCGCCGCCGACCATCGTGCCCATGATCCCGTAGGATTCGTCCCAGAACGAGAGATCGGCGCGTAGGCCCGGGGCGATGCGTCCCATCTCGCTCTCGAGGCCGAGCAGTTTTGCGGGGGCGTGCGTCGCGGCCATGACGGCCTGCGCGAACGAAATCTCCGCGTACGACATGAAGTTACGCACCGCTTGGTCGATCCGCAGCGCGCTGCCCGCGATCGTGCCGTCGTCGGAACGCATCACACCGCCCTCGATGTGGTAGCTCGGATCGGGCGCGGGCATGACGTCGGTCGTGAGCACGATGCGATCGCCGAGCGTGCGGTAGAGAATGTCCACCATCACCGGTGAGACATGATAGCCGTCGCTGATCACCTGCACGAGCGTGCGCCGATCCTGAATGAATGCGGCGAGGATGGGCGGATCGCGGTGAATGAGCGGCGGCATGCCGTTGAATGCGTGCGTGAGCGAGCGAAACCCGAGTCCGATTGCGAGCAGGCCTTCGCGATAGCGTGCGGCGGTGTGTCCCGCCGAGCAGACGACGCCGTGTTCGAGAAAAACGCGCGTCGCATCGGCGGCACCGTCGATCTCGGGTGCCATCGTCACGAGCAGGCAAGCGCCCTTACAAGCATCGATCATCTCTCGCGCGCGCTCCGCCGAGGGCGGCACGAGCCACTCTTGTCGGTGCACGCCGCGGAATTTCGGATTGAGAAACGGGCCTTCGAAGTGGATGCCCAGACAGCGCGCGCCGCGCGGATCGTCCTCTTCGAGATCGTGCGCGGCATCGACGATATCCGACGCGGCGTGGAGCATCGATTCGAAGGGCGCCGTCATGATGCTCGCGACGAAGCCGGTCGCGCCCATGCGCGCATACTCGATCGCCGCGACCGGCACCGCGTTGCCGTGATCGCGGTTGAAGAGCATCTCGCCCGCGCCGTTGGTGTGTACGTCGATCAGACCCGGCGCGATGCTGCTGCCGGGCGGGAGCGCGAGATCCGAGGGGCCGTCGGCGGGAAGGACGGCGGCGACGCGCCCATGCTCGATCGCGAGACGTCCGTAGGTGGAGGTGCCGTCACCGACGGCGAGCAGCGCGGGTCCAATGGTCAACGTCATAGCCGACCCTTCGCGTTCGACGCCGCGGCCTTCAGCGCCCCTTGCCGAAAAGGCGCGCAAGGAAACCGGGGCGCGGCTCGCTTGCCGCTGCGGGCGCGGCCGTAACCGCCGCGATCTCGCGCGCCGCGCGCTCCAGGCGCTCGAGACGCGCCATGTGCGCTTCCGCGTGCGATTCGAGCGTGGTGCGCAGCGCCTCGGTCTCGTTCCAGCCTGCGGGCGCTCGCCCGGCCTCCTTGGCCTCGCCGTACTCGTGCGCCGAAACGACGTAGACGCGCTCGGCGGGTACGTTGCGCTCGCGCAGGTAGGCCTGCGCGAGTTCGACCACGTGGCGGCGCTCGCTCGAGGCCTCGTTATCGGCGATCGTGTGCACGAACTGCATCGGCTTGTTGAACTCGGCAACGCGTTCGTAAAGGCTCAGTTCGCGATCGGAGAGCTGCCGCGAGAAGAGGCAGAGGATCTCGCTTGCGTGCGAGGCGACGACCACGTTCACGTCTTCGGCGGTTGCGTCACCGGAATCGAACGCGGGCGCGTGCACGAGCACGAGCTCGCGCGGAAGCTTCCACGGCACGAGCACGAGCACCGGCGCGTCGGCCGCGTGTACGGAGGCATCCGCAAACGCGATTTCGCGCCATTCGCCGCCCTCGGCGAGCACGTAGGCCGCTTCGCGCTCGCCGTACCGCACGTGAATCGGAAAGCGCACGCTGCCCGCGATGTCGTCGGTGAGCACGACGCGCCCCGCGATCGCGTTGATCAGGCTGCTCTTTCCGCGGCGGAGCGCCCCCAGCACCGCGACGCGCCAGCGCGACGGACGCAGGCCGAGATCGTAGAGGTGCGGATCGAAACTCGCCGCGTCGTGCGCCATGCGCACCTCGTTCGCACCCGGATCGGCGGGCGCGATCTCCTCGTCGCGCTCCATGAAGGCCGCGACGCTCTCGCGCATCGTCTCGAGCGCGGATGCAAGCGCCGCGGCACGCGCCGTCAGTTCGTCGCTGCGTGTCGCGTGCTCGCCGCGCTCGTGCGCCGCGAGCGCGCGATCGATGCTGCCGATCTCGGCATCGCGCTTCTCGACGACCGCCGTCGAGATCGACTGCGCGAGTTCGTCGTAGATGCGCTGCAACCGCGCGCCGATGCGATCGGTGAACGAGAGCACCTCGGTGTGGAAGCGCGGGAAGATTTCGGCGCGCAGATCGGCGATGAGTTCGCGCTTCATGTACGCGCCGTCGCGGCGGCTCGCGAAGCGCGTCCCGATATCGTGCACGAGCCCGATCGCCGGACCGCCGATCGCGTCGAGCACGATCGTCGCGCGCAGGGCATCGCGCACCGCGCCGTTCCACAGACTGGTGCCCGGCTCGGCGCCGAACGCGCGCGCGGCGGCATCGTTCGGCGAAAACCGCATCGGTACGAGCGCCTCCGCGGACGCAAGCGCACGTTCGATCTCGTCGGCCACATCGGCCGCCGCGGCGCGCGCTAACTCTTCCACCACGTGGGCGACGACGCGATCGACGATGATATGCAAGCGCGCGCGATCGCGCAGCTTCGCCACGTCCGCCGTGTCGAATGCCTGCGCGAGCGCGCGTTCGAGATCGGTCGCGAGGTCGCGTCCACGCTCGTGCATCGCGCCGCGGACCGCGCCGCCGGCTCCGATGAGCGCGTTGCTCTCGGCGCGCGCGCGCTCGTCGAGTGCGTGAAGTTGCGGAAGTACGACTGCCCGCCGTTCGCCGAGCGCGCCGGGATCGAGTGCGAGCATCGCGAGATCGCCCGCGATCTGCGCGCGCTCGTCGGCGATCGTGGCCGAGACGCGGTCGCGCACGCGGCGCAGGCGCGCGCGGCCGGTGTTGCGGATCAGCGACGCGTCGAGCGCGGCGAGAAATTTGGGAAAGCGGCTCGCTTCCACGCGCGGCGCATCCTGCGCGAGCGTGCCTTCGACGTATTCGCGCGCGGAGAGCGCGTAGACGTAGGTGCCGGGGGCGTGCACCGCCGCCATCGTCGCGATGCGTTCGTAGGCGTGTTCCCACGCGGGACGTCCGTCACCCTGCGCCTGCTCCCAGAGATCGATCTTGGTCTGCACGATGAAGATCGAATCGATGTGCTGACGCACGATGCCGAGAAACGAGGCGTCGCCCTCGGTGAACGGCTGTTGCGTGTCGATGAGGTAGAGCACCGCGTCGGCGGTCGGTAAAAATTGCAGCGTCGCGCGGCGATGCGCCGGATTGATCGATGCGAGGCCGGGTGTATCGGCGACCGTGAACCCGCGCTCGAGGAAGGGCGAGTTCGTTTTGACGGCCACGCGCACGGGGGCTTCGCCCGCGTGCGACGGATCTTTCGTCGCGTCGTGAATCGTACCGACGTCGCCCGATCCCACCGCGATAAAGCGGTTCAGGCGATCGAGCGGGATGCGCTCGCTGCGTCCGTCTTCGTAGATCGCGTGCGCTTCGTCGGTGGGGCCGTAATCGAGCTCGGTGATCGTCGCGGTCGACGGGTTGATGTCGGTCGCGAGCAGGCCGACGAGTTGCTTGTGGCCGCCCGCCGTCTCTTCGTGTCGGAATTTGCCGAGCAGCGCGTTGAGCAGGAACGATTTGCCGCTCGAGAACTCGCCGACGACCGCGAGCACGAACTTGCCGCTCTCCAAACGCGTGCGCGCGCGACGGACGCTCGCGCGTCGGTCGTCGGAGAGCAGCGGTTCGAGCGCGAGCAGACGCGCGACGAGATCGTCGCGCGTCTGCTCGTAGCGGCGCATGGCATCGGTATCGACGCGGCTCACGGCGTGGTGATCGGCTCCTTAAGCGGTGCGCAGATGCGCTTCGAGCATCCAGAGATTCTTATCGGCCGCGCGCGAGAT
Source organism: Vulcanimicrobiota bacterium (assembly GCA_027306785.1). Classification (GTDB taxonomy): domain Bacteria; phylum Vulcanimicrobiota; class Vulcanimicrobiia; order Vulcanimicrobiales; family Vulcanimicrobiaceae; genus REEB354. Next base: position 74,446 of record DAHUZB010000013.1, read on the forward strand.
CTCGGTGTAGAGATCCGATGTCGTGGCGTCGCCGAGTTCGGCGGTCTTGGCGATCGCTTCGCGCACGTGGTTGCCGAAGATCGCAAGGCGTTCCGCCAGCGCCTCGACGTGGGCGCGTCCGTCGATCGCGTGATGCGGATACTCGCCCAGGATCGAGCGCTCCGCCGCGATGCGCGCGGTCCCGAGCGCCGTATAGCCGAGTTGCAGCACGCGTTCGGCGAGCAGATCGACCGCCTCTTCGGCATCGTCGGCGAGCTTGTCGAAGAGCAGATGCAGCGAGTAGAACTCCGGTCCCGCCACGTTCCAGTGCGCTTGTTTGATCTGCGTCTTGAGATCGAGCGCGGTTGCGAGCGAGCCGTTCAGGAGTTGGGCGATCTCGAGCCGCGCGCCCTCGGGCAGCGCGACGCGGGTGCGATGGGTGTAGGTGGTTGCTTGTGCCATAACAGAGCGTCAACCCGCGCGCGAGCGCGGCGGTTGCGAACTATCCTCGAATCAGCGCGAGCGCTTCGTCGCGGCGGCGCTCCATCACGGCCTTGCTGTCGCCTTCGACGTTGAGGCGCAGCAGCGGCTCGGTGTTCGATGGACGCACGTTCATCCACCAATCCGGATAGGCGATCGTGATGCCGTCGAGCTTGTCGATCTGCGCGTCGGCGTAGTGCGCCTCGAGCGCCGCGAGCTTGGCGGGCACGTCCTTGACCTCGCTGTTGATCTCGCCCGAACGAAAGCGGGTGTCGATCGGCGCGATCACGGCGCTCACGGGCTCGTGCGCTTCGCTGAAGACCTCCAGGCACTGCATCAGCGCGATCATGCCCGAATCCGCGTACCAGTTCTTCTTGAAGTAGAAATGCCCCGAGTGCTCGCCGCCGAAGACGATATCTTCTTCGCGCATCATCTTCTTGATGATGGAATGGCCGACTTTCGAACGAATCGGCACGCCGCCCGCCTTCTCGACGAGTTCGGGCACGCTGCGGCTGCAGATGAGGTTGTAGAGAATCTTCGCGCCGGGCTCTTTTTTGAGCGTGTTGAGCGCGACGAGCGCGGTGACGGTGCTGCCGTCGATCAACTCGCCCTTCTCGTCCACGATGAACATGCGATCCGCGTCGCCGTCGAAGGCCACGCCGAGGTCGCAGCCGTGCTTGCGCACCGCGGCCTGCAGATCGACCATGTTTTCGGGCTCGATCGGGCTTGCGGGATGATTCGGAAAGGTGCCGTCGAGCTCGAAGTAGAGCGGGATCACCTCGCAGGGCAGATGCTTGAAGACGTGGGGTACCGTCTCGCCCGCCATGCCGTTGCCCGCGTCGATCGCGATCTTAAACGGCTTGATCTTCGTGCGGTCGATGAACGAGAGGCAGTGCTCGGCGAAGTCGTCGAGGATCGAGCGCTCGGTGATGCGTCCGGGCGTCGCCGCGGCGGGCGGCAGATCGCCCGCGAGCAGACGGTCGCGAATCTGCGCAAGCCCGGTCTCGAGCGAGATCGCCTCGGCCGCTTTGCGCGTGAACTTCATGCCGTTGTATTGCGCCGGGTTGTGCGAGGCCGTGATCATGACCCCGCCGTCGAAGCCGTACTTGCCGACCGCGAAGTAGAGCGCATCGGTCGAGACCATCCCGATATCGGTAACCTCGGCGCCCGCCTCGGTCGCGCCGCGCGCGAAGGCCTCGAAGAGGCGCTCGCCCGAGGGACGCATGTCGCGGCCCACCACGATTCGGTTGCCGCCGACGAGCGAAACGAAGCAGCGTCCGATACCGTAGGCGACCTCGTCGGAGAACTCGGCCGGATAAATCCCGCGGACGTCGTACGACTTGAAGAGAGCCGGACTCACGTGCAACTGCATGGCTCACCCTCGTTCGGAAAGGTGAATGGCGACCCCTAGGGAGCAGCCGCGATCCACTATGCTACCAAAGTCGCCGCAGTCGTGAAGACGAGACCATCGCTCGCGTCGTGGATTCCCGGAACGGTCGTGTGGACGGCCTTCCTCGTGATCGCCGTCGTGATCGCGGTTCAGGGCGCGTTTCAGACGCGCGCCTCGATCGCTCGCACCTTCGCGGCCCAGTCCCGTATCGTGCAGGCGCAACTCGCGCTCGAGGAGATGCGGCGCTTGCAGATCGACGAGGAGAACTCGGTCCGCGGCTTCTCGCTCACCCGCGACCCGTTCTACCGCACGCAGTATGCAAGCGCGGTGGCGCAATTCGAAAGCAAGCTCACCGAGGTGCGCGATGCGCTCGCGGGCCAGGGGCTGACCGCCGGCAGGCAGACGCTCGACGACTATGCGGCGCTGCAACGGAATTGGCGGCTCAAGATCGCCGAGCCGCTGCTCGCGGCGCCCGGTCGCGACGTGGCCGCGATCGATAAAGAGAACAAGGTCTTCACCGACGTGGAGTCGCGGGCGGTGCAGGCCATTCGCGCGATGCTCGCGCAACGCAATGCCGCGCTCGCGCACAGCACGCAGGAACAGGTCAACCGCAACGCCTACGCCCGCGCGTTCTGGCTCGTGCTCTTCGGGTTGCTCGCGATTCTCTTCAACGGCTTCCGCGGTCGTCTGAACCGCGAACTCGAAGAAGAGCGCACGACGACCGAGATTCTGCAGCGCGCCTTCCGCAGCGAAGCGGTGCCGCTCCCCAACTGCGAGGTCGGTACGGCCTATCTCGCCGCGAGCAGCCACCTGGCGGTCGGCGGCGACGTCTTCGACGTCTACCGCCTCTCGGACACGCTCGCTCTGCTCTTGATCGCCGACGTGAGCGGTAAGGGCGTCGACGCGGCGGTCCTCACCGCGTTCATCAAGTTCACCATCCGCGGCATTGCGCTGCGCCGCCGCGATCCCGGAGCGATGCTCCAAGAGTTCAACACCGCGTTCTCGCAGACGGTCGAGAACCCGTATCTCTTCGTCTCGATGTTCGTGGGCGTGCTCGATACCGAAACCTTGCAATTACGGTACGCGAGCGCGGGGCACGATTCGGCCTTCATCCGACGTTCTACCGGCGTGCAGCAGCTCGCGGTCACCGGCCCCGTCCTCGGCGTCATGGAAGAGCCTTTCTCTACGAAGACCGTCTTTCTCGAGGACGGCGAGACGATCGTGCTTGCGACCGACGGCTTGACCGAGGCGCGCAACCGTCAAGGCGAGCAGTTGAACGAAGAGGGCGCGATGGCGCTCATTGCGGCGAGCAACGCACAACCGCAACTGCTCGCCGACGAACTGCTCGCGCAGGTGCGGGCGCTCGGCGGCAACGAGATGCGCGACGATCTTGCGGTGCTCGCGATTCGCGTTCACGAAGCGGGGACGAGCGATGGGGCGTAGTTGCGCGATCGCGTTGCTCGCTTGCGCGCTCGCCTTCGCGTGCGCGGCGGGGGCGCGCGCCGCGTGCAAGGTGCACATCGGCGATCGCGTCGCGCTCTACGGCACGAGCGACGATCCCGACGTCTTCATCTGGGATTCGCGCTTTCGCATGCGCGACTACGCGGGCGGCTCGTTCGATCAGATGCGGGCGCTGCTCCCGCACGCCACGCTCGCGCCCGCGGGGACGCGCGCGCGGGTGGAGGCCTGCGTGGCCGCTTTCGTGCAGTCGAAATATCTCTCGCAGCCCGACGACGCGGTCGGCGTGGTCATTACGAGCGGGCCGCTGCGCGGCACGCGCGGCTGGGTCGTCGGCGACGCGATCCGGGTGGTGTGGGGACCGCGCTACAAGACCGGAAAGACACGCGGACCGCGCGCCGTGTCGAGCCGCTCCACCGCGATGCCGTAGGCGCTCTCCAGCGTCGCGGGATCGAGCACGCGCGCAGGCTCGTCGAAGGCGAGCATTCGTTCGCAGCCGAGCAGCATCAGGCGATCGGCGTAGGCGGCCGCCTCGTTGAGGTCGTGCAGCACGCAGAGGATCGTACGCCCGGCGCGGGCGAGATCGCGCAGCAGCGCGAGGATGCGATGCGCGACGCGCACGTCGAGATGGCTCGTCGGCTCGTCGAGGAGCAGCACCGGCGTACCCTGCGCGAGCCCCATCGCGATCCACGCGCGCTGGCGTTCGCCGCTCGAAAGCGTGGCGAAGGGACGATCGGCGAACGATTCCAGGCGAACGAGCGCGAGCGCTTCGTCGATCGCGCGCACGTCGTCGGCGCGCGGACTCCATTCCCACCAGCTGTGATGCGGAAAGCGACCGATCGCGATCACCTCGCGCACCGAGAGCGCGTCGGTCATCGCATCGTCGCTCGCGACGAAGGCGATGCGGCGCGCGCGTTCGAGCGCGCTCATGCGCGCCACGTTCATTCCGTCGAGGCGAATCTCGCCCGCGAGCGGTGCGCGCAGTCCGCAAAGCGCGCGCAGCAGCGTCGTCTTCCCCACGCCGTTCGGCCCCAGCACCGCCACGAACTCGCCCGCGCGTACCTCGCCCGCGATCTCGCGCACGAGCGTTCGCTCGCCGATGCCGATCGTTACGTCGTGCAGCGCGATCACGCGCGCTGCTCCTGATGGAGATAGAGATACAGAAAGGCGGGTACGCCGATGAAGGCGAGCAGCACGCCGATCGGCAGTTCCGACGGCGCGACGACCGAACGCGCGATCGCGTCGGCGACCGCGCACAGCCCGGCGCCGATCAGCGCGCTTGCGGGAAGGAGCGCGCGTGCATCCGAGCCGACCGTGCGTCGCGCGAGATGCGGCACGATCAGCCCGATGAAGCCGACGACGCCCGCGAGCGTCACGCTCGCGGCGGTGAGCAGCGTCGCGGCGGCAAGGATCATCCACTGCGCGCGATCGACGTCGAGACCGACGGTGCGCGCGCGCAGATCGCCCGCGCGCAGCGCATTGAGCGCCGGAATGCACGCGATCGCGAGGAGTGCGCCCGCGCCGAGATAGGGTGCCGCGAAGCGCAGATCGCTCCACGTGCGTCCGGCGATCGATCCGGCGAGCCACGCGAGAATCTGCTGCGCCGCATCGGGCGAGTTCGCGCGCGCGATCGCGAAGGCCACGATCGCGGAGAAGAGCGCCGACAGCGAGACGCCCGCGAGGATCAGGCGATTCGCGTCGATCCCGCTGCCGCGCCGCGCGAGCAGCGCGACCGCGATCGCCGCCGCCAGCCCGACCGCGAAGCCGAGCGCGGGCAGCAGCGGCGCGGCGATGCCCGCGAGGATCGCAAGCGCGATCGCCGCGGCGCAGCCCGCGCTCACGCCGGTGAGATACGGATCGACGAGCGGATTGCGCAGCAGGCCTTGGAGAAGTGCGCCCGCGAGTGCGAGCGCCGCGCCGACGCACGCGGCGATCGCGACGCGCGGCAGGCGCAACTGCCATACGATCGTCGCGGTCGCGCCCGAATGCGGGTGCGCGAGGGCGGCCAGCACGTCGTGCGGGGCGATCCAGCTACCGCCGACGAGCAGGCTCGCGCCGCACGCGAGGAGCGCGGCGAACGCGAGCACTGCAAGTCGAAGGGGCATCGTTACTTCGTCGAGAGTTCCACGGCGAAGGTGCGCCCGGGCATCGGATAGCCCGCGATGGCGGCATACCGCTCGTTGCCGAGATTCTCACCGCGCAGCGTGAGCAGCAGCTTCGGCGCGATGCGCGCGCGTACGTAGGCTCCGAGCGTGCTGTAGGTGTCGGCTTGGAAGAAGAGCGGCTGCGTGTGATCGACCGCCGCTCGCGCGCTCTGCGCGCGCAGGCGAATGCCCGCCTCGTCGAACCAGCCGCGCGCGCCGCCGTGCAGGTCGAGGCCGAGACTCGCGCTCACCACCGGATCGTTCGGCAGACGCATGCCGCTATCGAGGTTCTCCGCGCGGTAGAGATCGGTCAGCGCGAGCGTGGTGGTGATACCGTGGAAGGGCAGCGTGGAGGCATCGAGGGTGAACCCTTGCATGAACGCGTGATCGACGTTGCGCGGCCCGTAGATCGGGAAGCCGTTGGAATCGAACCCGACCGGAATCGAGACGATCAGATCGTTCGTGCGATTCGTGAACCACCCGAGCGTGATGCCGCCGAGCGCGCGACGGTCGGTCAGCGCGAGATCGCCGACGCCCGCGCGCTCCGGGTGCAGCCCGGCGTAGCCGTATCCCGGGAAGTAGAGTTCGCTTGCGTTCGGGGCGCGGAAGGCGCTCGCCGCATTCGCGCGCAGCGTGAAGGCGCCGATGTCGCGCATCCACCCGAGCGAGGGCGTGAGCGAACCGCCGAGCGAGCCGTCGCGCTCCGCGCGCAGACCGAACGAGAGCTCGCCCGCGGGCAGGATCAGGCTTTCTTGTGCGTAGGCGGCGCTCTGTGCGAGCGCGTTGCTCACGACGTTGCCGTTGCCGTCGTCCGAACGCACGACGCCGCGCGAGAGATCGACGCCGTAGATCGTTCGCTCGTGCGCGCCGTGCACGGTGTCGCGAAGTCCGACGCCGGTTCGGCCTTCGGTGTTCAACGACGTGAATTGCGTGTAGCACGAAGCGTCGGAGGCGGCGTTGCAGCCGAACGAGATGCGCTGCGATCCGCCGAAGAACTGCGCCACCGCCTGCGATTGCGCGCGGTCGCGTTCGAGCGAGAGCGAGGCGTTGTCGTTGACGTCGTGCTCGCGGCTCGTCTCGGAATAGTAGGGAAAGAACCCGATCGCGCCGGTATCGTCGGATTCGCTCGTCGCGTTCAGCGTGGCGCGCACGTCGCCCAGCATGCGCGAACCGCCGTAGGTTGCGCTCGTGGCACGATAGTCGGCGTTATCGTGCAGCGTCGGATTCGGCGCGCCGTTCGATGCGCTCGGCGGGAGCGCGTAGGCGTTGGTCGCGACCGTGCGATCGAAGGAGAATCCGCCTCCGGACACGCGCACCTCGCGATCGTCGAAACTGCCGTAGCGGATCAGCGCGGAACGTGCCGGGGCGGCGTCGGTGAGAATGTTGATGATGCCGCCGATCGCGCCCGTGCCGTAGAGCGTGGAACCGCCGCCCTCCACGATCTCGATGCGGCGCACGCCCGCGGTCGAGAAGTTGCCGAGCTCGACCGAGTTCGCGAGCTCACCGGAGATCGGCGCGCCGTTCACGAGCACGAGCACCTGCGCCGAGCTGCTGCCGCGGATGCCGTAATCGACGCTCGCGCCGATCGGTCCGTAGGCGGCGTACTCGACGCCGGGAACGTCGGCGAGCGCGTCACCGACGGTGCGGTAGCCGCGTCGCGCGATCTCGGCGGCGGTCACGACGTAGGTGGTGCGGATCGCGTCATGCAGCGTGGTCTCCGAACGATCGCTCGTGACCACGTGCGCGATCTGCGGCGGCGCGCTCGGCGCGGGAGAGGGAGAAACGACGGTGATCGCCGCGGCAACGACGCGCAGCGCTCCGATGAGAGCCATGGATGACGACCTTCCTTTTCGCGAGGAACGAATCAGTGCATATCGGACTGCTGCGGTATCCTGACTCGCAGATCGTCGCCTCGGATCGCTCCGTGTTCCGCGCCTTCCCACTCGCGAACGAGCAGTGACGACGGAACGGCTCCCTGCATACAGTGGCGCGACCGTGCCGGACTTACACCGGCTTCCCGCGCTGCAGACCTGAGCGGCCAGGATTGGCAGAGGCGTGGACGCGGACCTGCTGGAACCGAAGCGGCCGTGCAGAACGCGCTCGGCATCGTCGCGATCGGGACCGGTGAAGGGAAGACGCTGGTCGCACTCGCGCTCGCGCGTGCGCTCGCGCGCGGCGGATACGCCGTCGCGCCGTTCAAAGTCGGGCCGGATTTTCTCGATGCGCGGCTCTACGAGGTCGCTTGCGGGCTGCGCGCGCGCAACCTCGATCTCTACCTCGACGGCGCGGAGCGCGTGCGCGACGAACTCGCGCACGCCGAGCGCGACGGCCGCGCGGTCGTGGTCGAGGGCATGATGGGACTCTTCGACGGCGACGACGAGGGTGCGACGTCGAGCGCGCACGTGCTCGCCCTCGCGGAGATGCCGGCGCTGCTCGTCGTGGACGGCTGGCGCATGTCGCAGTCCGCGGCGGCCGTCGCGCTCGGGTGTGCCGCGATGCAGCCGCGGGTCGCGCTGCGCGGCGTGATTCTCAACCGCAGCGGCGGCGGCGCGCACGAGCGCGCGGTACGCCGCGCGTGCGAAGCGGCGGGCATTCCGTTGCTCGCCGCGCTGCCGTACGACGCGGGTTGGGCGATTCCCGAACGTCATCTGGGGCTCGCCGTCGACGGCCTGCCGGGCCTCGACGCGATGCTCGACGCGGTCGCCGCGCGTCTTGCCGAACAGCTCGATCTGCATGCGTTGTTCGGTCGACCGCAGGCGCCCGCGCCCGCGCCCGCGGCACCGTCGAGCGGCCCGACGATCGCGTACGCGGCCGATGAGGCGCTGTGGTTCACCTATCCGCAGACGCTTGATGCGCTCGCGCAACTCGCGCGGCCGGTGCCCTTCTCCCCGCTGCGCGATCGCGAGCTTCCGCCCGGCACGCGCGGGATTTGGCTCGGCGGCGGCTATCCGGAGACGCACGCCGCCGCGCTCGAAGCGAACGTCGCGATGCGGGCTGCCATCCGGGACGCCGCGGCGAGCGGCGTCCCGATCTACGCGGAGTGCGGCGGCTACATGTATCTCGCCGACGCGCTCGAGACGGCGCAGGGGCGCCATGCGATGGCGGGCGTGTTGCGCGGTTCGACGACGATCGCGCAGCCGCGCCTCACCATCGGCTATCGCTCGCTGCGCGCCGCGCACGCGACGCTCTTCGACGACGCGGGCGAGACGGTACGCGGCTACGAATTCCACTCCGCATCCTCGGCGATCGACGAGCCCCCCGCCTACGACGGGCCCGGCGATCGCGGCGCGCTCGGCGCCGATCTGCTCGCCGGGTTTCTCCACCGACGCTTCTTTCCGGGAGATCGAACGATATGGCGCTTCGTCGAACGCTGCGCGCGCTGATTCTGCTCGCCGTCCTCGCCGCGAGCGGGCTCGCGCCCGCGCGCGCAGCCGACGTGCGGGTGGTCGCGCTCATCCCGTCGCTCGCGCAGGATGCCTTCGCGATCGGCGCCCACGTCGTTGCGGTCTCGCGCTTCACGGGCGACGTGGCGCAGGCGCGCGGGCTGCCGCGCGTCGCGGATTTTCAGAGCGTCGACGTGGAACGCATCGTCGCGCTCCATCCCGATGTCGTGGTCGGGATTCCGTCGCAGGAACGCTACACGGCGCCGCTGCGGCGCCTGGGCGTACGCGTCGTGCTCGTCCCCGACGACTCGTACGACGATATCTTTCGCGACATCGAGGCGCTCGGCACGCTGACGCATCGGCAGGCGCGCGCTCGCGCGTTGATCGCCTCGTTGCGCGCACGGACCGCGCGTCTGGTGGAGCTCGCGCGTGCGGTGCACGGGCGCCCGTCGGTCTTCGTCGCGCTCGGCACCGGTCCGGTCTGGACCGCGGGCGCGGGTTCGTATGTCGGGCGTTTGATCGAGCTTGCGGGCGGGCGCAACGCGGCGGCCGATCTGCGGCAGCCGTGGGGGGCCTACAGCGCCGAAGCGCTGCTGCGCGCGCAGCCCGATGCGATCGTGACCGGGCCCGACACGCACCTGCATGACGTGCTCGACCGCGAACCCTGGCGGAGCTTGCGCGCCGTGCGCGAAGGGCACGTTTTCACCACGAACGATCCGCGCATCGAAGATGCGCTCTTCCGTCCGGGACCGGACTATAATGAGGGACTCCGCTGGCTGATCGAACGCTTGTCGTCGCTGTAGATACGCAGGATCCGCGACGCCCGCTCGAACCCGAACTCCTGGAATTCGAAGCGCTCGCGCAAGCCGCGGGCGCCGAGATCGTCGAACGCATCGTGCAGCGGCGTCCGCACGTCGATCCCGCCACGCTCGTGGGCAGCGGCAAGGCGCAGGAGATCGCCGAGCGCGCGAAAGCGCTCGACGCGAAACTCGTGCTCGTGCTCAACGATCTGCGTCCGCGCCAGCGCAAGAATTTGGAGCGGGTGATCAGCGTGCCGATCGTCGATCGCACGATGCTGATTCTCGACGTCTTCGCGCGCCACGCGCGCAGCCGCGAAGGCAAGCTGCAGGTGGAGCTCGCGCAACTGCGTTTTCGTCAGTCGAACCTGATCGGGGTCGGCGCGGATCTCTCGCGCCTGGGCGGCGGCATCGGCACGCGCGGCCCCGGCGAGACGAAGCTCGAAGTCGATCGGCGTCGCATTCAGACGCGCATCAGCGTGCTGCGCAAGCAACTGGAGGACGTGCGGCGTCAGCGGGGCACGCGGCGCGCGGCGCCGCACCGCGAACCGCTCGTCGCGCTCGTCGGCTACACCAACGTCGGCAAGTCCTCGCTGCTCAACGCGCTCGCGCGCAGCGACGCCTTCGTGGCCGACCAACCCTTCGCGACGCTCGATCCGACGATTCGCCGCGTCTATCTCGCGCCGGAGCGCTACGTGCGCATGGCCGATACCGTCGGCTTCATCACCGATCTGCCCAAGGATTTGGTGAACGCGTTTCTCGCGACGCTCGAGGAGTTGCGCGAGGCCGATCTGCTCGTGCACGTGCTCGATGCATCGAACCCCGATTGGCCGCGCCAGCGCGCGGCGGTCGAGGCGATTCTGCACGAACTCGAGCTGGATGCGGCCCCACGCCTGCTCGTCTTCAACAAGATTGACGCGGCGCCGGGCGAGCCGCCCGGTGAGCCCGGCGCGCTTGCGGTGAGCGCTCGCTCGGGCGTGGGACTCGACGAGCTGCGCGCGGCGATCGTCGAGCGGAGCGCCGCCCCGGCGTAGCGAACATCCATCGCGATCCCATGCGTATCTCCGTGCTCGCGCTCATCGCAGCGCTCTCCCTCGTCGTGTCCGCATGTTCGCCCGGCTATCCGGACGATCGCGTCGTGCGTTCGATTCGCGCATTGCGCCCGTCGGTCGTGCTGCTGACCATGCGCGTGCCGCCCGAGAAGAAGAGCGACGGCTACGACGATGCGTACGCGACGGGCGTGGTCGTCGCGAGCGGGCGGTGGGGCAGCGACATTCTGACCGTCGCGCATGCGGTGGACGGCGCATGGCGCATGCACGCGACCGTCGACAACACGCGCAAGGTCCCGGCACACGTGGTCGCCATGAACAAGACGCTCGACGTCGCGCTCGTGCGCACCGCGGCACCCGATCTCACCGTCGCCTCGCTCGGGCACTCATCGCAGCTCGAATCGCAGATCGGACGCGACATCGGCGTGCTCGGCTATCCGATCCCGGACGAGTTTCAAGACGAGAATCTCGGCCTCGCCACCTCGGTCAACGTGGGGCGACTTTCGTCGATTCGCAAGGATGCGCTCGAAGTCGCGCTCCCGATCGTACCCGGTGAGAGCGGCGGTCCGATCTTCCTTACCGATACGGGCGAGATCATCGGGATCGCCGAGTCTCGTTTCGACGACGAGCATTCGATCGGATTCGCGCTGCCGATCGACGACGCGCGCACCTTTCTTCACCGTCACGACGCCGAACACGGCTTCTAGTGGTGCGGGTGGTCGAGCGACGCGCGGTCGCCGACCCATTGTAGCGGCGGAATCGAGAAGAAGTGCGCGAGGGCGTCGAGCGAGCCCGCGTACTCGGCCCGCAATTGGGCAAAGCGTTCCCAGGCACGCTCGCGCTCGTGCAGGTCGTAGCCCGCGTTCGCGAGCCGGTCGCAGGCGTGATCGAACTCCGCGCGCGTGATGCCCGCGTCGTGCGTGGTCACGCGCACGTGAAAGTAGCGCGCGAGATCGTTCGCGGCGTGACGGCCGAGATTGTGAAAGATGCGCGCTTCGCCCGCGCTGCACTTCACGGTCGTGAGCGCGAGCGTGGCGGCGTCGAGCAGCGTGCCGAGCGTGCCGACCCACGATTGGTTGTCGTGACTCGAGCGAAAATACGCGAGCGTGGGATAGGCGAGGTGCGTCTCCATCACCACCGCGCACCACTGCTGGGCGTCGCGCATGAGGGCGGGCAGGCCTTCGGTTACCCCGGCGTAGCCCGCGATCGCGAGCAGCCCGATGCCGCTCGGCGGCATCCCGGCGCGCGCGCCGATCTGCACGACGAAGGCCTCGCGCGTTTGGAACGAGCCGAAGATCGCGAATAAATAGGCGGTGGTGGTGGAGACGACGGCGAGGCCCGATGCGCCCGCCGCGAGCGAGATCAGCCGCGTGACGCCGTTCGATCCCACGAAATCGCCGAAGCCGATCGTGAAGTACGCGGTTCCCGCGAAGTAGAGCGCCTGCGGAAAGGTCTCGATCGTCGGCCGCACGCCAGCGCGCAGCGCGAAGAGCATCAGCCCGTAGCCGAAGAGCAGCAGAAGCGACCAGAGCGCGAGAATCGCGATGAGATTGAACGGCGCGAAGACCGCGAGCAAATCCTCGCGGCGTTCGTCGTCGCGCGGATGGATGCGCCACGCGAGCGAGGGCCACAGGCCCCAGAGCAGCCGCGTCTGATACGAGCTCGGCCGGAACCGGCGGCCGACCGCGCGCGGCACGATCACCGACTGAAAGACGTCGTTGAGCGCGAGCGCGACCAGGATCGCGCCGACGGCGAGTTCGACGATCGTAACGGCGAGCATCTCGACGGGAGAGTTCAACGCGCGCTCGCCGAAGGCTTTGCGCATGGCGCTCACCCTCGTCACCGGCCCCGTGCGTTCCGGAAAAAGCCGCTTCGTCGTGCAGATCGCGCAGGCATCGGGCAGGCGCGTGCGCTTCGTCGCGACCGCGCTGCGCGATGAACGCGACGACGAATGGGATGCGCGGCTGCGCAGGCATCGTCACGATCGTCCGAGCGCGTGGGAGACGATCGAGAGCGCGGAGCTCGGACATCGCGAACTCCTCGCGCTCTTCGCGCGCGCCGACGAGTCGGAGAGCATCGTCTTCGATGCCCTCGGCACGTGGCTTGCGGCGCGCATCGGCACGCAGATCGAGGCCTTCGAGCGCGACTACGCGGCGTTCGAGGCGCGATTGGATGCCGAGGCCGGCGAGCTCGCGAGCGCGATGCTCGGCTCGCGCGCGCAGGTGGTGGTGGTGGCCGAAGAGGTCGGATGGGACGTCGTCCCCGTCGCGGCTTCGGCGCGGCTTTTTCGCGACGTGCTCGGGCGGATGAAGCAGCGGCTCGCCGCCGAGAGCGAGCGCGCGTACCTGGTCGTGTGCGGCTACGCGCTCGACCTGCGCGCGCTCGGTACGACGATCGCGTGACCCGCGCGTGACGAACGCGCTGCTGCTCGTCGTGCTCCTCGCCGCGGTCGTCGCGATCGCGGTCGCGGCCAAACGCGCGGCCGTGCCCTATCCGATCGCATTCGTCTTCGGCGGCATCGCGCTTGCGTTCGTGCCGAATCTTCCACGACCGCACATCGATCCGAATCTGATCTTTTTGATCGTGCTGCCGCCGCTGCTCTACGGCGGCGGCTGGTCGACCGATTGGGACGAATTTCGGCGAAATCTGCGGCCGATCGCGCTGCTGGCCTTCGGTCTCGTCGTCTTCACTACGCTCGTGGTGGCGTACGTCGCGCACGCGCTCGCGGGATTGAGCCTGCCGATGGCCTTCATTCTCGGAGCGATCGTCGCGCCGCCCGACGCGGTCGCCGCCGAGGCCGTGTTCGCGCGGCTCGCCGTGCCGCGTCGGATCGTCGCGGTGCTCACCGGCGAGGGATTGGTGAACGACGCGACCGCGCTCGTGCTCTATCGCTTCGCGGTCGCGGCGGCGGTTTCGGGGCTCTTTTCGTTCGCGCACGCGAGCGCGGCATTCGTGATCGCCTCGGTCGGCGGAATCGCGATCGGGCTCGCGAGCGGGCTTGCGATCGAGGCGGTGCTGCGCCTGCTCGCGCGCGGCGACCTGCGCGACGCGACGATCTCGAACGTGTTGTTGCTGCTCGCACCGTATGCCGCCTATCTGCCCGCCGACGCGCTCGGCACCTCGGGCGTGCTCGCGGTGGTTGCCGCGGCGATCTATCTGAGCCGTCGCTCGGTCACGGCGCTCGACGCCGAAGGGCGCATCGTCGGTGCGGCGGTGTGGCAGGTGATGATCTTCCTCCTCAACGCGCTCGTCTTTCTGTTGATCGGCTTGGAATTGCCCGGCATCGTCGCGTCGCTCGCATCGACGCGACGTTTCGTCGATGACGCGCTGCTGGTGAGTCTCGTCGTGATCCTCGTGCGCATCGTCTGGGTCTTTCCGGCGACGTGGCTCCCGCGGCTTTTCAGCGCGCGTGTGCGGCGCGACGATCCCCTACCGTCGTGGCGCTCCGTCGGCGTCATCGCGTGGAGCGGAATGCGTGGGATCGTCTCCCTCGCCGCGGCGCTCGCCCTGCCCTACACCGACGCGCACGGCGCGCCGCTCGCGGGTCGCGCGGAGATCATCTTCATCACGCTCTGCGTGATCGTCGCGACGCTGATCGTGCAGGGACTCTCGCTTGCGCCGCTGATTCGCGCGCTCGGCATCGGCGAGACGCACGCGCGGCGTCGCCTGGAGACGACGATTCGCATCCGCGCGCTCGAAGCGGCCGTCGCGCATCTGCGAACGCTCGAATCCGGCTTCGCCTCACCGCGGCAATGGGAGGTGGCCGGGCGGATCCTCGGCGCCTACGAGCAGCGCATCGATCATCTGCGCGGTCACCTGCATGCGCCGGGCGAGGAGCCGAACGCGAGCGAGAGCGCGGTCGCGCATACGCTCGAACGCGCGACGCTCGATGCCGAACGCGACGAGATCGCGCGACTTCGCCGCGCCGGGGAGATCCCCGACGACGTCTTTCGGGCGATCGAGTACGACCTCGATCTCGCCGATCTGCGGCTGCGCTAGGGCGTCGCGCTCGCGCTTGCGGTCGGGCTCGGGCTCGGGCTCGCGACGGCCGCGGCGCTCGGCGTGGCGGAGGGGGCCGCCGTGGCGCCCGGCGGAGACCAGGTGGGTACGGCCGTCGCCGCGGGCGTCGGCGTGGCGGGCGGCGCGAGGGTCGGCGTGCCCGCGGGCAGCGAGAGGGGCACGAGGCGCAGGTAGCCGGCCGAGACCGTCTTGTTCTTGTGGACCAGCAGCGCGCGTTGATCCGTGCTGTACCCCGGCATGCGGGCGACCACGATCTGGCGGCCGATCGGGATGCTCGGGAGGGTGAAGGCCCCCTCGGGATCGGCGGTGCCGGTGTAGAGCGAGCCCACCGAGACCAGGGCGTTCGGGATCGGGCGATTGGTGGTTGCGTCGAGCACGCGGCCGGTGACCGAGCCGTAATCCTGCACGCCCACCACGTTGTTGTTGCAGCTGTCGCCGAGTGCGAGCAGCAGCACGAGTCCCAGCACGAGATTGCGCATACCGACGAGAGTACGCGCTCCGTCTCGGACGTGCCTGTGCTTGCTGCGGTATAGGTCGAATTGATCCATTGGACGGCTTTGATCCATCCAATCACGAGGAATTGGCGGGCAATTCACGGTCGTTTCCCAGGTAAACGGCAGACTTTGTGAAAAATTTCACAAGCCATGAATCCGTACGGACCGGTCGCCATCTATTTGTGCGTCGCGCTCGCGGCTGCACTGCTCTTTACTTTTTTGCCCGGGTTGCTCGGGCGCGCGAAGCCCAATCCGCAAAAACAAGAGGCCTATGAGTGCGGCGTCGAGCCCACCTCCGCCGTGCACGGCCGCTTTCCGGTGCGCTTCTATCTCATCGCGATGCTCTTCGTCATCTTCGACGTCGAGGCGGCGTCGTTCTATCCGTGGGCGGTGCAGATGCACGCGCTACGGGTCTTCGGCCTCGTCGAGATGATCGTGTTCGTGATCGTGCTCGCGATCGGCTACGCGTACGTGTGGAAGAAAGGCGGATTCCAGTGGAGATAAGCCCCGGACAATTCTTGCTCGCGCGTCTCGACGATGTCGCGCGCTGGGCGCAGAGCTCGTCGGTCTGGCCGCTCACGATGGGTCTGGCCTGCTGCGCGATCGAGATGATGACGGTCACTTCGGCCGAGTACGATATCGCGCGACTCGGATCGGAAGTCTTCCGCAGTTCGCCGCGCCAGGCCGATTTGATGATCGTTTCAGGGCGCGTCTCGCAGAAGATGGCGCCCGTGGTCAAGCGTCTGTACGATCAGATGGCCGATCCCAAGTGGGTGATCTCGATGGGTGCCTGCGCGAGTTCGGGCGGCGTGTTCGACAACTACGCGGTCGTGCAAGGCATCGATACCGTGATTCCGGTCGACGTCTACGTCCCCGGCTGTCCGCCCACGCCCGACGGCTTGCTCTACGCGGTTAATTTGATTCAGCAGCAGATTCGCGAAGGCGGACGCGGCGGAATCCTCGCCCGCTCGTAATCCTCACCCCTCATCGCCGAAGAGACGACTATGCCAAGCACGCAAACACCGCCGATCGCGGGTACCGCGATCGATCCGCCGAGCCTGCGCCCGCCGATCGACGACGCGCTGATCGAACGCGTCGCGCCGAGCGAGCTGCTCGCGCGCCTCACCGCGCTCAAGGCCGAAGGCTATTCGATGCTGCTCGATCTCGGAGCGGTCGATTATCTCGGCCGCACGCCGCGTTTCGACGTCGTGTACCATCTGCTGAAGATGCCGACCGCGGCGGCGAGCGTGGCGCACGTGGGTACGCCCACACGCTTGCGCGTGCTCTGCGGCGTGGAGGACGGCGAGCATCTGCCGACCGCGATGACGCTCTGGCCGTCGGCCGATTGGGCCGAGCGCGAGGTCTTCGATCTCTACGGCATCGTCTTCGACGGACACGCCGATCTTCGCCGCATTCAGATGCCGCACGATTGGGAGGGCTATCCGTTGCGCAAGGATTACGCGCTGCGCGGACCGGCTCGCGAGCGCGCGCCGCGTCCGGCGTTCGCGCTCAAGAGCAACGTGCAGGCCGGCATTCCGCCGACGGGCCGCACGCTCGAAGCGCTTCAAGAGCAGATCAAGAACGCGGGTGACGCCGAGTGAGTATGTCGACGACGCCCCTCACGC
This sequence comes from Vulcanimicrobiota bacterium, assembly GCA_027306785.1. Lineage (GTDB taxonomy): Bacteria > Vulcanimicrobiota > Vulcanimicrobiia > Vulcanimicrobiales > Vulcanimicrobiaceae > REEB354. The sequence goes on from DAHUZB010000013.1 coordinate 91,265, forward strand.
CGGAGATCGTCTCGCAAGAGGGCAATTCGATGGTGCTCTCGATGGGGCCGCAGCATCCCTCCACGCACGGCGTGCTGCAGATCATGCTCGAGATCGAAGGTGAGACGGTCGTGACCGCGGAGCCGGAGATCGGCTACCTGCACACCGGCATCGAGAAGAACTGCGAGAACCTTTTTTGGTCGCAGGTGCAGACGAACGTCGAGCGCATGGATTACCTGGCGCCGTCCTCGAACGCACTCTGCTACGTGCTCGCGGTCGAGAAGCTGCTCGGGATCTCCGATCGTATCCCCGAGCGCGCGCAAGCGATTCGCGTGCTCCAGGCGGAGCTCACTCGCATCGCCTCGCACTGCGTGCAGCTCGGCACGCACGCGATCGATCTCGGTGCGATCTCGGTCTTTTTCTACTGCTTCGACCTGCGCGAGAACATTCTCGATCTGCAAGAAGCCGCGGGCGGCGCGCGCATGCACCCGAATTATCTGCGCGTCGGCGGCCTCAACGGCGACCTGCCCGACGGATACGTCGCACGCCTCGACGCGCTGATCGAAAAGTTCCCGGGACGCATGAAAGATCTGCGCGGGCTGCTGCAGGCAAATCCGATCTTCCAAGACCGCACGATCGACGTGGGCTATCTGAGCCCCGAAGACGCGATCGCCTGGAACGTGACCGGTCCGTCGCTGCGCGGTTCGGGCATCGCCTACGACGTGCGTAAGGCCTTCCCGTACTCCGGCTACGAGCAGTATCAGTTCGACATCCCGACGCGCACCGAATGCGACGCCTACGCACGCTTCCTCGTGCGCCTCGACGAGATGGAAGAGTCGATGCGTATCGTCGAACAGGCGCGCAAGCGACTCGATCAGGCGGGCCCCGTCGCGATCGACGATCCGAAGATCTTCGCGCCGCCCAAAGAGACGATAGCGCTCTCGATGGAAGCGCTGATCCATCACTTCAAGATCGTGAGCGAAGGCTTCCGCGTGCCGCCCGGCGACGTCTATCAGAGCGTCGAGGGACCGCGCGGCGAGCTCGGCTACTACATCGTGAGCAACGGCGAGAACAAGCCGTACCGTCTGCGCACGCGTCCGGCGAGCCTCTACAATCTTCAGGCGCTCAAGCGCATGGCTCCGGGCAATCTGATCGCCGATCTCGTGGTGCAGATCGGATCGCTCGATCCCGTCTTCGGAGAGGTGGACCGCTGATGGCCCTTCGACAAGCTCAGGGTGACACCGCAGCTCAGGGTGACACCGCAGCTCAGGGTGACACCGCAGCTCAGGGTGACGCGGCGGCGTTCGATTTTGCGGGGCTTGCGGCGCGTCTGCGGCCGCAGTGCGAAGCGCTCGTGGCGCAGTACGAACAGCCGCGCTCGGCGCTCTTGCCGATGATGCATCTCTTTCAGGAGCATCAGGGCTACGTTTCGCAGGATGCCATGCGCTTTGCCGCGGATCTGCTCGGGCTCTCGCCCGCCGTCGTCGAATCGACGGTATCGTTCTACACGCTGTTCTTCCGTAAGCCGGTCGGCAAGTACATGCTGCAAGTCTGCCGCGGGCTCATGTGCGAGCTCAACGGCGCGGAAGCGACGATGGCGCTCTTTCGCGAGAAGCTCGGCATCGGGCACCTGGAGACGACCGACGACGGCCTTTTCTCGTACGAAGAAGTCGAATGTCTCGCGGCGTGCGACAAGGCGCCGTGCATGCAAGTCAATCTCGAGTTTCTCTACAACCTCACGCCCGCGATGATCGATGAGATGCTCGAGCTCATGCGCACGGGCACCTACGCGATCGCGCCGATGGTGCAGACCGCGAAACCCGAGCGCACGTGGAAGGTCGGGCAGGACGCGCAGGTGGCGCTCGGCGGCAAGTCGCCTGGCACGCTCAACGCAACCGATCCGAACAACGCGGGCGGCGTCGGCGATGCGAGCGGCGTGATCATGCTCGACCGCTTCGTCAGCAAGGACGTCGCCTTCACCGCACGCTCGCGCGAGCGTCTCGTCCGCGACGCGCGTGCGGTCGCCGAGATCGTCGAAGAAGAAGGAGCGAACGGTCATGCCGGTCACTAAGGTGCTCACGGCCGGGATCGGCGAGGCCGATCTGCGCGATATCAGCGTCTACCGGGCGCGCGGCGGTTACAAGCAATGGGAACGTGCGGTGCGCGATCTCAAACCCGCCGACGTGATGGAAGCCTGCGACAAGTCCGGCCTGCGCGGTCGCGGCGGCGCCGGATTTCCCACCGGACGCAAGTGGAGCTTTCTGCCGAACAACGGCAAGCCGCGCTACATGGTCTGCAACTGCGACGAGGCCGAACCGGGCACGTTCAAAGACCACATGCTGCTCGAAGAGACGCCGCATCTGGTGCTCGAGGGCATTCTGCTCGGCGCCTACGGCATCGGCTGTACGCACGCGTACATCTACATCCGCGGTGAATTCAAGCGCGGCTATCAGATCTTTCAAAAGGCCATCGACGACGCGCGCGCGGCGGGGCTGCTCGGTAAGAACATCCTCGGGACCGGCCTCGATATCGAGGTGACGGCGCACCGCGGCGCGGGCGCGTACATCTGCGGCGAAGAGACGGGGTTGCTCAACTCGCTCGAAGGCAAGCGCGGCGAGCCGCGTCTCAAGCCGCCGTTCCCGGCGATCGCCGGTCTCTACGGCATGCCGACGGTCGTGAACAACGTCGAGACGCTCGCCTATCTCGTGCCGATTCTCGAAAAGGGCGCGGATTGGTTTGCCTCGGTCGGCACCGAGCGCAGCAAGGGCTACAAGATCGTTTCGGTCTCCGGCCACGTGCAGAAGCCGGGGAACTACGAAGTGCCGATCGGTACGACCGTGCGCGAGATCATCGAGATCGCGGGCGGACTGCGCCCCGGCCGCACGTTCGCGGCGGTGCAGCCCGGCGGACAGTCGTCGGCCTGCATCTTCGAAGAGCATCTCGACTATCCGTACGACTACGAGTCGATGGCGAAGGCCGGGTCGATGCTCGGCTCGGGCGCGTTCACCGTCTTCGACGACACGACCGACTGGGTGAAGGCCGCGCTCAACTCGGTGCGCTTCTACGCACACGAGTCGTGCGGGCAGTGCACGCCGTGCCGCGAAGGCGGCCACTGGCTCGAGCGCGTGCTGCATCGCTTCGTCGAAGGACGCGGATTGCGCAGCGACCTCGAGATGATTCGCCGCGTCAGCGGCACGATCACGGGCTTGAATCTCTGCGCGCTCGGCGATTCGATCGAACCGTTTTTGAAGTCGGTGGTCAATCGGTTTCCAGAACAGTTCGAGGCGCGGGTCATGCAGGAGCTGACGCCGGCATGATCGCGACGCACATCCCGTCGCCGGGGACGCCCGCACGTTTCCATCCATGGAAACGTGCTACTGCCTCACATCGCGCTCCCGCCCTCCGGGCTCCGCGCGATGCTGAGAGCCCCCGGCGCCGGAATGCGCGCCGCGATCATGCCTACATTTTGCACTCGCTTATGGGTTGGATATAGATGGCCGAAGCGGCTACTGAGATGGTGAAGCTGACGATTGACGGGGTGCCGGTCGAGGTTCCGAAGGGCACGTTGTTGGTCGAGGCGGCGAAGAAGATCAAGCAAGAGATTCCGGTCTATTGCTACCATACGAAGCTCGGCCCCGCCGGGCTTTGCCGCGTGTGCCTGGTCGAGGTCGAAGGCATGCCCAAGCTGCAGATCGGTTGCAATACGCCGGTCGCCGACGGCATGGTCGTGCACACGCGTAACGAGAAGGTCGAGTCCGGGCGCTCGATGATCCTCGAGCTGCTGCTCGTGAATCATCCGCTCGATTGTCCGATCTGCGATAAGGGCGGCGAGTGCGATCTGCAGGATTACGCGATGGCCTACGGGCGCGGCGCGTCGGATGTTGCGGATCCCAAACAGAGCAAGCCGAAGGGCGTCGATCTCGGGCCGACGATCGTGCTCGACGAAGAGCGCTGCGTGGTCTGTCAGCGCTGCGTGCGCTTCGACGACATCATCGCGGGCGAACGTCAGTTGGTCGTGAAGGATCGCGGACACAACGACATCATCGCGACCTCGACGGGCGATCCGTACCGCCACAATTTCACCGGGAACGTGACCGAGCTCTGTCCGGTCGGCGCGCTCACCTCGAAGACGTACCGCTTCAAGTCGCGGCCGTGGGATCTCAATCGCACCGAGACTAGCTGCACGCAGTGCGCGGTCGGCTGCCGTCAATTCGCCGACGTGCGCTACGGCACGCTCGTGCGCACGATGTCGGTCGAGAACGACGATGCGATTTCGGACGGCTGGCTCTGCGATCGCGGCCGCTACAACATCGGGTATCTCGGCGCACCCGAACGGCTCACGCAGCCGCTCTACAAGCAGAACGGGCAGTTCGTGCAGATCGGCTGGGACGATGCGTTCGCGCTCTGGGCCAAGGCGATCAACGACGCGCGGGCCGCGGGCAAAGCGGTCGGGGCGCTCGGCGGCGGACGCCTATTCAACGAAGAGGCCTATCTGCTCGGGTACGTCATGCGCGCGCTCGGCGTGAAAAATCTCGATTGGCGTACGGGCCGACAGCTGCAGGCGTCGCCGGGCGCGAACGCGAGCTACGAGGCGCTGGAGAATGCGTCGTCGATCGTGATCGCGGGCGACATCGCCGAACTCGCGCCGGTGCTTTGGCTACGCATCATCAAAGCCGTCACGCGTAAAGGCGCGCGCCTGGTGCGCGTCGGTGCGTGCGGTGCGGCACCGGGCTTTGCCCACACCGACGTGACGAACGCGGGCGAGGCGGCGCAGGCCGTCGCGGCCGAGGGCGGCGTCGCGATCGTGTGGGACGGCGCCGATCTCGCGCTCGGCGCGGCGCTCGCCGCGACGTTCGCGTCGCGTTCGCCGCTTGCGTACATCGCGAGCGAGCAGAGCAACGCGCGCGGCGCCGAAGCGATGGGCCTGCTCCCGACCGACGGCGGCGCCGATTTCACGAAGATCGCCGCCGATGCGGCGAACGGTGCCTACGGCGTGCTCGCGCTCTTCGGTGCGAATCCGCTACGGAATGCGCCGAACGCGGAGACGATGCGCGGGGCGCTGCAGGCGACGCCGTTCACGGTGGTGAGCGAGCTCTTCATGACCGAGAGCGCGCAAGCCGCGACGCTCGTGCTTCCGGCCAAGAGCGCGTTCGAGAAGAGCGGTACGGTGATCGATATCGCGGGCGATCTGCTGCCGGTCAATGCCTCGCTGCAAGCGCCGGTCGGTGCGCTCTCCGATCTCGAGATGCTGATCGGCCTCGCGCAGCAATTCGATCTCGCGCTACCGACGAGCGAAGAGCTCGATGCGGCGGTGATCGCCCGTGCGGCCAAGCCGCTCGCGGCGGCGCTCGGCGAGGCGCGCTACGCGACGAGCGAGCCGCTCGCGCCGAGTTCGTCGCGGTCGATTTGGGACGGCGGCGGTACGTGCGCGCATGACGACCGTATCGCGACGCTGCGTCGCGAACCCGTGAAGGTGGGTGCCTAGCCGTGAACGTTCCCGACTGGATCATCATCCTCATCAAGTCCGCGATTCTGCTGCTCGTCGTGGTGACGACCTTCGCGTACGCGATGCTCGCGGAGCGCAAGGTGCTCGGCTGGATGCAGTTGCGCCCGGGGCCGAACCGCGTGGGTCCGTGGGGCCTCATGCAGCCCGCGGCCGATGCCGCGAAACTGATCCTCAAAGAAGATCTCACGCCGAAGACGGCCGATCCGCTGATCTATCGGCTCGCGCCGTTCATCTCGCTGCTGACCGCGTTTTCGGTCTACGCGATCATTCCGTTCGGCGCCGACGCGTCGGGTGCGTGGGCGATCGGCAACGTTAACGCGGGCATCCTCTTGCTGATGGCGATCACCTCGATCGGCGTCTACGGGATCTCGCTCGGCGGCTGGGCCTCGGGCTCGAAGTACCCGCTGCTCGGCAGCGTGCGCGCCACCGCGCAGATGATCAGCTACGAGCTCGGCATGTCGCTCTCGTTCATCGGCGTGCTGATCCTCGCCGGTACGACCTCGCTCGACGGCATCGTCAACGCGCAGGTGCATCAGTGGTTCATCGTCCCGCAGATCCTGGGCTTTCTGATCTACATCATCACCGCGGTCGCCGAGACGAACCGCGTGCCGTTCGACCTCGTCGAGGCCGAGACCGAACTCGTCGCGGGTTTCCACACCGAATATTCGGGTCTGCGCTTCGGCCTGTTCTTCATCGCCGAGTACGTCAACATGCTGACGGTCTCGTGCATCGCGACGCTGCTCTTCCTGGGCGGTTGGAACGCGCCGTTCGGGCTCACGATGATCCCCGGCGTGGTCTGGTTCATCGTCAAGATCTCGTTCTTCATGTTCTTCTATATGTGGCTGCGCGCTACGCTGCCGCGCTTCCGGTACGATCGTCTGATGGCGTTCGGCTGGAAAGTGCTGCTGCCGCTCGCGACGCTCAACCTCGTCGTCACGGCGATCATCGTCGCTCTCAAAGGCTAGACCATGAGAAAACAACTCTACAACGTGGGCGCGATCCTCAAGGGGCTTTCGATCACGTTCAAGTTCATGTTCGCGAAGCGTCCGACGATCGAGTATCCGTCGGTGAAGAAGCAGCACGCGCCGCGCTTTCACGGCCTGCACGAACTGCGTCGTTACGCGGACGGTAAAGAGCGCTGCATCGGCTGCGAGCTCTGCTCGAGCGCCTGTCCGGCCAACGCCATCACGGTGATCGGCGCGGAGAATACGCCCGAGAGCCGCAAGTCGCCCGGCGAACGCCATGCCGCTCGCTACGAGATCGACGAACTGCGCTGCATCTTCTGCGGCATGTGTGAAGAGGCGTGTCCGACCGACGCGATCGTGCTCACGCCGCGCTTCGAGATGGCCGACTATCGTCGCGGATCGTTCATCTACGCCAAGGATCGCCTGCTGGTGCCGCCCGAAGCGGGCGTCGGCACGCCGCCCGACGAGCGTCCGAACGGCATTCCCGCCGACCTGGGCCGTGTCGCCGAGGTGAAGTCGACGATCGACATCACCGCGGGGTACGGCGCGACGCATCGCGGCGAGATTCTCAAGACGCAGCGACGGGGGCTCGCGGGCTGATGATCGCATTCTCGATTCTCGCCGTCATGTTGCTCGCGACCGCGATCTGGACGATCTCGGCCAAAAAGCCGGTCTACAGCGTCGTCGCTCTGCTCGCGCACTTCGCCGCGCTCGCCGCGACCTATCTGATGCTGCACGCCGAGTTCTTGGCGGTGATTCAGCTGATCGTCTACTCGGGCGCGATCCTGATCCTCTTCCTCTTCGTGATCGCGCTGCTCTCGTCGGGCGTCGCACCGTTCTCGGTCGGCCCGAACAAGATGCCGAAGCTCGCCGTTCCGGCGGTCGTCCTCGCGCTCGTCGCGCTCGGCGCGCTCAGCTACGGGGTCGCGCATCTCGCGGCTCCGACCGTGACCGCGACGCCCGGTGCGGCGCCGCTCGGCCCGGTCGGCGCGGCCGACGTCTTCGGCTCGGTCGCCGACTTCGGCAAAGCGCTCTTCACGACGTATCTGCTGCCGTTCGAAATCACGGCGCTCGTGCTGATGGTCGCGGTCATCGGCGTGATCCTGCTCGCGGGCGATCGTACGCCGTACGTCGCGACCGAGAAGCAGGCGCGCGAGGTGCGCCGTGAGATGCGCGAGGCGATCGTGCGCGGAGGTGATCGCTAAATGCTCCCGATGTCGGTTCCCTTGATCGACTACGTCGCGCTTTCGTCGGTGATCTTTTTCATCGGCGTCGCGGGCGTGCTCGTGCGGCGCAATCCGCTGATCGTCCTCATGTCGATCGAGCTGATGTTCAACGCCGCGAACCTGCTCTTCATGGCGTTCGCCCGCGCGTGGGGCAACAACGCCGGACACATCTTCGCCTTCCTCGTCATCACCGTCGCGGCCGCGGAGGCCGCGATCGGCCTCGCCATCGTGGTGACGGTCTTCCGCACGGCGCGGCACGTCGATGTCGACGACGTCTCGCTGATGAAGGGCTAACGCCGCCATGCATTATCAGATGGGCAATTCCGGTTCGTATCCGCTGCTGCTGCTGCTCTGGCTGCTGCCGCTCGCGGGCGCGATCGTCATCTGGGCCTTCGGCCCGCAGCTCAAGCGCCTCGCGGGCGCGCTCGGGTCGGCCGTCGTCGGCGCCTCGTTCGTCGCGACGCTGCTCTCGTGGCACGACGGCACGCAATCGGTCGCGGGCGCGGGGGCGAATCTCGTCGGCGCGCATCAGGCGCTCGTCTCGTGGCTGCCGGGCTTCGATTTCGGTCTGCTGCTCGATCCGCTCTCGCTGCTGTGGGTCTGCATCATCACCGGCGTCGGCTTCCTGATCCACGTGTACTCGATCGGGTACATGTACGACGACAAGGCCTTCGCGCGATTCTTCGCCTTTTTGAATTTCTTCGTCTTCGCGATGCTCACGCTCGTGCTCTCCGATAACTTCGTCGGACTGCTCGTCGGCTGGGGCCTCGTCGGTCTCGCGTCGTACTTCCTGATCGGTTTCTGGTTCGAGAAACCGTCGGCGGTCGCGGCGGCGCGCAAAGCCTTCGTCATCAACGTCGCAGGCGACGTCGGCATCATGTTCGCGATCTTCATGATCGTCGCGAGCGTGCACTCGATCGCCTTCGGCGATGTCTTCGGCAACGTCGGCAGCTTGAGCACGCCGTGGCTGCTCGCGATCTGCATCTGTCTCTTCATCGGCGCCGCCGCCAAATCGGCGCAGGTGCCGCTGCACACCTGGCTTCCCGACGCGATGGAGGGTCCGACGCCGGTCTCCGCGCTCATCCACGCCGCGACGATGGTCACCGCGGGCGTCTATCTCGTCGCGCGCTGCGCACCGCTCTGGAGTCAGAACGCCGATGCGCAGTTGCTGGTGGGTATCATCGGCGGCATCACCGCGCTCGCGGGCGCCATCCTCGGCTGCGCTCAGTGGGATATCAAACGTATCCTCGCCTATTCGACGATGTCGCAGATCGGCTACATGATCATGGGCGTCGGCGTGGGTGCTTACGAAGGCGGCGTCGCGCACTTCTTCACGCACGCGTTCTTCAAAGCGCAGCTCTTCCTCGGCTCGGGTCTCATCATCCACGCGCTCGCGAACGAACAGGACGTGCGCCGCATGGGCGGCCTGATGAAGAAGCTGCCCTTCGCGTTCGTCGCGATGCTCGTCGGCGTGCTCGCGATCTGCGGTATCCCGGGCTTCAGCGGTTCGTTCAGTAAAGACGCGGTGATCTACGGCACGCTGCAGCACGGGCACCCGATCCTCTACGCGATCGGTATCCTGACCGCGGGTCTCACCGCGTACTACATGTTCCGTCTGCTCTTCGTCACGTTCTTCGGCAGCTATCGCGGCGATGTGGATCCCTCGGATCTCGGTATTCGTCATCCCGAGCTCGCGGGCACCGCGCACGCCGCGCACGACGATCATCACGGCGAGCACCATGCGCCGGCATGGCTGATGAACGTGCCGGTCGGCATCCTGATCGTGCCGTCGATCTTCGCGGGTTGGCTGCTCTTCGGCGGCGAGCATTCGCCGTGGGCGCAGTTCTTCGCGCAGCAGTTCCCGCACCCGACGCTTCCGACGCCCGCGATCAGCGAGCTCACGACGACGTTGATCGTGCTCGCCTGCGTGGCGGTCGGGATCGGCGTCGCGTACGCACGCTACGCGACGGCCGCCGCGCAAGCCGACGCCGTCGAGCGTCTGCGCGGCGAGTCGGTGCGCATGCCCGCGCTGCTCACCAACGCGTTCTACTTCGATGCGGCGCTCGATCTGCTGTTCGTGCGTACCTCGCAACTGTTCGGTACGATCTTCGGACGTCTGATCGATCCGCAGATCATCGACGGCGCCGTGCGCGAGACCGCGTTCTCGGCGCAATGGCTCGGCACGCTCGTGCGCTCGTTCCAAACCGGGCTCGTGCGCGCGTACGCGTTCGTGCTGGTGATCGGCGTCGCGTGCTTTCTCGTCTACTACGCGGTGATCTCCGGAGGGCTCCACTAGATGCTCGTGCTCTCGCTCGTCCTCGTTCCGATCGTCGCGGGCTTCGTCTTGCTCGTGCTACGCAACGAGAACCCCGTGATGAGCCGCACCGTCGGTGCGCTCGTCGCGGCCTTCACCTTCGGCGCGGCGATCGCCGCGCACGGTCAGGAGTGGAGCTATCGCTGGCTCACGCGCCCGTTCGTCGCGAGCTTCCACATCGGCGATACCGCGATCTCGTACTGGCTCGTGCTGCTCCTCGCGATCTGCACCTTCTGCGCGATCCTCGCGGCGAGCGTGCCGCGTCAGCGGGCCTTCGTCGGCCAGATGCTGCTGCTGGAAGGCGCGATGATGGGGCTCTTCCTCGCGCGCGATCTGCTGCTCTTCGCGCTCTTCTGGGATCTGATGCTGCTCCCGGTCTTCTTCGTGCTCCTCGGGTGGGGCGAGCACGTCGCGACCGCGTGGCGCTACTTCATCTACAACTTCGCGGGCGGGCTCTTCTTGCTGCTTGCGACCGCCGCGTTCGGCGCGCTCTACGGCTCGACCGACGTGATCGGCCGCAGCGACGTGCACCTTGCGGGCGCGTGGGTGCCGTGGATCTTCTGGGGATTCGCGGTCGCCTTCTTGGTGAAGACGCCGGTGTGGCCGCTCCACACCTGGATGCCGCTCACCTATAGCGATACGCCCTCGCCGATGGTCGCCGTCGTCTCGGCGGTGCAGTCGAAGGGCGGGCTCTACGGTTTCATCGCGATCGGCATGGCGTTCATGCCGGAGTACGTGAAGGCGTACGCGCCCATCCTCATCGTGCTCGGCGTGATCTCGCTGCTCTACGGCGCGTTCGTCGCGGTGACGCAGAACGACGCCAAACGCGTCGTCGCATACTCGTCGCTCTCGCATTTGGGCCTGATCGTCGTCGCGCTCGCATCGCTGAATGCGACCGCGCTGCAAGGCGCGCTGATCTACATGATCGCGCACGGCCTGTTCTCGGCCGCGCTCTTCCTCGTGCTCGGCTTCGTCGAGTCGCGCGAGGAGACGCGTTCGCTCGTGCGTTTGGGCGGTATCGGCGCGACGAATCCGCGCCTCGCGGGCGCGCTCTGCATCGCGGCGCTCGCGGCGCTCGGGCTGCCGGGCCTCGCGGGCTTCGTCGGCGAGCTGATCATCCTCACCGGCATCTTCCAGGCGGGACTGACGTGGGCGGCGATCCTCGCACTGATTCCGATCGTGCTCGCCTCGGCCTACATGCTGCGTCTCTTCCAGGGGATCATGAACGGCCCGCAGGTCCCCGATCTCCCCGTTCGCCGCGATCTCGGCTGGCTCGAAGGCCTCGCGCTCGCGCCGCTCGTGCTCGCGCTCGTCGTGCTCGGCGTCAATCCGCACGCGCTCACGACCTTCGACACCGGCGCCTACAACGCGGTCGCGACCACGCTGCAAGGAGGAACCCGATGACCGTCAACGTGACGAGCGCCGATTGGTACGCGCTCGCTCCGATCTCCATCGTCGCGATCACCGCGCTCGTCGTGCTGCTCGCCGACCTCTTTGCGCCCAAGCACGTGAATCGCTATCTCGCGATCGTGCTCGCCGTGCTCGGCATCGTCGTCGCGGCGACCGATTGCAAGGCGGCCTACGCGCACGACTTCGCCGCCTTCGGCGGGGCGTTCATCGTCGGCGGCTTCAGCGTGGTCTTTCAGGAGATCATCCTGATCGCCGCGCTCGGGTCGGTCGTGCTCTACGGTGCGATCGGCAAAGACGACCGCATCGCGGGCGCGATCGCGTTGATGCTCTGGTCGGCCTGCGGCGCGATGCTGATGGCGGGCGCCGGCAGCTTGATGACGATCTTCCTCGGCATCGAACTGCTCTCGCTCGCGCTCTACTGCCTGTGCGGCCTCGCCGATCGTCCGACCGCGCGCGAAGCGGCGTTCAAATATCTCATCCTCAGCTCGGTCGCGTCGGGCTTCATGCTCTACGGGATGGCGATGCTCTTCGGGGCGAGCGGCAGCGTCGCGCTCGCCGATCTCACGAACCCGGTGCTCGCGTCGAATCCGCTGCTCTGGATCGGCGGCGGACTCTTTCTGGTCGGCATCTCGTTCAAGCTGAGCCTGGTGCCGTTCCATGCCTGGTCGCCCGATGTCTACGAAGGCGCGCCACTCCCGGTGACGGCCTTCATGAGCGTCGCGACCAAGGCGGGCACGCTCGCCGTCTTCGCCCGCTTCGTCTATGCCGCGATGCCCTCGGGCGTCGCCGATCGCCTCCTGCTGCCGATCTGGATCGTCGCGGGTATCTCGATGATCGCCGGTAACGTGGGCATGCTCGCGCAGCACGATCTCAAGCGCCTGCTCGCGTACTCGGGCATCGCGCAGATCGGCTACATGCTCGCCGCGCTCGCGGGCGGCACCGCGCTCGGCATGCGCTATGCGATCTTCTATCTCGCCGCGTACACGTTCATGAACCTCGGCGCGTTTGCGATCGCCGCCCTGATCTCCGACGATGCCGAGCAGGGTTCGCGCCTCGCGAATTACCGCGGCCTCGCGCAGAAGTCGCCCGCGGCGGCCGCGCTGATGACGGTCTTCCTGCTCGCGCTCGCGGGTCTGCCCCCGACCGCGGGCTTCCTCGGAAAGATCCTGATCCTCTCCACGACCGCGAGCGCGGGGTACGTGTGGCTCGGCATCGCGCTCATCGTCGGCACCGCGATCTCGCTCTATGCCTACGCGAAGATCATCCGTGCGATGTATCAACGCGACGAACACGCGCACACGCATGCCGCGCATCCGTTCGTACCGCTCGCGTGGGCGAGCGCGATCGTCTGCTGCGTCGCCGTGGTCGTGCTTACGTTCGTCCCGCCGGCACTTCGCGACGTACTGCCGCTCGTGCGATGACCGAGAAACCCGAGGTACTGCGGACGCTCGGTGCGGCGGTGCGCGCGATTCGCGCGCGCGTCGACCGGGCGCTGCAGACCGAGGGGCTCCGGCTCGGACAGTATCAGGTCATTCGCATCCTCTGGGAGCGCGACGGACGCACGCCGCGTGAGATTGCGGCCGAACTCGGGGTCGAGATGCCGACGATCACCCGCACCGTGCAACGGATGGTGCGTGACGGCTTCGTCCGACGCGAGGCCCATCCGGGGGATGCGCGCTCGGTGCGCATCTACGTCACCCCGCTCGGCGAACGCCTGCGCGACTCGGTGACGCGCATGCTCGATCGGGAGACCGAGGCGGCGCTCTCCGGCTTCTCCGCGACCGAACGGCGAACGCTGGTTCGGCTCCTCGAACGCTTTGCGGCAAACGCGCGAGACTGAAGGCGCGTCACGACCGGAGCCTCCCGGTCGCTTCGAATTCGGAGTAAGATAAAGCAACCGAAGCTCGGAGGTCCGCCTCGCATGGTACGCCGCTCGCTCTTGGCCCTTCTCGTCGCGCTCGCGCTCGGATTCGGCGCATGGCCCTCGGCGGCGCGCGCGCAACTGACCACCTTGCAGGTCAATCCGGATACCGTGCTCGACGGCTTCGCGAACGATCCGCAGGGTGCGATCCGAGCCGCGCGTCAACTGATCGCGCAGGGGCATATGGACCAAGCGATTCGCGCGCTCGAGCGGTACGTGACGATCCATCCGGGCAATCTCGATCCGCGCCGCTTCCTCGGCGATCTCTACTTTCGTACCGGTCAGTTGAAACGTGCGGCGTTTACCTATCGCGAGATCCTGCGCTTTAACCCGGGCGACAAAGAGACGCACAACCGCCTCGGCACGGTCTATGCGGTCGAGAACCGGATCGACGATGCGATCGCGCAGTTCAACGCCGCGCTGCCGGGCACCGATTCGGTCTACGATTTGGTCGAGCTCCATCAGCGCAAGGGCGACTTCGACTCGTATCGGGCGCAGATGGATCGCCTCGGGTCGGATTTTCCGAACGATCCGGGCATTCAATCCGAGGTCGGCCAGATCTACAACGCGATCCACCAACCCTACGAAGCCTCGATGTATTTCAAGCGCGCGCTCGATACCGATCCGAACTCCCTCACCGCGCTCAACGGACTCGGGCTCTCCTATCTGGACATGCACGATTACGTGCAGGCGCAGACGCAGTTCTTGACCTGTCTACGCGTCGATCCGACGGCTTATCCGTGCGAGGACGATTTGGGCGCGGCGCTGCTCGAAGCCAAGGAGTACACGCGCGCGAAGCAGGCGCTCGATCGCGCGCACACGCTCGCGCCCGAGCGCGCCGAGACCTACGTGAATTACGGGTATCTCGCCGATGCGCGCGGCGATTGGGAGCGCGCCACCGCGTACTACGCGCAAGCGATCGCGATCGATCCCTACGTGCGCGAGGCCTACATCGATCTCGGGCTCGCCTACGAAGAGCATAAGCTCTATCCGCTGGCCGAGGCCGCGCTGCTCAAGGGGCTCGCCGCGGTGACCGACGACGGACGGCTGCACGTGCTGCTCGGCAACGCCTATGCGGCGCAGGGGGAACGCGCGAAGGCGCTCGCACAGTATCGGCTTGCGCTCGCGGGCACCGATCCCGACGCGCAGCGGATCGCGCGCGAATCGCTGCCGCGCAGCAAGAGCTGAGCGCTAGCGGCGCGCGATCGCTTCGATCTCGACCCGCACGCCGCGCGGAAGTCCGGCGACCGCGACGGTCGAACGCGCCGGCTTCGCGTCGCCGAAATAGCGTGCGTACACCTCGTTGACCGCGGCGAAATCGTTCATATCGACGAGGAAGATCGTCGTCTTCACCACGTCGTCGAACGTGTAGCCGCCCGCTTCGAGCACCGCTCCGAGATTTTCGAGCACGCGCGCGGTCTGTGCCGCCGCGTCGCCCGCCACGACCTCGCCGGTTGCGGGATCGAGCGCGATCTGACCCGAGCAGAAAAGCTCTTTTCCGGAACGTACCGCTTGGCTATAGGGACCGATCGGCGCCGGTGCCGCGTCGGTGAGGACGATCTCGCGCGACATCAGACCGTCGCACCTTCGCGCGTCATCACGCCTTTGAACGCCATCGGCGGCTCGTCGATGCCGAAGTTGCGCGCATAGAGTTCGTCGATCGTCGCGAGTTCGTCTGCGGTAAGCGCGGGCGATTCGGTCGCCGCCGCGAACTCGACGAGCTGTTCGCGATCGTAGATGTTCGGCAGAATCGTCATCACGCGCGGCTCGTGCAGCAGCCACTGAATCGCGGCCTGTCCGAGCGTGCGGTTCGGTTTCTCGAGGAAGCGCAGCTGCTCGACTTTCTTGACGCCGTTGACCAGCCACGAACGCGGGCGATGGCGGCGATGATCGTTCTCGGGGAAGACGGTGTCCTCGGTGTAGTGCCCTTCGAGCATCCCGCTCGCGTGCGGAACGCGGATCATGTAGCCCGTGTCGGCGCCGGAGTCGTAGGCGGCTTTGATCTGTTCGTTGCCGGGAAACTGCTCGAGCAGGCTCCAGATGATCTGCAGCGAGCTCACGTTGTGCAGCTTCACCGCGTCGACGCCTTCGTACAAAAATCCGATCGCCGGTCCGAGCGCGACGCCGTACATGCGGATCTTCCCTTCGCGCTTGAGCGCTTCGAGGGTCTCCCACATCTGCTCGTCGTGCACGTGATGCATCTTCGCGTTGTGGAGCTGGTAGATGTCGACGTAGTCGGTGCCCATGCGGCGCAGCGACTCGTCGAGCGCTTTGCGAATGAACGCGGGCGAGACGTCCTGCGGCAACTCCATTTGCCCGCGCCGTTCACCGCCGTGCGTGTAAAAATCGTACCCGAACTTGGTCGCGAGCACGACCTTGTCGCGGCGATCGCCGAACGCTTTGCGCAACTGCTCCTCGCTGCGCCCGTTGCCGTAGGTGTCGGCCGCGTCGTAGAAGGTGACGCCGAGATCGTAGGCCTCGTGCAGCATCTTCACCGCATCGTCGTCGGTCATCTCGCCCCACCATCCGGTCGAGGTGGTCCACATGCCGAAGCCGACCTCGGAGACGGTGACGTCGCTGTTCGGATAGGTACGATATCGCATGGCTTCTAGGGCTCTCCTGGTGCGCGCGGGAATGCGAAAAGATTCTTCGCGAGACGGCGCCAACCCCCGTATTGTGGAACAGCTCGAGACGTTCGAAGACGACTTTGCGCGGGTTGCCCGCTGGATCGAGGCCTACCTGAAGCACCCCGAACGCTATCGGGTGCTGCCCGCCGCCCGCCCCGGCGAGATCGCGGCGCGACTGCCCGATGCCCCGCCCGAGCAGGGCGAGCCGTTCGAGGCGATCATGCGCGATTTCGAGGATGTGATCGTGCCCGGGATCACGCATTGGAATCACCCGCGGTTTTTCGCCTACTTCGCGACCAGCTCGGTGCCCGCGGCGATCGCCGCCGAGGCCCTGGCGGCGACGCTCGACGTGAAGGTGATGCTGTGGCGCACCTCGCCCGCCGCGGCCGAGCTCGAGTCGGTCGTGATGCGCTGGCTCGGACGCCTGCTCGGGGTGCCGGAGAGCTGGACCGGGATCATCTACGATACGGCATCGATTGCCGGTTTCACCGCGCTCGCCGCCGCTCGTGAATCGCTCGGTCTCGCGATCCGCGAGGAGGGCATGACCGGGCGTGCGCTCCCGGTGCTGCGCGTCTACGCGACCGAGCACACGCATTCGCACATCGAGAAGGCCGCGATCGCCCTCGGCATCGGGCATCGCAACGTGGTAAAGGTGCCGTGTGACGCGCAGTACCGCATGGATCCCGCCGCCCTCGCGCGTGCGATCGATGAAGATGTCGCCGCCGGGATGCGACCGCTCGCAATCGTCGCGACCGTCGGTACGACCTCGACCACCGCGGTCGATCCGGTCGCGCGCATCGCCGAGGTCGCGCGCGAGCGCGGCGTGTGGCTGCACGTCGACGCCGCCTATGCGGGCGTAGCGGCGATGCTGCCCGAGCAGCGGGGGCTCATGGACGGCGTCGATGCGGCCGATTCGCTCGTGGTCAATCCGCACAAGTGGCTGTTCATCCCGATGGATTGCTCGGTGCTCTTTCTACGCGACGAAGCGACGGTACGCCGCGCGTTCAGTCTGGTGCCCGAGTATCTCACCACGACCGACGGCGACGTGCGCAACTACATGGATTACGGATTGCAGTTGGGCCGCAGGTTTCGCGCGCTCAAACTCTGGTTCGTGCTGCGGCACCTCGGCGTCGAGCAGATGCGCGATCGCCTGCGCGAGCACATCGCGCTCGCCCAGCGCTTCGCGCGGTGGGTGGGCGCCGAGGACGGCTGGGAGATCTGCGCGCCGCATCCGCTCTCGGTCGTCTGCTTCCGGCTCCGTCCGCACGGGATCGACGACGAGTCCGAGCTCGAACGGATCAACGCCGCCCTGCTCGAGCGCGTCAACGCGACCGGGGAGATGTTCGTCTCGCACACCAAGATCGACGGACGCTACGTGCTGCGCCTGGCGATCGGCAACGCGCGTACGACCGAGGCCGACGTGGCCGCCGCATGGCAGATCCTGCGCCGCGAGGCGCGCGGCTGACGATGTCGCGTACGCGTGCGGGGTCGCGCGGCGCCGTCTTCATGCTCGCGCTCATGGCGTTGACGATCGCGATCGGCGTCGCGGCCTACGCCGCGATCGATTCCAACCGCGCGATGGTGCTCGCGGGAAGCGCTGCCCGCGAAGAGCTCGCGGTTCTGCTCAACAACGTCCTCGACGAGGAGACCGGCGTGCGCGGGTATCTCGCTACGCGCAATCGCCTCTTCCTCGCACCCTACGACGCCGCGCAACGTGACTATCCGCAGCGCTACGCACGGCTTCTGCGCGATCTGCGGGCGCCGATGTACGCGCAGACCCGCGCGGAACTGGCCGGCTTCGACGCGCTGCACGCGCGTTGGGAGCGAGACACGCTCGCGCCGTTGCTCGCGTCCCGGGGGCGGGGCGTCACACTCGCGCTCGAGCTGCGCGGCAAAGCACAGGTCGATGCGATGCGGGCCCGGGCGGCCGCCGTCGGGCGCACGCTCGATCGGGTGAACCGACGCGAGCGCCGCTTCACGACCGCGGTCATCGGCGGCACGATCGGCGGCATCGTGCTCCTCACCGCGCTCTTCGGCTCGCTCGCGCTGCGGGCGGAGTCGCGACGCGCCGAGCAAGAGCGCGCGTTGCGCACCGAGATCGCCGAGCGCAACGATGCGCTCGAGCAGAGCAATCGCGCGCTCGAGGAGTTCGCGTACGTCGCTTCGCACGATCTCCAGGAGCCGCTACGCACGGTCGCGAGCTTCGCCGGACTGTTGCAGCAGCGTTACCTCGGGCGGCTCGACGCAGAGGCCGACGAGTTTCTGCACTATATCGTCGACGGTGCGACGCGCATGCGCGCGTTGATCGCCGATGTCCTCGAATACTCGCGGGTGACGACGCAAGGAGCGCCGCTGGAGCCGGTCCCGCTGCAGCGCGTCCTCGATCGCACGCGTGCGGCGCTGCGCGTCTCGCTCGACGAGCGCGGCGCGGTGATCTCGTCGGACTCGCTTCCCACGGTGCTCGGCGACGAACGTCAACTCGAACAAGTCTTTCAGAATCTGATCGGGAACGCGCTGAAGTACCATCGCGGCGAGCATCCTCGCATCGAGATCCTCGCATCGAGCGGCTCGGACGGAATCGTGACGATCGGCGTGCGTGACGACGGCATCGGCATCGCACCGGAGCATCACGATGCGGTCTTCGGCATCTTTTCGCGCCTGCACTCGCGAGGGGAGTATGCGGGCAACGGCATCGGACTTGCGATCTGCAAACGTGTGATCGAACGACACGGAGGCCGTATTCGGCTCGAATCCGAACCAGGACGCGGAACGACCGTCTATTTTACGCTCTCGTCTGCGGAGGAACGAAGCGGTGCAGCCTGATCGCGGTGCCGTGAAGGTACTGCTCGTCGAAGATAATCCCGCCGATGCCGCGCTGACCGGCCGAATGCTCGGCGACGCCTTCGAGGTGACGCACGTCGAGACGCTGGCCGCCGCGATCGACGCCGTCGTCGCGCGATGCTTCGATGCGGCGCTGCTCGACATGACGTTGCCCGACGCGGCGAGTCTCGATGCTCTGGCACGCCTGCGCGAGGCGGCTCCGCTGCTGCCGATCGTGATCCTGAGCGGGAGCGAAGACGAACGTGCGATGGCGGGCGCCGTGCGCGCCGGAGCGCAGGAGTATCTGCGCAAAGGCGAGGTTACCGAAGCGAATCTACGGCGTTCGCTGCGCTATGCGATCGAACGCGAGGAGCTTCGGGAGCGTCTCGCCGCGTCGATCGACGAACTCGAACGCCAGCGCGCCGCGGTCGTGCATCTGCATCAGCTCAAGAACGATCTGATCGCGGTCCTCGCGCACGACATCAAGGGCCCGCTCACCTCGATCGTCGGCTTCTCCGAGCTGCTCGAAGAGGGCTTACTCGACGGCGACGCGGCGATCGATGCCGCGCGGACGATCCGTACCAACGCGCAGCGCCTCGCGACGCTCGCGAACGACGTGCTCGCGCTCTCGCGCGTGGAGCACGGGGATCTCGAGATCGCGGACGATCGCGTCGATCTCGTCGACGTGGTGCGCAAGGTCGTCGATCTGCACGGTACGGAGCGGGAGATTCGGGTCGATGCGCCCGCGGCGGGCGCCGCGGTTCGCGGCGATCGCGAACGCTTGGTGCAAGTGCTCGACAACCTGTTGCGCAATGCGATCAAGTATTCGCCGGGCGGCGAGCCGATCGAGATCGCCTTCGCCGAAGGCGACGGAACGATTCGCCTGACCGTGCGCGACCGAGGTATCGGTATTCCGCCCGAGGAGACCGAGCGGCTCTTCGAGCGTTTCGCGCGCGGCTCGAATGCTCGCAAGGCGAAGATCGCGGGCACCGGGATCGGACTCTTCATCGTGAAGATGATCGTCGAGCGTCACGGCGGGCGTATCGAGGTCGAGAGCGCGCTCGGAGCGGGCAGTGCGTTTACCGTCGTGCTCCCGTCGTACGACGCGCTCGGCGCCGTCCGTCAAGGGCGAATCCTGCTCTTGATGGCGGATCAGGCGCTCTCGCGCTTTGCAGCCTTCGAACTGCGCGCGCGCGGACTGCGCGTGCGCGAGGTCGCCGCGCTCGACGAGGCGGCGGCGACGGCGCGCGACGGCGACGCGCTCGTCGTCGATGCCGCGCTTGCCGGCTGCGACGAGGTGCGCGCGGCGTTGAAGGGCGTGCGGCACGTGCGGTTCGTCGGGCTCACCGCGGAGCCGGTGCCGGGGTGGGATGCAACGCTGCGTCAGCCGTTTTTGGTGAGCGAGCTCCTCGATGCGCTCGGACCGTCGAGCTCGCTCTTCGCGCTTCAGTAGAGACGAAGATAGGCGCGATGTTCCCAGGGATGCACCGCGCGTCGGTACGATTCGTACTCCGCGAGCTTTGCGTCGCGGAATGCATGGTAGAGATGATCGCCGAGCGCGGCGCGCACGACGGCGTCGCCGTCGAGTTCGACGATCGCCTGCCGCAGCGATTTCGGCAGCACGGTGATGCCCGCTTCGCGGCGCTCGCGCTCGCTCAAATCGTAGCTGCTGCCTGCGAGCGCCGAACTCGGCAGGGTCGCGCGCTCCACGCCGTCGGCCGCCGCGCCGAGCAGGACGGCGAGCGCGAGATACGGATTGCAGGCGGGATCGGGGCTGCGCATCTCGATGTGGCGCGGACGCTGTGCGGGGGGCACTCGCACGAGGGCGTTCGCGCTACGCTCCGACCACACGGTGTAGATCGGCGCATCCCACGCGGCGACGAGGCGCTTGTACGAATTGACGGTCGAGTTGCAGATCGCGGTCGTCGCGGGCGCGTGCTGCAAGAGGCCGCCGATCGTGTAGAGCATCGTCTGTTCGTCGGTTGCTTCCCCGAGCATGAACGCGACGTGCATGCCGCTGCCGGCGCGATCCGCGAGCGGCTTGGGCATGAAGGTCGCATCGAGCCCGCAGCCCGCCGCGAGATGCTTGGCCACCGTGCGCAGCGTAAGGATGTTATCGGCCGCGGCGAGCGGATCGCAGGCGGCGAAGTCGATCTCGTGCTGGCCCGCGCCGTGCTCGTGATGCGCGGACGCGACGCGAATACCCATCGCGCCGAGCGCCGCGACGATCGCGTTACGTGCGTCCTCGCCGCGATCGTTTGCCGAGAAGTCGAAGTACGAGCCCACGTCGGAGGTGCGCGTGGATCCGAACTCGGTCGCGTCGCGTTCGAAGAGGTAGAACTCGGCTTCGATTGCGATCTGCAGATCCGGCAACGCGCGCGACGCCGCTTCGGTCGCGCGGCGCAGGGTGGTGCGTGGGCACCCTTCGAACGGCGAGCCGTCCGACATTGCGATGTCGCAGATGAGTCGGGCCTCGCCGCTCTCCGGCGTCGACCACGGATAGAGCGCGAAGGTCGCGGGATCGGGGCGCAGCACCATGTCGAGCTCTTCGCCGCGCACGAACCCGTCGATCGATCCGCCGTCGAAGGTGATGCGCCCGTCGAACGCGGCCTCGAGTTCGGCGACCGGGATCGAGACGTTCTTGCTCACGCCGAAGATATCGGCGAAGACGAGCCGCACGAAGCGCACGTTGCGCTCCTTGGCGAGTTTGATTGCGTCGCGCCTGGTCGGGGTCGCCGGGGGTTTAGGTGTGGAGTGCATCGATCGCCATCGCTAGTCGGAGAGTGAGTTGGTCGTGTTCGCTTTCGAGCGAGCGTCCGGCGATCTCGCCGATCTGGCGAAGCCGGTAAAAAACGGTGTGACGGTGGACGTTCAGCTCCGCCGCGGCGGTCTTCACGTTCTGTCCGTTTGCAAAGTAGAGGCGCAGCGTGCGTTCGAGTTCGGTCTGATGCTTCTCGTCGTACGCCCGTAGCGGAGCGAGCACGAGCGCGGAGAAGGCGCGCAGCTCCTCGACGCTCGCGCCGCGGTAGAGCAGCGGATAGGCGCCGAGTTCGTCGATGCTGCAGACGGAGCCGCTGCCGCGCGTGCGCCGCACGATCGCGAGCGCCGCTTCAGCCTCCGCGAGCAGTCGGTGCAGGTCGAGCAGCGGGGCGGGGCCCGCGATGCCGCCGGTGACGCGCAGTCCGGCTCGCCGCTTGGCCGCGCTCTTCGGCAGCAGCGCTGCCGCGGTGCGCGCGCGCGCGGCGTCGACCTCGCGCTCGGCCGGGAGGATCGCGACGAGCGTCGCGCCGCGTTCCACGGTGCCGACCTCGGCATCGCCCGCGCGGAACGCTTCGCCGACGAGCGCGCGCAGGTCGCTCGCCGCACCCTCGCCGTCGCTTGCTTCTGCCTCGACCACCGCGCAGCAGTACTGCGTCGCAAGCGCGATGCCGCGCACCGCCGCATCGTCGCGGGCGGCGGTGAGATCGTGATAGGCGGCGTCGAGCACGCTCTCCCAGAACGACTGTCGCCGCGCGCGTCCTCCGCCGCTCTCGCGGGCGAGTTCGACCGAGATCGTTGCCGCCGCAAGACGCGCGGCTGCCGCCAGGCCATCGAGCTGCTTGGCCGGAGCGACGACCGAGAGGCGGCCGAGCGGTGCGTCGGCGGGGCCGATCGGCAGCGTACGCAGCGTCGGGTCGGCTGCGCCGCGCGCGGTGGCGGGCAGCGAGCGCGTGCCGGCGCTCGCCAGGTGGCGCCATTGCGCATCTTCGATGAGCACGCCCGCGCCCGTCTGCTCGGCGAGAAACGCGGCGAGGGCCGTCGTGCCGCCGCCGGATGCGGCGACGCGCGCGAGGCCCTCGGCGAACTCGACGAGCCGGTCGGAAGTCATGCTCGCCAGCTTCGGCGAAGGAGTCCCTCGTTACTTGGACGCCGATGGACGCTAACGAACGCTGCGAGGCCCTGACCTCGCTCTACGAAGACACCCCGGATGCGGTCGTACTCTACGATCGCAGCGGCACCGTCATCGGCGCCAACGACGCCGCTCGCCACCTGACCGGCTACGAGATCGGCGAGATGCTCGGCTCTTCGTATCGGCTCCACGTGGCTCCGCGCGACCGCGAACTCGTCGAGCTTGCCTTTCAATCCGCCCTCGCGGGTGCGACCGATCACTTCGACACGAGCGTCCGCCATAAGGACGGCTCGATCGTACCGGTCGAGTGTTACGTCTTCCCCGCGCGCATCGGCGACCGGCTGGTCGGCGTCTTCGCTCAGGCGCGCGATATCGTCGCGCTGCGTTCGGCCGAGTCGTCGCTCTCGCTCAATCAGGAACGCTTCCGCTCGCTCTTCGAGTACCATCCCGACGGCATCATGGAACTCAAGGCCGACGGGACGATGTCGCGTGTCAACGTCGGGCTCGAAAGCGAGACCGGCTTTTACGGCGAGCAGCTGGTCGGAAAGTCCTGGACGGAACTGATCGCGCCCGAGCACCGCGCCGATGCGGACGAGTTGCTGCGCTCGGCCATGCGCGGCGAGGCCGTGGAGCACGACAGCCTGCTGCTCGATCGTCTCGGCAATCGGATCGACGTGCAGCTCAAACTCGTGCCGTTGCGCGCGGGCGATTCGGTGCGCGGCGCCTACGCGATCTTCAAGAATGCGAGCGCGCAGAAGAACGCCGAGCGCAAGATCGCGACACGCAGCGAGCAGATTCGCCGCCTCTACATGGTCGCCGCCTCGCGCGGCGAGTCGCTCGATGCGCAGATCGACGCGACGCTCGCGCTCGGCGTCGAGCTCTTCGGGTGGGACGAAGGCTATATCGTCCACTTCGCGAGCGATCGGCTCGTCGTGCGTAATACGGTCGGCTCCGGCGTGCTGCGCAAGGACTCGACGTATCCCATCGAAGCGACGTTCGCGCGTTTCGTACTCGAACCGGGGAAGGATCAGCTCTTCATCGCCGATGCCGATCGGCCGGAGTGGCGCGGCGACTCGGCGCGGGCGATCGGTCCGTGGCGCTCGTACTTCATCGTGGCGGTCGACGTGGGAGGCGAACGCTACGGAGCGCTCGTCTTCGCGAGTCGCTCGCCGCACCACGACGAGTTGGATTCGAGCGAACGCGATATGCTGCAGTTGATGGGGCTCTTCGCCGCTTCGGCGATCGAGCGCGCGTCGCAGAGCGAGCGCATCGAACAGATGGCGTTCAACGACGCGCTGACCGGCCTGCCTAACCGCCTGCTTTTCAGCGACCGTATCGAGAACACGCTCGCGACGGCGCGCCGTTACGAACGCGGCTTCGCGGTGATGTACCTCGACATCGATAAGTTCAAGCACATCAACGATAAATACGGCCACGCGGTCGGTGACGAGACGCTGCGCCGGGTCGCGCAGCGTCTGCGTGCGACGACGCGCGAGAGCGATACCGTCTCGCGTTTCGGCGGCGACGAGTTCGTGATCTTGCAGCCCATCGTCGACGGGCCGAGCGACGCGGCGGATCTCGCGCGTAAGCTCAACGTCGCGATGCAGGAGCCGGTGGTCATCGAGGGTGTCGCGCACGCGGTACAGCTCAGCGCGGGAATCGCGCTCTATCCGTCGGATGCGCAGACGATCGAGGGCTTGATGGAGGCCGCGGATCGCGCGCTCTACCGCGCCAAGCGCGAAGGGCGCAATCGCTGGTGCTTCGCCGACGCGGAGCTCGCGCGTCGCGAACTGCGCAGACGCCCCGTCAGCCGCCGAGAAGCCGCGGAATAAATCGGTTACGTACCGACGCCGGGGAAAAACTGCTGGATCGTCGAGACGATGGTCAGAACGCCGACGATGATGACGGTCGCCCACGCGATCGAATTGAAGACGATCCCGTTGGTCCACGTTCCCATGATGCGTTTGTTGTTGATCAAGAGGAGCATGAGCACGAGCACGATCGGGAGCAAGACGCCGTTGAGCACCTGCGAGTAGAAGATAATTGCGAGTAGCGGCGAGTGTGGGATCAGCACGACGCCCCCGCCGATCACGATGAGCGCGAGATAGAGCCCGTAAAAGATCGGGGCTTCCGTGAACGAGTTGTCTACGCCGCGTTCGAAGCCGAAGGCCTCGCATACGTAGTATGCCGTGGAGAGCGGGAGAATCGACGCGGTGAAGATCGCGGCATTGAGCAACCCGATCGCGAAGAGCAGAGACGCAAACTTTCCGGCCAGCGGAGCGAGCGCGGCCGCGACGTCGCCCGCATCGTTGATTTGCAGCGGATGGGCCGCGTGAAGATTGTGAACGTAGATCGTAGCCGCGCTGGAGACGATGATGAAGAAGGCGATGACGTCGGTGATGACCGAGCCGACGACGACATCGATCCGGCTGTAGTGATAGTCGTTCTTCGTGACACCTTTGTCGACGACGGCCGACTGAATGTAGAATTGCATCCAGGGCGAGATCGTGGTTCCGATCACGCCGATCGCCATCAAGAGATAGGCGCTGTTCGGGGTGAAATGCGGAAAAAACGTCTGCGATGCGACTTGGTGCCAGTCCGGATGCACGAGGATGCCGCTGACGACATACGCGAGGTACACGATGCAGAACGCGAAAAAGACGCGTTCCACGATCTTGTAGTTTCCGCGAGTGACGGTGAGAAAGACGAACAGTGCCGCCACCGGTACCAGAACATACTTCGAAAGCAACGGAACGTACGTCTGGAGGATCGGCGAAGCGGATGCGATGCCCGCGAACTCCGCGGCGGTGTTGCCGAGATCGCCGAGTACGAAGAGCAGTAGCACCCAAAAAGTGACCTTGACGCCGAAGTTCTCGCGGATGAGATCGGCGAGACCTTTGCCGGTGATCGCGCCCATGCGGGCACACATTTCTTGCGTTACGATAAGCGCGGCGGTGACCGGAATCAGTAACCAAAGCAGCGTGTACCCGAACTGCGCGCCCGCGAGGGAGTAAGTGGTGATGCCGCCGACATCGTTGTCCGCATTCGCCGTGATGATTCCCGGTCCGATGATGGATAGGAACATCAGCACCGATCGAAGCGCCATGCGCCAGCGCGGAGAAATGTTTGGTTTGGCCGGTGAGTTCATCGCGTGCTAGCGCTCCTCGCGCGCGCGTGTGACGTGGCGGGTGATCTTCGGAAGCCGCTTTGCAACGTCGGCGGGCATGATCGCATCGATGGCGTCGTCGACGGTCACGATGCCGAGCATCTTTCCGCTCTCGTCGACGACGGGAATCGCGAGCATGTCGTAACGCGCGATCGTCGCCGCGACCTCTTCCGACGATGCGTCGGGACGGATCGAGACGATCTCGGTCGCCATGATCGACTCGATCGTCGCTTCGGGATCGGCGAGCAGCAGGGTGCGCAGGCTGAGCACCCCGAGCAGCAGATCCTCGCGGTCGACCACGTAGAGGTAGTAGATGAACTCGCTGGTCGGCGCGATCTCGCGAATCTTGCGAATCGTCGCTTCGGCGGTGCGATGCGGGTAGATCCAGGTATAGTCGGTCGTCATCAGGCCGCCCGCGCTGTCTTCCGCATACTGCACGAGCGCACGTAGCTCGCTCGCCGTGTACTCGTTCATCTCGGCGAGCAGCTCTTGCTGCTGCTCCTCGTCGAGCTCGGCGAGCAGGTCGGCCGCATCGTCGGCGTCCATCTCCTCGATGATGTCCGCGGCGCGCTCGGTGCCGATATCTTCGATCAGCGAACGCTGCGTGTCGGCGTCGAGATGTTCGAATGCGTCGGCGGCGGTCTCGTCGTCGAGCTGCCGCACCACCGCCGCCGCCTCGCGCGACGAGAGGTCGCCGATGATCTCGGCCAGTTCCGAAGGGTGCAGCCGCGCGAGTTTGCTCTCCTTGACCGAGAGGCTCACCTGGGCCGGATTGTTTTCGCGGATGGGCGCCACCGAGTCCCACGCGATCATCGAGCGCGGAATCGCGCGATAGATGCCGGGCGTGAAGCGTTTGCCGAACGATTTGAGCCCCAAACGACGCAGTAGCCCGGCGACGCCGACATCGGCCGCCACCACGCGCAACGTGTTGCCCGCGCGCGCGATCTCCAGGTCGTTGATGCGCACGACTTTGCGGCCGTCGACGTCGACGATCTGCTTATCGAGCAGGTCGGCGATCAGAAAGAGCGCCTCTTGTTCGGGCGGCGCGGGCTCCTTCGGTGTGGTCGTCAACGCGATCGCGCCGTGCGGATCGAACTCGGCCACGGTCTCGATGGGCGCGAAGCGCGGGCCCTGGGCGGTCCTGATGATCAGCCCGTCGATCTTCGGAAAAACGTCGTCGGGCTTGTTGACGAGAAAATCGCTCACCTTGCCGATCGGGAGATCGTCCACGGTCGCCTTGCGGCCGACCAGCTCCGAGATGAATCCGTCGGTAAACGCCACGCTGCACCACCTCCTCTCCGCGCCGAACACGAAAAACGCCGTCCGCCTCGCAGGCAGTCGGCGCGAAAGAGAAGAGGACCGAAATCGGTCGTCCTAACCCCATCGTCCGAGCTTTGGCACCACGCATCGTAGAGAGCTCCGTGACCCGCGGCTCACGTTGTCATCCTGAGCCTGTCGAAGGACGCCCTCAGCCGCGTTAGACATCGCCTTAGCTCGGCGCAGTCTGTTCTACCTCACTTGGCGTCTCTCGACGTTTCGGGGCAGCGGCTTGTGTATCGCGTGGACGCCTCACCTAGCGAGGTATCCTCTTCAAGTATAGGCGGGGGCGTCAACCCTGCGGGCGCGTGGCGCTAGAGGGCGTTGACGAGAAGCGAGGTGAGCTGCTGAGTGCTCACTTCCATCTGCGAGAGCACCGTCGTGCCGACGCTGACGAGGATCTGCTCCTTCGTGAAGTTGGTCGTGGCGGCCGCGATGTTGAGATCGCGAATCGAGCTTTCGCTTGCGATCTGGTTGACGGTCTGGATCGACGCGTCTTCCGCAGCCGCGTTCAGTGAGACGATCTGGGCGCCGAGTTGCGCGCGCTGCGCGGTGACCGTGTTCAGCGCGTTGTCGAGGCGCGTTTGCGCGGCGTAACTCTGAAGATCGTCGCCGACGACGATCTCGTTGATCCCGAGCGCGGCGGTGTTCGTGGCATTGATCGAGACGCTGATCACGCTGCCCTCACTCGATCCCGTGTTCACCGTCAGCGGTTGGCCGCCGCTCGCGTACTGGGTCGGCTCCGTTACGAGGTAGGCCGCTTTGCCGACATCGTTGACCGTGATGGGCGCGTTCCACGTGAACTGAAACACCTGCTGATTTGCTGCGTTGAATACTTGGTAATTGCCGCCCGGCGGCGGCGCGCCCAGCTCTTGGAAATAATTCGTCCCGGGCGTGACGTGAAAAACATTGACTTGCGTAGGTCCGAACGAAGGATCGGGACTCGACACCGTCACCGTCGTTTGAATGAGATTCGTCGTCGGGTCGTACGAGTCGATGGTGAAGCTCATCTGCGCTTGCTGCTCGGCAGGCGCGTTCGATACGCCGGTGCCGTCGGCAAGCAGCGGATCGATCAGCGTCTGCGTCGTTCCGCCGACCGTCGGATTCTGCTCGAAGATGAAATACGGCGCCTGCTGCTGCGTGTTCGAGAGGCTGCCGTCGAGCAAGTGCAGCCCGTTGAAATTCGTATTGCTCGAGATACGGTTGATCTCCAGGCCGAGCTGATCGAGCTCGGCTTGGATGTCTGCGATATTCGTCGTCGAGTTGAGCCCCGAGCGTGCCTCGACCGTCAGCGAGCGCATGCGCTGCAGGATCAACGTGATCGTCGCGAGCGCGCCGTCGGCGACGGTGAGCGCGTTGTTTGCGGTCTGGATGTTGGTGACACCCTGCTGCAAACCGTTGCTGACCGATCGCAGCGATTCGGCGATCGCGAGACCGCTCGGATCGTCCGCGGCGGAGTTGATCCGCAGTCCCGACGAGAGCTGCGTCACCGCGGTGCGTAGCTTCTGCTGCTGCGCGTTGAGGTTGTAGTCTACGACACCGAAGGCATCGCTATACCCGATACGCATCAGGCGATGCCCTCGGAGGCGGAACGTGAAGAAACAGAGCGCGTCATCCGTGACTGCTCTGTCTGAGGCTTCCTTCCTCGACGTGCTATCTCAAGCACATCCATGTTCCGTCTGTATTCTCCCATCCGTGGTATGAATACAGCCGCCGACGTCCCCGGAAGACACCGACGCCTATATGGGTTTAGTATCGGCCCGATAACCAAAAGATTGCAATCAATTAGCGGCCCTGATGTGTAAATGTTCGGCGTAGGCGCCGAACCCTTGTATGCGATGGGTCGGCCATTGCAGGTCATTGGCCTGCTCCTCATGATCATTGGCCTGTTTGGCTCCACGATGCTGCTCAGCGGGAACGCGGGGCTCGTCGCGTTGGCCGACCCGTGCGTTCCCGGCGGCGGCGAGCAACCGGTAACGCAGGTCACTCCCACGCCCGTTCCGCCGCGCCCGTCCGGCGCGCCCGCGAAGGAGCTGAACTCCTACCCGGTCTTCGCGCCGACCCAGACCCTCGTCACCCCGACGCCGAGTCCCACCCCGAGCCCAACCCCGAGGCCGGTCGCGACCGCCTCGCCCGCCGACGCGAAGCTGCCGCCGTGTCCCTCACACGCGCATCGCCTCTTCGGCTCGGGGCCGATCATCTTTTCCGGGAACGGCTCGCTCGATCTCGGCTCGCACCGCTCGCAGAGCAGCGGGCAGGCGACCACCCAGAGCACCGCGCAGAGTCAGGTCGGGGTCGCGATGAGCTTCTCGGTCTCGCGCCGTACCGACGAATCCTCGCTCGCGATCACGCAGGCGCTCGGATCGTTCAACGGGGTCTACAACGCCGCGCAGATCAACGTGAATTACAGTACGCCGAAGTATCTGCTCGATTACGGTACGATCAGCGGCCCCGCCGACACGCAGCTCTCGAACGGCTCCTTCAATCAGGGCATCACCTTCGGGGTCCCGCTCGGCACGCAGGAATGGGATCTGATCGGCGCCCACACGATCGGCGCGAACGGGGAGGGCTTCCGCGTCGGCGCGCTGCGCCACTCGAGCACCTCGCGCAACGGCACGCTCTTCTCGCAGACGCTCTACGACGCGTTCGGCGAGCAGTCGCACGGGAGCGCGGTGACGCTCGATCTCGCGGTCAGTCATTTCGGGCCGTCCTCGTCGACGCGTTTCGAGGCCGCCGCATCGAAGGCGCACGGGATCCCGAACGTGCCCGACGGCCTGCGCTTCGCCTACGGTAGCAATCTGAACTTCAATGGCGCCGCCTCGTCGACCGACCTGAGCTACGTGCACATTCCGGATGCCTACGTCGCGCTCGGGCAGGTGCAGTACGCACAGTCGCAGCTTCAGGTGACGCGTCGGAACACGCTCTTCCACGGCATCCTCACGCTCAACTACGCGAGCTTGCGTTCGATCGTGAGCGGGGTCGCGTCACGCTCCTCGCACGAGGCGCTCAACTATAATCTGCCGCTCGGGAGCCGGATCAACACGCAGTGGCTGCTCAACTACGCCACCACCGAGTCCGGCGGCGATACCTCGCGCGAACGCGATGCGGGGCTACAGCTCAGCGAGCAGTTCGGCGGGGCGAATCTTCAGGAGAGCTTGCAGAGCAGCGTGGTGAGCGATGCACAGGCCGGGACCTCGGCGCAGCGACAGATCGCGTTCGACGTCTCGCGTCAGCTCTTCGGCGGCTACGCAAGCGGCGAGATCAGCGAGCTCAACGCGAGCGGCATCGGCGCGAGCGGCTCGATTCGTAGCGTGCAGGCCGAGTACACGCGCCAGTTCGGCTACAAGACGGAGCTCTCGTTCACGGCCGCGAGCACGCACAGTACGGTGACGGGCAGCGGCTACAGCGCGACCGACCAGTTCACCACCACCTACGGCGTGCTGCGGCGGCTCTCGCCGGTCGTCGCGTTGCGCGCCACCTACGGGCGCACGCGTCAGAGCGGCGGGTTCGGCGGGAGCAGTTCCTACCTCAATTTCGATATCGTCGGACCGCTCGCGATCGGCACCGCCTCGCGCTATACGGGACGTCCGAATCCCAACCTACCCGCCGTGATCGACGGCCACGTCTTCCTCCAGACCGGGTCCACGTCGTACGGGTTGACCGGGCAGCGCGGCTTCCCGAACGTGCTCGTCACGCTCGACGGCGGCCAGACGCAGCGCACCGACGCCGCGGGCTCCTACGAGTTCCGCTTCGTGCGGCCGGGGCCGCACATCGTCTCGATCGCGCCCGGCACCCTGCCGGCGGGCGTCGTCGCCGACTCGAGCTCGCAGAGCATCGAGGTGCAGGGCGGCCAGATCGCAACCGTCGACTTCTCGGCCGGGCAGTTCGCCGCGGTCGGCGGGCGCGTGGTGCAGCGCATCAACGGCTCGATCCAGCCGGTGCCGGGCGTCCTGATCGTGGTCGACGGCACCGAGCAGGGCTACAGCGGAAACGACGGCGTCTACCAGATCGGGCATTTGAGCGCGGGCAAGCACACGGTGAAGGTCTCGACCGATACGCTGCCCGCCACCCTGTCGGTCCTCGGACCGAGCTCGAAAGCGGTGAACGTCAACGTCGGCTCGGTGACCAAGCTCGACTGGACGCTGACCGGGCTCGGCTCGATTTCGGGCGTCGTGCTCTTTACCGCGAATAGCGGCTTCGGCGATCTGATCGGTGCGCCGAACGTCTACGTCGTCGCCCATCCCGGCGAGCACGCCTCGATCACCGGTGCCGACGGTCACTTCATCATCGACAACCTGCCGCCGGGGAGCTACACGCTCACGCTCGACGAGGACACGCTCCCCGACGGCCAGGGCATCATCGATGCGCCGGACGGCCCCGTCGATGTCACCGGCGAAGAAGCGGTCCAAGGCGTCACCTTCAAGATCGGACCGCAGGCCAAGCAGGTCATCATGTCCTTCGGCGGCGGCGCGAGCGCGGCGGTGAGCGCGAACTTCCGCCCCGAAAAGGTACCGCCGAACTCGATTGCCACCCTCATCGTGACGACCAGCGAGGCGCACCCGAAATCGGTCACGGCCCAGGCTGATCTGTTCGGGACGATTCCCCTGCGCTACGACAAGGCGGCGCGGGCGTGGATCGCCCGAATCGTCGTCTCACCCACGGTCGCCAACGGCGATTACCCGGTGCACGTGGACGTGGAGGGCCCGAAGAGCGGCAGCACCGACACGACGCTGACCGTGAATAACAGCGTGCCGCTCATCTATGCGCGCGGTACGCCCGCCAAGCCGCGTCCCGGGCAGCTCATTCACGTGGTCGCGCGCGTGGTAGCCGACGTGCGCGGCGGGGAAGAGGTCGTGCTCGAGGACGGGCAACACTTCACGCTGCCCACGCCGCACCGCGGCATCATCACCTTCTCGTTCCACGCAACCCACCCGCTGCCGTACCACGGGCTCGTCCTCACGCGGACGGGCCAACGCATCCCATTTGTCATCGGACCGTGAGGCGCGAGTAAACCGGTAGTTAAGAATCGCCGGAAAACGACCAAACACGTGAGGGCATGCTCGGTCGCTGCCGAAGATGACTATGTGGACACGCGAGGAGTGCGTGTCACGGAGGCTCGGTACATTGCCAGCCCTCTTAAGCATTTGCAACGAGAAAGGATTCCTCGAGTGAAGCGAGCTCTAACTTTAGCGGTTGCTCTCGTGGGCGCGGCGGCAATGGGTAGCCAAGCGCTTGCAGCCGGCACCGTCAGCGGCTATGGTTCCGTCAAACTGCAGTGGAACGTCGCGGTCGCCCTCAACGCCGTGATCCACACCAACTACACCTCGGCCTTCGCCTACGGCGGCGCGACCGCCGCAGTCGGTTCGAACGGCTCGGGCAGCTGCACGGCGGCGCCGGCGCAGACCGCCGATCTGAACATCGCCTTCGGCACGATCACCCCGTCGTTCAGCGGCACGCAGGGCTGCGACTACCAGAACGCGGTCGGCGTCTCAGTCCAGACCAACGACACCGCCGGCTTCTCGGTGTATCAGTACCTCGATACGGCGATGCCGACCGGCACCAACCTCTGCGCCTTCCCGAACAACGCGTCGAAGACGTTCCCGATCACCCCGGGCGCGACGATCACCACCTCGCAGTGGACGACCGCTCCGACCGCGTACGGCGGTAGCTGTGCCGCGGGCGGCGCTGCCATCACCAACGCCGGTACGATCGTAAACGCGGGCGGCGGTGCGGCGACCTACGCGACGGCACCGGCGACCGGTGAGTACGCGACCTCGACCGCGGGCACGGGCCAGCAGTTCCTCAGCTACACGACGGCGGCCGGTACGGCCGTGCTCGGTGGCGAGGACCTGCAGCTCAACATCGCGAGCAGCGCGGCGTCGGGTAACAACATCACCAACATCATGACGCTCCAGTTCGTCGCCAACTAAGCGGCGGATTCAGGCAACCTAATAGGAGAGAGACGTCGAGCCGAATATGACGGGTGGAATGAAACGGTCTATCCGGGCCCTCGCGGCCACCGCCCTCATCGTCCTCGGGACGACCTATCCGGCTCCGGCGGATCTCTCCCTCGATGTCGCCCCGGCGAAGATCGAGATGCAAGTGGCGCCGGGAACCACGCAGACGATTCCGATCACGGTGCGGAACAGCAGCAGCTCTCCGCTCCACATTCAGGCCTCGCTCGTGGATTTCTCGGTCAGCCCCGGCGGTCAGTATATCTTCGCCAAGCCCGGAACCGACCGATACTCGCTCGCGGGATGGGCGACGGTCAATCCACGAGAGTTCGACGTTCCTCCGAACTCGTTCCAACTCGTGCGATTGACCGTCAACATCCCGCACGGGATCGTCGGTGAATATTCGGGGATCGCGTTCTTCCAGACGCGTCCGCTACGCCACTCGGGCGGCGGCATCTCGTTCTCGGAACGCGTCGCTTCGAAGATTTATCTGTACGGCGCGAAGTCGATCCGTCTCGACGGTGCGATCGACGATATCGCGGTCAAGCAAACCTCGATCGGCGAGCGTTTTCTGATCGGTTTCAAAAATACGGGAACGGCGCATCTCTACCTCAACGGCCGCGTCGAGATTCGCAAAGGATCGGACGTCGTCGCCAGGGTGCAGCTGCCGTCTCAGGTCCTCGTCGAACGCGGCGGTCGCCGCGTCATCGAGGCCTACAGCGAGAAACTGCCGCGCGGAACCTATTCGGCGCTTGCGCTGATCGATTTCGGCGGACCGAACCTCGCGGGCGGTCAGACCTCGTTCACCGTCAAGTAAGACCCGCTCGTGCGTTCGCGGCGACGCGCGCGCACAACGACTAAGGAGAGTCTGGAGAGCAGGATGTCTCGGTACGCACGGTTTCTACTGACGCTTCTCGCGATCGTCGCGGCGATCGCCGGTGCGCTCGGCGGTGCCCGCGTCGCCGGAGCGATGCCGCCGCGGCCGATCGATGTGCCGCAGCCGATCAAGCATCCGATCGTCTCTCCGCTTCCCTTGCGCACGCCGCATCTGCCGCTCGGCGGATCGGTCTCACCCTCGCAATCGCCCGCGCCCGGAGCCGGTGCACCCGGAACGACCGTGCAAGGCGGCGTCCCGGTTAACGCCTCGGGATGGCAGCTCGCGCACGGCATGCCGCCGCGTCCGGGGCGCGTTCCGAAGCTTTCGCAGTTCCTCGTGCGTCAGGGGAAGACGCGCTTCGTCGTGCGGCCCTCGCTCGGAGCCCGGTCGGTTCAGGCGGTCCCGCTCTCGCGTCTGCCCGGGCACGCGCGCCCGATGAACTCGCAGGGCGGTACGATCGTACTCACCGGCGACTCCACGAACTACTTCGAGAACGACATCACGCTGCAGTACGGCTCCGCCGTCTACCTGTGGTGCGAAAATCTGCAGGCAAACGATGTCTATCAGTATGTGATCTGGCCGCCGGACGGCTCGGGCCCCTACGTCGATAACGGCCAGATTCAAGGTGCATTCCGCGTCGACGGTGCGGGCGATTGCCGCAATTACGAGTACTTCAATCTGTCGACGCCGTTCAACCTCGGCGGAAGTCCGAACACGGTCGCGGGCTCGGCCTATCCCGGCGTGTGGACGATCGCGATGTACGATCGTACGCGCGGCAAGTACGACTCCGAGGTCAACATCGTCGCGAACAGCGCGATCAACTTCGGGACGTATTCCGACACGGGCGCGGCGAACGCGACGAGCGATTACGCACCCGGTAGCCTCATCGTCGTCAATGCAACGGGGTTGAACTCATCGCATAACTATGCGATCGGGTGGGTCTACACGGGCGGCGGCAACGGCGCGAGCGGCTCGAATATGCCGTGCGAATACACGCAGCCGGTCGCCGCGAAAAACAGTAACAACGGTGTCTGCTTTGTTTCGGGCGCGACGGGGCTCACCGCGTTCGGCGGCGGGCTGCGCGAATGGTGGGGGCCGACCGATTCACCCTCGACCTCGAGCGCGGCGACCGGCACGTACGACGTCGAGTTGTACGACACGACGGCCAACGACATGGTCGGGCATCAGCAGATCTCCATCGAGCCGTCGACGGTCTCGTGGACGCTGACGCCCTACAGTTCGACCGGTGCGACACCGCCGCCGGGGCTCAACTACAACGACATCTTCGCGACCGACGGTCTGACCGATCAGTCGACGACGGGATTGACCTACGCCGCCGCCGGCCTCGCCGGAACTTCGAACGGCGACACGCTCCAACTCGCGATCAGCGATCCGAACGGCGTCGTGCTCACGACCGATGCCGGATATCCCTTCATCAATGCGGTACCGACCGGTACGCAAGCGGGCGGAGCCTTCTCGCGGCAGGTCGCATTCCCGTACAACACGACGTATCAGTCGGCGTTCGGGCCGACCCAGAATCCGTTCGCTCCGAACGTGCTGACCGCGCAGCTCTACGATCGCAATCGCAACGTCGTGCTCGGCAGCAAGTCGTTCACGATTCTCGGCTATGCGGCGAACTTCGCCTGGACGAGCGGGACCTATGTGAACGCAGCGCCCGGCGTCGGACAGACCGACACCGTCGTGATCACCAATACCGGCAACCAAAACTACGGCGCTTGGAACGGCGACGCAATTCGCGGGATCAAGATCGCGCCGAATGCGAACTATAACGAACAGTTGAACGTCTCGCAGACGAGCGCCGTCGATTCGGCCGGAAACGCATGGACGATCTCGCAGGTCGGCTCCGGTTCCAACGCGACGATCGTCGCGACGCCGAATCAGCTCGGCGTCGGTCTCCCGGTCGGCGGGACCTTGCAGTTCACGATCGGGATCCAAATCGCGAACGGCCAGTGCAACACGTCGCCGTGTTACTACGATACGTCGATCCTGCCGCTGCACGGGGTTGCATACAGCAACGCGGATGCGGTCTCCAACGGCCTCGGCGTGCTCGCGCAGGGCGTCTCACCGAGCAGCGTCGTCGCGACCGGCGCCTGGCAGGTCGTGAGCGAGACGGCAACGGCCAACATGGCCGCGCGCGTCGCCGATTACAGTCATCTGACCTACGTGCTCGGAACCGCGAATGCGCCGACGAGCGATATCTACACGATGAAACTGACGCTCGACAATGTGTCGTCACCGGGCAACCATAAGCTCATGGACGTCAAGATCGTCTTTCCGGGTGCCGTCGATATTAACGGCTACCCGCCGACGATCGCGTCGAGCCCCGGCGGGCGTTGGTACGTGGTCACCAATAACTCCAACCTCTCGCTCGGCGGCGCGAACGTGCTCGAACTCACCTGTCGTCCGACCTCGGTCGATCAGTGCGGCATCTCCGCGGGCACGGCGGGTACGTTTACGCTGCAGTTTCCGATCTTCCAGGTTTCGTACCCCACTCAGGAGATCGCGATGACCGCGAACTTCGACGGCGGCGGTTGCGGCACGCAGTGCACGAGCAAAGTCTCGTCGTATCAGCTCGGCGCGACCACCACCACCGTCAACGGGATCGCCGGCCTCACGAACATCGATTCGCTCGAACTCGGTTCGTTCTCGCTCAACCCGAACTTCATGACGATGAGCTTCCAGCCGTCGACGGTCGGCACCGGGAGCGGTTCGGCGAGCGGCACGCTCGTCTTCACCAACACGAATACCTCGCAAGACCCCAATCCCGACTACGTCGATCGCCTCGATCTCACGTTCCCGAGCGGTTACGATCCCTCGAGCATCACCGTGCCGAGCGGTTGGTATTCGTTCGAAACGGCGGCGGGTAGCCGTCACTGGGTGATCGCGCTCTGCGGCAGCCCCGGTCCGACGAATGCCACGCCGTGTTCCACGAACGAGACCTCGGCGATCGCACCGGGCGGCCAGCTCTCGATGACGGTTAATTGGAACTACAACGTCGCGGTCGGCACGCAGAACGTCGGCTGGTATGTCACCGGCGCAAACGGCGGCGAAGACACGAGCGCGCTCGGCAATACGACGCCGATCACCTTCACCAATACGACCGCGTCGGTCGCCTTCACGACGATCAACGGCGCGGCCGTGCCGAACGGCGTCGAGCCGCAGGTCGGCGCCGATGCGGCGAACACCGGCAGCACCTTTGTCTACACGATCAAGAACACCGGTGCTTCGACGCTCAACGGCGCGACGGTGACGATTCCGGCGACCACCCGTTCGGGATCGAGCGGGAGCGACGGCGCGACGGGCAATAACGGCTACTTCGATATCACCGCCACACCGACGCTCGCCTACAGCGGCGGCGGATCGGGCTGCTCGGTCGCGTACACCAACGTCAGCAGTTCCGGGCCGACCAACGGCAACATCACCCTGACCGGTTGTTCGATTCCGCCGGGCGGTTCGGTCGCGATCACCTTCGTCGCGCAAACCCCGTATCTGGTCGGCACCGAATTCGTCTTCCCCGCGACGATCAAGGCGGGCGCGACGAGCTATCCCACGCAGACGACCTACAGCGGTTCGAACGTGCTCGCGGTCGTGCTCAACGCGACGCTCACGATCATCACGCCCTCGACCGGGTGGGTGGCGCCGACGCAGCCGAACTCGCTCGTGCCGGCGACCGGCTCGGGTGCAAATCCGCAGACGAACTGCGTGAGCTGTCAGGTGCTCGCGACCACGCCGACGACACTCGACTTCGGCGTCTTCAACGGCAGCTTCACGGCGACCGACGTGCTCGATGCGAGCGTGCGCTCCGACGCGAGCAGCCCGAACTCGTGGGTGCTCTACGTTACCACCTCACCGTCGTCCAATCCGGGCAACATGCTCGCGACGAACGTCGATGCGGCGCACTCGAGCGCGCACGCCGGGTTCACCGTGAACGCCGGAACGTCGACCACCGTCGCCGCCACCTCACCCGGCCTGCAGCTCTCGACCTACGGCGGTTCGGCGTACCATCTGCCGATCGATTCGATCATGAGCTTCGGCGTCGCGACCGGCGGCAACACCTCGCCGCAAGCCGTCACCCTCACCTACACGCTGGTGTTCAACTGATGGGCACACGCATTCGTCACGCCGCCTTCTTCGGACTCATCGCCGCCGCGGCGTTCGCACTGCTCGGGCGTCCCGCCGCGGCGGGCGGTTTCGGTTCGGTTCAGCTCAACTGGAAGATCGTTCCGGTCGTCAAGCTCGCACTGACGCCGAACTATGCATCGGGCTTCGGTCCGCAGGGCGGTGTCGGTTCGGGGTCCACGCCTGCTCCGGGAAGCGGAGCGGTCCTCGACGGCGGCGTCGTCGATTTCGGCAACCAGGTCGTGCAAGGCTACTCGTATCTCTACAAGTACGCCGTGCAGGCGGCCGTGCAGACCAACGATTCGAACGGCTTCACGCTCTTTGCCGAAGGCTCGTCGAACGTGATCGACACGACGAGCGGGGCGACCTATCCGCTCAACCAACTGCTCTTTTGGCTGCCGTCGTCGGCGGCGAACTCGCCGTTCTCATCGGCAACGCCGTTCCAAGTGACGAGCGGGACACCGGGCTGCGCTGGCGCGTGCATCACCTACTCGGGTAATCCGCCGCCGACGGCCTCGGTGTGGAGCTATCCTTCGTCCACACTCAGCCTTCCGGGAAGTGCGGCAACGCAGGGCTTCGACTATCAGTTGCGGCTCTTCAGCAGCCCGCCGACGGATAGCTTTTATGTCTATATCGTCTACACGGCGGTGGGAAATTGAGAAAACTAGCGATCGTTCTTGCCTCGCTTGCCATTGTTGTCGGCGTCTGTTCCCAGGCGCGCGCGTTTACGGTGACGCTGTCAACCAAGCAGATCGCGTTAACGGTCGTCGTTACGCCCTCGCCGATCGTCTATGTCCCGGAACAGGCGGTGGGGCTCACTCATGTCGCTGCGCCCTCGCCGCGGGTGATTGCGGATCGTGAGGCTTTCGATGCGCGCGTTCGCTCGATTCAATTTTTAGACTCGACTCTTGCATACGACCCGTTTTCACTCGGTGACATGGTCGCGCAGACGCCGCCGCAGGGTTCGGTCAAGGTGCAGTTCACCGTCAAGCTCGATCCGACGTACCAATATTTCCACCTCATCCCCAAGACCTCGACCTTGAACGCCGGCTACGGCGGCAATACGTTCACCTGCGCGTTTGAAGTCTTTGCGTATTATCCGCGTACGTGGTACGTGACCGATGACGTCTATGGCAGCAATACGTCGGGTGGAACCGCGGGGCTGAACGGATTTCCGACGTACAACTATCCCACTGCGAGTCTGCTACTCTGGTTAGCCGAGGGGAACACGACGAGCTTTGCCGCATACGCAAACGGCGGCGTAAATCAGACGTCGTTTACCGGGGCGGCCGGCGCGTCGAAAACGGTGTGCATCGATCTCTCGCTCACGGTGCCGAACTCGGTCGCGGCGGGTTCATATCCTGTCACCCTCAATTACACGCTCTCGCATAGCTAGCGCGCGCGTCGCGCGGCGATGATGAAGGCCGCGAGCGCGGCCAAGAACGCGGTGCCGTAGACGGCGCTGCTCTCCCGGTGAAGCGCAGCGTACGCCGGAGTGAGCAGCGCCGTTCGTTCCATCTGCGGCACGATCGCGACGGTCTCGACGTAGCCCATCACGATCGCAAGCGCGATGCAGCCGATGATCGCGGCTGCCGCGCGGCGAGATTCCAGCTTGCCGACGAGGGTGATCGCCGCCGCCGCGATCGCAAACCAGTCGCCGACACGAACGAGCGCTCGCACGTTAGCGGCGATCGTGGCCGCGAACTGCGGTGTCGGACCGATGTGTGCGAAGGCGATCGGCGCGAAGATGAAGGCGAAGCCCGCCAGGCTGCCGACCCAGAGCCCGAAGAGCAGCGTGCGGAGCAGACGCAGCACGATCCTACTTTCCGGCGAGCGACGGATCGATGCGAATCAGGGTCGCCGAATCGGTACCCGCGTAGATCGCGCCGTCACCGCCGATCACCATCGCGGTGACGCCCGTGGGGCCCGGATAGCGCACGATCGCACCCGACTGCGGGCTATAGCGTTCGATCCACGCGGCGCTTCCGTCGTCGGCGTGCGCGGCGAGATAGAGCTCGTCGCTCGGGCCCGCGATCATTGCGTCGATCGTCGTGCCTGCAAGCGAGATCGTCGCCGCGGCGCCGCTCGCGGGGTCGAGCCGCACGAGCTGATCGGTGCCGCCGAGGTAGATCGCACCGTCGGGACCGACCGCGAGCACGCCGCCGTTTGCGGTCGCACCCGAAGCGAAGGCGCTGAAGGTCTGCGTGCTTGCCGCATAGCGGACGAAGCCGCACGCGGCGTCCGCGAACCAGAGATTCCCGTTGCCGTCGGCGGCGAACGCGCCGTAGTCATCGATGCCGGTGCACGCCGCCGGGAAGGGAATCCGCGTACCCGCCGCGCCGTCGGCGACGCGCACGAGATCGTAGCTTGCTGAGCCGGTCGTATCGGGAGCGACGGCGTACGCCGCGCCGTCCGATCCCGTGCCGACCGAGAGCAGGCCGAGATAGCCGGGTATCGCCGTCGTGGTTCCGTTCGCGGCGACGGAGATGAGACCGCGGGAGCCTTTGGCCCCGAGCGTCGGGGAGTAGATTCCGTTGAGATAGATGGTGCCGCTTGCGTCCACCCCGATCTGCGCTTGGAGCAGACGCAGCGCGTTCTGCGAGAAACTGTTTGCGTCGATCGGCGCGAACGAGTCGCCCGCGATCGCGAATGCATCCAGCGAGCCGTTTCCGTTGCCGGCGCCGACCTCGTCGATCGTGCCGTTCGGCCCGCAGGCAAGTGCGGCGGCGCCCGGGACGCTCACGTTCGCGTCGGTAAAGATGGTGATGAAGCCGGAGAGCGCGTTGCCGTTCGTCGGCGCGGGCGTCGTCGCGGGAAGCGGCGCGGCGGCTGCGCTGCTCGCATAGGTGCGGCAGAACCCGATCGTCGCGGGCGTCGCGGTCGGCGTCGGCGTGGGAATCGGCGTCGGCGTCGCGAGCGGTTCGTTCGAACGGACGAGGTCGAAGCGGTATCGTACGCGGGCACCGAGCGCAAGCGGAGCGTTCGCGGCGGGGAAGGCGATCGCGTCGTGTGCGAGCGTGCCCGGTCCGGTCACGTAGGTCTCGACCGTATCGCGGTCGCCGCGATCGTCCCAATCGCCGCGGCGAACGATGCGTTCGCGCACGTAGTAGTACGCGTCGCCGTCGCGATCGCGGCGGCCGAAGCGGCAACGGTCATCACGATCGTCGCGGTCGCCGCGATGCGCACAGGTGAGCGTGAACGCGGGAATCGGCACGCTGCGGGTCGCGGGCGAGAAGAAGACGCGCCGACCGCGCGCGAGCGTAAAGGTGCCGTCTCCGCTCGCGTCGATCGCGAGCCGCAACGATGCGACCTCATCCACGTCGATGCGCGCGCCGCCTCGGTTCATCGCGTGCATCGCGCTCGGAATGCGCGCCGCGTTCGCCTGCGGGAGCGCGGACGACGGCGGAATCGCCGAGGCTCCATGGCCGCCGCATGCGGTGAGACCGAGCGAGAGGACGACCGCGGCGCCGAGCGCCGGCTTCCGGAAAGCGAACATCGATGGCTCCTCGACGGGTAGAGCAGCACGTACTCGACGAAGGCAGAACGCGCTTCGCCGCCGCCCGCATGACGCGGGCAGTCGCTTGGAGAGAGTTAGGAACCGTGAAGAGGAGGTCCTGGTGCCCGTCGATCCGTTACGCGTCGCCCTCGAAGCCGCTCGTGAGGCCGGGAGCGTGCTGCGCGCCCACGCCGATCGGCCGCTCGAGATCGCGGAGAAGGGGCGCCGCGCCGATCTGGTAACCGCGGCCGATCGGGCGAGCGAGGCCGCGATCTTGGCGCGGCTGCGGGCCGCGTTCCCGCACGCGGCGGTGCTGGCCGAGGAGAGCGGGGCATCGTCGGGCACGAGCGACGAGCGCTGGATCGTCGATCCGCTCGACGGCACCACGAACTACGCGCACGGCTATCCGCTCTACTGCATTTCGATTGCGTTCGAGCGCGCGGGGGAACTCGTGGCCGGGGTCGTCTACGCCCCCGCGCTCGATGAGTGCTTTGCGGCCGAACGCGGCGCCGGTGCCTATCGCAACGAGGCGAAGATCGCGGTCTCGACGATCGCGCGGGTGGGCGACGCGATGCTCTGCACCGGATTCCATCCGGCCGATTACGAGCGCAACGCGCGCTTCTTCGCGCAGGCGTCGCACCGCGCGCAAGCTGTGCGTCGCGACGGCTCGGCGGCGCTCGATCTCGCCTATACGGCGTGCGGGCGCTTCGACGGCTTTTGGGAGTTCGATCTTCACGCCTGGGACGTCGCGGCGGGCACGCTGCTCGTGCGCGAAGCGGGCGGCTGCGTTACGCGTGTGGACGGCGGCGCTGCGACGGTCGAGGGTCGCTCGATTCTCGCGAGCAACGGCCGCATCCACGACGAAGTGCGCGACGTATTGCGTTAGTACGCGGCGTAGTACGCGTAGGTGAAGCCGCGCATCGCGCGCGCGGTCGAGATCGTGCTCAGCGCGGCGAAGACGCATGCGGCGGCGATCAATCCCCACGCCATCTGCGCGGGAGCGGCGCCGCGCAGCACGGCGACGGCGCACCACGCGAGGCTCGCGGCGAGTGCGCCGCACGCCGCGAGCAGCGCCGGGCCGGGGCGGCTGAGGAAGAAGAGGATCTGTACGTTGAGCAGCCCCACCATCACCACCGCGTAGCCGATCGTCGTAAGGTGAAGCACGGCGAGCGAACTCGCGTCGCCGCCGCCGAGATGCGCCGAGAGGACGAGCCACGTTCCCCCGAACTCGCCGAGCGCGATCGCGGCGAGCGTCGCGAGCGCGATGGCACCGAGCCCGAGGAGATAGAAACGTAGCATCCCGCGTTGGAAGGGTTCGATCTCGGTCACGCGCGCGTCGGCGCCCGCGAGGATGCGGCGCGGCAGCGCTTCGAGCACGACGTTGACCACGCCGGTGACCGGCAGGATCGCGAGCAATGCGATATCGGCGCCGAGTTCGTAGGCGGCGGCGTAGGCGTAGCCGCCGCCCGCCGCGGCGATGCCCGCGAAGACGCGGTCGCACAAAATCGCCGCGAAGTAGACCGCGCCGAAGGCGGCGTACGGGAGCGTCGCTTGTACGATCGAGCGCGTGCTCGGCGCGACGAGTTCACCGTGCGTGCGCCGCGCCGCGCTCGCGAGGCGGGCGTGCGTGACGGCGAGCACGAGCACGCCGATGCAGCCGATCTCGAGCGCCAGCGTCGCGGGCTCCCACGGCAGATCGACCTGCCGGTGGAAACCGAGCACGAAGGTGAGCCCGGTCGCGAGCGTGGCGGCGAACGCGACGCCGATGATCCAGGCGAAGCGCCGCAGCGTGTAGAGCGGCGCGAGCGCGAGTTGAAAGAGCGCGCTTCCCGCGCAGAACGATGCGGCGAGCCAGGCGTCGGGATCGCCGACCCACGCGCGTAGCGCGAGCCATAACAGTGCGGATGCGAGCGCCGTCGTCGCGATCGCAAGTGCGATAAAGCGTTCGAACGTCCACCGCATCAACGGTGCGTTCTCCTGGAGAACGTAAAACGTCAGACGGCGCGCGATCGCTTGCGCGTAGAACCCGCTCACCAATTGCGCGACGTAGACGCCGAGCGCGATCGCGGTCGCGAGATGGAGCGGCGTCGAGAGACTCGACCAGAGCGATGCCCCGAAGACCGCAAGGCCGATCACCGCGATGATCCAGGGCCCCGAGTAGAGCGATCCGATCGCGTAATCGCGACACGCGAGGCGAAACCAGGAGAGATCGCGTTCCCGAGCGCGTTCTTCGTCGCTCACGTACTTTTCGATCAGTACGTTCACGTCGCGCGCGAGCGCGAACAGATCGGGATACCAGAGCTCGCTCACGATCTCTTGCGAGAAGCCGAGCGACTCCAACAGAATCGCGA
The DNA here is from genome assembly GCA_027306785.1 of Vulcanimicrobiota bacterium. Lineage (GTDB taxonomy): Bacteria > Vulcanimicrobiota > Vulcanimicrobiia > Vulcanimicrobiales > Vulcanimicrobiaceae > REEB354. The sequence continues at coordinate 135,223 of DAHUZB010000013.1, forward strand.
TCTCGTCCACGCCTTTGGGGCGCCAGCCGCGCCCGAAGCGGTCGCTGCGGCACTGCGCGATGATGCTGCGCGCGGCGCGTTCGAGCTCGCGATCGCGGCGCTCGAACGGTTCGAAATCAGTGGGCGGTTCGAACGGCGAGGCCACGATAGAGCTCCCGGTAGTCGGCGAGAAAGGCATCCTGCGTGAAGAGATCGAGCGACCGCGCGCGCGCGCGCTTGCCCGTTTCGCGCGCGAGCGTCGCGTCGCGCAGGAAGGGTACGAGCGCCTCGGCGAGGCGTTCGGGACGCTTCGGCGGTACGACGCTGCCGCAGTCGCCGATCGCTTCGCGGATACCGCCCACGTCGGTGGCGACGACCGGCTTCGCGCACATCATCGCCTCGATGATCGTGTACGGAAAGCCCTCGGAGATGCTCGAGAGCGCCACCACGGTCGCGCGCGCGTACGCATCCGCCGGTTCCGTGGTCGGGCCCATCAGCAGCACGGTCTGCTCGAGGTCGAGATCGCGGATCAGCGCGAGGCACTCGGCTTCGTACTCTTTATCGAGTGCCGGACCCCACAGTTCGTAGCGCACGTTCGGGATCGCTTTACGCACCTCTCGGGCGCTCGCGATCATCGTGAGCACGTCTTTGAGCGGATCGATGCGCAGCACGGCCCCGACCGTCGGCACGCTCGGCGCGGTCTCGCGGTCGGAGAAACGCGACGCGTCGACGCCGTTGTAGATCACGCGCACGCGTTCTTCCGGCACGCCGTAGAAACGCTCCCACGTGGTGTTGTAGCGGCAGACGGGCGCGATCACGTCGGAGGCCGCGTACGTTGCGCGCGCGATCGCGGAGAAGAGATTTTTTTTGATCGAGCGATCGCTGAAGGGAAATCCGGCGCGCGCGAGCGAGAGCACGCGCTCGCGCAGATAGACGCCGTGCTCGGTGAGCACGAGCGGCGTGCCGCGAATCGCTTTGGCGGCGATGCCGGGCAGCGCGCAGAGGCCCGCCACGCTCGCGTGCATCACGTCGGCATCGGGCAGTTCGAGCGCGAGCGGCGAAAGGTAGCGATAGATCGTGCGCACGAGTTCGATCGCTTCGAGCGAGGTCATGAAACGCGCGTGCCAGGCCTGCGTGCGGAACAGCTCGAGCGCGACGTTCCAGCTCTCCTCGCGCCGCATCGTCCAGTCGTAGTCGTGCACGCGAAAGTAGCGATAGAGCTCGCCGATGCTCGCGATCAGCGTAGGCGGCGAGGCGTACTCCATGCCGCGCAGCACCTCGCCGAGAAACGTGGTGAAGAGCGGCACGAACGTCTCGCGCAGGGCGCGTACGTCGCGTCGTCCTTCGGAGCGCACGTCGGCTGCGTTGTACTCGGCCAGGCGCTCGTGTCCCCAGAGCGGCAGATCGAGCACGTACGCGCAGTTCGGCGGTAGCGTGTACTCGAGTCGTCCGGCCGGATTACCGACCAGCGCGAAGATGCCGAATTCGATGTCGGGAAGCCCCGCGATCAACTCGTGACACCACGTCGAGACGCCGCCGCGGACGTACGGATAGGTTCCCTCCGTGAGGAGGCAGACGCGCATCTAGGCGAGCGGCGACGGCCGATCGTCGGCCATCACCGAATGCATCGACTCCGCGATCTCGACCGATTTGCGCGCGAGTTTGAGATTGCCCGCCGAGAGAAAGGCACGCGCGGCGTTGACGTACGCATCCTGCATCGCCTTGGCGTCGTTCGAGTTCTCGGCCCAGCAGAGATACATCTTGCCGGCCAGACGCAAGAGCTTATTCGAGAGATCGAGATTGCCGAGCTGTCCCGCCACCACCGACGCGCTGCGGAATGCGATCGCCGCGCGCGGATACTGTTTGGCGCGATCGTTCATCTCGGCTTCCTGCACGTAGTAGTCAAGCGCATGACGCAGTTTGCCGACGTTCTGCGCGGCGACCGCCGCGCTCCAGTAATCGCCGTCGGCGGGCGTCGGCGGTTCGCCGCCGTCGTCGGCGAGCGACGCGCGCTCCGGCGGCGCGGCGGCGGGCGGTGCCGCGTGCGTGACGTCGTCGGGTTCGTCGTCGGCGAGCAGGCGACGCCAGCGCAGCTGTTGCTCGATGCGTGCGACGAGTTCGCGCGAATCGAAGGGCTTGGTGAGATAGTCCTGCGCGCCCGCTTCGAGAGCCGAGACCTTGTCCTCCGTGCGCGCCTGGCTCGTGAGCATGACGATCGGAATGTGACGCGTGCTCGGATCGCTCTTCAAGCGCTGTGCCGCGCTGCGCCCGTCGAGAATCGGCATCATCCAGTCGAGCAGCACGAGATCGGGGCGCACCTCGCGCGCGCGCTCGTAGGCTTCGAGTCCGTTGCCGACCGCCGTGACGTGAAAGCCGTTGCGCGAGAGCAGCGTTTCGAGCAGACGCCGAATCGAGGCATCGTCGTCGGCGAGCAGCACGTGTCCGCGCGCGGGTTCTTCGAGCGCGGTCGTGACCTCGACCGACGCGAGCGCAGCCGCAAGCTGCTTCGTCCAGTTCTCCACCGCGGCGGCGTCCCCGAACGAGATCGGGCCGTCGGCGTAGCACTCCACGTAACCGTAGGCGGCGCGTTCATCCGCGAGCGGCGCGCCGAGAAATCCGCCCGGCGGCAACTCCCCGTCGCAATCCTCACGTTGCGCGTGCGGCAGCAGCACGGCGTTGGCGCGCAGCATGCGCGCGACGAACGGTGCGCGCAGTCCGCCGTAGACGACGTTGCTTTGCGCGGTCGCGCTTCCGGCGAGCGTCGGCTCGCCGTCGCTCGCGAGCCATACGCGTACGTGCGCGAATCCGAAGCGCGCGAGCGCCTCGCGCGCCGCGTCGCTCGCGAGATCCATGGCGGCTTTGATCTGCTGCATTCAGAGACTCACTCCGTACGCGACGGTCGGACGAAAATCCAGGTAGGTATGGGCCACGCCCGCGGGCAGCAGATTGCCGCGCAGGTAGGTCCCGGCCGCCTCTTCGAGCGCGAAGGTGGGTCCGCGCGTTCCGAACGGGTGAAAGCGCACGCCCGCCGTGAGCTCGGCGACGTTGTCGTAGTAGTACGGACGCGTGTCGAACGTCACGACCGGTCGTAGGTAGAACTCGATCGGCCGCGCGCCGCCGTTCGAGGTGCCGATCTCGAGCTGGTTGTAGAAGACGGTGTCTTGGTAGCGGCTGTAGTACGTGCCGCTGCCGTAAAAATTGCCGTACGCTCCGCGCGGACCGCCCCACTCGCGATAGAGCTGCGCGCCGCCGCGCACGTCGCCGCCCGAGGGCTCCGAGGCCACGCTGCCGATCGTTGTGGTCGCGCCCGCCTGCGCGAAGAGACGCAGTCCTTTCCCGTTCGTGTATTGCAGGCCGAGGGCACCGCCCGCGTAGTTGTCGCTGTAGATGCGCGGAATATCGCCGCCCGTCGTTTTCGAGTCGTCGTTTGCGAAGACGTCGACGTAGGGGCGCAGCGCGGCGTTCGGCGAGCCGAGCGGTTTGTAGGCATCGACTGCGAAGACGATGTCGCCGTAGCGGCTCTCGTCCACGCCGTAGGAGTACAGATAGCCCGCCTGATCTGCCCGAGCTCCGAGCGGAAGTACCGTTGCGGCGATCGCGAGCGCGGCGGCGAATCGGCGGTTCATGCGTGCGGTGCCTCCACGACGGTGTAGATGCGCAGCGAGCGGCGATTCACGGTCCACGAGCTGAGCAGCAGACGCGACCCGTCGAACGCGAGATCGCGGGCGTCCGGATCGATCGCCGCGCGTGCGACGACGCGTCCGTCGGGCGTTGCGGCCACGAGTTTGGTATCGGCACGATCGACGGTGTAGAGCAGCCCGTCGCGCGCGGCGAGCCCCGCGTAGCGATCCTGGCGCTTGGCGGGCGGCACGTCGGGATCGAGGATCGCAACCCGGCGACCGGCAGCAACGTCGAAGAGCTCCCCGCTGTCGTCGATGCCGTAGAGCGTGCCGTTTAGGCGCGCGATGCCGACGAGCCAGTTCATCGCCGCGGGCAGTTGCTCGCGCGACGCGAGCGTCAGCGAGCCGTCCGCCGCGCGCGTGAAGCGATCGAGAAAGGGATGCGGATTCGGGTCGAAGCCCGCCTGCTGGACCGCCGTCACCTCGCCCGCGCCGCAGGTGAGTGCCGAGATCGCCGCGCGCTTGCTCGGGCGGTCGCGCTCGAGCGCGTCGAAGGTCTGCGAGCCCCGACGCTGCCCCTCGGTATCAAGCCGGAAGATGGTCGGACGATTGGTCGCCGCCACGTAGAGCGTGCCGTCGAGCGCGCAGAGCGGGCCGGGATCGGCGATCTGCCCGTCGGCGACTTCGGGATACTCGCTGCCGTGCTCGGCGCTCAGGTTCTCCAAAAAGCGATCGTGAAAGTCGGCGCCGACGCCGATGCGCGGGATCGCCCAACGCGAGTCGCCGCGCGCCGCCAGATGATCCTCGTCGGGCAGCGAGACGGCGAACGCCGCCGTGTACCCGGCGTTGCGCAGCGCTTCGCGGATGAGCGGGGTGAGGCCGAGCGCGTTCGAATGGCCCGCTTCGATCAGCGTCGACGGATTTGCGCCCGCGGGTAGCGGAATGTTCTGTCCGTACTCGCCCGACGGGAAGGCGAAGGCGGTGATCGTGATGCCGAGCAGCGGTTGGAAGGTCGTGCGCATACGGCGCAGATCGCGCTCGACCCGCGTCTCGAACTCGGCGGGCGTCTCGAAGCGGTGCTCTTTGGGGAGCCAGGCGAGATTGGCGTACCAGTACGGAGAGGTCGCACCGTCGGGAGCGATCCGAAGATCGCTGTGTCCGGCCCAACCGTGCGATTCGAGCGTCCAGATGCCCGAGCGCTGCATCGCGCGCAGGTCGGCGAGATCGAGACGCCCCGGGATCGCGGGATTGCCCGTCGCGTGCCCTTCGAAGAACATCGTGGCCGGATCGTGGTGCGCGCGCAGGATGGGCGTCGCGATCGTGAGCGCCGTGCGATAGCCGTCGTCGAAGGTGATCAGCACCGGCTTGGGCGGGAGTTCGTCGGTGCGGCCGTCCAGGTACGCGAGCGCCTGCGCGAGCGGAATGACGTGGTAGCCGTCACGCGCGAGCTCGCCGAGAAAGCCGTCGAACGCGGCGGGTGTGGTCCACGGCTTCTGGATGTGATCGACGCCGGCGGCGCTCTCGATCGGCGTGTTGCTCACCTGATGGAAGAGCAGGACCGCGATTTGTCGATGATGCTGCAACGCGAGCACGATGCGTCCGCCCGGGGATGCCGTCGCTCCGACGGTCGCGCAGAGCACGAGCGCGCAGGCCCACAATGATTTGAACATGCGCTTTCGAAAACGTATGATGCTCGGCGTTGGATGCTGCGTTCGCCCGCGCCCTACTCGTCCCATAAGCAGAAGTTAGCCGTCGCCGTACAGAAGCACTTTCGTATGAACGCTCGGTCGATCGCCCGTATACTCGGGCTCCTCTTCCTCGTGGCCGGGATCGCGGGCTTTCTCCCCTGGATCGCTCCCGCGGCCCCGTTTACCGCGCCGGTCATCACGCTGGATACGGCCTATCGCCTGATCGGCGGCGTCTTCGCCGTCAACATCGCGCACGATCTCGTGCACCTGTTCTTCGGCGCATGGGGGCTGCTCGCGGCGTTGCGCTTCAAGGGCGCCGTCACGTACTGTCGCACCGTGACGTGGGTCTATCTGGTGCTCGTCGTGCTCGGCGCGATCCCGATCACGAATACGCTCTTCGGAATCGCGCCGATCTACGGCTGGGACGTCGCGCTGCACGCGTTGCTGCTGCTCGTCGCCGCCTACGGCGGATACGGACGCGGGGCGCAGGAGCCCGAGGAGCCCGCGCTTCCGGCGTAGCCTTACGCGGCGATCGGTTCGCTCGTGCTCCAGCGTCCGTCACGCAATTTGAGCGCGGTCACGGCGGCGCGCGCGCTCCACGCGGCGATCCAGGCGATCGGTACCGCAAAGAGTCCGGCGTCGAGTCGCTCGATGCAGAACCACGCGATCGGCAATACGAGCGCGCCGCAGACCAGGCCGAGCAGCATGGAAAAACGCGTGTCGCCCGCGGCGCGGATCGGCGAGAGCGCGATCATCGCCCAGCCTTTGATCGGCATCGTCACCATGTGCAGCGCGAGCGGCAGGGCCGCGACGCTCGCCACCGCCGCGTTCATCGTGAAGAGGTAGGCGAGCGGCCAGGCTGCGAGCGCGACGATCGCGCCGGTCGCGAAGGTGACCGCGAGACCCAGGCGCAGCGCACGGCGCAGAAAATAGCGCGCACCCTCGGGATCGCGTGCACCCAAGCGCTGCCCGATGACGGTCTGCGTCGCGCTCTGCAGCGGCCCCGGCACGACGAAGGTGAGATCGGAGACGATGTTGAGCGCCCGAAAGCCGCCGATCGCCGCGGCGCCGAGCGGTGCGAGCATGCCGACGATCGCCATGTCGGGTGCCACGAGCGCGAAGCCGAAGACGCTCTCGGGCATTCCGAGCCACGCGCAACGCCGCGCGAGCGGCCAGTCGAAGCGCAAGTCGTGGAAGACGCGGTAGATCGGTTTGCGCGCGACGTAAACGATCGCGACCGCCGCCGCGATCGTCTCGGATGCGAGCGTGCTGATCCCGGCGCCGACGATGCCGAACGGGTGATGCGTGAGCCAGCCGAGCGCGAGGACGGCGAGCAACGGAATGTGGATCAGATTGATGATCGCGAGCAGATAGATGCCGAGCTTGCGGTTTCCGGCGGCGCCGAGTCCGACGATCAGCGTGGCCGAGACGTTGATCGGCACGAGCGAGGCGCAGCGCAGCATCAGGTAGATCGCGCTCGCGTGCGACGACGCCAGGTGCCCGATCATCGTGCCGATCAGCGGGCGCGCGCCGAAGAGGCTCGCGACGAAGAGCCCGATCGCGGCGATACACGGGATGACGAATCCGGCGCGCACCGTGCGCGCGAAGCCGTCGATATCGTGAGCACCGATCCGCTGCGCGGCAATGATGCCGAGACCGCTCCAGAGCCCGCCGAGCGTCATCATCAGCGTGAAGAAGACCGTGGTCGCGGCGGTCACTCCGGCGAGCGCGACCGTGCCGAGATAGCCGATCGCGATCGTGTCGACGACGCCGAGCAGTTGGTCGCCGAGCATCTGTACCGCGAGCGGAACAGAAAGGCGCCGGAATGCGGCGCCTACCTTCGTGTGATCGACGACGAGCGAGGCGGTGCTCATCTGCGCAAGCGATCGACCGCCGCGAAGAAACGCTCGATCTCGTCGTCGGTCGTGTAGAAGTGCGGGCTCACGCGAATGCCGCAGCCCGGACGGTAATCGACGAAGACGCGCTCTTCGATCAAACGTTCTTTCACCGCGTGGGCACCCTCGAAATCGATGCCGATCCATCCGGTGCGGCGCGCGGGTTCGAGCGGCGTCGGCACGCGCATGCCGCGTTCGAGCGCCATCTCCGCGAGGCGCGTGGTGAGACGCACGTTATGCTCGCGAATCCGCGCGACGCCGATCTCGCGGATCAGGTCGTGTCCCGGGCGCGCGACGAGATAGCCCGGAATCGTCGGCGTGCCGTGGCCGAAACGATACATCGTAGGCGCGTAACGCATCGGCGCCGCTTCGAACTCGAACGGCGAGGCATGCGCCATCCAGCCGGTCACGGCCGGGCGAAAACGCTCGAGCAGGGCGGGCTTGACGTAGATCCAGCCGCAGCCCGGTCCGCCGAGCAGCCACTTGTGCGAGCCGCCGGTGACGATGTCGAGATCGAGATCGACCACGTCGTACGGATAGACGCCGGTCGTTTGATACGCGTCCACGCAGAGCAGCGCGCCGACCTCGCGGCAGCGCCGCTGAATCGCGCGCACGTCGACCACCGCACCCGAGACGTAGTAGGCGTGCGAGATCACGACCAGCGCCGTACGTTCGGTGATCGCGGCGAGAATGCGCTCGGTCGGGATCGTGAATCCGTCGTCGGAGGGCACGACGCACGTTTTCGCGCCGTACCGTTCCCATTCGCGCCAGACGTAGGTGAGCGAGGGGAACTGCAGCGCTTCGTACACGATCTCGTTGCGCTCACCGCCGAAATCGAAACAGGTCGCGAGCGCCGCCTGCAGCACGGAGACGTTCGGGCCGAGGAAGACGCTTGCGGCCGGTGCGCCGACGATCGCGCCGATGCCGTCGGCGATCGTCGCAATCTCCGGCAGCCAGCGTTCCCACGCTTCCGGACCGTCGGTCGCCCAATCGGTGAAGTACGCGTCGAGCGCGTGCTTTGCGCCGAGCGGCGCCGCACCCATCGAGTGACTCACCAAATAGGTCGAGCTTTCCAGCACCGGAAATTGCTCGCGCGCGAGTGCCTGCGTCGTTGCGATCATGGTTTACGCGTAGCTCCCTTCACCCAGATACGTGCGCACCTCCCAGAGTTCGGGGAAGCAGCGGTGGACGAGCGTCTTTTGCAGATACTCCGCCCCGGAGGATCCGCCGGTGCCCGTGCGATGGCCGATCATGCGCTCGACCATGCGCACGTGGCGCCCGCGCCAGAGCAGCAGCCGTTCGTCGAACTCGATCAAGTCCTCGCAGAGCAGGTAGAGATCGTACTGCTCGTCGGCGTGCGTGTAGATGCGGCGGAAGCTCTCGATCAGCTCCTCGCTCGTGGCGACCGCGAAGCCGCGGCGCTCGAGCAGCGCCTTGACATGGTCGTAGAGCGACGGCTCGCGCAGACGCGTTTCCAAGCGCGCGCGCTGCGGATCGCTCATCTCGATGTGGCGCATCGTCTCCACGCGGCGAATGCCGCACAGAAACTCCATCTCGCGAAATTGAATCGATTGGAAGCCGCTCGCGGGATTGAGATGTTCGCGGAACTGGTTGAATTCTTGCGGCGTCATCGTTTCGAGTACGTCGACCTGTTGCTCGAGCAGGCGCTGGATCGTGTGGATGCGCCGAAAATTCTTCGCGACCCGCAGCAGATCGCCGCGATCGAGCGCGGCGATGGCGGCGTTGAGTTCGTGCAGCAACTGCTTGAACCACAACTCGTACACCTGATGGATGACGATGAAGAGCAGTTCGTCGTGATGCTCCGGGCGCGAGAGCGGCTGCTGCAGCGCGAGCAGATCGTCGACGTGCAGATAGGAACCGTACGAGAGGCGTTCGCTCAAGTCTTATTCTACCGTGAGGGTGAAGGTGAGGGATTTCGCGGCGGGCGCGTTCGGCTCGAAGGAGCGCGCGTAATCGAGCTCGATCGTCGTGGTGCCCGTGCGATTCGCGTGATAGATGAAGAGCTGCGAGCCGGGTGCGCCGATCGCGGTGCTCTGCGCGGGCTCGTAGACGTTGCCTTCGTAGGCGGCGATCGCGGCGTTGCCGAGATGCTGCGACCAGGCGTAGCCCGTGCTCGCGTTGCTCGGCAGCGCGATGAAGAACTCTTCGCCCGCGCGCACGACGATCGGCTGCGCCGCGTCGCGCGCGACGAAGACGGGCGAATGCGGGGTGAGACCGAGCAGCGCGCACGCGGCGAGCGCGAGCAGGGGGCGTTTCATCCTCGCGCGGCTCCGGTACGGGCGATCTCGTCGTCGATCGTGCCGCGCAGCACGTGCCAGGCCATCAGGTAATCGCCGCGCAGCGAACTGAACGGGGCGCGGAACGTCTCGGGCTTGTTGTGCTCGATGACGGCGTGTGAGAACCAGGCCGGCCCGTAGCCCGCGACGAGGGCCGCGCCGAGCATCCACGGTTTGCGCGTCGCGAGCGCGCCGAAGGCGATCGCGGTGGCCGCGATCGTTCCCGCCGTATGGAGCGCGCGGGTGCGCGGGTCGCTGTGAGCGCGCAGGTAGCGCGGCCAAAACTCTTCGAACGACATGCGGTTCGCTTACGGGGCGGGCCGGGGTTCTCCTCGAAAGAGCGCGCCATGAAACGACTTCTCGCCGTGACGGCGCTCGCGCTCGGGCTGAGCGCCTGTTCGCACTCCGCGCAGTCCACGCAAGGCTCCGCCGCGTCGGCATCGCCCGCACCCGCGGCCACGAACGCGACCGGATTCCCGCTCTACGACGGCAGCACCGTGCTCGTCTCCGAGCCCTGGCACGAAACGGGCGGCTCGCACGAATTCGGCGGCACCGAGGTGATCGCGCAGACCCCCGCCACGCTCGCGCAACTGGGCGGCTGGATTCACCGGCTCGCGGCCGCGCCGCCGAGCGGGTACGACGTGGCGGTCTCGGGCAGCGGGATGGAGATCGCGCAGCGGCGCGCCGCCGCGATGGGCGTCGACTTTCAGGTCTTCACGCACGACGTCAACGGCACGAAACGCGCGCTCGTGGTGCTCGCGGTCGATCCGCAGACCTTCGAGGCGAAGGCCGGACCGATGCTCTCGCTGATCGGCAAGTACAAGATGCTCCCCAAGGGGCTGCGCGATCCGATCGACGCGCAGGCGAAGGCGCGCACCGGCTACACGGTGAGTGAGGCGCTCGATCCGCACACGCCGATCGGCGCGGCGATCGACGCGGTCCAACGACTGAAAGATTCGGATCAGCGCGGCGTGCTGCTGATCGACGGCGCGAAGACGAATTGATGCGCCGCCTGCTCGTCGCGGTCGCGCTCGTACTCCTTGCGAGCGCGCAGACGCCGCGCAGCTACGTCGGCCTTCAGGTGCTGACCGTCGTCGGCGTGCACCGTGACGCCGACGTGAATCAGTACGGCATCGGAGCGGGGCCGCTGATTCAAGCGCGTCTGGGCGGCCGTCGCGTCGCCGCTTCGATCGAAGGCATTCCGGTCGTCGGTATCCCCTCGCGCGCCTCGGCCGCATACGGACAGGCGACGCCGTCGCTCGGGATTTTTAACGGTCAGCTCCTGGCAGCGGTCGATCGCGACGCGCATCTGTGGCTCGGTCTCGGAACGACCATCTACAACCAGCGCACCCCCTCGCCCGCGCAGCACTACGTCGTCTCGTCGCGTCTCGCGGGCGTGCGCTACGCGCTCGCCTACCGCCGTCCGACGCGCAACAGGCACTTCGTCGAAGCCTTCGTCGGCGCGGCGCCGGTGCTCTCGGGCACCGATCACTATCTCTACTCCGACGGAACGCCGAGCCTCGATCGTGCGGAGCGGGCTTCGGAGATCGATGCCTCGGTCTCGCTCGGCTGGCGGCAACGCTCGACGGAATGGCTGATCGGCGTGCGGATGGTGAATTTCTCCGCGCATTTCGTTCCCACGGGCGACGCCGCGGATCGCAACGTGGGCATCGGGCCGCTCGTCGAGTGGCGGCACGTCCTGCCGTGACCGCGGGCGCTACGGGAGCGCGATCCCCTCGAAGGCGAGCAGTCGGCGACGCACGGAGTTGGGCCCCGCGCCCTTGACCCGTCCGTCGGCGCCGACGACGCGATGCGCCGGAACGAGCAGATCGTACGGGGTGCGGCCCATCGCCGCCGCTACGCCGCGGTGCGCGCGGGGTGCCCCGACGATGCGCGCGACCTCGCCGTAGGCGATCACGTCGCCGACGCCGAGACTCGCCACGAACGACCAGACCGCGATTTGAAATGCGGTTCCCTCGAAGGCGAGCGGCAGATCGAAGCGGCGCAGTCGTTTGGCCGCGTAGGCACGCACCTGTGCCGCCGCTTCGCGCAGTAGCGGATCGCTCGGAATCGCGCGCGAAGGCGGATCGTTCACGAAGACCCCGCGCACGATGCGCTCGCCGTCGCTTGCGAGCAGCAGGCGGCAGCCGATCGGGAGATTCACGCGAACCGAGACGTCGGGCACCGGCGCAGTCTTTCGTGCGGGTGCAGGGAAGGCCTCGATACCGCTGCAAGAAGCGGCGATGAAGCATGCGCGCACGGGAGCGCTCCTCGCAGCGCTCGTCACGCTCGCGGCGTGTTCGTCGCACAAGCAGACCGTGATGACGAGCAACGGCCCGGCGACGATCACCGAATCGAAGGACGATCGGACGGTTACCATCACCGGGAAGAACGGCACGGCGAGCTTTAGTAAGAGCGTCGATCCGAGCACGCTCGGCGCACCGGTCTACCCCGGTGCGGTCGCGCAGGGCGCATTCTCCGGCAGCGGCAAGGGTGAGAGCGGCACCGTCGCCACCTTCACCACCACCGACGACTTTGCGCACGTCTACGCGTTCTACCATGCGAAGATGCCCGCGGGATCGCAGAAGATGAAGATGGAGAGCGGCGGGACGTCGATGGCGATCTTCCGGATCGGGGAGGACGAAAGCCGCGAACACACGACCGTCACCATCAGCGGCGAGAAGGGCACGACGCACATTCAAATCGCACACGGCACCAACGCTTCCGACACGCAAGGGAATTAGGCAGAACGTGAATCTCCACGGAAAGACCCTTTTCATCACCGGAGCGAGTCGCGGGATCGGTCTCGCGATCGCGCTGCGCGCCGCCGCGGAGGGCGCGAACGTTACGATCGTCGCGAAGACGACCGAACCGCACCCGAAGCTGCCCGGCACCATCTACACCGCCGCCGAGGCGATCGAGGCCGCCGGCGGCAAAGCGTTGCCGATCGCGTGCGACATTCGCTTCGAGGAGCAGGTGGTCGACGCGGTACGGCAGACCGTGGAGCGGTTCGGCGGGATCGACGCCTGCATCAATAATGCAAGCGCGATCTCGATCAGCGGAACGCTCGATACCGATATGAAGCGCTACGATCTGATGAATCAGATCAACACGCGCGGCACCTTCGTCTGCTCGAAAGCGACGATTCCGTATCTGGCGAAGGCGAGCAATCCGCACATCCTCAACATGGCGCCGCCGCTCGACATGAACGCGCGCTGGTTCAAGAACTCGGTCGCCTACACGATCGCGAAGTTCGGCATGTCGATGTGCACGCTCGGGATGAGCGAGGAGCTTCGCTCGCAGGGGATCGCGGTCAATTCGCTCTGGCCGCTTACCGCGATCGACACGGCCGCGGTGCGCAACGTGCTCGGCGGCGACGCGATGGCGCACGCGTCGCGCAAGCCCGAGATCGTGGCGGACGCCGCGATCGCGATTCTCAAGCGCCCGGCGGCCACGACGACCGGCAACTTCTTCATCGACGAAGAGGTGCTGCGCGCCGCGGGCGTCACGGATTTCGCCGCGTATGCGAACGATCCGGATCGGCCGCTCGTGCCGGACTTCTTCGTTCCCGACGAGGTGATCGCGCGCTCGTCCACGCCGCTTGCGCCGATGCCGTGGTGATCGCATGAGCGAGCATATCGTCTATCGCAAGGACGGCGCGGTCGCGTCGTTGCGCTTCAATCGTCCCGAAAAGAAGAACGCGATCACGCAGGCGATGTACGCGACGCTCGCCGAGGCGCTCGCCGATGCCGCCGCCGATGCGGACGTGCGCGCGGTGGGGCTTTTCGGCGGCGACGTGTTCACGGCGGGCAACGACATCGGCGATTTTCTCGCCGCGGGTTCGCTCGGCGTCGATCGTCTCGACGATCTCGCGGTCGCGAAGTTCCTGCGGACACTCGCCGCGTTTCCGAAACCGATCGTGGCGGGCGTCAAAGGCGCGGCGATCGGCATCGGTACGACGATGCTGATGCACTGCGATGCGGTGGTGGCGGGTGCGTCGGCACGCTTCGCGATGCCCTTCACCAAACTCGCGCTCGTGCCCGAGGGTGCCTCGAGCGTGCTGTTTCCGCTGATCGCGGGCCGCATGCGCGCATCCTGGTATCTGCTCTCGGGCGAGCAGTTCGACGCGGCGACCGCGAGCGAACTCGGGCTCGTGACCAAGCGCTGCGACGACGCCGACGTGGACGGCGCGGTTGCGATGATGTGCGGCGTGCTCGCGGAGCTGCCGCCGAACGCGCTTGCGACCGCCAAGCGGTTGCTCAAAGCGCCGTTCGCACCGCTCGTCGATGCCGCGTTCGCCGCGGAGTTCGAGAGCTTCGCCGCGGCGCTGCGATCGAGTGAGGCGCGCGAGGCCTTTATGGCCTTCATGCAACGCTAGCGATGTTCGACGAGTTGATCGCGCGCGCGGTCGCGGCCGGTCGGCTGCGGGTGGCCGTGGTGCGCGCCGACGATGCGCTCTCGCGCGAAGGTGCGCTTGAGGCACAGCGTCGGGGGCTGATCGAGCCGCTCTTCGTCGAGACGCCCGCCGAGGCGGCGGCGCTGGCCGCCGCGGGCGAAGCGCGCGCGATCATGAAGGGCCACGTGCACAGCGACGCGCTACTGCACGCGATCCTCGCCGAAGCGGGGCTGCAGACGGGGCGCCGTTTGAGTCACGTCGTCGCGGCGGAACTGCCGCATCGGGCGGCGCCGCTGCTCGTGAGCGACGCGGCGGTGACTATCGCGCCGGATCTCGATTCGAAACGCGAGATCGTGCAGAACGCGATCGACGTCGCGCGCGCGCTCGGCATCGCGCAGCCGCGCGTGGCGATCCTCGCCGCGGTCGAGACGGTCGCCGCACGCATGCCCTCGACGATCGACGCCGCAGCGCTTGCGGAGATGGCGCGGCGCGGGCAGATCCGCGGCGGCGTCGTCGACGGGCCGCTCGCGCTCGATGACGCGCTCTCCGCGGAGGCGGCGCATGCGAAAGGGATCGACTCACCCGTCGCGGGCTGCGCCGACGTCCTGATCGCCCCCGATCTCGATGCGGGCAACATCATCTACAAGATGCTCGAACGCGTGGTGCACGCGCGCTGCGGCGGCGTCGTGGTCGGCGCGCGGGTTCCGGTGATTCTTACCAGCCGAGCCGATGCGGTCGACGCGCGGGTGATCTCGTGCGCGCTCGCGACGCTCGCATACGCCGCGGGCGGCGTCTACGCTTCGGCGAGCCAGTAGCCGCGCAGCGTATCGATGATCGCGAGGCGCGTCTGTTTGTAGACGGGATCGCGCGAGGCGTTGCGCGCATGCGCGTGCGCGCGGTGGAGTAGATCGTCGAGCGGCGTGCCGTGGAGCGCACGTGCGGCGACGAATCGTTCGACCAAGCTCGTGTGCCGCGCGAATTCGTCGGCGAGTTTCGGCCAGCGGGCGAGCTCACCCAGCTGTAGATCCCAAAGCAGGTAGCCCGCCATCGCGCCGAGTGCGGTGCGCGGCGCTTGATGATCCACGGGAAAGCGGTAGCCGCGGTGCCACGCGGCGAGTTCCGAGACGGGCATCGGTTGGGCGATCCCGTACCCTTGCCCGCAATCGGCACCGAGCATCGCCGCGGCCTCGATCAAGCCGTGATGCTCGAGCCCTTCGACCGTTACCGGAATCGCGAGCGCGCGCGCCAAGCGACTGAGATAGAGTATGAATTCGAGCGCGCGTTGCGGATTGCGCATCGCACCGCGCACGAGCGACTGGTCGATCTTGACGCCGTCGAACGGGTATTGATCGAGGCGTACGAGCGAGCTGTGCGCGGAGCCGAGATCGTCCTGTTCGACCTCGATGCCGAGTGCACGCAACTGCACGATGCACTCATGGTGCTTCGAGACGTCGTTCCCGTCTTCGGGCGTCTCCAGGACTTCGAGCGAGATCCGCTGCGGGGCGATCCCGTGGTCGGCGAGCGCTCGCAGCAGCGTGTCGCGATATCGCGTATCTCCGAGCGCGGCGGCGGGAAGATTGATCGCCGCGCGCACGCTGAGGCCCTCGCCGTCGAGCCCGCGCAGATCCGCGCTGACACGGCGGACGACCAGGTCGAACAACTCGAAGAGATCGGCCTCGCCGAGCGCCGGGAGAAAGCGCCCCGCCGAAATCAACGCGTCATCGTCGTCGAGCAGGCGCGCCAGGGCTTCGATCTTGACGAGAGCACCCGTTTTGAGGTCGATGATCGGTTGATAGAGGACGGTCAGTCGCTGCGCTTCGAGAAGTCGGCGATAGACGCGTCGCTCGGAGATGGGAATGACCGGTGCGTGCATCCGCAACGCCACCGCACGGCTGAGCGCGTGATAGAGGTGACGGAGAAATTTGGCGATACGGTTGGTGGCGAAAAAGCCGGGGTAGGCGCTGTAGAGCGTGATCAACGCGATGCTGCGACCCGATTCGTCGCAGAGCGGCAGCGCCGCGCTCGCGCGAAAACCGAGCTCGCCGCCCACGCTGCGCCACGGTATGCGATCGGGCTCGTGCATCCACGCATTCGAGATGACGATCTGCCCGCTGCGCCAGGCGCGGCCGCCCGGTCCGGCGCCCGCCGGAATCGACGGATCGATGCTGATCTTGGGAATGCGGCCGTGCTCCATCGCATCGTAGTAGCGGTCGGCACTGCCGAACGTCGCTTCGAACTGCAGTGCTCCCTCGGCGTCGGCGCGGCCGAAGAAGCCCGCGACGAGCCCGTCCAGTACCTCGAGTGCGGAGAAGACGCCGCGTACGAGATCGGAGAGATTCGCGGCCGTCTGAATCTGTTCATCGACGGCGGCGAGAACGCTCGAGACGCCGCGCCCGATCTCGTCGTAACTTACGAGTTGCTCGCGCAGATCGCGCAGGATGCGCAAGTCGACGATGTGCTGCACGAGCTCGCGACGTTCGGAGAGCGGAGCAACGTCGCGCAACAGGGCATGGACTTCGTGCTGGTAGCGCGCGAAGGATTCGATCAGCCAGGTCGGCGCCACGCCGACGAGCGCATGGATGCGCCCCGCGGCGCGTGCCGCGGACGCGTGCTCTTCGGCGGAGAGATCGGGCGCGAGCAGGTTGGCGAGGTAGGCGGCTTGGGTGCTTTTCAGGCGCGCGAATTCGTCGGGACCGAGTCGCGCGATGACGTCGGCGAGCGGGCTCCGCCGCTGGATCGAAGCGTAAAAGTCTTCGGAAAAATCGGCGGAGAGCGCCGCGACGGGCTCGGTGATGCCGCGCAGCGCATCGGCCGCGGCGGAGCCGTAGATGGTGGTGAAATCCGCGTCTTGTATCTCCACCGATCGCTACCGTCCGTCGTGCACGTGCGCGCGGAGCGCGCGGACGATGTCGGAGCGCGTCGAACGGTAGCGCGCATCGTGGGCTCCGTGCAGGGCGGCGATGCGATTGCGCTCGATGAGTCGTCCGAGCGTCGCGTCGTCGCGCGCGTGGCGACCGGCGTAGCGCTCGAGCAGCGAGTCCGCTCCGACGAACTGCTCGGCGAGGTTCGGCCAGCGCGCGAGTTCGCCCAGCTGAAGATCCCAGAGCAAGAACCCCGCGAGCGCGCCGAGTGCGCTGCGCGGCGACTGCACGTCCACCTCGTAGCGGTACGACCCGAACCACGCGGGCAGCGCGGAGAACGGCATCGGTTGAGCGATGCCGTACCCTTGTCCGCGATCGGCACCGAGGATCGCCGCCGCTTCGACGAGGGCGGCGTCTTCCAAGCCTTCGACCGTGACCAATGCGCCGAGCGCGTGGACCAGGCGGGTGAGGTAGAGCACGAACTCGAGCGAACGCAACGGCTTCTCGCGCGCACCGCGCACCAGCGTCTGATCGATCTTCACCCCGTCGAAGGGATAGCTGTCGAGGCGCACGAGCGAGCTGTGCGCGGAGCCCAGATCGTCTTGTACGACGGCGATACCGGCGGCCCGCAGTTCGGCGGCGATCGACGTGCGCGCCGCGGTGTCGATCGTGTCGAGCGGCGTTTCGAGCACCTCGAGCACCAGGCGTCGCGGCTCGAGTTCGTGCTCTCGCAGCGCGCGGAAGATGGTATCGCGGTAGCGGGACTCACCCAGTGCATGCGCGGGAATATTCACGGAGACGCTCGTGACGACGCCGTCGCGTTCGAGCGCGCGGCAATCGCGGCAGGCGCGTGCGAGCACGCTGCGGGTGAGCTCGAAGAGATCCTCCTCGCCGAGCGCCGGAATGAACGCGTCCGCCGGGATCAGTTCGTCGTTCTCATCGAGCAGACGTGCGAGCGCCTCGATTTTCGGCACCGATCCGTCGCGCAGATCGACGAGGGGCTGGTAGAGCACCGCCACCCGCTGCTCGCGCAGCAGCGAACGATAGGCCGCGCGTATGCGAAGCGGAATCACGGGCGCGTGAATGCGCAGCGCGGATTCACGCCCGAGTACTTGCTGCAGATAGCCGAGAAACTTTCCGATGCGATTGGTCGCGAAGAATCCCGGATAGCCGCTGTAAAGCATGATCAGCGCCGCCGTTCGCCCGGAGGAGTCGACGAGCGGAATGGCCGCCGCGGCGCGGTAGCCGAGCTCTTCGGCCGCGCTGCGCCACGGCAAACCTTCGCCGACGTTCATCCAGGCGTTCGCCGTTACGATCTCGCCGCTGCGCCACGCGCGTCCGCCGGGCCCTTGGCCCGCGGAGAGTTCGGGATCGAGATTGATCTTCGGAATGCGTCCCTCTTCCATCGCGTGATGGTAGCGATCGCCGCTCCCCAGGCTCGCTTCGACCTGCAGTTCTCCGCGATCGTCCGCCCGCAGGAAGAGTCCGGCCGCGATGCCGTCGAGTCCGTCGAGTACGGCGAAGGTGCCGCGAATCAGATCGTCGAGACCGGCCGTATTCGCGAGGACGGCGTCGATCTGCGTGATCGCGATCGTGATGCTGCGGCTGATCTCGCCGAGGGTCGCCGTCTGCGCGCTCAGATCGAGGAGGATGCGCAGATCGAGAATGCGCGAGAGCGGCGCCGCGACCTCGGGCGGATAGGTTCGTTCGATCGCGTGGAAGCGCTGCTGCAACTGCACGTAGGTTTCGGTGAGCGTCTGCGGCCCGACCCCGACCAGAGCGTGCGTGCGCCCGGCGTCGTGGGCGGCGCTGCGATGTTCCGCTTCGCTGATCTCCGGGGAGAAGACGCGGGCGAGGTAGGCCGCTTCGCGCGCGATGAGTTCGGTACGCTGGTCGGGCGTGAGCCGCGCGACGATCTCGCCCAGCGGCGTATCGGCGGGCACCGTGCGATACGTGCCGTCCACGAACTCGTGCAGCATTGCGGGAAGATCGGCGCTCCACACGCGCAGTAGTTCCGCGGCTTCTCCGCCGTAGACGCTCGTCATCCGGCGAACACCGCGTCCGGGAGCTCCATGCCTTGGATGCTTGGCGAGAGCCGCTCCCGGTTCCCGGGTGCGAGGGTCCGGCGGCGAGCGCCGACAATGGAGAGGGCATGATCGAAGAGCCGCATCGTTCGGCGATCGCCGATGCGCTGATCGAACGCGGCTTCGACGCCTTGCGAAGCGGCGATCCCGCCGCCGCGTGCGCCGCATTCCTCGACGCACGTTCGCATGCGCCCGAGCATCCCGCCGCGTGGGCCGGCCTCGGCGAATCCCTCATCGCGCTCGAACGGTACGACCAAGCGCGAGCGTTGCTCGCCGACGCGCGAACGCGCTTTCCCGAGAATCCGTGGCCGTCGCTGCTGCTTGCGCGGATCGCGCTGCGTAGGGGCGAACGCGCCGAAGCGGGGGATCTGCTGCAGGCGGCGCTCGCACGCGGAGCGGGCGAGGCCGGGCTCCGGTACGCCGTCTATCGCGCATTCGAAGAAGCGCGCGATGCGCGAGCCGGCGGGGTTCTCGACGAGGCGGTGCGCTGCTTTCCCGACGACGAAGCGTTGCGGCGTGCGGCGGGGCAGCGCGCGCAGGAGCGCGCGGCGTGGCCGGAGGCGGAGCGCCACTGGCTCGCGGTGCTGCGGCGGCGGCCGAACGCGATCGATGCGCTGCATGCGCTTGCGACCGCGCGGAGGCTGCATCCGCCCGCGGAGCGCACCACCGTTGCCCTCTACGGCAACTGTCAGGCCGAATATCTCGTGCTCATGCTCGAGCACGTTCCCGCGCTGAGCGAACGATTCGCGTTCGCGCCGGTTACCAATCACGGCGCGCGCATTCCGGCCGATCGGCGCACGCTGCCCGCGTCGCTGTCACACGCCGCGATCTACTGGGAGCAATTCGATCAGCATCCGCGCGTCGATCTGCGCGAGCGCGTGCGCGCCCGGTTGCCCTCGGACTGTCGCGTCGTACGCTATCCGTCGCTCGGGATGACCGCGCTGTGGCCGTTTGCCGCACCCGATGCGCGCGAAGGCGCGAACGGGAGCGAGAGCTTTCCCTTTGCCGACCGCGTCGCGCTCGAACTCGCGGGCGAAGGCGTGCCGCGGGACGTCGCCTTCGATTCCTACCTGGAGCGTTCGCGTGCGAGTATGCCCGCGCTCGACCGCCTGCTCGAACGGGATCGACGCACGATCGAGCGACGCGATGCCGCCTGCGACGTACGGATCGGCGACGCCGTCTTCGCGCATCTGCGCACGCGGTACGATTTTTGGGCCTGGACGTATGCATCGGGCGCGCTCGTGGCCGAGCTCGTGTTGCGTCTGGTGCAGGCGACGCCGGAGATGCACGACATACTCGAGCCCGATCTCGACCTTCAGCTTGCCGCCATCGCGGAGATGGCGCCGGGACAATCGTCGCTGCAGGTTCCCATCCATCCCGACGTCATCGAGCACTTCGGGCTCGCGTACGTGACGGCGGACTCGCGCTATCGCTGGGGGGCGGAGTCGATGGGCTTTCGCGCGTACATCGAGGCGATCGTCGCGCGGGAGTTGGAGTTACCCGCTTAAGGCGCCTCGACGCCGTGCGAGCGGAGCACCTCGAGGATGCTTGCGACCGAGCGCAAGCGCTCCATCTCGTCGATCTCGAGCGCGATCCCGTACTCGCCTTCGAGCGTCGCCGCAAGCATGAGTTCGCGCATTGAATCCCAACTCGGCGTGTTCTCCGCGCTCGTCTCCGCGGAGATGCTCCGCGGATCGAGCTCGAGCAACGCAGCGAGCAGACGTCGCAATCGCTCGCTCACGGCGCGCTCCGTACGAACGTCGGCAGCGGTGGCGTCGGCGCGTCGAGCGCGCGCTCGAAGCGAGTCGGATCGTCGGCGCTACGCTCGAAGCCGAGCCGCGTGAAGAGATCGGCGACGACGCCGTTGCGCGCGGCGGCGCGATACTCGCCGACGATCCGCCGCACGCCGCGCGCGCGCGCGGCGTCGATCACCGCGTTCATCATGAAGGCCTCCAGGGTGCGCGAAAAGACGCGGCAGCTCATCACCCAGCTGTCGATGCGCAACGCGTCGCCTTCGACGAAGGCGACGAGCGACGAGACGACGCCGTGATCGGTATGGCGATCGCGCAGCGCGCACGCGGCCATCACGGCCCGCTCGCGCAGAGCGCGCAGGTCGCGCTCGCTGTAGCGCCGCTGCGTGAGGTTGAACTGATTGGTCTTGCTCTCCAACTGCGCGAGGCGCGCGAAATCGGGATCGGACGGAGCGAAGACGCGACCGACCATGTCGAGCTCCGCGAGATAGGCGGCGAGGTCGCCGCTCGCCGCGGCGCGTTCGAGCGCGGCGCGCGCGGTGTAACTTCGGGCGCGCAACGCATCGGCGTCGGTCGCGCGCTGCGTGTCGAACCAGAATCCCATTTCGAGCCGCTCGGGAAAACGGCTGGGGTCGCGGCCGAGCTCCACGACCTCGACCTCGGGGAGCAGGCGGCACACGAGGCCGCATTCGACCGGATCGTCGTCGGCAAAGACGATCGTCTCGAGCGCGAGGCCGAGCTCCGCGGCGATCGCGCGCAGTGCCGCGGCTTTATCGTTCCACGTGCAGACGAAGGCGGCGAAGTCCTCGCGCTTCAGGAGCGATTGTCGATGCGCGAAGCCTTCGACGGCGAGCGCGGGATCGTTCTTGCTGCAGACGGCGAGCAGCACGCCCCGCGCGCGCAGTGCGAGCACATAGCGCTGCCAGTCGGCGAAGGCCTCGCCGCGCGGCGTTCCCGCGCCGAGTTCGATGCCCTCGACGCCGTCGTCGCCGATCGCGCCGCCCCAGAGCGTATTGTCGAGATCGAGCGCGAGCACGCGCTTCGCCGTGCCGCGCGCGTCGCGACGAGCCGCGGCGAAGAGTCGCATGTACGCCGGAAGGTGCTTGGGATCGAATGGGAGTTGCGCGGTGTGGCGATAGCGCGGCGGCGCCCACGCGGCGGAGCCGATCCGCGCCGCGAGCCAGGCGGTATCGATGAACCGCACTCGCCCGGCGCCGAGCGCGAGCAGCCGTTCGCGCGCGGTCGCGACCCGATGTCGCGGTGACGCGGCGTCGTAGCACTCCGCGATGCCGCGTAGCCGTTCCGGCGGGTCTTCGGGGAGATGCTGGTAGATGGCGATGCCGCGCGCTTCGAGACGTTCCCAGAGGCGCGCGACGAACGTGACGGCGTCGTCGCGCTCGGCGAAGGGGCGCCAGTCGAGCGCGAGCAGCACTGCATCCGGTTCGAATGCGTAGAGCGCGGATGCGTCGTCGGAGAGCTCCTGCACGTAGGCGCCGTGCGCGCCGAGGTACATGCAGGGCCGCTCGCCGTCGCGGACGAGCGAGCATGCCACCGCGCGCGCGAGGGCATCGATCGTGAGATTTCCGACGATCGCGAAGCGCACCGTCGCGTCGTCGTGCGCGTGCAGGTGGCGCGAGCCGATCGCGAAGAGGTCGGCCGACGAGAGATCGGGGTCGCGGAGTCGTGCGCGATCGGCCTCGAGGGACATGCGGCATCGTTGGGCGCGCGTGTCATCGGCTCCCGCGTTCGCATCGTACTGCCGCAACGCTGACACATCTTGAGCCAAAAGTCCCAGGTTACGCGATGCGGCGACGTCCGTGAAAGCGCATTTACTTAAAACTAACCAAACGTGACTATGCCGTGGTTCGTTCGCTAGCCGATGGTACTAAGCGATTGCGACGAGTCGGATCGACGTTTTGTTGCGGTCCCTTTCGTCGTTGGAGTGCCGGTATCGTCGTATGTATCGACATGTAGTGGGTATTGCTCGCGCGGTTTGTGTCGCGATCTGTTTCGCATTGCCGCTCGTCGCGCGCGCGGGGAGCGTCGGTGTGCCCGGTGCGAGGCTGCAGGTCAGTCTTTCGCCTGACGCGATCGTGCGTGACGGAAACGCGCCCGTCACCGTCACGGCGCATCTGTTGATCGACGGCGGCGCGCCGCCCGTCGGCACGACGGTAGAGGTGGCGCTACTAGGCGACGCACGTTTTGTCGCGGGGACGACGCAAGCGACGCTGCGCGTCGCCGCCGACGGCACGCTGCCCATCGAACTGCTGCCCGGAGCGCACGCGGAACGCCTTCCGCTGCGCTTTCGAACGCAGGTGGGCGAGGCCACCGTGGTACTCGTGCAGCGAGAGCGCGTGAAGAAGCCGCTCGTCGTCGGCTATGCGACCGCCGGGCTCGGCGCGGTCCCGGGCAACATCGAGGCGCCCGACGCGGCGCCCAACGGCACGAACACGCGGCGCGGGGCCGTCTCCGTCTACGGCACCGGGCGCATCGCTAAACATACCCGCGGCGTCTTCGCGTACGACTCGACCGATTCGCTCGAGCAGACGATCGGATCGGGCCCGTTTCTCTCGAATCCGAACGATCGCCCGTTTCCGGCCTACGGGGATACGTCGCTGCGTTACGACGACGCGCTCTCGGTCAATCGCTGGTACGCGCGCATCGAGAACGGAACGACGAGCGCGCAATGGGGGCAGTTCTACGGGACCGCGGGTCGTTCGCTGCCGATCGGCGGCTACGCCATGCTGCTCAACGGCGCCGCGGCGCGCTTCGGAAGTGCCGCGCTTCACGGCACGGCCTTCACCGCGAAGAATAACATCGCGTACGCGCGCCAATTGCTCTCGCCGACCGGCCTCGGCATCGCGGACCGCGCGCTGCACCCGGATATCGTGGTCGGCAGCGACATCCTGACGCTGGTCGTACTCGACGCGCACACGGGTGCCGTGCTTTCGCAGCGGACCCTGGTGAACGGCTCCGACTACAGCATCGACTACGCGAACGGCCTCATTCGCTTCATTACGCCGATCCTTCCGTACGATGCGCAACTCAATCCGCAACTCGTCGTCGCGCAATACGAGTACGGCGGAGCGGGAGCGAAGACGACGCTCAGCGGCGGAAGCGGTGCGTGGCGTCTCTCGCGCGCTGCAACCGCGCGCGCATGGTATCTCAACGACGCCTCGGGCGCGGCGAACCTCGACCTGCTCGGCGAAGCGTTCGTGTTGAACGATCCGAATTTGAACCTCACCTTCAGTCACGAGCGCTCGAACGGATTTCTTCCGCAGTTGGTCGTCGGTGCGACGCCGGTCGCGGGCGGCGACGCCTACGGGATGGAACTCCACGCGCATACCGCTCGCGCGCGCTACGATCTCGCCTACGCCGATACCGCCGCGGGCTACGAGAACCCGTTCGGCGCCTACGCAAGCGCCGGTTTGCGCTCCGTGCGAGCGCGGGCGCGCTGGTCGATCGGTCGTATCGCGGCGCTCGCCGCGGGGCTTACGAGCGCGACCAATGCGTACCCCGGCTATACGCCCGGAACATCGCTCAACAACGCCTCGAGTACGGCGGACGCGTCGCTTGCCGTGCGGCCGAACGCACGACTCTCCTACCACGTCGGCGTGGCCGCGGTCGCGGGCAATGCGAACGGAACGCTGCCCGTGACGATCGTTCCGACGCTCCCGTCGCTCGGCGCCCAAGGATCCACGATCGTGCCGCCGATGGTCGGCCTCAATGCCTATGAGCCGGGATCGGGCCATGCGCTGCAAGCGAGTGCGGGCGCACGCTGGCGCGTGACCAAGCGCGCGTCGCTCTCGCTCGAACGTACGAGCAATCTCTCCGGTTCGACCGATCCGTATGCGCCCGCGCAGACGCAGGCGGGTGCCGATCTCGACGTCGGCAGCGACGGCCGCATCTTCGTACGGCAGTCGTGGCTCGCGCAGAGCGCCGATCCGCTCGCGGCCTCGCAGGCGGGCGCCGCGTATGCGGCGAGCGCGCGAACGGCTACCACGATCGGATTTTCGAAGAAAGTCGGAAGCGCGACGCTCGAGAGCGGATATGCGGTCGAGCACACCGCGAGCGGATCCGATCTGTACGATGCGATCGGCGTCAGTACGACCCTCGCGTCGAGTAAAAATTTCAGCCAGGACGCATTCTTACAAGTCGGCCAGGCGCTCACGCCGTTCGCCGGTGCGGGAACGTCGGCGCCATTTTTCGTGGTCGGCGGGACGAGCCTGAATTACCAGCATGCATCGTTCAAATCGTCGGCGGCGCTTGCATTCCGCAGCGGCTACGCGGGCGGAAGCACCATGCAACTCGGCGCCGCCGGGCCGATCTCCCCCGCCGTCTCGCTCTTCGGATCGATGACCGGCGATTACACCGCGCTCGTGCGTAACGAAGAAGTACGCGGCGGTCTCGCCTATCGCCCGAGCCGCAACGATCGCTACGTGACGCTCGCCTCGATCGACAGCTATCAATCGAACCTGACGAATTACGACGCGTATATCACGAACGTCGCGCAGGTGCAGGAGCTCTATCGTCCGAGCACGCGCACCGAGCTTGCGGGAAGTCTCGCCTATAAGCTCACCGGTGACGCCTACTTCGCGCCGCACACGAGCATCTACGGCCTCCGCGGCGACCAGCGCGTCGGTCCGCGGCTCGATCTCGGCGCAGAGTACCATTGGAGCGACGTCGCTCCGATCGCGGGCTCGGTCGCGAGCGGTTTCGACGCCGAGGTCGGGTATCGCGTCGGCGCGACGTTACGCGTCGCGGCGGGCTACAACTTTACCGGGTTCGCCGATCCGGCGACCGCGATCAATCCCACCCATCGAGGATTCTACGCAACCGTGAGTACCTACATCGATCGTATCTTCGGCTGGGGCGAGGAGCACCGGTAATGCAGTTCATCCGTTCGTTCGTCCGCGGCGCCACGGCGCTCGCGTTTCTTGCGGTTGCGAGCTTCGGCATCGCGAGCGCCAGCACGATTACGGTCAACAAGACCTTCAGTCCGACGACCGTCAATCTCGGAGCAGCGTCGACGGTGACGGTGACCCTCGAGAACAACTCGACCGCCTCCACCGCGACGGTGACGAACTTCGCCGACGATATCGCGACGATGTCGGGGTACGCCACGCTCAACACCGGTTACACGCCGACCACCACCTGCGTCGGCGGTAATCCGTCGATCTCCGGCACGAGCATCGTGATGACGGCGGGCACGATCCCCAAGGGAACGACCTCCGTTCCCGGCTCGTGCACGATCACGTTCCAAGTGTATGGAGCGATCGTCGGCAACGGCTTCAATACGATCTCCGCGGCGAACGTGAGCACCAGCCTCGGATCGCCGTCGGCCGACGTGACGCAGACGCTGACCATCAACTCGGTCAACGTGACGATCACGAACGGTCCCGCGCGCACCGGACTCACCGGGCTCGCGAATTCGGTGACGCCGACGATTACGATCAATAATCCGGCCGCGACCGTTCCGCTCACGAACGTGGCGTTCTCGGTCGAGACCAACGGCGCGAACCTTCCTTACACGATCAACAACATCTCGAATAGCTGCGGCGCGACGACCGCGACCACGTTCCCGCTCGTCGTCAACTCATCGAGCGTGCAAACGTTTCACTTTACCGGGGGAACGATCCCGGCGGCCGGTACGTGCGTCGTCACCTTCGACGTGTCGGAAGGCTCGGTCGGAACCGTCAACATGACGCTTCCGGCGACGACCGTGACCGACGCGCAGAACGTCTCGAACACCTCCGCCGGATCGACGCAGGCGCGATTCGTCGCCGGGCCGACCGTGACGAAGAGCTTCAATCCGACGACGCTCGTTCCGGGCTCGAATGCGACCCTCACGATTCGCGTGCAGAACACGCTCTCGACGACCGAACTCACCAACGCCGCGATCACCGATAACTTTCCGATCTCGCAGATGACGCTCGTCTCCACCCCGTCGTCCAGCGGGTGTAACTCGAGCAGTACCCCGACGTTCGGCGGTGTGGGAACCTCGACGCTGACGATGAGCGGCGCGTCGATCGCGGCGGGTGCGACCTGTACGATCACCGCGACGATCAATATCGCCGCCGGCGCCTCGAACGGCAGCATTACCAACAGCATTCCGGCCGGCAACTTCACGAGCACGCAGACCTCGACTTCGAGCGGCACCGCGAACGGTTCGGGAACGGTGAGCAGCACCGGCACGGTCAGCACGGCGAAATCCTTCAGCACCGGCTCCGCGGCCGCCAATACGCCCGTACTCGTGACGCTGAAGTTCGTTGCGAACGGCACGGGCGTCACCTTCACCGGCGGAACGTTCACCGATGCGTTACCGCAATCGCCCGAGGCGATGCAGGTCTATAACGACGGTGGAGCACACGCGCCGAGCGTCTCGGGCTGCGGCTCGGCGACGGCGGGAAATATCACGGCGACCAACGGGGCGACGTCGGTCAGCGGCAGCGGCCTTGCGATTCCCACGGCCAACGGCACCTGTACCGTCACCTTTTATGTCGTCTTTCCGAATCCGACGCAAAACACGACCGGCACGAAGGACACGAATTCTCTCGTCGGCACGAATGTCTCGTTCACCAGTTCGGCGACGAGCGGCACGGTGCACGCGAGCAACACGTCGTCGGCGAGTCTGACGGAACTTCCGTCGCTCACGCTGACGAACTACGTCACCTCGGAAAAAAATCTCGTCAATCAGCCGACCACCGTGCAGGCGGCGATCAGCGATCCGGGCGGTGCGAGCGATAGCAACGTGACCGTCGTGCTGAAAACGACGACGGGCAAGGTCTCGATCGTTCCGAACTCGCTCTCGTTCGGAGCGGGATGCCCCGCCGGCACCCCGAGCTACGCGCTGGAATCGGTGACGATCACGTTCGCGTCGATCAGCGCGAGCTGCACCATGACCTATCAGGTGGTCGACGAAGGCGGTGCGACGGGAACGTTCGTTCCGGGCAACCCGACCTACGCCGGAACGTTGACGGGCGGCGTGCCGGTCACGTTCACCGCGCAGAACAACGTGACGTTCTCGCAGACGAGCATCGTCGTGACGAAATCGTTTACGCCCAATCAGATTCAGGCGGGCGCGAACTCGACGGCGGACATCTCGCTCAACGTCAATCCGGTTACCGGATTCCCGGTTACGCTCGCCTCGGGCGTTTCGTTCTCCGACTCGCTGCCCGCCAATGTCACGTTCTCGGCCTCGCCGAACGTGCAGTTCGGCAGCGGCTGTAACGCCGACGGATCGAACGCGCAAAGCTATTCGATCGCGGGCACGACGATCACGTTTTCGGGCCTCGCGTTCGAGAATAACGGGTCTCCGGTGCCGTGCGTCGTTTCATTCTCGGTCACGTCATCGGTCGTCGGCGCGCCGCTCAACGTGATTCCGGTCGGCGCGGTCACCTCGACGTCGGGCGCGACCAATTCGGCCAAGGCGCAGGCCTCGCTGACCGTCGCATCGGGCGTCGGCATCGCGAAATCGTTCCAGAACGCATCGATGGCGATCGGCGCGACGAACGAGATGCGCCTGCTCTTCACCAACAGCGCCAGCACCACGCCGCTGAGCGGCGGCACCGCAACCGATGCGATGCCGAGCTCGCTGCAATTGCAGAGCACGACGCCCGGCCCGACGCAGCCCGGAGATCCGGCGGCGTGTACCGCGACGATCGCCGGGACCGTTGGGAGCTCGAACGTAAGCATTACCGGGCTCGCGCTCCCGGCGCTCGTCGGCTCGACGCCCGGACAGTGCGTGCTCTACGTGCCGGTCACCAGCTCCGCGAGCGCCGCTCCCGGTCTCGTGACCAACACGATTCCGGTGGGCGCGCTTTCGATCGGCGGCTTTGCGAACCAAAATCCGGCAAGCGGCAGCGTGACGCTGACCGCTCCGCCCGCGCCGACCATTTCCAAGAGCTTCAGTCCGATCGCGATCGCGCCGGGCGGAAACTCGACGTTGACGATCACGATCGCGAATACCGCATCCGGTGCGGCGGCGCTCGACGGCATGTCGTTGACCGACGCGCTTCCGAGCGGGGTCACGATCGCAACGACGCCCGCCGCGACGACGACCTGCGGCGCGGGCACCGTGAACGCGGTTGCGGGCGGCACGAGCGTGGCGCTTGCGAGCGGTAGCGTAGCCGCGGGTGCTTCGTGCACGATCGCGGTGAGCGTGACCTCGGTGACCGCCGGCTCCTACGTCAACACGATCCCGGCCTCGTCGCTCACGACCACGCAAGGCGCGACGAACGCCGCGCCCGCGAGTGCGACGCTCTCGGTCGCGCCTCCGGTCACGGTCACCAAATCTTTTTCGCCGAGTACGATTGCAAGCGGCGGTACCTCGACGCTCACGATCTCGATTGCGAATACGGCCGCGGGGGCGATCGCGCTCGGCGGTTTGGGGCTGGCCGATAGTTTGCCCGCGGGTGTAACCGTCGCGAGTACACCGGCCGCGAGCACGACCTGCACGGGCGGATCGCTCGTGGCTACGTCGGGCGCGACGAACGTCGCCCTTGCGGGTGCATCGCTCGCATCCGGCGCTTCGTGCTCGATCACGGTGAACGTCACGAGCTCGACTCCCGGCACGCAAACGAACACGATTCCGGCGAACGCCGTCTCGACCACGCAAGGCGTGACCAACGCTGCTCCCGCGACGGCGACGCTGACCGTTGCCCCGCCGGTAACGATCGCGAAGGCCTTTGCGCCGTCGTCGATTACGGCGGGTGGCACCTCGACGCTGACGGTGACGCTTGCGAACACGGCATCCGGTGCGATTCCGCTCTCCGGCATGGCGTTGACCGACACGCTGCCGAGCGGCGTGACGGTTGCGAGCACGCCGGGCGCGGCGACGACCTGCGGCGGTACCGCGAGCGCGACGGCGGGCGGTTCCACGCTCGCGCTTGCGGGCGGTTCGCTCGGCGCGGGCGCGACCTGCACGATGAGCGTGACGGTGACGGCAACCGTGCCGAACCTCTACACCAATACGATTCCGGTCGATGCCCTCGCCACGACGCAAGGCATCTCGAACGCAGCGCCCGCCTCGGCGAATCTCACGGTGACGAGCGCGCCGCCGGTGGTCGTGACGAAATCGTTCTCCCCCGCGACGATTCCGGTAGGCGGCACCTCCACGCTGACCATCGGGATCGCGAACAGCGCGGTCGGCGCGGTCGCGCTCACGAGCGTGGCACTCACCGACGCGTTGCCCGCGGGCGTAACGATCGCGAGCACACCCGCGGCGAGCACGACCTGTCCGAGCGGATCGCTGAGCGCGATCGCGGGCGGAACGAGCGTGGCGCTCTCGGGTGCGTCGCTCGCGGCGAACGCGAGCTGCACGATCACCGTGAACGTGACGAGCGCGAGCGCGGGCAGCTATACGAACACCATTCCGGCAAACGCGGTGACGTCGACGCAAGGCGGTACGAATACGGCGCCCGCGACGGCGACGCTGACCGTTGCTCCGCCGGTAACGATCACGAAGGCCTTTGCGCCCTCGTCGATCACGGCGGGCGGCACCTCGACGCTGACGGTGACGCTTGCGAACACGGCATCGGGCGCCGCGGCCTTGACCGGCGTGACGCTGACCGACACGCTGCCGAGCGGCGTAACGGTTGCAAGCACGCCCGGCGCGGCGACGACCTGCGGCGGTACCGCGAGTGCGACGGCGGGCGGCTCCACGCTCGCGCTTACGGGCGGTTCGCTCGGCGCGGGCGCGACCTGTACGATGAGCGTGACGGTGACGGCTAGCGTGCCGAACGCCTACACCAATACGATTCCGGCCAATGCACTCGGCACGACGCAAGGCATTACCAATGCCGCGCCTGCCTCGGCGAATTTGACGGTGAGCACGGCGCCGCCGGTGGTCGTGACGAAATCGTTCTCCCCCGCGACGATTCCGGTGGGCGGCACTTCGACGCTGACCATTGACGTCGCGAACACCTCGGCGGGCGCGGTCGCGCTCACGAGCGTGGCAATCACCGACGCGTTGCCCGCGGGCGTGACGATCGCGAGCACGCCCGCGGCGAGCACGACCTGTCCGAGCGGATCGCTGAGTGCGATCGCGGGCGGAACGAGCGTGGCGCTTTCGGGAGCATCGCTCGCGGCGAACGCGAGCTGCACGATCGTGGTGAACGTGACGAGCGCGAGCGCGGGCAGCTATACGAACACCATTCCCGCAAACGCGGTGACATCGACGCAGGGCGGTACGAATACGGCGCCCGCGACGGCAACGCTGACCGTTGCGCCGCCGGTAACGATCACCAAGGCCTTTGCGCCCTCGTCGATCACGGCGGGCGGCACCTCGACGCTGACGGTGACGCTTGCGAACACGGCATCGGGCGCGGCGGCATTGACCGGCGTGACGCTGACCGACACGCTGCCGAGCGGCGTAACGGTTGCGAGCACGCCCGGCGCGGCGACGACCTGCGGCGGTACCGCGAGTGCGACGGCGGGCGGCTCCACGCTCGTGCTTACGGGCGGTTCGCTCGGCGCGGGCGCGACCTGCACGATGAGCGTGACGGTGACGGCAACGGTGCCGAACACCTACACCAATACGATTCCGGCAAACGCGCTCGGCACGACGCAAGGCATTACCAATGCCGCGCCCGCATCGGCGAATTTGACGATCACGAGCGCGCCGCCGGTCGTGCTGACCAAGTCGTTCTCGCCCGCGACGATCTCGCCCGCGGGAATCTCGACGTTGACGATCGGCATCGCGAACACCGCGGCGGGCGCCGTCGCGTTGACGAACCTCGCGCTTACCGATGCGCTGCCGAGCGGCGTCACGATCGCTGCGACGCCGTCGGCGACGACGAGTTGCGGCGGCACGGTGACGGCGGCCGCCGCCGGAGCGAGCGTGAACCTCTCCGGCGCGGCGCTCGCGGCGAACGCGACCTGCACGATCTCCGTGCACGTCACCGCATCGACACCCGGAAGCTATCTGAATACGATCCCGGCGGGCACCATTACGACGCTGCAAGGCGCAACGAATGCAGCGCCCGCGTCGGCCACGCTCACGGTCGTGAACGCGCCGCCGGTGACGCTGACGAAGAGCTTTGCGCCCGCGACGATTGCGCCCGGCGCGACGTCGGTCCTCACGATTGCGATCGCTAATACGGCATCGGGTGCGGTGGCGCTGAGTTCGGTCGGAGTCACCGACACGTTGCCCGCGGGCGTTACGGTCGCGGCGACGCCGAATTCCGCGACGACGTGCGGTGGCGCGGTGAGCGCGAATGCCGGTGCGACGAGCATCTCGCTGAGCGGCGGATCGCTCGCTGCCGGTGCCACCTGCACGATCGCGGTAACGGTCACCGGTTCGACGCCGGGGAGTTACGTGAACACGATTCCCGCGGGCGGTGTCTCGTCGGCGCAGGGCGCGACGAATACGGCGCCGGCGAGCGCGACGCTCATCATCGGTGCGCCCTCGCTCAAGGTGAGCAAGACATCGAGCGCCGCGGGCGCGCCGGTCGCGCCCGGACAGACGATCGGTTACACGATCGCGATCACGAACACGGGCAGTCTCGCCGAGACGAATGCCACGATCACGGATACGATGACGAATGCGACGCTCGTGCCGGGTTCGGTGCGCGTGAACGGCGCGGCGGCGAGTGACGCGGTGATTTCCGCGCACGCGCCGTTCGGTTCGATCGCGCCGGGTGCGACGACCACGATCACCTACAGTGCGACCGTAAATACGGCCGCGTCCCTCGGCGTAGCGGTGACCAACTCCGCCACCGCCGGCGGCGATCAAGGCTGCAGCGGGAGCTCGTGTACCGCCGCGTCCGCGTCGGATACGATCGCCGCGCCGTCGTTGACCGTGCACAAGCTGCTCGACGGCGGCCTCCGCGAGACGGTCGTGCCCGGTCAACGCGTCGTCTACACGATGACGGTCACGAACACGGGCGCGGTTCCGGCGCTCGGCGCGGTCGTCACCGATAACGTGCCCGCCGGGATCACGCCGATCGCGGGTACCGTTGAACTGGGCGGCGCGATCGATGCGTCGGCTACCGTGCAGGGGCAGGTCGTCACGGTTCCGCTATCGACCATCCCGCCGTCGGGTACGGTGACGGTCTCGTTTGCGGGCACCGTCAACGGGAGCGCGACCGGGGCGATCGTCAACGTGGTCGGCGTTTCCGCGCGCGGTCTCGCCGAGCGCATCCAATCGAACAGCGTGGTGGCAAACGAAGTGAGCGCGGCGATCGCCGTGGTCAAGACGGCGAGCGCCACGGTCGTGAGTTCGGGCGATCGCGTGAACTATGCGATCGTGATGACCCCGCCGGCGGGCGTCGCCTTCGGAGTCACCACGGTGGTCGATACGCTGCCCGACTACGAAGTCTACGCGCCGGGCACCGCGCGCGTGAACGGTACGTCGCAAGAGCCGATCGTACGGGGACACGTGCTCACCTGGACGTTACCCGCGCTCGCGGCGCGCGCGACGATCACCTACGCGGTCGCGATCGCGCCCGGTGCGCCCGCGGAAGATCAGCTCACGAACGTCGTCAACGTCTCCGCTCAAGCACCCGGCGGCGGCCATCCCGGTGCGGGATCGGCATCGGCGTCGGTGCGCGTGGAGGGCGCCGCATTCGGAAACTGCTACCCGATCACGGGTCGCGTGTATGAAGACTTCAACGGCACCGGACGCTTCGACGATCCCGATGTCGGAGTCGGCGGGGTGACGATCTATCTCGACGACGGAGAATCGGTCGTCACCGATCACGACGGACGCTACGACTTCCCGTGCGTTCGACCGGGTATGCATGCGTTGCGTTTGGATCAATCGACGCTGCCGCCGGGTGTGACGCTCTTCGACGACGGCAACCAGATCGACAGCGAGAAGAGCCGCCGTCGGCTCGTCCATCGCACCTACGATCTCACGATCCTCGAAGACGTGAACTTCGCGGTGAAACCGCCGAAGAAACCCTAAACCACGCTCAAGCCCGGGGCTCTCACGCCCCGGGCTTGTGACGACGGGAAAACAATTTAACCAAGGCTTCCTCTAGGATTTGTGTTGCTCGACACAGGCCAAGACCTCGGCAACAACGGTTGACGTAGCACGGATAAATTCGTCGTCGACTTCTATGAGCGTCGCGACTTCGGTGACATTGCCTTCGTTAAAAAGATGCTCTTCAGGGAGCTTGACCCTAAACGGTAATGCCTTCGCACGTTTCACGAGCCGATCGTAGCTCTGACCACGCCCATGCTTTAGGACGTTAATTGCGTCCTTGAAATCAATGAAGCGTTGTTTTAGCTCCGCATTGCCCGCACGATCCAGGCACTCGATGGCGACCTTGAAGCCATACTGACCCGTGTCACCATCCTGTATCAGGCTTTCGGTGAGGGCGAACATCCCGAGAGCGGTAATAGCTCGGAGAAGATTGAGGCGTTGAAGAATCTTGACGTCAATGGTGCGCGCGCTTGTCTTGAGACGCTCGCGTGTCTCACGCTCAGCTTCGTTGAGGTGTGCCAGAGCGGTTTCGGTGATGCCGGGTAAGAGATCGACGTAGTGGTGCATGGTAGACCCTTCGCCGTGCCAACCCCTTTCCGTACTTTTTGCTGCACTCTCAATCTCTGAGGTTCCTTGGGGCTTCACCCGGTCAGGCTTGCTCGCGGCTCACGCAGGGGGAAGTGCGTTGCGTTCCCAACTGGTACGGGCCCCGGCGCGCCGCTCGGATCGGTGGCGCGGAGAGATGGCAGAGCGGTTTAATGCAGCGGTCTTGAAAACCGCAGAACCTTTGCGGGTTCCGTGGGTTCGAATCCCACTCTCTCCTCCACTACGGGTTGCAGGCGTCGCAGTGCGCGGCGCTCGCCGTGGCCGCATCGCGTGCGCGCTCTTCGCGGTGATCGCACGCCCGGCACGCCCACACGTCGGCGCGCGGACGCTCGGTCGCGGCGCCGCACTCCTCGCACGGTAGGCCCGGCAGCACCTGCATGCGCCAATAACCCGGGCGCGCACAGCCGGGGCAGTGCGAGCGCGCGCGCCGCACCGCATCGATGCCGGCCTCGGCGATCACGCGCATGCGGGCCGGATTGTGGTGCGCGCGCACGTCGCTTTCGATGCGAACTGGCTCGCCGCGCAGCCATGCCGCGGTCACGACGGCGCGCACCGCGTCGGCGTCGCGCAGACCTTTGTGCAGCGATGTCCCGGTATGCACGATCGCGCCGAACTCCGGCAGACCGATGCGCGCGAGCGCGCGTTCGAGCGCGTCGGCGTCGCGCACATCCTCCGAAATAACGCGGGCCGGCGCGACCGCGCTGCCCACGATCTCGATCTCCGTCGTCGGATCGTAGATCCCGACCAACTCACGATCGAGCGTGATCTGCGGAAAGTGGGGATCGGGAAAGAAGCTGCCCTCGCTCGCCACGAGCACCGCGTCATGCGAGGTCTCTTCGCGCGCGGCGCGCAGTTTGGCGCGCAGCGCGTCGAGCTGCGAGCCGATGCGCGGCGTCTCGCCGGTGAACGTGCCGAAGCGATCGGTATCGAGCGGCAGCAGTTCGGGAAGCATGCCGAGTTCGTCGCGGAGCGGATGCGCGAGCACCCGCTCCTTGCCGTGCTTGGTCGCAATGACCGCGCGACGGCCGACGAACGACGAGGTCATTGTCCTTGGCCGAGCGAGTATCCGGCGACGCCGTCGAAGGTGTAGAGTCCCTCGGTCTTGATCGTCTCCAAGCCGGCGATTTCGATCGCCGCGATCAGTTGGGCGATCGTCGCGCCGGAGAGCGGTGCCTCGCCCATGAAGCGGCAGCGCCAGTGATCGACGCAGCGCGTCATCTCGCTCGCGCGCGGCCACACTTGCGTGCCGCGATTGGTGATCATCTTGAGCTCGACCGGAAGCTCCGCCGTCGCTTCGCGGAGCCGCTCGGCGAGAAGGCTCGTCGGGGCTCCGGTCCAATCGATGAATACGTCGATGCCCACGCGCTCTTTCTGCGGCGCGGGCGCCGTGTGCGCCGCGGGACGCGCGGTCACGACCGCGTTGCCGATCGCGGGCGCGTGCAGATGCTGCGGCTCCATGCCCAGTCGCTCGATCACGGCATCGGCGAAGTCGCGCGTCGAGAGGCAGCGCGTGCTCTGCGCGCCGTAGATGTCGCGCGTGTGCAAGCCCTCTTCGATCGTGCGCAGCCACGCGTTCTGAATCTTCTGCGCGATATCGGCCTGACCGATGTGCGCGAGCATCATCACCGCGCCGTTGAGCAGCCCCGAAGGATTCGCGAGGCCGCGTCCGGCGATGTCGGGCGCCGAGCCGTGAATCGCTTCGAACATCGCGATCTCGTCACCGATGTTCGCCGAACCGGCCATGCCGACCGATCCGCAAAGTTCGGCCGCCACGTCGGAGAGGATGTCGCCGTAGAGATTCGGCAGCACGATCACGTCGAAGCGCTCGGGATTCACCGCGAGCTTCGCGGCGCCGATGTCGACGATCATATGCTCGCGCTCGATCTCCGGGTACTCGGCCGCGATCTCGTCGAAGACGCGATGGAAGAGCCCGTCGGTGATCTTCATGATGTTGTCTTTGGAGAAGCACGTGACGCGCTTGCGGCCGTTGGCGCGGGCGTACTCGAACGCGTAGCGCACGATGCGTTCGGTTCCGCTGCGCGTGATGAGCTTCAGGCACTGCGTGACGTCGGCGGTCTGGCGATGCTCGATGCCGCCGTAGACGTCCTCTTCGTTCTCGCGCACGATCACGAGGTCCATCTTCGGATGCAGCGTCGGCACGTACGGCGCGAGCGCGCGGCAGGGACGGACGTTCGCGTAGAGGCCGAACATCTTGCGGATCGTCACGTTGAGGCTCTTGTAGCCGCCGCCTTGCGGCGTCGTGATCGGCGCCTTCAGCAGCACGCGGGTCTTGGCCAGGGTCTCGAGCGCGGCGTCGTCGATGCCGCTCGAGATGCCCGCGCGATAGACGCGCTCGCCGACCTCGATCGTGCGCGGTTCGATACGGGCGCCCGCCGCGGTCAGGATGGAGAGGACGGCGTCCATGATCTCGGGGCCGATGCCGTCGCCGTGGGCGATCGCGACCGGGACGGCGACGGCGCCGTCGGGACGGTTCTCGGCTGCGAGCATAAAGGACAAACCTCCTAGCCTGAACGGCAAAGCATGAAAAATCTTTCATGTATGGTATAACAAGACTGGATCGTCGCGGTCAACGGTCCATTGAGGTGTTTCGGTGGAGCCAAGATCCGGATGGACGTTTCTCAGCAATCACGCGCACGTGCTCGTCGAGCTCGCGCAGGATCCGTCGTTGCGTCTGCGTGACCTCGCCGATCGGGTCGGCATCACCGAGCGCGCGGTCGCGCAGATCATCAGCGATCTCGAGGGCGCGCACGTGCTCGAACGCATTCGCGACGGCCGTCGCAACGTCTATCGCATCGATGCGAACGCGCCGCTCCGCCATCCCGTCGAAGCGCATCGTCGCGTCGGCGATCTGTTGCGCGCCGTCACCCGCGATCTGCGCATCTAGTGCGCCTACCCGAATTTCGCCTCGAAGCATATTTCTCGCGCTGGGAATTCAGCGCGCGCTACAACCTGGCGGCGAGCGACGCCGAGAGCATGCCGCTACGCGAACTGCTGTCGTACGCGAACGACGACGAACGCGCCGCGTGGGAAGAGCTGCATCTCGGCTACGTGCCGACGTGGGGCGAGCCCGCGCTGCGCGCGGCGATCGCGGCGACCTACGATGCGATCGCTCCCGACGACGTGCTCTGCTTTGCGGGCGCGCAAGAGGGGCTGTGGTGCGCGATGCACGCGGCACTCGAACCCGGCGATCACGCGATCGTCACGGTGCCGAACTATCAATCGCTCGAAACGCTGCCGCGCGCGATCTGCGGCGACGCGGTCACCGGCATCGTGCTGCGCGCCGAATCGAACGGGCGGCTCGATCTCGACGAACTCGCGCGCGCGTTCCGTCCCGACACGCGCCTGGTCGCGATCAACGTTCCGAATAACCCCACCGGCGCCGTGCTCTCGCACGCGGAGTTCGATCGTCTGATCGCGCTCTGCGCCGAACGCGACGTCGTGCTGCTTTCGGATGAAGTCTATCGCGGCGTCGAGCGCGATCCGGCGCGCACGCTGCCGCAAGCCGCCGATCGTTACGAACGCGCGCTCTCGCTCAACGTGCTCTCCAAAGCATACGGCTTTCCCGGCTTGCGCGTGGGCTGGATCGCCTCGCGCGACCGCGCATTGCTCGAACGGATGGAGAAGATGAAGCACTATCTCTCCATCTGCAACGCGGCGCCGAGCGAACTGCTCGCGCGCATCGTGCTGCGCAATCGCGAGACGCTCCTCGCACGAACGCGCGAGCGCGCCCGCGCGAATCTCGCCGTGCTCGCGGACTTCTTCGCCGAATTCGGCGATCGCTACGATTGGTACGAGCCCGACGGTGCGTGCATCGCGTTTCCGCGCTATCTCGGCGGCGACGGCGTCGAAGAGCATTGCCGCCGCCTCATCGAGGAGGCGGGCGTGTTACTGCTGCCCGCGAGCCTCTATCGCTCCGATCTCGCTCCGACGCCGAGCGATCGCTTTCGCGTGGGATTCGGACGCGCGCATCTGCGCGAGGGGCTCGCAGCCTGGCGCGCGTTTCTGGAAGGCGGCGCGACCACGGGTTAACTCGCGAAGAGCGAGAGTACCTCGTCGACGATCCGTCGGTGCTCGGCGCGATCGTGCGGCGCTCCGAAGTTGCTGCCGCGGCCGTGCGGCGTAACGACCACGCGCGGAAGTCCCTTCAGCGGCGCGTGCATCGTGCCCACGCACGCGGTCGGAATTCCGGCCTCTTCCAATGCGTCGACGACCAGACCGGCCGTCCGATGGCACATGGGTCAAACCGGAACGAGCAATGCGGCGTTGGCGCCGTCCGCGCGAACGCGCGCGACCATTTGCGGAATCGTCTGCTCGATGAACGTCGGCCAGTCGAGACAGTAGCCGCTCCAGGTGACCAGGTGATCGGTGAGCGTTACGCCCGCCTCGCGTAGAGCCGCGCGCGGCAGAATCGTCTCCAAGTCGGCGAGCGCGGCGGTGTGATCGTAATGCTCCTGCGCAAGCGCGATCTCGTCGGCCGGGATATCCGTCGGCAGCACGCGGTGCGTGGCGTCGCCGATCAGCGACGACGCGGCGAAGGGTGCATGCCGCGCGCGGTCGTAGGCGCCGCTCGATGAGAGCAGGGCCAGGCGCAGCGGGCCGCTCGGCGTCGCCGCGCGTGCCGCGCCGCGCGGCGGCTGCGGCATGGCGCGCAGCGCGTCGGCATAGGCGGGCGGCGTCTGCGCGAGGAGCGGCAGCGCCGTCGGCAGCCAGTCGGCCCACGCGGCGCGATACGGATTGGGTTCCACGATCGTTATGCTCCCGTGTTCAGGCGCTCGCGCCCGTGTGGTTCATCGAGGTTCAGTTGCGGTCCGATCGGCACGATGCGCGTCGGATTGATGTCGTCGTGCGTCATGTAATAGTGGCGCTTGATGTGATCGAAGTTCACGGTCTCGGCGATCCCGGGAATCTGATAGAGATCGCGTAGATAGCCCGAGAGATTCGGATAGTCGGCGATGCGACGCAGATTGCATTTGAAATGCCCCACATACACGGCATCGAAACGGACGAGCGTGACGAACAGACGCCAATCCGTCTCCACCGGCGCATCACCGAAGAGATAGCGTCGCGTTGCGAGTCGTTCGTCCAATCGGTCGAGCGCGGCGAAGAGCCGATAGGCCGCCGCTTCGTACGCATCCTGCGCGGTCGCGAATCCGGCTTTGTAGACACCGTCGTTGATCTCGTCGTAGATGCGCGCGTTGAGCGCGTCGATCTCGGCACGCAAGGGCGACGGATACAGATCGAGCGAGGCGTCGCCGAGCGCGTCGAACTCGGTCTCGAACATCCGCATGATGTCGTCGTCGGAGTTGCTCGCGATGCGTTCGGTCACGGTGTCCCAAAGCACCGGCACCGTCACGCGGCCGCGGTAGCTCGGATCGGTCGCCAGATAGAGTTCGCTCAGGAAACGCTCAGCAAAGCGCCATCCCCGCTCGTCGCGGATCGGGTCGACGATCGTCATCGGAATTGCCGCCTCGAGGCGTTTGAGTTTTCGCACGATGATCGTGCGGTGCGCCCACGGGCACGCGAGGGAGACGTAGAGGTGATAACGCCCGGCGGTTACGGGGTAGTCGCCGCTCCCGTCGGCGCGTATCCGAGCGCGGAATGCATCGTCTTGACGGACGAAGCGTCCGTCGTCGCTCTGTTCGTCGGGAAACTGGGCCCGTACGTTCGGCTCGCTCATGCGCTTTTGAATCGGCTCCTCCTGCGGGAAGGTTGCTCTTGCTTGGGAATACCTGCTTTACCTGTAGCAACACACGGGAGGACTGAGTGCTCAAAGGGTTTATCACCGGCGTGATCGCGACGCTCGCGATCTTCGCCATCGTCGCCTATATCGGCGTCACGCAGGGGTTGCTGATCCCCGCCAACGCCGACGCATCGCCGCCCGCGCTCGAGCGGTGGGCCGCGTCGCGGTCGCTCCATGCTACGCTCGCACGCGAGGCACCGAAAGAAGCCAATCCGGTCGCACTGACCGACGCGAACCTGATCGACGGCATCAAGCTCTACGGCGCGAATTGCGCCGCCTGTCACGGCGCCGCGAACGGCGAGCCGTCGACCGTCGCGATCGGGCTCTACCAACACGCACCGCAGCTCGCCAAAGACGGCGTCGAAGACGACCCCGAGGGCGTCACGTTCTGGAAGGTCAAGCACGGCATCCGCCTCACCGGCATGCCCGCCTACACGACCACCCTCTCCGACACGCAGATCTGGACGATCGCGCTCTTTCTGAAACACATGGATAGCCTGCCGCCCGGCCCCGAACGCGTCTGGACTTCGCTGAAGAATCCGATCGCGATCGCTCCGCCCTCGGCCGTCCCTCGAGAGAATCGGGAGTAAGCAGTTGAGTACGACAGAAACGTTTGTTGCAACCGGGCCGCGCCTCGATCTGCGCGGCATTCCCGTCGCGGAGCGGCCGAGTCGAGTTTTCGAAGAACTCGACCGGCTCCCGTCCGGTGACGGCCTCACCTTCGTCACCGATCTCGAACCGCGCGGTTTGATGAGCCGCATCGAGCAGCATCATCGGCACGAGATCGCGCTCGACGCTCACCGTGCCGCGGAACGCGAATGGCACATCACGATCCGCCGGATCGAGCCGGAAGCCGACGCGCCCTCCCCGCTCGGCATCCTACGGCGCGCAAGCGCCTTCACGCGCCTGGATCAGGCGACGCGCGCCCGGATCGCCGCCGCGGCCACCATGCACACGGTGCGGCGCGGGCAGGCCGTCGCCGCCGAGAACGCCGACTGGCCCTACGTCGGCATCGTTTTCGACGGCGTGCTCGCGCTCTCGAGCGGTAACGGCTCATCGCGCCACCGCATCTTCTATGAAATCTTTCCCTACGAGATCTTCGGCGAGACGGAGTTCTTCGACGGCGGCACCGGCATCGGACGCGTCATCGTCATCTCGAAGGTCGCGCGCTTTCTGCGTATCCCGCGCGAGGCGCTCTACGCGGCGGCCTCGGATGCGCCGCAGACGATCGCGGCGCTCGGGCGCGTGGCCGCACAGCGCATTCGCGGGCTGATGCACGCGCTCACGTCGCAGGCAACGCTTCCGATCATCGCGCGCATCGCGAGCGTTCTGCTTCCCTACGCCATGCCGGAAGAAGGGCTTACGGTCGCGATGACGCCGCTGCCGCACATGACGCAGGCGCAGATAGCCGCCGCGGCCGGAACGGTCAAAGAAGTGGCCGCGCGTGCGATCGCCGAATTGGAAGAGCATGCGATGCTCAAACGCGAGCGCGGACACATTCGCTATCTCGACCGGCAGAAGCTCGCCGATCTGATCCGCGAGTACTCGTGATCCTCACCTTCCTGCGGCACGGCAGCAACGCCGTGCTCGCGGCGGCGATCCTGGCGGCGACCGCGCTCTTCGCGCTCGGTCGCCTGCCGTTCGTATGGTCGGGCGCCCTCATCGGCGCCCTCGTCTTTTTCAGCTCGGAATACACGACCCACCGGTTTCTCTTTCACGCGCCGCCCACGAAGATCGGCTGGGTGCTCGCGCTGCAGCATCGCCTGCACTACGACCACCACATCGATCCGCCCAAGCTCGAGCTGCTCTTTCTGCCGCTGTGGTTCGTGATTCCGGTCACGGCCGCGTACTTCGGGCTCTACTATGCGATCACGCGCAACGCCGTGCTCTCGCTCTCGCTCGTGTTCGGCAGCATGTGCGCGCTCACGTACTACGAGTGGGTGCACTACGTCGCCCACGTACCGTTCGTGCCGCGCACGCCGTTCGGCCGTTACATCAAGAAATACCATCTCTGGCACCATTTCAAGAACGAGCGCTTCTGGTTCGGCGTCACCAATCCGTCGATGGATTATCTCGGCGGAACCTATCGCGACGTCGAGCGCGTGGAGCGCAGCACCACGGTGCGCGAGATCTGGAAAGGCTCCGAACCCTAGCGCGTTCGCGCGAGACCTTCCCAAAAGCCGGCGACCGCGTCGAGCATCGCGGTGCCGGCGCGCAGAAATCGCTCCTGCGAGAAGCCCGGCTTCGCGAATGCCTGCGCGAGTTCGTCGTCGGTATGCGCCGCGTGTTGATCTTCGAGCGCGTCGTGCCACGTCCAGAATCCGAGCGGGAGTTCTTCAATGCGTGCGGCTTTGATCGCGCGCAACCCGGCGATCAGTTCTTTCCAAAAACCGGCCG
This sequence comes from Vulcanimicrobiota bacterium, assembly GCA_027306785.1. Taxonomy (GTDB): domain Bacteria; phylum Vulcanimicrobiota; class Vulcanimicrobiia; order Vulcanimicrobiales; family Vulcanimicrobiaceae; genus REEB354. The sequence continues at coordinate 177,486 of DAHUZB010000013.1, forward strand.
CGGCCCAATGCTCGATCGCAAACGAGGCGCCGGCCGCGGTCGATTCGTCGGCCGAACCGTACCATTGGGTCAGCGCGTCGCAGAACGCGAGCGTGGCGGGCGTGCCGAGCGCGCGTTTTCCGATCTCGTGCCAGTGCAGGCCGAGCACCGATGCGAACTCCGCGAGCCATTCGAAGTGTCCGGCGCGAAAACGAAACGTGCCGCCTTCGACCGAGCCTTCGCGCGTGAACGAGACGCCCAGCTCGTTGAGCAGAATCTCCTTGCCCGCGCGGTAGCTCGCGAGATCGGGCGCGTTGATGCATTTGCGCAGCTGCGATTCGATGAAGAGATGGCTGAAGACGGAGAACTGCACGGTAAAAGCGCGCAGTTGCTCGTCGGTCGCCGCGCCTGCGGCGAACCAGGTCGTGTACGGGTTCGCGCGCACGATCGGATGCGCGCCGATCGTCGCGGCGACGTCGCGGCGGAAGGTCTCGAGGGCGGATTCGGGCGAGCAGATCATCGGGTTCTCCCTGAGCGGATGGAATAAAAAAAAGCCGCCTCGCTGGTCGGCGAGGCGGCGTTCGTATCTGCGATCTTCGCGTTAGGACACGTGCACTACCGGAGCCGACTTCGATCGAAGCGGCCGTAATAATAGGACGTGGCGGCGGCGAGGCGCGCGAACATGATAGCGCACACTCTAGCACGAAGAGCCGCGGGGATGCAATATGCGGTCCTCGTGGGGCTCGCGCTCTTCTTCGGATTCGCGTTCGAAGAGTTTTACGGATCGGAGCTGCCCAAACGACCGGGCGGCATCCGCACCTTCCCGCTGCTGAGCTTTGCGGGAACGGCGCTCTATCTGATCGAGCCGCACTTCGCGCTTGCCTTCACGGCGGGGCTGCTGGTCGTCGGGTCGTGGCTCTTCACCTACGTGCGCGCCACGTTGACGGTGCAGGACGGCCGCGTGGAGACGCATTTCGTGGTGCCGACCAGCGTGCTGCTCGCCTACGTCCTCGGTCCGATCGTACTCACGCAGCCGCTCTGGGCCTCGGTCGCGCTCGTGGTCGGCGCGGTGCTGCTGATCGGCAGCCGCAAAGCGCTCCACGCCTTCACTCAACGCGTGCCGGTGGAAGAGGTGCTCACGCTCGGGCAGTTCTTGCTGCTCGTCGGCGTCGTGCTGCCGCTGCTCTACGGGGCGCCGAACATTCCGTTCACGACGATCACGCCGTTCAAGGTGTGGCTCGCGGTGGTGGCCGTCTCGACGCTCTCGTATGCGAGCTATCTCGTGTCGCGCTACGCGCTGCCGCGCGGCGGCATCTTCGTCACCGCGCTGCTCGGCGGATTATACTCGTCGACCGCGACGACGGTCGTGCTCGCGCGCCGTGCGCGCGAAAGCGGTCTCACGCGGGAAATCTCGGCCGCGATCATCGGCGCGACCGCGATGATGTATCTGCGTATCGTGATCGTCTGTTCGATCTTCAACGCCACGCTCGGGCGCGCGATCGCGCCGTCGTTGATCGCGCTCGGGCTCATCTCGCTCGGCGCGGCCTACCTGCTCGCTCGCTCGCAAGGCAGCACGCCGCGCACCGATTTCATGCCGAGCAATCCGCTGCAGCTCGGCACCGCGTTCGTCTTCGCCGTGCTGTTAGTCGGCATCTCGCTCGTCTCGACCTGGGTGGAGGCGCATCTGGGAAGCGGCGGCGTGCTCGCGCTGGCGGCGGTCGTCGGCGTGACCGACATCGATCCGTTCGTGCTCTCGATCGCGCAGAGCGGCACCGCGACGATCGCGCTCTCCACCGCCGCGGTCGCGATCGTGGTGGCGAGTTCGTCGAACAACCTGCTCAAGGCGATCTACACGATCGTCTTCTCGCGCTCGCGCGCGAGCTGGCTGCCGGTCGCGGGCCTGTTGGCGATGTCGTTGCTCGGCCTGCTCGCGGCGGGTATGGTCGCCCGGTGAGCTTTCTGCGCAAATGGCTGAAGCCCGAGACCTCATCGCGGGTCGGACTCCGTCCGCATCGAACGATCGATCTCGCGCTCGGGTACGACGACGCCTACCCCCGCGTGCTCGAAGCGATCGAGCTCGTGCTCGGCGCGAACGTCACGATCGACGATCGCGCGGGGCGCATGATCGAGGCGGGGTTCGGCACGGTGCAGAGCGAGCGCGTGCGCGTGCGCTTCGATGCGCTCGATGCGCAGCGCACGAGCGTGCGCATCGAAGCCTTCTATCCGGCCGGTCGCGAGATTCCCGAGCGCTCTGCGGCGGTGGATGCGCTGGCCGCGGCGATCGAGTCGAATCCGGTATAGCGGCGCAGCACCTCGGGCACGATCACGCTGCCGTCGGCTTGCTGATAGTTCTCGATGATCGCGAGCAGGGTGCGCCCGAGCGCCAGGCCCGATCCGTTGAGCGTGTGCACGAGTTCGGGCTTCGCCTTCGCATCGCGGCGGAAGCGAATGCCCGCGCGACGCGCCTGAAAATCGGTGCAGTTCGAGCAACTGCTGATCTCGCGATAGGTGTTCGCACTCGGCAGCCAGACCTCCAGATCGTAGGTCTTGGCGGAGTTGAACGAGGTGTCGCCCGCGCAGAGCGACATCACGCGGTAGGGGAGCCCGAGCTCTTGCAGCAGTGATTCCGCATCATGCGTCAGCGTCTCGAGCGCTTCGAACGAGGCCTCGGGTAACGCGAGCCAGACCAGCTCCACCTTTTCGAACTGATGTTGACGGATGAGTCCGCGCGTATCCTTACCCGCGGCGCCCGCCTCTTTGCGGAAGCACGGCGTATGTGCGGTGAGTTTGCGCGGCAGCGCATCGAGGTTCAGGATTTCGTCGCCGTGGAGCGCGGTAAGCGGGACCTCCGCGGTCGGAATCATGAACAGATCCGCGTCGGTATCCTGAAACATCGCGTCGGCGAATTTGGTCAGTTGGCCCGTGCTCCACATCGTGCGGCGCGTCACGAGCAGCGGCGGGCTCACTTCGAGATATCCGCGATCGTTCGCGCGATCGAGAAAGAACTGCACGAGCGCGCGCGAGAGGCGGGCGCCCCGGCCCGCGAGGACCGCAAAACGGCTGCCCGAGAGTTTGGCGGCGCGTTCGAAATCGAGGATGCCCAGCGCTTCGCCGATCTCCCAATGCGGTTTCGGCGTGAAGGTGAACGTGCGCGGCGTGCCCCACGAGCGCACCTCGACGTTCGCGTCGGCGTGCGCGCCGTCGGGGACGCTCTCGTCGAGGAGGTTCGGGGTGTTCGTCAGGATCTCGCGCAGCGGCGATCCGTCGGCATCGGGCGCGAGCGCGCGCGCCGTCTCCTCGGCGGCGGCGATCTGCGCCGCCAGCTCATCGAGCTTCGGCTTGAGCTCGCGTGCGGCGGCGGCCTTGTCGGCGGCTTTGCCGATCTCGGCGGAGAGGCGATTCTTCTCGGCCTTCGCCGTTTCGACCGACGCGAGCGCGGAGCGGTACTCCGCGTCCAAACGCAGAACCTCATCGACGAACGAGGAATCGATTCCGCGGCGTTGCGCCGAACGGCGAACGCGGTCGGGATCGCGACGAACGAGCACGATATCGAGCATGGAACAGCGCGGCTTCGTCTTTCACGAAGAAAATCTTTCGTCGCCCGCCGATGCGGTTGCGACCTTTCTTGCACGCGTCCCGCTCGCGCCGAGCGGGATCGAAGAGGTCGCGCTCGACGAAGCGCTCGGGCGCGTGCTCGCGACGCGGATCGACGCCGACGACGACTATCCCAACGCGCCGCGCTCGGCGATGGACGGCTTCGCACTGCGAGCGCGCGACGCATCGTCGCAGCCGCGCATCATCGGCGAGATCGCGATGGGCGCGGCGTGGCCGCACGCGCTCGGCGCGGGAGAGGCGCTTCGCATCCCGACCGGAGGCGTGCTCCCCGCGGGCGCCGACGCGGTGGTGCCGATCGAAGAAGCGCGAATCGAAGGCGAGCGCCTCGTCGTGCTCGCGCCGGTCGAACCCGCGCAGAACATCAATCCGCGGGCGGGCGATATGCGCAAGGGCGAGGCGGTGCTCGAGGCCGCCGCGCGCATCGGCGCGCCGCAGGTCGGCGTCCTCGCTACCCTCGGGGTTGTGCGCGTGCCGGTCTTCCGGCGGCCGCGCATCGCGGTGATCTCGAGCGGCGACGAACTGATCGCGCCCGATCGCGTTCCGGCGCCGGGTGAGATTCGCGATTCGAATCGCTATGCGATCGCGAGCGCGCTGCGCGCCGCCGGGGCCGAGGCCCGCCACTATCCGACGGTCCGTGACCTGCCCGGCGCGCTCGAAGCGGCGCTGCGCGAGGCGCTCGCCGCCTGCGACGGCGCGGTGCTCACCGGCGGCTCCTCGGTCGGCGAACGCGATCTCACGCCCGCCGCGGTCGACGCGCTCGGCGCGCCCGGCGTCGTCATTCACGGGCTGCGGGTGAAACCGGGCAAGCCCACGGTCATCGGCGCGGTCGGCACGAAGCCCGTGCTCGGCCTGCCCGGCAACCCGTCTTCGGCGCTGCTGATTTTCGAGGCGGTGATGCTGCCGATTCTCTCGGCGCTCGTCGGTGCCCCGATCCCGGTTCACGCGGTTCAGGCGAGGCTGACGGGCGATGTCCGTAGCCGGGCGGGCTGGACCTGGTTCGTTCCGGTCGCGCTGCGGCATGAGGGCGAGGCCTTGACGGCGCATCCCCTACCCCTGCGCTCGTCGGCGGTCAGCCTCACGGCGCGAGCCGACGGCTATGTGACGGTCCCTCCGGCCGCCGAGCGGCTCGCGGCGGGAACGATTGCCGAAGTCCGCCGGTTCATCTGACCAGGAGTAGCACCACCTTCGTGATTCGACCCGCCCCCGCCATCGCGGCGATTCCGCCGACCACGCCGTTTATCGGTCCCGAGCAGCTCATGCGCGAGCACGGACTCGACGCCCTCGTACGCCTGGGCGCGAACGAGAGCGCCTTCGGGCCTTCGCCGCGCGCGCTCGAGGCGATGCGCGCGGAGCTCGAGCGTCTCTCGTGGTACGGCGATCCCGAATCCTACGAACTGCGTACGGCGCTCGCGCGCAAGCACGGCTGCGGCATCGAGCAACTGGTCGTGGGTTCGGGCATCGACGAGCTGATGGGGCTCGTCGTGCGTGCCTTCATGGCACCCGGCGCCGCCGCGCTCACCACGCGCGGTTCCTACCCGACGTTCAACTATCACGTGGTCGGCTACGGCGGACGGCTCGTCTACGCGTCGTATCGCGACGACGGGCGGCTCGATCTCGACGGCCTCGTCGCGGTCGCGCGCGCCGAGCGTCCCGCCGTCGTCTACCTGGCGAACCCCGACAATCCGAGCGGCACCTTCGTCGCGCGCGGCGAGCTCGAACGATTCCTCGATGCGCTGCCCGACGACGCGCTCGTGCTGCTCGACGAAGCCTATGCGGATTTCGTGGACGCTGCCGCGCTGATCGACCCGCGGATCGACGATCGGATCATCCGTACGCGCACCTTCTCGAAAGCCTACGGCTTGGCGGGCGCGCGGATCGGCTATGCGATCGCGAGCGCCGAGAACGTGGCGACGCTGCAGAAGATTCGCTTGCATTACGGTGTGAACCGCAACGCGCAGGTGGGTGCGCTCGCGTCGCTCGCCGACGAAGCGTTCCATACGCACGTGGTGCGCGAGGTGGAAGCGGCGCGCCGCGCCTACTACGCGCTCGCGAGCGAGCTTGGGCTGCAGGCGCTCGAATCGTTCACGAACTTCGTCTGTATCGATCTCGGCAGCGCCGATCGGGCCACGCGCGTGATGAACGAGCTGCTCGCGCGCGGCGTGTGGATTCGTAAACCGGGCGCGCCGCCGCTCGATCGGTACATCCGCGTGAGCGCGGGTACCGCGCCGATGCGCGAGGCGTTCGCCGCGGCATTGCGCGCGGTGCTCGACGAGGTCTCGGCGTGAGGTACGCGATCCTCTCCGACATCCACGGAAACATCGAGTCGCTCGATCGCGCGCTCGAACGCGTCGCGCCCGAGGATCGGCTGCTGTGCCTGGGCGATATCGTCGGCTACGGTCCGAATCCCAACGAATGCGTGGAGCTCATTCGCACGCGTGCGGAAGGAGCCGTGCTCGGCAATCACGATCTGGCCGCGCTCGAAAATTTCGGCGTGGAGTATTTCAACGATGCGGCGCGCGCCGCGATCGCCTGGACGCAGTCGGTGCTGAGTGATGAGAATCGCGCGTGGCTCAACGGCCTCTCCTACGAACTGCGCTTCCCCGATTTTCTGATGGTGCACGGCGCGCCGGTGGAATACTTCGAATACATCCTCGACAAACGCACCGCCGCGAGCGCCTTCGCGCGCACCGACGCGCCGCTGGTCTTCATCGGTCACACCCACATCGCCGAGTATTGGGTGCAAGAACCCGACGGGACGATCGGACACAAGCACATGCAGCAGGGCGGCGAGCTCGTACTGGAAGAGGGAAAACGCTACATCGTCGACGTCGGCAGCGTGGGGCAGCCGCGCGACCTCAATCCCGCGGCTTCATTCGCGCTCTACGAGCCGCAGAAGCGGCGCGTGGAATGGGTGCGGTACGAGTATCCCATCGACGCGGTGCAGCAGAAGATTCACGACGCGCATCTGCCCGAATATCTCGCGATGCGCTTGGAGACGGGGCGGTGAACGTGCCGATCGACGACGGCAAATGCTTCGCGTGCGGTCCCGAGAATCCGATCGGTCTGCGTCTGCGCTTCGAGCCCGCGAGCGAGGGTGTGCGCGCCCGTGTCGTGCTCGCGCCCGAATTTCAAGGCTGGCAGAACATCGCGCACGGCGGCATCGCGATGTCGCTGCTCGACGAAGCGATGGCGCACGCGGCCGGAGCGGCCGGGCATCGCGGCGTCACCGCGAGCATGAACGTCCGTTTTCGCAAACCCGTGCCGCTCGGTGAACCGCTCGATCTCGAAGGCAAGGTCGCGTGGCGGCGCCGCAACGTGCTCGGGCTCGAAGCCGTGCTGCGCAACGCCGACGGGACCACGCTCGCGCAGGCCGAGGGGCAATTCGTCTCGATGGGTTCGATCGACGCCGCGACCGATCGCAGAAATCCGAGCTGATCTCGGATGGCGAAGATGAAGCAGCAGCGCGCGAAGGTCGCCGAAGAGGCCAAGCGGCGCAGCGAGCCGACGGTCGATAACCGCCGCGCGCGGCACGAATTCCAGATCCTCGATTCGCTCGAGGCGGGCATCGCGCTTACCGGCACCGAGGTAAAGTCGATTCGTCAGGGCGGCGTGAGCCTGAACGAAGCCTACGCGCGCTTTCGCGACGGCGAGGCCTGGCTGCTCGGCATGCACGTGCCGCCGTACAAACAGGGCAGTTTCTCCAACGTCGATCCGAATCGTCCGCGTAAACTGCTGCTACACAAAGAGCAGATCGCGGATCTGCAATCACGCATCAAGGAGAAGGGCCTTACCGTCGTTCCGCTGCGGATGTACTTTACGCGCGGAAAAGTGAAGCTGCAACTCGGCGTGGCGCGCGGCAAGAAGTTGTGGGACAAGCGCGAGGACGTCGCCAAGCGCGACGTCGAGCGGGAGATCGCGCGTCATGCGCGGCGCTAGACCGCACGCGGATTTGGAACAGACGATCGTGCGCGACGGCATCGTGCGCGCGGGCGAGCGCTGCGTGGTCGCTTGCAGCGGCGGCGCCGACTCGGTCGCGCTCGCGGCGTTGCTCGCGGGGGCGCGTGCGTCGCTCGATCTCGAACTGCACCTCGCGTGCGTGCACCACGGCACGCGCGCCTCGGCATGGCAGGATGAGTGCGTCGTGCTGCGCATCGGAGCCGCGTTCGGCGTGCCGGTACGCGTCGCGTCGCTCGAGGGATCGGCGCGCGACGAGGCGTCGCTACGCGACGCGCGGTATGCCGCGCTCGCGGCGATCGCGCGCGAGACCGGCGCGAACGCGATCGTCACCGCGCATCACCGCGAGGATCAGTGCGAGACCGTGCTGCTAGCGCTCTTTCGCGGTGCCGGGCCCGACGGGCTCGCCGGAATGTCGCCCCGCCGCCCGCTCGCGGAGGGCGTCGAGCTCGTGCGACCGCTGCTCCACCGCGGCTCGGAGGAACTGCGCGCGTACTGCCACGCGCACGGGCTTCCGTACGCGGTCGATCCCACCAACGCCGAGCCCGAACCGCGTCGCAACGCCGTGCGCGCCGCGCTCGACGCGCTGCGTCCGCTCTTTCCCGGACTCGATGCGGCGGTAGCGCGCAGCGCGGAGATCGTCGGGGCGGAGCTGGGCGCGAGCGACCGCGCGCGGCTGCGGCGGCAGGTGCGCGCCGCTCTGGCCGATCAAGAGGGACTGCGCGACGTGGACTTCGCGCACGTCGAGGCGGTCGTGCATGCGCTCGAACGCGGCGCGTCGGGGCGCTTTCACGTCAGGAGCGGACTCAATGTCGTCGTCGAACGCGGTGAGATCGCCCGTATCGATAGGGAGTAAATGCAGATCACCGAGAGCTACGAGGGAACAATCGAGCGCACGCTCTACTCGCGCGAGCAGATCGCCGCGGCGATCGAGCGCCTGGCGCGGGAGATCGCGGCGGATCATCGCGGGCAACCGCTGATGCTGCTCGGCGTGTTGAAAGGAGCGCTCTTCGTCGTTACCGACCTCGCGCGCGCCGTCGCCGCGGTACCGGACGGCCCGAGCGAGATCATCGTGGATTATATGTGCGTGAGCAGCTACGGAAACGCGACGCGCTCCTCCGGGGAGGTGCGCCTTCTCAAAGACACGAGCGAGCCCGTGACGGGGCGTAACGTCGTGATCGTGGAGGACATCGTCGATAACGGCCTCACGCTGCAGTACCTCCAGGCGTTACTGGGGGAACGGCAGCCCGCGCGGCTGCGCTCCTGCGTGCTCTTCGATAAGCCGTACCACCGGCGGGTGGACGTGCCGGTGGAGTACGTGGGCTTACAAGCTCCGGACGAATTCGTCGTAGGTTACGGTTTGGACTACCAGGAATTGTTTCGGAATCTGCCCTACCTGGCGCAACTCAAAGACGCCGTCTTCACCCGTCCCGAAGCGTAGACGGTAAAGAAAGTCATCTCGTGAGCAAACATCTCCGTTCGTTAATCCTGATCGCGGCCGTCGTCGTCGGCGTGCTGGCGCTCGTCGAATGGCTCGTGAAACCGAGCGAGACGGCCGCCCAGCTCGACTACGGCGCCTTCTATCAAAAGCTCGAGGCCAATCAGGTCACGTCGTTCCACGCCGTCGGCCTCGAAGCGACCGGCGAGCTGAAAGACGGCAGCAAATACTCGGTCTCGTTGCCGAACCGCGGCGACCGCCTGGTGCAGGACGTCGAGTCGCACGTCAAGAGCGGCGCGGTCAGCTTCCAGGAGCCGACGAACGGCAACATCCTCTCGGGGCTCATCTCGCTGCTCCCGGTCGGGGTGATGGTGCTGATCGTGCTGCTCTTCTTGCGCCAAGCGCAGAGCGGCGGCAGTCAGGCCCTCTCCTTCGGTCGCTCGCGGGCAAAGATGCTCTCGGAGAATCGGCCGAAGGTCACCTTCGCCGACGTCGCGGGCGTCGAAGAGGCGAAAGAGGAGCTCGGCGAGATCGTCGACTTCCTGAAGTATCCGAAGAAGTATCAGGCGCTCGGCGCGCGCATCCCCAAGGGCGTGCTGCTGCTCGGGCCGCCGGGATCGGGTAAGACGCTGCTCGCGCGCGCGATCGCGGGCGAGGCGGGCGTTCCGTTCTTCTCGATCTCCGGTTCGGACTTCGTCGAGATGTTCGTCGGCGTCGGCGCGTCGCGCGTGCGCGATCTCTTCGATCAGGCGAAGAAATCGGCGCCCTGCATCATCTTCATCGACGAGATCGACGCGGTCGGCCGTCAGCGCGGCGCCGGGCTCGGCGGCGGGCACGACGAGCGCGAACAGACCCTCAACCAGTTGCTCGTCGAGATGGACGGCTTCGATCAGAATACGGGCGTGATCTTGATCGCGGCGACCAACCGCCCCGACGTGCTCGATCCGGCGCTGCTGCGTCCGGGACGCTTCGACCGACAGATCGTCGTGGATCGCGCGGATTTCCGCGGCCGCGAGAAGATCCTCGAAGTGCACGCGCGCAACAAGCCGCTCTCGAAGGAAGTCTCGCTCGAGACGCTCGCGAAGCGCACGCCGGGCTTCTCCGGCGCCGATCTCGAGAATCTCCTGAACGAAGCGGCGCTGCTCGCCGCGCGCAAGAACAAGAACATCATCGAGATGAACGACTGCGACGAGGCGATCGACCGCGTGATGGTCGGTCCCGAGCGTAAGTCCACCGTGATGTCGGCGAAAGAGAAGGAAAACACCGCCTATCACGAGTCCGGTCACGCGATCATCGGCGGCCTGCTCGACAAGGCCGATCCGGTGCACAAGGTCACGATCATTCCGCGCGGCATGGCCCTCGGTATCACCTGGTCGCTGCCCGAAGACGATCGCCATCAGATGACCAAGGAAGAGATCCTCGCGCAGATCACGATGGCGCTCGGCGGACGTCTCGCCGAAGAGATTCAATTCGGCGACGTGACGACCGGCGCGAGCAATGACTTCCAGAAAGCGACCGAGCTCGCGCGACGCATGGTCACGCAGTACGGCATGAGCGAACTCGGCCCGATCCAGTTCGGCCGCGGCAACCATCAGGTATTCTTGGGCCGCGACTTCGGCGAGGAGCGTAACTACTCCGAAGAGGTCGCGAGCAAGATCGACGGCGAGGTGCGCCGGATCATCGAGTCGTGTTACGAACGCGGCCGCTCGATTCTCCAGGAGAATTGGGACAAGGTCGAGCGCATGGTCAAATCGCTGCTCGAATTCGAGACGGTCGATGCCGACGAAGTACGCGCGATCCTCGACGGCAAGCCCTTCGATCGGAACTCGGGCGGCTCGCTGCAGCCGGCCGCGCAGGCCGAGGCGCCCGCCGCTCCGGTCGAGGAACCGCAGCGCGAGACGCCCCCGGCGCGTATTCCGCCGACGATTCGTCCGGAACCCGCGTGATGCGTCGTTCGTGGTTCCCGGCCGCGGCGCTCGCCGGAGCGCTGCTGCTGCCGATTGCCGCGCCCGCCGCGGCTGATCTCCCCGCGCGCGGCGCGCTGCCCCACGGGGGCAGCTACGTGCTCTACCGCGATCCGACCCTCGCGACGGCGGCGGTCGATCTCTGGTTCCGGGCTCCGGGCGCCGGCTACGACAGCGCGACGCCCGGGCTCGGGCGCCTCGCCGCGACCGCCGCTGCCGCGGCGCCGCTCGTGAGCGGCACCTCGCTCGTCGGCCTGGTTCGCGGGCTCGGGGGCAAGCTCGTGGTCGAAGCCTACCCGGACATCATCGGCGTGAGCGTCATCGTCCCCGCGACCGGGGCGCGCCGCGTGATCGCCGCCATGAGCGCGGCGTATTTTTCGCCCGCGATCGATGAAGCGGCGCTCAAGGCCGCGCAGAGCGATATGGCGATCCTCGCGGCGCAGCGCCGCTACCTCGCCGATACGCTCGCGCACGACGCGCTCTTCGCGCAGCTCTTCGCCTCCGGTCCCGCGCATCTGCCGCCGCTGCCCGACACGATCGGCGCGCTCGCGCAGGTTCCGCTTTCCCAAGTCACCGCGTACGCGCAGCGCGCTTTTCGTTCGGCGAACGCCACGTTGACGCTCGCGGGCGACGTCGACGCGTCGGCGATCGATGCCGTGACCGCGGGCTCGCCGGGTGCGCCGGATGCGCCGATCGATTCGCAACTCGCCGCGCAGCCGCACGCCGAGACCGTGCAAAAAGCCAACGTCGCGGGCATGGGGCTCGCGTGGATCGGTCCGCCGATCAGCGACGAGCGCGCCGCGACCGCGATGGATTTCATCGCCGATTATCTGTTCCGCGACGGCAGCGGCGTCGTTTCGAAAGCGATCGATGCGGCCCCGGGCGATCTCTTCGTCAACGGGCAGTTCATCACGCTGCACGATCCCGGCGTCTTTCTCGTGACGGTCTCCGGTGACGGTGCCGACGCGACCCGGGCGCGCATCCTCTCCGCGATCGCGTCGCTCGCGCACCCGCTCGACGCGACCGCTTTCGCGCGTGCCCGCAAGGCGTTTCTCTTCCACCTCGCGACCGATACGCAGTATCCGAGCGAGCAGGCCGACAACCTCGGCTGGTATGCGGTCGAGGGCAACGGCGCCTACGCGCCGAGCGCGCTCGAAGGCACGTACTGGAAGATCGCGCGCTCGCTCGATCCCGCTTACGTTGCATCGGTCGTGCAGCGTTATCTCTCGCATCCCGTCGTCGTCGAATTGCATCCGGCGGCATCCAAGGAGCCCGCCTCGTGATCGTTCGTCTCCGCGCCGCCGCCCTCGCGGCGCTCTTGGTCTCCGTGCCGCTCGGCGCGGCCGCCGCCGCCGCTCCCTCGGTCACGCACGCGGACGGTGTCGCGATCATCACGCAGCCCGACGCCGTGGCGCCGCTCGTCGACGTCACGCTCGTCGTGCGCGCGGGGCTCGATCGTCAGTCGATGGCGCAGAACGGCATCGCGGCGCTCACCGCGCAGTCGATCCTGCGCACCCCGGTCGACGGCATGCCCGCGGAAGACGCGATCGCCGCGGCGGGCGGAAAGATCCGCTTCGCGGTCGATCCGACCGACGTTCGCTTCTCGATCGAGGCACTCCCGAGCGACGCGAAGACCGTGCTCGGCATCGCACGCAAAGCGCTCGCCTCGCCGAGCTTTACGCCGGAGAGCGTCTCGCAGGCGCGCGCGGCCTTGGAATCACGCTTCGCCGCACGGCAGCAGGTCGCGCTGCAGGTCGGGCTCGAGATGCTGAACTTCAGCTCCGCGCCGACCGCCAATACCGGCCTTCCCGAGTACGGCATTCCCGCCTCGCTCGCGCAGCTCGATCCGGCGCACGTCGCCGCCTTCTACGCCAAGTACTATCGGCGCGGCGGAGCCGTCGTCAGCGCCGTCGGTCCGTCCGACGCCTTCGGCGGCGATGAGCTCACCCTACTCGCGCAGAGCCTGCCGGCGGGAACGACCGCGCCCGTGACCGTCAAGGTGGCGAAGCTCGAGGGAACCTCGCGCCAGCTGGTCGCGCACCGCGACGTGCCCTCGCCGTGGCTGATCGCGCAGTATCCGGCTCCGACGATCGACAGCAAGGATTTCGGCGCGATGCTCGTGCTCGCGGCGTTCATGCAGCGCACGCTCGCGGATATCGCGAACGTGCCCGGCGTCGTGAATCCGACGCTCGCCTCGGGTGCGGTCGGAACGCTCTACCAGTACGATCGTATGCAGCCCTCGCTCACGCTCTACGTGAACGGCGGCGTCGGCGATCCGAACCGCGCCTTCTCGACCGCGCTCTCGGTCGCGAGCATCCTCGCGCAGACCCGCCTGAAGGGATCGATCGACCAGTTCAAGGCGATCGCCGCGGGTGATTTCACGGATGCGGCAAGCTCGGTGCAGGCGCGTGCATGGCTCGCGGTGGTCTTCGAGCAGAACGGGGCCTCGCCCGATTACATCGGCCGCACCCTGCAGGCGATCCACGCGACGACGGCCGCCGATCTGCAGCGCGTGGCGCAGCGCTACTTCGGCAATCCCACGATCGCGCTCGTGCTTCCGCGCGCGCGGAGCTGATCGCCGCTGCGCGTCGCCCTCGTTCACGACTACCTCAACCAGCGCGGCGGGGCGGAGCGCGTTTTCGCGCACATGGCGCGCGCGTGGAGCGATGCGCCGATCTTTACGGCACTCTACGATGACGCGGCCGTCGGCGATCTGATCGCGCGCGAGCGCGTGAACGTGTCGGCCCTGGCGCGCATTCCGGGCGCGAACCGGCGGTTTCGCTACCTCGCGCCGTTCTATCCGCGCGCGTTCGAAGCGTTCGATCTCTCCGCATTCGACACGATCGTGAGCTCGACGAGCGCGTGGGCGAAGGGCGTGCGCTTTCGCGAAGACGCGGTGCACGTGTGCTTCATCCACACGGTGAGCCGCTTTCTCTTCGACTACGAGCGCTATGTCGGCGGCTTCGGGCTCGGCACGCTGGCGCGGCCGATGGTCTCGCGCCTGGTCGCGTGGGATCTGCGCGCCGCGCAGCGCCCGAGCCTCTTCGTCGCGAACTCGCATACCGTGGCCGAGCGCGTGCGTCGCTATTATCATCGCGATGCGGTCGTGCTGCACTCGCCCGCCGACGTGGATCGTTTCACGATCGGCGCCGGCGCCGGGGATTACTTCTTCATCGCCTCGCGGCTGCTGCCGTATAAACGCATCGATCTCGCGATCGAAGCGGCGCAGATCGCGCGCGTGCCGCTGATCGTCGCGGGCGGCGGCCCGTCGGAAGCGGCGCTGCGCGAGCGTGCACGCGGAACGACGACGACGCTCCTCGGCTTCGTCGAGGACGCGCGCGTGAACGAATTGCTCGGAAACGCGCGTGCCGCGATTCTGCCGGGAGAAGAAGACTTGGGTCTCGTGCCGATCGAGGCTGCGGCGGCCGGACGGCCGACGATAGCGTACCGCGGAGGCGGCGCGCGCGAGACCGTGATCGAGAGCGAGACGGGCGAATTCTTCGACGCGCCGACGCCGGAGTCGCTCGCCGCGGCGATGCGCGCGTTCGATGCCCGACGGTACGACGCGCGTCGCTTGCGCGCGCACGCCGAGCAATTTTCACCGCAGCGCTTCGTCGAGCGCTTGCGCGCGATCGTCGACGAAGCGCGCGCGGCGCGCTAACTTGCGAGTTTGGGCACGAGGAGCAGCGCGATCACGGTGACCGCGTTGAAGCACGCGTGGGTGATCATCGACGCGTAGGCATTGCGCGTGCGGTAATAGACGCCGCAGAGGATCATGCCCCCGAGCGCGAGCGGCACGAGCACGAATTTGTCCCCGTGCGCGAGTCCGAATAGGATACCGCTGATCGTCGCACCCATCCAAAAGCCGCCGTAGCGCAGCCCGAGATTGAAGAGAAAGACGCGGAAGACCGTCTCTTCGGCGATCGGCGCGAGCACGGTCGCGAAGAGCGCGAAAAACCAGATCGTCGCGGGATTATGGAGCGATTTGAACATCTCGACGACGCCCTGTTCGTGTTTGGTGTGCGTGAGCGTATCGATCAGCGAAGCGCCGCCTTCGACGACCACGATCATCGCGAGCGCGCCGAGCAATGCCACGCCGATCTGCCACGGGGCGATCCGCGTGAAGCCGAGTTCGCGCAGCGTCAGGCGCGAGACGCGCGGGAGTCCGGCGAGGAGCACGACGAGGATCGCAACCTCGAGAACGAGTTGCACGACGACGGCGGGAACGAGGCCGACGCGGCCGGAGGCGAGCATCGGCGCGAGTGCGAGTGCGGCGAGCCCGAGCACGATCGCGCTCGCGCCGACGACGACGAGAACGAGCAGCAGCGTCGGGCCGGTGCGGAAGCTATCGGCCGGCCAGCGTGTCGGCCAGGCGGGAGAAGTCGGTGATGCTGAGTTGTTCTCCACGTGACTCCGGTGAGAGACCGCTTGCGGCGATCGCCGCTGCGATCGCCGAACGATCGCGTTCGAGCGAGAGTGCGAGACTGTTGGCGAGGGTCTTGCGGCGGTACGCGAACGCGCCGCGCACGACCTTCCGAAAGAGTGCGAGGTCGACGGGCGCGACGGCGGGCTCGGCGCGACGCACCAGGCGCACGACGGTGGAATCCACCTTCGGCGGCGGATAGAATGCACGCGGCCCGAGTGTGAACGCACGCTCGACCGTCATCGCGTACTGCACGGCGATCGAGAGGCTGCCGTAGGCCGCGGTGCCGGGTCGCGCGGCGAGACGATCGGCGACGTCTTTTTGAATCATCGCGACGATGACATCGGGGCCGTCGTCCATCTCGACGAGATTCACGATCAGCGGCGTCGCCACGTTGTAGGGAAGATTGCCCGCCACGCGCCAGGCGCCGCGGCGCGCGAACGCGGCGTAATCGTAGGTCATCGCATCGGCGAGTACGAGCGCGGCTTCGCGTAGATCCTCGCGATTGCCGAGAATCGAAACGAGTTCGGGATCGATCTCGATCGCGGTGACCGCCGCTCCTTCGTCGAGCAGCGCGCGGGTGAGCGCGCCGGTTCCCGCGCCGATCTCGAGCACGCGCGCGCGATCTTCGGCGTGCTCGAGCGCAAGACGCGCGATCCGCCGTGCGGATCCCGCGTCCATCAGGAAGTTTTGTCCGTATTTTTTTTTCGGGCGCAGTCCCCACGCGTCGAGTAGAGCGCGAGGATGGGCCGCCGTGCGTTCGTCGCCGTCCACGAAGGTTCGGCTTACTTCAACCGATAGACGGTCACCTCGCGCCGCCCGAAGAGCAGCGCGTCGTGAAGCGAGTTGAAGCCGAGATCGATGCGGTTTCCGAGAATCGCGCCGCCGGTGTCGCCCGCGATCGCGAAGCCGTAGCCGGGAATATAGAGTCGGGTACCGAGCGGGATCACGCGCGGATCGACGGCAACGATGCCGTGACCGGCCGGGCGACCGCTCGCGGTGATGCCGCTGCAGCCCGCGCAGCCCGCGGTATAGGCGGTCGCGATCATGTGCAGTGCGCTCGCCGCGATGTACGACGTATGCTCGATGCCGCGCTGCGCGAAACGTTCGAACGCGGCGTATTCACCCACGCCTTCGGCGACGATGCGCGGATGCGGCTTTTTGACGACGTCGGATTTCACCACGGTAGCTCTGACGCTACCGCCGTTGCGCTGCACGAACGACACCATCACGTCGCGCTCGCCGGGCTTTCCGCGCGCGATCACTTTCGACGTGCCGGGCGTCATGGAAAAATCGAGACGATGAATCGTTTTGGCGGGAATGGCGCGATGCTCTTCGCGTTCCCACGTGAGCACGCGCGTCACCGTAATCGTGCCGCGTGCGGGTACGGGAGCCGCAACGGCGGGGCGCACTTCATCGCTCGACGCGAGGCGAATGCCTTGCTCTTCGAGCAGCGATCCGACGTCGGGCGCGGCGGTATCGAGCGCGATGCGACGATGCGCGGTAACGATGGTGACGGGAACGGCCGCACGGTAGGTGATCGTCATGCGATCGGAGAGCGGCGTATCGAGCGCGGGCGAGACGTAATCGCGAGCGCCGACGACGACGCCGCGCGTCCGCAGAAAGTCGCCGACCGTTTGGGCGCTCGTCGCGTGCTGCGTGATCGTTCCTTGCGAATCGAACGAGATCACGTGCGCGACGCTCGCGACGGACGAGACGCTGCCCGCGTATGCGGGCGACGGCTGGGTAAAGAATCCGGCAAAAATGAAGCCGGCGGTCAAGACGCTGACAGCGAGCACGTGGCTGCGCCGCAGGGGGCCGCGTCCTATCAACCCGGTCTCCTTTCCTGTCCCAAGCCCCGCCTAGATGCGCCGAGATACCCGGCAAACGGCACACGAAGGGTGTGAGCTTGAACCAACAGTGAGGTTTGGTTGACGGATCCAGTGGAAACGCCAATACTATCCGCGGACCGACCTGCGCCGCTTACCAAGCCGGCGGGGGCCCGCTGGTCGCTGAAGTTTGGAAGCGACCGTGACTAACCCGGGCACTATAGCACGTTCCGTTCTCGCCCGCACTATGCCGAAAGTCATAGACGTTCGGCACGGAGGCCGTCGCCGAGCGAGCCGGAAATTCCGGGTGTGCGAATCGGGTTTTTTACCGAGGTGTACCGTCCCGTCGTCAACGGTGTCGTCGAATCGATCGATGCGCTCGCCGAAGGTTTGCGCGAGCGCGACCATGTCGTGTACTGCTTTACGCCGCGCATGCCCGGCGCCGACGCGAACGATGCGTCGATCTTCGAAATGCCGTCGCTGCCGTTGCCGACGCGCACACCGTATCGGCTCACCCTACCGCTCGTGAGCAGACGTAACGTCAACAACGTGATCAAGCGTTTGTCGCTGATCCACGCGCACTCGATGTTCGTCACCGGGTGGATGGCGCTGCGCTATGCGCGGCGGTACGGTATGCCGATCGTCTACACGTATCACACGCAGTTGGAAGCGTACGCGCATTACGTGCCGTTCGAACCGAACGCGACGCGTTTTGCCGCATCGCAGCTCACGCGCACGTTCGGCAATCTCGTCGACGCGGTGGTGGTGCCGACGCCCGCGATGGCGCGTCACCTGCGCGAGATCGGCGTGGAGACGCGCATCGAAATCGTGCCGAGCGGCATCGACGTCGAACGCTTCGGAGCGGGTCGTCGCGACGAACGCGTGCGCGCGAAATTACGCGTGCGCCGCGACGAGCGCATGGTGCTCTTCGTCTCGCGTCTCGCGCGCGAGAAGAACGTCGATCTCCTGCTCGAGGCGCTGGCCGACGCGTGCGATCCGTCGCTGCGATTGGTTATCGCGGGCGACGGCCCGGCGCGCGACGAGCTCGAAGCGCGAGCGACCGAACTCGGCGTGCGCGAGAGCGTCGTGTTTCTCGGTGCGGTCGCGCGTGAGACGCTCCCCGATCTCTATGCGAGCGCCGATGCCTTCGTCTTTCCGAGCACGAGCGAGACGCAGGGCTTGGTGCAGGCCGAGGCGCTGGCCGCGGGCGCGTGCATCATCGCCGCCGATGCGCCGCAAAACCGCGAGGTGCTGGGCGACGCGGCGCAGATCGTCGCGCCCACGCGCGAAGCGTTCGCCCGCGCGCTGCGCGCGGTGCCGGCGCAGCCCGACGCCGCGCTCACCTCGCGCGCGAAGGCCGCCGCCGCGCGCTTCTCGATCGATCGGCAGACGGAACGGATCCTGGATCTCTACGGGAGCCTGCTCGATCCCGAGCCGGAAGGGCGCGGCCGCCGCTCGGCTTGACGATGCGAACGTATGTTCGCTATACTTAGGGCATGCTTCAGGCACAGCTTGGGTACGCCGCCGACCGCTACGGGCACGGAGTCGCCTATGCCCGCCTGACGACGCGGGCGGGAGAACGGCTTGTGCGAGCCGCCTTCCGCATCGCGCGTTTTCCGGGGCTCGACGGCCGCGAAGTCGCGTACGGCGCGCTGACCGCGATCGCCGCAATGCTCTCCGCGCGCGGGATCGATCGCGTGCGCTTTCTGCTCCCCGACGAGTCCCTCATCGCCGACCGCCGCGAGCATCGCCCGCTCCCGCCGCCGATCGAGCTGCCGTACGTGCGTCTCGGCTGCGCGCTCAACCGCTTTGCGGCGTTCGATCTCCAGGCGGGAGAGGATCGCGACCTCTCGGCGCGCGCCGTCGCGGAGGTCGAGCTGCACACCGCCGCATAGCATGCGGCGAATGATCTTCGAACGGCTCGGCGAGGGCGATCTCCCGATTCATACCGCGCGTCTGGCGCGAGCGCTGATCGGCTGCACGCTCGTGCGCGAGACGGCCGCGGGCCGTACGGCCGGGCGGATCGTCGAGACCGAGGCCTACGAGCCCGGCGATCCCGCCTCGCATGCGTATGCGGGCAAGCGCGAGCGCAACGCCTCGATGTTCCGCGCGCCGTTCCACGCGTACATCTACCGGATCTACGGGATGTACTGGTGCTTCAACGTCGCGAGTGAGCCCGAGGGTGAGGGCGCGGGGGTGCTGATCCGGGCACTCGAGCCGCTCGAGGGGATCGAGCTGATGCGCGAGCGCAGCGGCTCGGCGGCGCCGCGCGATCTCTGTCGCGGGCCGGGACGCCTGGCGCGAGCGTTCGGGCTCGACCGCTTGCTCGACGGACGAGCGTTGCTCCTCGACGAGGAGCTGTATCTGGCCCGCCGCGTCGGTGCGCCGCCGCGCGTCGGAACGAGCCGCCGCATCGGCATCTCGCGCGCCGCCGAGCGACGCCTGCGCTTCTACGAACGCGGCAGCCTCTTCGTGAGCGGACCGCGGAGCTTGTCACCGTGAGGCGTCAGGTGCTATCATCCGATTCGACAACTCCCCCACGCCCACGTAATTCGAACGCACATGCGGCAGCCTCGCCCGTGAAGCGTCGTGGTTTTTGCGTGTGCGACTCTACGAGAGAGAACACTCCCCTGCAAACGGAACATCGCTCCAACGAGAATGGTCGGCCGCAAGGAGGCGGTGGTCGCCGCCGCCGTTCGCGTCGTCGCCAGCAATTTAACCCCCAATTTCAGCGCGAGGACTTCCCGCAGGTCGAAGCGGGCCCGCCGATGCTGACCGCCGCCGATCTCGAAGGCAAGAAGAAAGCCGAACTCGTCGAGATCGCAAAATCGCAAGAGATCGCGCTCGGCAACACCGTCGCGATGAAGAAGGACGAGATCGTCGCCGCGATTCTGGCCGCGCAGCAGCAGCGCTCCGGCCTCGAGATGGCAAGCGGCATCCTCGACATCCTTCCCGAGGGATACGGCTTCTTACGCCGCCTCGGCTACATCATCGGCACCGACGACATCTACGTCAGTCAATCGCAGATCCGCCGCTTCGAACTGCGTCGCGGCGATCTGGTCGAAGGCCAAGTGCGCCGCCCGAAAGAGAGCGAGAAGTACTACGGCCTGATCCGTGTCGATAAGGTCAACGGTTTCGATCCCGAGCGGATCAAGGGCCGTCCGATCTTCGAAAAGGGCACGCCGATCTTTCCGGAAGAGCGTTTCAAACTCGAAAATCGCTCGACCCAGCTCTCGACGCGCGTCATCGATCTGTTCTGCCCGATCGGCAAGGGTCAGCGCGCGCTGATCGTCTCGCCGCCGAAGGCCGGTAAGACGACGCTGCTCAAGAACATCGCGCAGGGCATCTCGATCAATCATCCGGAGGCGCACATCATCGCGCTGCTCGTCGACGAGCGCCCGGAAGAAGTGACCGATATGCAGCGCACGATCGACGGCGAGGTCGTCGCATCAACGTTCGACGAGCATCCCGAGAATCACACCGCCGTCGCCGAACTCGCGATGGAGCGCGCGAAGCGCCTCGTCGAACTCGGCAAAGACGTCGTGATTCTGCTCGATTCGATCACGCGTCTCGCCCGTGCGTACAACCAGGTCGTTCCGACCTCGGGTCGCACGCTCTCCGGCGGTCTCGACACCGCGTCGCTGCACAAGCCCAAGCGCTTCTTCGGCGCCGCGCGTAAGATCGAGAACGGCGGATCGCTCACCATCATCGGTACCGCGCTCGTGGAGACGGGTTCGAAGATGGACGACGTGATCTTCGAAGAGTTCAAGGGCACCGGCAACATGGAGCTCAACCTCACCCGCAAACTCGCGGAATCGCGCGTCTTCCCGGCGGTCGACATCAAGCGCTCGGGTACGCGCCGCGAAGAGCTTTTGCTCACCACCGAAGAGATGCGCAAGGTGTGGATGCTGCGCCGCGTGAGCGCCGCGCTCAACACCGGCGACATCACCGAGATGATCCTCGAGAAGATGGCGCAGACGCGCAACAACGACGAGTTCCTCCAGTCGGTCACGAAGGAAGCGCTCTCGATGTCCCGCGGCTACGAAGAAAGCTCGAACGGCCGCTACTAAGCGCCGCGCGACTCGGACGAATCGCAAGGGCTCGGCGTTGCGTCGAGCCCTTGCGTGCATCTGCGGGCGGCGGCGGCGGGCTCGTCGCGAGTTCACGCGGCAGCAGCCTGCGTTCCGTCGGGGGACGCCCGCGTTTTCACATCGTGTGAAAACGCTGCTCGCTGAAATTCGCCTTTCGCCCATCCTGGGCTTCGGCGAATTCTCAGACGCCCCCGACGGATCGCAGGCTGCTGCCGCGTGAACCCGCGACGGCATAGGGTGAGAAGGACGGGTTGGTGTTGAATAAGGCGTGCGACATGAACAACAAGGTCCGGCGTCGAGCGCCGAAGGCGAAACAGGATACGAGCGAAGGGATTCGGCTCAATAAATATCTTGCGCAGGCGGGCGTGACGTCGCGGCGCAACGCGGATTACATGATCGCGCAGGGCAAGGTGCGCATCAACGGGCGCACGGTGCGCGAGCTGGGCACGCTCGTCCTTCCGGGCGACAAGGTGGACGTGAGCGGAACGCCGATCGCGCCGATCGAGCAGCGCATCTATCTCGTGCTGCACAAGCCCGTCGGCGTGATGACGACGCTACGCGATCCGCAGGGACGACGCACGATCGTCGAGTTGCTGCCGAAGAAGATGCCGCGCGTTGTTCCGGTCGGACGTCTGGACTACGACACCGCGGGCGTGCTGCTGATGACCAACGACGGCGAGCTCGCCAACCGCCTGCTCCATCCGCGCTACGGCGTCGATAAAACCTACCGCGCGACGATCGCCGGTCGCCTCTCGCCCGAAGACCACAAGCGGCTCAACGACGGCGTGATGCTCGACGAGGCTCGGGCCGCGGGGGCGAAGGTGCGCGTGGTCTCGGTGCGCGCCGGGTACTCCGTCGTCGACATCACCATTCACGAGGGGCGCAATCGCCAGGTGCGGCGCATGTTCGAGGCGCTCGGCCACCCGGTGCAGACGCTCGTGCGCCTGCGGTTCGGGCCGATCTCACTCGGGGATCTCGGCGTCGGGCGCACCCGGCCGCTGACGCCGCGCGAGATCGCGTCGCTGCAGCGGGTGGGCCTGCCCATCGAAGAAGGTCGCACGACGTAAGCGCGCGCTCATGGTAGAATCCGGCCTACCGTGGATCGTTCCGACAGTCCCTCGCGCGAACTGCGTCTCGTAGGCCGCGACGCGCGCCCCGACCGCACCATTGTCCGCCTGCGCTCCGGCGTCACCTTCGGTGGCGAGACCCTGGCCGTCTGTGCCGGACCGTGCGCCGTGGAGTCCGCCGAGCAGCTGGAAGCGGCGGCGCACGCGGTCGCCGCGGCGGGGGCCAACGTCCTGCGCGGCGGCGCCTTCAAGCCTCGCACGTCTCCGTACACCTTTCAGGGACTCGGCGAACGCGGTCTCGAGCTGCTGCGCGCCTCGGCCGACCGTCACGGCCTGGCGGTCGTGACCGAGGTGCTCGATCCGCGCGACGTGCCGACGGTCGCGCGCTACGCCGACATGCTCCAGATCGGGGCGCGCAACATGCAGAATTTCGCGCTGCTGCGCGAAGCGGGCGCAAGCGGCGTGCCGGTGATGCTCAAGCGGGGTCTCGCCGCGACCGTGGACGAGTGGCTGCTCGCGGCCGAGTATCTGCTCCTCGCGGGCAACGATCAGGTCGTCCTCTGCGAGCGGGGGGTGCGCTCGTTCGATCCGGCCACCCGCAACCTGCTCGACCTTTCGGTCGTCCCGCTGCTGGCCGAGCTCACGCACCTTCCGGTGATCGTCGATCCGTCACACGGGACGGGCGTCGCGCGCTTGGTCGAACCGATGGCGCTGGCCGCCGTCGCCGCGGGCGCCGACGGCCTGCTCGTCGAAGTCCATCCCGAACCGGCGCAGGCGGCCTCGGACGGTCCGCAGTCGATCCTGCCCGCCGAGTTCCGCACCTTGATGGAGCGTTTGGGTGCCATCGCGGCGGCAGTCGGTCGCCGCCTTCCGGCCGCGAGCCTGGCCGCGTAACCGCCACCCGCAGGATTTCCGGCGGCCGATGGGTCACCCAGGCCGGAGCGCCCGCGAAGAAAAACAAACAGCGGGCATTTTTTGCGACGGGTTTTCGTTGAACCCGGTACGGGAATCGATATCCCCAACCACTACTCGAGGTACTAGATGAAACGCATCTCCACGGTCGTCGCCGGTGCGTGCACGATCGCCCTCGCTCTCGGAGCGTCGCCCGCGTACGCGCAGTACGCCAACGAATATTCGATCGCCAAGGTCATCAAGCAGGGAACCACCACGCACTCGATCGCGGGTTCGGGTACCGTGACCGTGCAGGTGCAAGTGAACGCGAACGGCACGCACAAGGTGATCCGTATCCTGCACTCGACGAACCGCGGCGACGACGCGGCGGCGATGGACATCGCGCAGAGTTCGACGTACCGCCCGGCGCATCGCGGCAAGACGCCGATTACGACCTTCTACGATTTCGTGCTCAAGTTCAACGGCAAAGCGGTCGCGCCGCCGGATGAAACGGCCGGCGGCGGCGCCGCGGCCGGTCAGGTGGACGCGCTGATCCGCAGCAAGCAGTACGATGCCGCGATCGGCAAAGCCAACGCCGCGCTGCTCGATTCACCCGGTAATCCGACGCTGCTGCAACTGCTCGGGATCGCGCAGTTCTTCAAGGGCGACGTCGACGGCGCCGCCGCGTCGTTCTCGCGCGTCGACACGTACAACAAGGACTTCAAATCGCTTGCGGCTCAGGCGCTTGCGTCGGGTGCGGTCAAGATTTCGCCGACCGATCCCGCGACCGCGATGAGCTACGCGCAGAAGGCCGTGTCGCTCGCGAACGATACGAACTCGCTCTTCGCGCTCGGCGTCGCGCAGATCGCCAACAAGCAGTATGCCGATGCGCTCGCCACGCTCAAGCCGCTGCCGTCGAAGGCGCCCGATACCAAGACCAAGGTCGCGATCGATCGTGAGTTGCTCACCGCCTATCTCGCGAGCAACGACATGACGTCGGCCAACGCGCTCGCGGCGGAGATGAAGACGCTCGACCCGACGAGCGACGCCGCCGGAATGGCGATGGCGAATTACTACCTGACCGCGGGCAACCAGGCCATCGCGGCCAAGCAGTTGGATGCGGCGGAGAAAGACTTCGCCCAGGCAGCCGCTACCGGAATCACGCAAGCGGTCGTCACGGGAAACATCCAAGCCGCGTTTGCAGTGATGAGCATGCAGAAGCCCGACTATTCCAAGGCACGCGACTATGCGGTGAAGGCGGTTACGGCCGCGCCGAACGACGCAACCGCGAACTTCGCGGCGGGCGTGGCTTGGACGGGCGTGTACTCGAAGAGCCGCAGCAGCTCTGACAAGCAACAGGCACTCACCTACCTCAAGAAGGCGGACGAGCTTGCCAAAGCCGCGGGGAACACGGGCCTTTCTTTACAAATCGAAAATCAACTGAAGAATATCCCGCAATAACTAGGACTTTCCGTGAGGGTGGGCCAATGGTCCGCCCTCACGGGGGCGGCGCAGGCCGCCACTCTTTCTCTTTGTCTAGCGCACTCTACAATTTACCCGGGAGGGTTCGGAACTCGTGTTTGACGGATTCATGAGCGTCATGCAGCAGGGCGGTCCCGATATGGTGATCCTGCTCACGCTCTCAATCATCGTTGTGGCTATCGTCATCGAGCGTCTGTGGTTCTTCGCACAGCAGCACGGCGACACGAAGGGGCTGCTGCGTCAGCTCGGCCAGAAGATCTCCGCCGACGATCTCGACGGCGCAATCAAGATCTGCCATTCGAACAAGGGCATGCTGCCGCGCATTCTGGAGTTCGGTCTCCGTCGCGGTGAGAAGAACCGCGCCGACATCACCGACGCTCTCTCGATTGCGCTGATGGAGCACCTCAACGCGCTCGAGCGTAACCTCGGCATCATCGGTACGATCGCCGTTATCGCGCCGTTCGTCGGTCTCGCCGGTACCGTTCTCGGTATCATCAAGGCGTTCCAGGAGATCGCGCTCAAGGGTAACTCGTCGCCCGCGGTCGTCGCGGCCGGCGTCTCCGAAGCGCTCGTCACGACGTTCGGCGGTCTCGTGGTCGCCATCGTCGCGGTTATCTTCTTCAACTTCTTCAAGTCGCGCATCAAGTCGTACAACCAAGAGATGATCGTGGCGGCCAACCAGCTCGCCGAGATGCTTCACTTCCATAACACCGGTGCGCCGATCCCGACGGAACTCTATCAGCCGAAGTCGGCGAAGTAGTTCCGGGGGCTCATCGTGGGACTGCTCTCAGCGCAGCAAGAGTCGGAGGTCATGGCGGAGATCAACATCACGCCGTTCACCGACGTGCTCCTGGTGCTGCTCATCATCTTTATGATCCTGGCCGCGGTCGTAGCACCGCCCGGCTTTGAGAAAGAGCTTCCGAATCACAGCAATCAATCGAGCAAGAATAATACTCCGAAGAAAGAGATCGACGTCGAAGTCAACGACAAGGCCGTGATCTTCGTCGACGGTACCAAGACGAACGCCGCCGGAATCTACGCCGCGATGGACAACGCCGCGCGCAAGAAACCGGGCGTCCACGTTTCGATCACCGCCGACGCGAAAGCCCCGTACGGAGTCATCATTCGGATTCTCGACGCTGCCAAGGAAGCCGGTCTCCAAGACGTCGGGTTCGTTACAGCCGGTTAGTGGAGGTTTAACAAACTCGTGGCCGTTTCGACAGGTGGGGGAGAAGATGAAGTGATGTCGACCATCAACATCACGCCGTTTACGGACGTGTTGTTGGTGCTCCTGATCATCTTCATCATTCTCGCCTCGGTAACGAAAGAGCCGAAGCTGCCCGACGCCCACAACCGGGATAGGGTCGCTCCGTCGCAGATCGTCGTTATCGTGAACGACAAGAACGAAATCCAAATTGGATCGAACACCGTGACCATCGCTCAGGCGCCGGCCGCATTCGCGAGCCTCGCCGACGCGACCGGGCATAAATTCACGAGTGTCATCATCAAGGCTGATCCGAAGGCCAGCTACGGTACCATCCTCGAGATCATGGACGCGGCGAAGAGGTCGAATCTGATCGACTTCGGCCTCGCGAACCATATCCAGGGCACGCCCGAGGGATCGAACTGATAACTGATGGCGCAAAAGGAATTTATTACAACCGGCGAGCGGATTCGCAGCTATCTGGTGCAGGGCATCCTGCTCTCGATCGTGCTGAATATTTTGGTCGCGCCGCTCTATCCGAATCTCAAGAATCATCACGAAGACCAGACGGTCGAAAAGGTGAGCGTCACCCACAAGATCGTGGTTAAGACGCCGCCGCCGCCCAAGCATACGCCGACGCCGCCGCCTACTCCGACGCCGCCGCCGCAGCAGACGCCGCCGCCGCAGCCGAAGAAAGTACAGCCGCAGCCGAAGCTCAAAGTCAACGTTCCGAAGACGAAGAACAATAGTTCGACGACCTCGACGGAACAGTCGTACAACGTGACCTCGGGAACCGAGCAAGGTGTTCCGCAGGGCACGACCGACAAGGGGACTCCGACGCCCGCGACTCCGGCTCCGACCCCCGCGCCCGCGTGCGCGAATCCGAATCAGTCCGCGACCGTCACGAACGTGATGCCCGCCGACTATCCGGACTCGGCGCGCGATCTCGGTCTCGGTCCGGTGCAGGTCTCGATCGAAGTCACCGTCGGACCGACCGGTAATCTGGTCGATGCGAAGGTCTACAAGTCGTCGAACAACATGGCGATCGATAACGCGGCGCTCCGCGCGGCGCGCCAGTCGACCTACGCGCCGAAGTTGGTGAATTGCAAGCCGACGACCGGTTCGTATCTCTTCCGCGTGGACTTCAATCCGAACTAACGCGGACGGATAACGGGTAGTATCCGAGATGGATGCCAAGCGAACGCGACGAGTACTCATCGTCGCGTTCGTCCTTTCTCTCGTCCTCCACACGCTCGTCGCGACCGTGGTGCACTGGCGCGTGCCGACGGATCGCTCGAGTCGCGTGCAGGTGGTGCACATCGAGCAGATGCATCCGCTCCCGATCACGCACCGAACGCCGCCGCCGCCGACCCCGCGGCCGACGCCGACGCCCGCGCTGCGCAAGCCCGCTCCCGCGCCTTCGGCCGCGCCCAAGGCTCGGCAGCGGCTGCGCCCGCACGGTTCGCAAGCGGTCGGAAGCGGCGCATCGCCGCGGCCGAGCGCGCCTGCATCGCCAAGCCCGCTGCCGACGGCGAGCCCCACCCCCTCGTGTCTGGGCGTCGAGACCCCCGCGGCGCTCGCATCGGCTCCGCCCATTCCGCAGATCGATCCGGCCTTGCGCGCTGCTCGGATGAGCGGCGTCGTGCGGGTAAAGGTCTCCCTCGACGCCTCGGGAGCGGTGCGAGGCGCGGCAATCGTGGCAAGCAGCGGAAGTCCGGGGTTCGACGCGCTCGCGATGCGGATGGCGCGCGAAGCCGCGTACGTGCCCGCGCGGCGCGCGTGCAAGGCCGTGGCCGGAAGCTACACCTTCGCGGTGCGGCTGTTCGCCTGGTAAGGCGCTTAGAGCATCCCCATGTCGCGCAGCAGGTGCAGCGTATCGATGTAGCGCTGCAGGTGGCCGCGCGTCTCGTCGTCGACGTCGAGAAAGGCGACCCCGGTGCGGTAGCGCTGCATCAGCGGATCGTAGCGCGACCAGCGCACCACGCCATGCAGGCGAAGCACCGGCTGCGCATCGCCGCGCAGTTCGAGTTGCACGCTTACCGGTTCGTCGGAGTGCAGCTCGGCATTCGTGAGCATGGCGAGGCCGCCGAGCGCGATATCGTACGTCTCGGTGAACTCGGGCGCAAAATCGTCGCCGATGCTGTACGAAACCAGCAGCGAGTCGCCGATGCGCGCGAACTTTCGCTCGTGTGGCGCAGCACCATCATGTGAATCCACGGGCGTCCGTCTTGGGCCGTTAGAACCATCAATCCTCTATCGCAGGGGAGGCGGCTCACGGGTTCGGGGCGTAACTGAGGCCTCCGTGACCGATCCGCAAGCGATGATCCTCGCCCTGCTCCAGGGCGTCAGCGAACTCTTCCCGATTTCGAGCCTCGGCCATACGATTCTGGTACCGACGGTTCTACGCTGGACGAACATCGACCGCAGCGATCCCACCTTCCTCGCCTTCGTCGTGGTGCTCCATCTGGGAACGGCGCTCGCGCTCGTCGCCTTCTATCGTCGCGAGTGGTGGGCGATCGCACGCGCGCTCGTCGCGAGCGTGGTGCGCGGCTCGCTCTCGGAAGACCGCGAGGAACGCGTCGGCTGGCGGCTGGTGGTCGGCACGATTCCGGTCGGCATTCTCGGCTTGTTGCTCGAGCATCCGGTACGTCGGCTCTTCGGGAGCGCCGCGTTCGCCGCGGGGTTCCTCGCGCTCAACGGTCTCGTGATGTTCCTCGGCGAGTGGCTGCGGCGGCGTCAGCACGAAGCGATCGGACGCGGCACGCGACCGATCGAGTCGATGTCGTTCGCGCAGTGCGTGCTCGTCGGCTTCGCGCAGAGCTTCGCGCTCTTACCCGGCATCTCGCGTTCCGGCGCCTCGATGGTCGCGGGACTGCTCTGCGATCTCGATCATGAAGACGCCGCGCGCTACTCGTTTCTGCTCGCGACGCCGGTGATTCTCGCGGCCTCGCTGCTCGAGATTCCCAAGCTCTTCGCCCCCGGCGCGCACGTCGTCGCGCTGCAGGCGGTGATCGGCGGCGTGCTCGCGGCGATCGCGGCGTACTTCTCGGTGGCGTTTCTCACGCGCTACTTCAAATCCAACGACCTGCGGCCGTTCGGCTGGTATTGCGTGCTCGCGGGCGCCGTCTGTTTCATCCTCATCCGCATGGGAGTTCTGTCATGAAGCCACTCGCGCTGATCCTCGCCGTCGTGTTTTTCGTCGTCGGCCTGCTCTACGGTCTCGGGAAGATCGAGTTCCTCACCAAATCGGGTGCCGCGCACGCGCACCACATGTCGCATCTCGTGCTCTTCTGGGTGCTCGCGCTGCTCTCGCTGATCTGGTACCGCTTCCAGAGCTCGCCGCGCGCCACGCGTTGAGCGACGAGCGCGACTATTTGGTCGCGACGACGTAGATCTCGTAGGGATGCGGTGCGACGACGCGCACGTCCGCGCGCGCGTTGCGCACGATCCCTTCGATCTCGTTCAAGCGGCTCTCGGTCGTCTGGACGACCAGAAGCGGATAGTTCTCCGCGTTCGCGACGATCGTCGCGAGCGCGCGCGCGTACGCGGGCGGATCGGATGCGCGCGCGCCGAGCAGCGAATCGCGATAGGCGTGCTCGATCGTGAAGTAGGGATTCCCCTGCCACCACGCCTCCCACATCCAAATGCGCGCGTCCGCGCTGCGGAACGAATTGCGCGCGGGCGGCGCGAGGAAGAGCGCGTCGGCCTGCTGTGCGCCGATCGTCGCGAGGACGTCGGCCTGACGTACCGTGCTGCGCCGCACGTTCGCGGTTACCCACTGCTCGGTCTCGCGAATGTACGACCATGCAAGCTCGCTCGGCGGGATATCCTGCATGTCGTCGGGACTCTGTGCTTTCTGCAGCCAGTAGCAGAACGCGCGCCACAGTCCGAGAATCGCAAGCCCCGTTTGGCCGTCGCTGCGCAGGTTACGCACGTTGTCGTACCACACGCCGAGATAGACGCACTGCTCCTCGGTGAAGAAGACGCCTTCCCATGCTTTGAAGAGATCGAGCGAGTAGATGCGTCCGGGCAGCATCTCGACGATCTCGGCGACCTCGCTGTCGCGCAGGATCGTGAGGTCGTTCACGACGATGCCCTCGCCGACGCGCACGAACCACTCGAGCAGGTCGCCGCCGTGCACCGCGATGCCGTGCCGCTTGAGGTAGTTCAGGTGGGTCGGGAGCCCCATGAACGGATCGACCACGCTCGCGGCATCGTGCTCGAGAAGAATCTCGTGCAGACGCGAGGGGGAGATCCGGCGGGTGCGTTCGGGCAGGTCGATCATGCGTGGGCTCGGCCGGCCTCCAGAAGCGCGGGCACGACGTGCGGGTCGAATTGCGTGCCGATGGCGGTCTCGATGCGTTCGGCGCGGTCGAGCGCGGCGTACGCGATCGCGGCGCCGAGCACCGACGCCGCGCGCGGCACGGCGTCGTGACGCAGACCGCGCGGCTTGCCGGTGCCGTCGTACCATTCGGCGCGCGCGGCGACGATCTCGCCCGCCTCGCGCAGGGCCGCATGCGGACGCGCGAACGTGGCCGCGAGCGCGGCGTGACGCGCGCGTTCTTCGATGCCCAGGCGTGCGAGCGGATCGAATTCCTCGCCCTCGGGACGCTCGGCCGCAATCTCGCCCGCACCGAAGATGCGCGCGGCGATGGCGAGCGCGGCGAGCTGCGTCGCGTCGAAGCCCAGGCGTTGCGCGACGTTCTCGGCGAGGGCCGCGATGCGCCGGTGTCGCCCGGCGACGCCGGTGTGCTCGTCGATGCGATCGGCGATCGCGTCCAGCAACGCCGCCGCGGCACCCTCGGTCGGTGTCAGCGCGTCGAGCGGAACGGGGCGCGGCTCGGTCTCGCCGCCCGAGAGGTGGTACCACATCGTGAACGCGCGCGCGTGCATCGGTCCGAACGCCCGCCCGCTCTGCATGCTCACCTGCGTGAGCGCTTCATCGGGGTCGCCCGCGCGCACGAAGGCGTCGGCCAGCGCAAGGTACTGCGCGAGCGGCGGAATGCCGTTCCAGCGCAGCTGATCGGGAAATCCCGTGCCGTCCCAGCACTCGGCCTGCCAGCGCACCAAATCGGCGCAGGCGGCGGGCAGCGCGGAGATCTCGGCGCAGATCCGCGCGCCCTGCGCGGGAATATCCCAGCGCAGCGTGCGAACCGCGCGCGGGGAGAGATCGGCGCCCGCCCGACAGCCGGCATTGCCGATCGCGCCGACCGCGTGCAGCAGCCCGGCGAAGAAGAGCGCATCGCGATCGGCGTCGTCGACGTTTGCAACCTCGGCGAGCGACACGGCAACCGAGGCTTTGCGCAAAGCAAAACCTTCGGGATTCCCCGCCGCGGCATCACCGACCGCGCCATACCACGCGAGAACGTCGGCGAGGCTCGCGCGTTGCGCCCGAGGATCGCCGGCCGTGTCCTGGAATAGCGTCATCTCCTCCGCCGATTATCTATGAGCGTCCAGAAACCCTCACATATTTCCGCCGACGGGTCCATTTCCATGGTCGACGTCTCGGCCAAAGCCGTCACGACTCGCACCGCGCGCGCCGAAGCGCGCGTGGTGATGAGCGCGCATGCCGCCGACGCGCTGCGCGAAGCGACGCTCGGAAAAGGCGACGCCTTCGTCACGGCACAGCTCGCGGGCATTCTCGCGGCCAAGCAGACCGGCTCGTTGATTCCGCTCGCCCACCCGCTGCCGCTCGCCCACGTCGGCGTGCGCTTCGCGTGGAGCGACGCACGCACGCTGCGGGTCGAAGCGAGCGCCTCGACGAGCGCGCAGACCGGTGTCGAGATGGAAGCGATGGTCGCGGCGAGCATCGCCGCGCTCACGATCTACGACATGACCAAGGCGGTCGACAAAGGCATCCGCATCGAAGCGGTGCGCCTCCTCGAAAAGACCGGTGGGAAGAGCGGGCATTGGCGTGCGGAGGAGGCGCAGTGAACCGCTTCACCGTCGCGCTGATCGTGCTCTCCGACCGTGCCGCCGCGGGAACGCGCCCCGACGGCTGCATTCCGGTGATGCGCGAGCGCTTGGGCGACGCCTACGAGATCGTGCGGGAACTCGTGCTCGCCGACGATCCGGGTGCGCTGCAGGCCGAGTTGATCGATCTCGCCGACGGATCCGCCGCATCGCTGATTCTCACGAGCGGCGGCACCGGCCTCGCCCCGCGCGATCGCACGCCGCAGGCGACCGCGGCGGTGCTCGATTACGAAGTGCCCGGCATCGCCGAGGCGATTCGCGCCGCCTCGATGCGCATCGTCACGACCGCGATGCTCTCGCGTGCGATCGCGGGCGTGCGCCATCGTTCGCTGATCGTCAATCTTCCCGGCAGCCCGAAAGCGGTCGGCGAGGCGCTCGACGTGATCCTTCCCGTGCTCCCGCACGCGCTCGAACTGCTCGCCGACCGCGTCACCGACGGCTGAATCCGATGGACTTCGCGGCTGCGGAAGCCTACCTGCTCGCAACGATCAACGAGACGGTCTCCCGGCGCATGCCGTACCGTCTCGAGCGGATGCGCGCGTTCATGCACGAGCTCGGCGATCCGCAGGATGCCTATCCCACGATCCACATCGGCGGCACGAGCGGCAAGGGCTCGACCTCAACGATGATCGCCGCCGCGCTGCAGGCGTCCGGGCGTCGCGTGGGGCTGCACACGAAGCCGCACCTGCGCTCGATGACCGAGCGCGCGCGTATCGACGGCGCGGCGATCGAAGAAGCGCGTTTCGCGCGGCTGCTCGACGACATGATGCCCGCGATCGAGCGCGTCGCCGCCGAGCACGGGCGTCCGACGTATTACGAAACGCTGCTCGCGCTTGCGTTTATGCACTTCGCGCACGAGCGCGTCGATGCCGCGGTGATCGAGGTCGGTTTGGGTGGGCGGCTCGACGGCACGAACGTCATCACGCCGCAGGTCGCCGCAATCACCTCGATCGGCTACGACCACATGGACGTGCTCGGCGACACGCTCGAAGAGATCGCGCTCGAAAAGGCGGGTATCGCGAAGCCCGGCGTGCCGCTCGTGATCGCCGTCGACGATGAGGGCGCGCGCGCGGTCGTCGAGCGCGAGGCCGCCGCCGTGGGCGCGCCGCTCGTGCACGCTCGCGAAGCCGTGCGCGTCGCCGAGGTTCGAACGTTGCGCGACGCGCAGCGTTTCACGCTCGAGAGCGCGCGCGGACGCTACGAGATCGCGACCGCGCTGCTCGGCGAGTTTCAACGCGCGAACGCCTCCACCGCGGTCGCGGTGCTCGAACGTCTGCCCGCCGAGCTGCGACCCGCCATCGCCGACGTCGAGCGGGCGTTCGCGGAACTGACGATTCCGGGCCGCATGGAGATCTATCCCGGAGATCCGACGGCGGTCTTCGATATCGCCCACAACGCCGAGAAGGCCGCGCATCTCGCGGCATCGCTGCGCGAAAGCTTTCCGAACCGGCATGTTACCTTCGTCGTCGCGATCGGCGAGAGCAAGGATGCGCGCGAGATTCTGCGGGCCTTCGCGAGCGTGCCGGCGTCGTTCGTCTTCACCGCCTTCGACGCGGCGGGGCGACACGCGACGCCGCCGGAACGGCTCGCGAGCCTGGCGGCGGAGATCGGCGTGCACGGGCCCGCGTTCGCCGATTCGTTCGAGGCGCTCGCCGCGGCGCGGCGCGGCGCCGGAGCGGGCGAGGTGATCGTCGTGAGCGGCTCCACCTTCATCGTCGCGGAATTGCGGACGCGGTGGCCGGTCGCGGTGTGATGCGCCTGCGCGGGAAGCGGTTCCCGTGGGGCGAGCAGACCTACCTGATGGCGATCGTCAACGTCACCCCCGATTCGTTCTCGGGTGACGGGCGGCCGGCGGTCGATGCCGCGATCGAGCACGCGATCGCGCAGTGGCGAGCCGGTGCGGACTTTCTCGATATCGGCGGTGAATCGACGCGCCCCGGACACGTTCCGGTCAACGTCGCGACCGAATGCGCGCGCGTGATCCCGGTAATCGAGGCGGTTCGCGCGCGCGTTCCGAACGCGGTGATCTCGATCGATACCTACAAGCCCGAGGTTGCGCGCGCGGCGCACGCCGCGGGTGCCGATATCATCAATTCGGTACTCGGCGCGCCGGATGCGCTGATCGAGGTCGCCGTCGATCTCGATATGCCGCTCGCGGCGATGCACAATCAGGTCGGCACCCACTACGACGGCGACGTGGTCGATGCGGTGACGGCCTATCTGCGCGACTGCGCGGAGCGCGCCCTCGCACGGGGAATCGCGCCCGAACGCATCTGGCTCGATCCGGGAATCGGCTTCGGCAAGACGCCGAGCCACAATCTGCGCATCCTGCGCGAGCTCTCGCGCATCTGTGACCTGGGCTTTCCCACGCTGCTCGGAACCTCGCGCAAATCGACGATCGGGCGCCTTACCCGCCGCGAACCGCACGAGCGCATCTACGGCACCGCGGCGACGACCGCGCTCGGCATCGCTTCGGGCATCGACATCGTGCGCGTGCACGACGTGGCGCAGAATCGCGACGTCATCAGCGTCTCCGATGCGATCGTGCGCGATTGGAGGCCGAGCGGATGGACCGAATAACGCTGCGCGACGTGCTCGCGCACGGGCGACACGGCGCCGATCCCGGCGAACGCGATCGACCGCAGCCGCTGCGCGTCGATCTCGCGCTCGATCTCGACCTCGCGCGCGCCGCCGAGAGCGACGATCTCGCCGACACGGTCAACTATGCGGAGATCCACGCCGCGATCGTGCGCACGATAGAAGAGACCTCGTTCGCGCTCTTGGAACGGCTCGCGGCGGAGGTGCTCGCGCGGATCATGCACGACGCGCGCATCGTGCGCGCCGAGCTCACGATCGCGAAGCCTCGTCTGCTCGACGGGGCCACCCCGTCGGTAACGCTCGTCCGCGAGCGATAGCGCCACGGTGGCGCGCGCGTTCATCGGGATCGGTTCCAACCTCGGCGACGCCGCCGCGAGCGTGCGCGCCGCGATCGCGCGCATCGGCGCGTTCGGCGAGGTGGAGGCCGTCTCGTCGCTCTATCGCACGGCGCCCTGGGGACGCACCGATCAGCCGCCGTTCGTCAATGCGGCGGCCGCGCTGCGCACGCGGCTCGAACCGCACGCGTTGCTACGCGCCCTCAAAGCCGCGGAGCATGAACTCGGGCGCGTGCCCGGCGAACGCTGGGGACCGCGCGCGATCGACCTCGATATTCTCGCCTACGAAGGCGTGAGGATCGAGAGCGAGGAGCTGACGATTCCGCACCCGCGGCTCGAGGAACGGGCCTTCGCGCTGATACCGCTTGCCGAGATCGCGGCGGAGTATGCCCTGCTGCGCGATCGTCTCGGCGACGCGGAGCTTGCGGGGGTCGAACCGCTCGTCGACTAGGACACGTGACGGACGAGCGGATCTTCGTTCTTCGTTACGTCGTAGAGGCGCTTGTGGATGAAGACGTCGAGCAGCAGTTCGTCGATCTTCCCGCGCTGCGCGAACTCCTTGCTCAGGATATCCAGCGCGCGTTCGGCCGACATGCCTTTCTTGTACGGGCGATCCGAGGCGGTGAGCGCGTCGAAGACGTCGCTGATCGTCATCATGCGCACTTGCGGTTTGATCGCTTCACCCTTGAGCTTGCGCGGATACCCCGTGCCGTCGAGATGTTCGTGATGGCCGTAGGCGATATCCGGAACGTCGCGCCACGGCGTCTCTTGCCACGGAATCTCGCGCAGAAAGAGAAACGACTGCGTCACGTGCTCCTGCATGCGGTTGCGCTCGTCGTCGGAGAGCGATCCGCGCGGGATCGAGAGATAGTCGAACTCGAACGGTTCGAGCAGCGGGCGCGCCGCGTCGACATCGCGATAGCGCCGGTCGAGCGCGCCGAGCAGAAGTTCGTCGGCGGCGTCCGCGACGACGTTCGGTTCGTTGGCGTTCTCGATGCGGTCGAGCAGTCGCTTGAGCAGCTCGCGTTCCTCGTGCGACTCCGCCTGCTCGAGCGCGAGAAGAAAACGCAGGCGAATCGTGTCGAGTCGGCCGTCGGGCAGTTTCTTGGCCTTCGCGAAGATGTACTCGGGGACCGCGACTTTGCCGAAGTCGTGCAGCAGCGAGGCGTAGCGCACTTCGCGAATCTGATCCGGCGTGAAGTAGAGTCCGGCGAGCGGGCCGGCTTCGATCGCGTTGATCGCCTCGGCCTGCGCGACGGTGAGCGCCGCGACGCGCTCGGAATGGCCCTGCGTCGATTTGTCGCGCACCTCGATCGCTTTGACCGAGGCGTGCACGAAGCGCTCGAAGAGATTTTGGATCGCATCGACCAGCCGCGCGTTCTCCATCGCGACCGCGGCCTGCGATGCAAGCGATCCGAGCAGCCGTTCGTCGTGCGCGTCGAAGGGATGCACGACCTCTTCGGTATGTTCGGGCGAGGCGAGTTCGAGCGCGAAGGCGGGCTTGTGATTGATGAGCTGAATCGCGCCGATCACGTTGCCGTGCAGGTTACGCATCGGCACGCACAGGATCGACTTCGTGCGGTAGCGGTTCTGATCGTCGAACGCGCGATTGAACCGAAACGGCGCGCTCTCCGGAATCGCGTAGGCGTCATCGATGCGCAGCGACTCGCCGGTCACGGCCACGTAGCCCGCGATCGACGCGGTGGTGAGCGGCAGCAGCGCGTTCATCAGCACGCCGTCGCCCTTCGGTCCGGTCTGCGCGACCGCGAAACGCAGGCGCTTCGTGCCGTCGTGCTCCTCGATCACGAAGAGGCTGCCCGCGTCGGCGTCGGTGAGCTCGCGGGCCTTGCGCACGATCAGCTTGTGCAGCGTCACGAGGTCGCGCTCCGACGAGAGGGAGCGGCCGATCTCGAGCAGCTCCTCGCCTTCGCGCGCGGTGCGGGTGAGAGCCCGCGCCGCTTCCACGCGAGCGGCCGTGCGCAACGAGGCGAGCAGCGCGGCTCCGGTGAGCGGCGGATGCATGATCGCGACGACCTCGGGCTCATCGGCGATCCAGGCGAGCGCCGGATGGGCCGGGGGGAGCACCACGATCGCGTTCGCGGGCGGCGCGCCGAGCGAGGCAAGACCGCCGTTCTGCTTGAGACGGTCGAAGTCGACGGCGTGGACGGAGACGCCCACGTTGCCCAAGATCATCGGCAGCTCGCCCAGATCGAGGTCGTGGGGATATAAGACGAGAGTCGCCACTCCCATAGTCTTCGGCCGAAATAGGAAGTTGGAGTAGAGGGGGATAGCGAAACGGTAGCGCGCATGTCCGACGAGCATCATCCTTCGCCCGTGGCGAGCCGCGTCCAACGCCTCGCCGAGTTCTTCGTCGAGACCGATCTGCTGCGTCTGCGCATCGAGCGCGAGGGCGAGGAGATCGAGCTCGGCCGCGCCGTGCTGCATCGCGAGCCGGTCCCGGAGCTCCCGAGCGATCTGACCGCGGACGCGCCGCCCGCGCGGCTCGACGCGATCAAGGCCGATCTCGTCGGGATCTTTCATCTCAGCCGTCCCGCGACCGCCGAAGGTGACCTGCTGGAATCGGATCGCGAACTTGCCTATATCGAGGCACTCGGCATCCGCAACCCGGTGCGCAGCCGCGGTGCCGGGCGGATCGCCGCGGTGCGGTGCGCCGACGGCGATGCCGTCGAATACGGCCAAGTGCTCTTCGAAATCGATCGCGGATAGAGGGTTCCACCATTTTCAACAAGGTTTTGATCGCCAATCGCGGCGAGATCGCGCTTCGCATCAATCGCGCCTGCCAGGAGCTCGGCGTGCGCACCGTCGCGGTCTTTTCCGAGGCCGATCGCGAGTCGCTGCACGTCCGTCAGGCCGACGAAGCGTTCTGCGTCGGGCCCGGACCGGTTCCGCGCTCCTACTTGAACATTCCGAACATCATCTCGACCGCGCTCGTCACCGGCTGCGACGCGATTCATCCCGGCTACGGATTTCTCGCCGAGAACGCGCGCTTCGCGGAGATCTGCGCCGATCACGGGCTCACCTTCATCGGTCCCAAGCCCTCGGTCATCGCGGCGATGGGCGATAAAGCGACCGCCAAACGCGTGATGAAGGACGCGGGCGTGGCGACGACGCCGGGCACCGATATTCTCGCGAGCGTCGATGAAGCACGAGCCGCGGCCGAACAGGTCGGCTATCCGGTGCTGCTCAAGGCGACTGCGGGCGGCGGCGGCAAGGGCATGCGCGTCGTCGAGCGCCCCGAGGAGATGGAGCGCGCCTACGCGAGCGCGACCGCCGAGGCCGAGGCGAGCTTCAAAGACGGGCGCGTCTACATGGAAAAACTGATCCTGAACCCGCGGCATATCGAGGTTCAGGTGCTCGGCGACGAGTTCGGCAACGTCGTCTCGCTCGGCGAACGCGACTGCTCGGTGCAGAAGCCCTCGCATCAAAAACTGATCGAAGAGTCGCCCGCGCCGCATCTCTCCGAGAAAGCGCGCGCGGCGCTGCTCGAGATGGCGGTGCGCGCGTGCAAGCACGTCGGCTACACCAACGCGGGCACGCTCGAATTTCTGGTCTCGGGCGAGCAGGTGTACTTCATGGAGATGAACACCCGCATCCAGGTGGAGCACCCCGTGACCGAGATGGTCTACAGCGTCGATCTCGTCAAGGAGCAGATCCGCATCGCCGCGGGCGAGCCGCTCGGCTACGAGCAGAAAGATCTGCAGTTGCGCGGTCACGCGATCGAGTGTCGCATCAACGCCGAGGACCCGCGCAACAACTTCGCCCCGCAGGCGGGCACCCTTCAACGCGTGGTCTTCCCGGGCGGTCCGGGCGTGCGCGTCGACACGCACGTCTTTTCGGGCGCGATGGTGCCCCCGTATTACGATTCGATGATCGCGAAGATCATCGCGTTCGGCGCGACCCGCGACGCGGCAATCGCGCGTATGGAGCGCGCGCTGCGCGAGACGGTCGTGGACGGCGTGAACACGACGATCCGCCAGTGCCTCGAGATCCTCGCGACGCCGCAGTTCCGCGAAGGCACCTACGACATCGGCTTCTTGCCCCATCTGCTCGCGCAGATGGAGCCCGCCGCCGCGGAGCGTTAAGCGCATGCCTTCACGTCGTCAAGGGCGCGAACAGGCGCTGCAGTCGCTCTATGCCGTGGTCGTGGGACATCGCGAACCGAGCGAGGCGGTGACCGAGATCGTCGGCGAGCGCGCCGACAGCGAGCACCGTGCCTTCGTGCGCGATCTCGTCTTCGGTACGCTCGAACGCGCCGCCGGGCTCGACGCGGTCCTCGCGCCGCGCCTCGAAGGCTGGACGGTCGAACGTTTGGCCACGATCGATCGTTTGATTCTCGAGATGGGAGTCTACGAATTGCAGGCGCATCCGGAGATGCCCGCCGCGGTCGTGATCAACGAAGCGGTCGAACTCGCCAAAAAATTCTCGACCGAAGAGTCGAACCGTTTCGTCAACGGCGTCCTCAATGCCGTCGCGAAAGAAGTCTCGCGCCCGTAAGGGCATGCCGCGCGTGCTGCGCGGCGTGCTCGTCGGGTTCTTGTTGGTCGTGCTCTTCGGGGCCGGAACGGTCGCGGGGATCGTCGCCGCCTATTCGCGCAACCTGCCCGACATCAGCCGAATGGCCGACTACCAGCCGGCCAGCTCCACGCGCATCTTCGCCCGCGACGGCACGCTGCTCGCGTCGGTGTATAAAGAAAATCGGGTGTGGGTGCCGCTCTCGCACATCCCGCCGGTCGCGCGCGAGGCGGTGATCGCGAACGAAGATCACAATTTCTACTATCACCACGGCGTGGATTTCGGCGGTATCGCACGCGCGGCGATCGCCGATCTCACGCACCAGCAGTTCCAGGGCGCTTCGACGATCACGCAGCAGCTCGCGCGCAAGCTCTTTCTGAACGATCAGATCTCGATCTCGCGCAAGATCGAGGAAGCATTGCTCGCGATGGAGATCGAGCGGTACTACACCAAAGACGAGATCCTCGAACGCTATCTGAACATCGTCTATCTCGGGTCGGGTGCGTACGGCATCGATGCGGCGGCGCACACGTACTTCGGCGAGAGCGCCGAGAAGCTGAAGCTCAATCAAGCGGCGATGCTCGCGGGCGTGATCGCCGCGCCTTCGGATTACTCACCGTTCGTCAATCTCAAACTCGCGCGCGAACGCCAGCACCACGTGCTCGATCGCATGGTGGACAGCGGCTATATCACGCGCGCGCAGGCCGAGGCCGCGAAGACCGCCCCGCTCGGTCTCGTGAAGTATCGCGAACCGGGCCTGCAAGGCTATCTCTATCCCTACTACACCACCTACGTGATCGCACAGCTCGATAAGCTCTTCGGCACGCAGGCGGTGGAGGAGGGCGGACTGCAAGTCTACACCGCGCTCGACACGCACATGCAGCAGCTCGCGCAGGATGCGGTGACGTGGGGGATCTCGCGGGCGAAGGCCGAGGGGATCAACGCGCACGAAGCCGCGCTCGTGGCAATCGAGCCGAAGACCGGCCAGATCGTGGCGATGGTCGGCGGCGACGGATTCTCGCTCGCCAATCAGTTCAATCGCGCCTGGCAGGCACGCCGCCAGCCCGGTTCGTCGTTCAAAGCCTACGTGTACACGGCCGCGATCGACTCGGGTATTCCCGCAAGCACGGAGATCGACGATACGCGCGTCGGCTATCCGATGGGCGACGGGACGACGTGGTACCCGCAGGACGATGACGGGCGCTACATGGGCCCGATCACGCTGCGTCGCGCGCTCGCGCTCTCGCGCAATATCGTGGCCGTGAAGCTCGCCGATCGCGTGGGGCTCGACAAAATCATCCGCTACGCGCATCGGATGGGTGTCACCGCGCCGCTCGAACCGAATCTTTCGCTCGCGCTCGGATCGTCGGTCGTATCGCCGCTCGATCAGGCGTCGGGATACGCGACGCTCGCCGATCAGGGCATTCACGTGGATCCCACGGCGATTCGCCTCGTGAAGGACTCGCTCGGCAACACCGTGCTCGACAATCAATACCCGCAATCGACCGAAGTCGTGAGCGCGGGTACCGCGTACATCGTGACCTCGATGCTCGAAGACGTGATCAAGTACGGAACGGGCTATCCCAATGCGATCATCGGGCGTCCCGCCGCGGGCAAGACCGGCACGACCTCGGATTTTCGCGACGCCTGGTTCGTCGGCTACACGCCGGATCTCGTCACCGCGGTCTGGCTCGGCAACGACAACTACTCGCGCATGAACGAATCGTACGGCGGTGACATTCCCGCGCGTATTTGGGCGCGTTTCATGCGCGGCGCGCTCGCGAAGGTGCCCAAACACGACTTCCCGTTCCCGAGCGACGAAGTGGTCAAGGTGCGCACGTGCTCGGGCGGCGTGGAGTACTATCTCACCGGCACGCAGCCGAGCGACGGCTGTGCGAAGCCGCTCGCCGCTTCGACGAGCGCGCCTTCGAGCGCGCCCGATCCGAGCGCCTCGCCCGCCGCGAGCGTCGCCCCGGTGCAGACGGTGGCGCCGCAGGGTACCCAGCCGCCGGACTCCGTCGGCGACGGCACGACCTACGTTCCGCTCGGCGGCCCGACCGGCGCGCCGCGCGCCGCCCCGAAGACCACCCCCTCCGCACGGCCGCGGTGATGCGCGCGCTTCCGCCGAACGTCACGGTTCGTACGGTCGCGGAGTTCACGAACGGTCTCGCGCGCTGGTTCGAGAATCAGTCCGCCTTCAAAAATGCCGCGATCTCGGGCGAGATCTCCGGCACGAAGACGATCAGCGGCGGACACCGCACCTTCACGCTCAAGGATCGCGGCGGCGTACTCTCGTGCATCGTCTGGCAGAGCACGCTCGCGCGGCTTCCCGCGCTTACCGACGGGATGGTCGTCGTCGCGCTCGGGACGGTGAAGCTCTATCGCGAGCGCAGCGGCTATCAACTCGTCGTCGACGACGTGGTGCTCGCGGGCGGCGTCGGCGCGCTCTTCGCGCAACTCGAAGAACTGCGCGAGCGCTTTCGCGGCGAAGGACTCTTCGCCGATGCGCGCAAGCGGGCGATCCCGCGCTTCGTGCATCACGTCGCGCTCGTCTCGTCGGAGGGGAGCGACGCGTCGAAAGATTTTCTGCACACGTTGCGCACCAAGGCGCCGTTCGTGCGGGTCTCGTTCGTGAAGACGCGCGTGCAGGGCGTCGGCGCCGAACTCGAGATCGCGCGCGCGATCGACGATGCGGTGCGCGTGCGGCCCGACGTGCTCGTGCTCACGCGCGGCGGCGGCTCCTTCGAAGATCGCTTTCCGTTCAATCTGGAGCCGGTGGTGCGCGCGATCGTGCGCTCGTCGATTCCGGTGGTGACGGCGATCGGCCATCAGGAGGATCATCACCTGGCCGACGACGCGGCCGACGCGACCTTCGGCACGCCCTCGAAAGCGGCCGAGGCGATCGCGGCGCCGTGGGTGGCGGTGACCGATCGTATCGCGGTTGCGCAGCGCGATCTCAACCGCGCGATGCGTACGCTGCTCGGCACCCGCTCCCAAACGGTGCACGCGCGCGGGCTCGCGCTCGATGCGACGCTGCAGACGCGGGTCGCGGCGCTCGCACGCCGCTTCCACGATCTGGAGCGCAGGCTCAACGCGCAGAATCCGCAGGCGCGCATCGCACAGCGGCAGCAGCGCTTCGCGGGGATGCGCGCGCGGCTCGACGCGGTGCCCACGCGCCTACTGCAGATGTGGCGCGCTCGGCTCGATCCGCAGTCCGCGCGGCTCGACGTCGCGGTCGCGCGGACCCGCGAGCGGGCGGCGCACGCCTTCACGGTCTCCTCGGCGCGCTTGGATGCGGCCGATCCCAACCTGCCGCTCGCGCGCGGCTACGCGATGATCCTGCGCGGCGGCACCGTGGTGCGCGCCGCGAACGAACTCGCGCCCGGCGATGCGATTCGCGCCCGCCTCGGGCACGGGACGGTCGATGCCCGCGTCGAAGCGGTGCACGATGAGTAACGGTGTTCCGTCGACCTTCGAAGCGAAACTCGAACGCATCGATGCGATCGTGAAGGAGCTCGAGAGCGGCAGCGTCGAGCTCGATCGCGCGATCGAGCTCTTCAAAGAAGGGAAAGAACTGACGCGCGAGTGTGAGACGCTGTTGCGCGTTGCGCAAGAGCAGGTCGATCGCGCGATGAACGACGCGCCCACCGCGTAGAGCGCGATGGCCGAGCGTCTCGATGAGGTCGTCGCGGCGCGCACCGGCATGACGCGTTCGCAGGCGCGCAGCCTGATCATGGAAGGGCGCGTGCGCGTCAACGGCAGTCCCGCGACCAAAGCCGGTCAGAACGTGCGCCCCGACGCCGAGATCGCGATCGACGAGCCGCGCCGTTTCGTGAGCCGCGGCGGCGAGAAGCTCGATCGCGCGCTCGATGCATTCGGCGTGGATGCGCGCGAGATACGCGCGCTCGATGTCGGCGCGTCGACCGGCGGCTTCACCGACTGCCTGCTGCAGCGCGGCGCCGCGCACGTGACCGCGGTCGACGTGGGGTACGGTCAGCTCGATTGGAAGCTGCGCACCGATAAGCGCGTGCTCGTGATGGAGCGCACCAACTTTCGCAATCTGCCCGACGATGCGTTCGCGGAGCCGTTTGCGCTGATCGTGATCGACACGTCCTTCATCTCGCTGCGCACGATCCTCGCGCGTGCCCGCGGCTATCTGCGCGCGGACGGCCGCATCGTCGCGCTCGTCAAGCCGCAATTCGAAGCGGGGCGCGAACGGCTCGGCGCGGGCGGTGTGGTGCGCGATCCCGCCGTTCATCGCGCGATCCTGCGCGAAGTGCGCGACGCCGCCGTCGAACTCGGCCTCGCGATGGTCGCGCTCGTCGCCTCGCCACTGCTCGGCCCGGCCGGTAACCGCGAGTTCCTGGCGGAGTTCGTGCCGTGCGGCGTCGCGATCCCCGACGAACGGATCGACGCCGTCGTCGGCGAAGGGTCCGCATCATGACCAAGCTCGCCATCGAGCGCAAGACGATCACGCTCTACGTCGATACCAATCGCGAGACCGCGCGCGCGCTCGCCGCGGAGATCGCCGCGTCGTTCCGTGCGGGCGGCTACGATATCGCCGTATGGAAAGGGCAGCACGCGCTCGCGCATCTGGCGAGCGACGGCGTGCGGGCCGAAGACGCGAGCCTCTTCATCACCGTCGGCGGCGACGGCACGCTGCTGCGAGCGGCTCGGGTTGCGACCGAGCTCGACGCGCCGCTGCTCGGCATCAACACCGGGCGCCTGGGTTTCCTTACCGAACTCGACCAAGGCGATCCGCGCATCGCGCATCTGCCCGCGCTCGTCGATGAAGGCCTCTTCGTGGAAGAGCGCATCGCGCTCGAGGCCGAGTACGCGGGACGCACCTACTTCGCGCTCAACGACGTCGTCGTGCGCAAGGGCGACGTCTCGCGCATCGTGCCGTTCAGTCTGAGCCTCGATAGCGAGCACATCGCCGACATTCCGGCCGACGGTATCTGCGTCGCGACGCCGACCGGGTCGACCGCGTACTTCCTTTCGGCGGGCGGTTCGATCATCTCGCCGCGCGTCGACGCCTTCGGCATCGTGCCGCTCCTGCCGCACACGCTCTTCTCGCGTCCGCTGATCGTGCCCGCTTCGTCGCGGATCGAGATCGGCTGCGATTCCGAGGTCGCGCACGCGCATCTGGAGTGCGACGGCGACGTGCTCGCGGAGATCGGCCCGAATACCTCGGTCAGCGTGCGTCGCCACCCCAAGCGCGTGCGCTTCGCGCGCGTCTCCAGGCTGCGCTTCTTCGAGCGGCTCGAGCAGAAGATGCGCTGGGGTGTTTCCATCAAGGCCGCCGGTCGGTAACGAACGCGCGAAAGCACCATGCTGCGAC
Source organism: Vulcanimicrobiota bacterium (assembly GCA_027306785.1). GTDB lineage: Bacteria > Vulcanimicrobiota > Vulcanimicrobiia > Vulcanimicrobiales > Vulcanimicrobiaceae > REEB354. The sequence goes on from DAHUZB010000013.1 coordinate 222,203, forward strand.
GACTTGAGATCAGCGAGTATGCCCTGATCGCGCACGCGGAGATCGCGTTCGCCGACGGCGCCACGATCTTCACCGGCGAGACGGGCTCCGGAAAGACGATGATCCTCGGGGCGCTCGCTTGCGTGCTCGGCGCGCGCGTCAGCGCCGACGTGGTGCGGCGCGGTGCGGCGCGTGCGCGCGTGACGCTCACCTTCGATCCCGACGAGGGCCTGCGCGCGCGTCTGGCCGCCGACGGTTTCGAGCTCGATCCCGACGAGGATGCGACGATCGTGCGCGAGGTGAACGAGGCCGGAAAATCGAGCGTGCGCGTGAACGGACGTCCGGCGACCGCAAGCTACGTGCGCGAGATCGGCGAGCGGATCGCGGAGATCGTGGGTCAGCACGAGGCGCAGCGCCTGCTTGCGCCCGCCTATCATCTGGAACTGCTCGATCGCTTCGGCGGCGCGGAGGCCGCCGCCGCGCGCGACGAGGTCGCCGCCGCGCACCTGCGCGCGAGCGAGTGCGCGCGCGAGCTGGAGGCCCTGCACGGCGACGAACGCGCCGCGCGCCGTCGGTACGACGACGCGCGTTTTGCGCTCGACGAGATCGACGACGCCGCCCCCGAACCCGACGAAGACACGCGCCTGAGCGAGCGGCGGCGCTTTCTCGACAACGTGGAGCGGATCGCGAACGCGCTGCGCACCGCGCACGAAGCGCTCGCAGGCGACGATGCGGGCGCGGGCGGTGCGCTCGGCGTTGCGAGCGCGGCGCTCGACGGGATCGCGTCGATCGGGGCGGAGTTGCGCGAGATGGCGGCGCAGGCCGCCGCGCTGCAGAGCGAGGCGAACGAACTCGCGGCGCGCCTGGTGCGCGAGCTCGATACGACCGAGTTCGATCCCGCCGAGTTGGAAGCCATCAACGCGCGGCTCGACGTGCTCGATCGCCTGAAACGCAAGTACGGCGACACGCTGCACGCGGTGCTCGCGCACGCGGAGTCGGCGCGCGAGATCGTCGCCCGCTTCGAATCGCGCGATGAGCTCGTCGCGCAGGCCCGCGCCGCGCTCGCCGCCGCCGAGGGCGACCTTGCGGAGGCGGCCGCGCGGCTGACCGCGATCCGCGCGGATGCCGGTACGACGCTCTCCGCGGCGGTGGCCGACGAACTGCGCGATCTCGCACTCGGATCGGCGCGCTTTGCCGTGGCGTTCGCGCCGCGCGAGCGTATCGCCGTTGACGGCGCCGAGAGCGCGGAGTTCACCTTCGCCGCGAACGCAGGCGAAACGCTGCGCCCGCTCGTACGCGTGGCCTCGGGCGGCGAACTTTCGCGCGTGCTGCTCGCGCTCGTCGTGGTGCTCGCCGCGGCGCGCGAACGCACGGCGCTCGTCTTCGATGAGATCGATGCGGGGATCGGCGGTGCGACCGCGACCGCGGTCGGCACGCGGCTTGCGCGTCTCGCGCGCGGCGGACAGGTTGCGTGCGTCACGCATCTCGCGCAGCTCGCCACCTGGGCCGACCGCCACTACGTGCTCGAAAAACGTGAGGCGGCGGGCGCGACGACGATCGGCATTCGCGAGATCGAAGGCGACGAAGCGCGCGCCGCCGAGCTCGCGCGCATGCTCTCGGGTGAGGCGCACGACGCCGCCCTCGAACACGCGCGCACGCTGCTGCGGCAGGCCGCCGCCGCGCGATGAAGATCCCGCGCGACCGCGATGCGGCGACGGTCGCGATCGGACGCAAACGCCTCGCCCTGACCAACCTGCGTAAAGTCTTTTTTCCCGAACTCGCGCTCACCAAAGGCGACCTGCTGCAATACTATGCCGACGTCGCGCCGGTGCTGCTGCCGCACGTGCGCGATCGCGCGATGGTGATGAAGCGCTATCCGCACGGAGCGACGGGCGAGTTCTTTTTCATGAAGCGTACGCCGTCGCCGCATCCCGACTGGCTCGAGACCTGCACGCTGCGGCACGGCGCGAGCACGATCGCGTTTCCGATGATCAACGATCTCGCCGCGCTGCTGTGGATCGTGAATCTGGGCTGCATCGATCTCAATCCGTGGTACGCCCGCTGCGACGACCCGGATCGTCCCGATTACGTGCACTTCGATCTCGACCCCGGCGACGCACCGTTCGCGGCGGTACGCGAGACGGCGCTCGTGATCCGCGACGGCCTCGCCGGATTACGCATGCACGCGTACGCCAAGACCTCGGGCTCGCAGGGCATCCACGTGTACGTGCCGATCGTGCGCGGTCCGACGCAGCGCGAGGTGTGGGAGTTCGCCAAAGCCTTCGCACTGGCGCTCGCCAAGAGCGAGCCCGAGCTCGTGACGATCGAGTACCGCAAGGAGAAGCGCCCGCGCGGCCGCGTGCTCGTCGACTACAATCAGAATCGCAGCGGCGCCACGCTCGCGAGCGTCTACTCGGTGCGCCCGACCGCGCACGCGAGCGTCTCCGCGCCGGTCACCTGGGACGAACTCGAAGGCGGAATCGAGATCGACGACTTTCGCATGGAGACGATGCCCGCGCGCATCGCGGCACTCGGCGACCTGTGGAAGCCGATCGCCGCGGCGCGCGGCCGCTTCGATCTCGCGCGGTTGCTCGCTCCATAGGGTCGCCTTGCACGCATCGCGTGGGACGAACGCCTCTAAGGCGCGCGCGCTGCGGCGGCTACCATCGGAGACACGATGCGTCTGCCGATCGAGCCGCCCTATCTGCCGATGGAGATGGCGGAGACGGATCGCCTTCCCTTCGGACCGCAGTGGGTGTACGAGCCGAAGTGGGACGGTCTGCGCTGTCTTGCGTTCCGCGACGGACCCGAGGTGCATCTGCAATCGAAGGCGGGGCAGCCGTTCACCCGCTACTTTCCCGAGATCGTCGAACAGCTGCGTCGTCTCCGGCTCGCGCGCGTGGTTCTCGACGGCGAACTGCTCGTCGAGGTGCACGGGCGTCTTTCGTACGACGCGCTCGTGGCGCGAATTCATCCGGCGCGTAGCCGCGCGCTCGTGCTCGCGCGCGAGGTGCCCGCTCGATACGTGGTCTTCGATCTCCTCGTCGACGACGAAGGCCGCGATCTCAGCGCGCTGCCGCTGCGCGTACGGCGCGAGGAGCTGGAGCGCTTCGCCGCTCGTTTTTTCGGCGCGGGCGGACCGCTGCTTTCGCCGCAGTCGACCTCCCGCGCCGAGGCGATCGAGTGGTATGCGCGCGCGCACGATGCGCTCGACGGTATCGTCGCCAAACGGGCCGATCTGCCGTATGCATCCGGCGCGCGAGCCGCGGCGATGAAGCTGCGTCGACTGCGCAGCGCGGACTGCGTGGTCGGCGGGTACCGCTTGAATGCCGAGCGCAACGGCGTGGGCGCGTTGCTGCTCGGACTCTACGACGGCGCCGGACGCCTGCATTACGTGGGCTACACGAGCGGCTTCAAGACGCGCGAGCGCAGTCCGCTGCTCAAGCGACTGCGCGAGATCGAGGGGCCGCCGGGATTCGACGGCACGCGCCCGGGCGACGTACGCGTGCTCGACGAGCGCGACTACGAAGAGGCCTGGCTCCCGCTCGAGCCGCGCCTCGTGGTGGAAGTGCATTTCCACCACCTTGCCGGCGACCGCTTTCGCGGCGCGGTCAAACTGCTGCGCTGGCGACCCGACAAATCGCCGCGCCAGTGCACCTTTGAACCGTTGCGTGCGGCGAGCGCCGGCTCGGCTCTCGACATGTTCTCGACTTTTTCTTCGTAGAGTAGGGCCGCGACGGTAGCGTCTGAATGCGGGAGGACGCATGCTCGGAGAGTTGACCCCGCGCGAGACCGAGGACGTCTTGCGCCGAAACATCGTGGGACGCATCGGCTGCTATGCATTCGGGCGGCCGTACGTCGTGCCCATCACCTACGTGTACGACGGCGAGGCGGTGTACGCCCACGGCAATGAGGGAATGAAATTGCACATGATGCGCGAGAATCCGCACGTGTGCTTCGAGGTCGATCATATGGACGATCTCGCCAATTGGCACAGTGTCATCGCGTGGGGCCTCTTCGAAGAACTGCACGGCGAGCGCGCCCGCGCGGCGATGGAATTGCTCGTCGATACGCTCGAACCGCACCTCGAAGGTCCGCCGGGCGCCTCGGCGCATCCGCGCACGGAGACCATCCCCGCCGTGCTCTATCGCATCGTTCTCGAGGAGAAGACCGGGCGTTTCGAGCGGAGATTGTAGCCGTGCGCACACGAGTCCGCGCGACGACGCTCGTCAATGTGCCGTTCTCGGTGCTCGCGGACTTACTCGCGGATGCATTGCGCGAGCGCCGCGATCTCGACGTCTCGCCGCTCGTCGGCCCGGGCGAGCGCGTGCGGCTCTCGTGGGGACTCGTGGAAGACGCGAGCGACGAAGCACGCAAGCACGAAGCGATCGCGATCGAATGGACGCCCGAGCATCCGCAGCTTTTTCCGTCGTTTCGCGGTGCGATCAGCGTACGGCCGCACTTCCGTCGCAGTTGGATGCGGGTCGCGGGAGCATACGACCCGCCGCTTGCGGCGGCGGGTCGGCTCTTCGATCGGGTTATGGGACGCTTCGTCGCGTGGATGACGTTGCGCCGCATCGCCGCGGACCTGCGGCGCGACGTCGAATCACGCTATCTCGTGTACCTTCAGGAGATTGGTGCCGCCGGCGCCGACCGGCATGCCGGTGGTAAAAGCGATCCGGTCACCCGAGCGCACTAGTCCGGCCTCGGCCATCTTCTGCTCGGTCATGTAGAGCAGCACGTCGATCGACGCGTAACGATCGATCATCAGCGATTCGGTTCCCCACACGAGCGCGAGACGACGTGCCACTTCCGCATGCGGCGTGAGCGCCACGATGCGCGCGCGGGGCCGAAACGCCGCGATGTGATGCGCGGTGTTGCCGGTGGTCGTACCGGTGACGATGTACGGGATGTCGAGTTCGTCGCTCGCGCGCGTCGCGGCTTCGGCGATCGAGGTGGCGACGGTGGGCTTCACGCCCGCCAAACGGCGATCGCGCAGCATCGCGTGCGGATAGCTCTGCTCCACCTCGCGCGCGATCTCCGCCATCGTCCGCACCGCCTCGGTGGGATAGGCGCCGCGCGCGGTCTCGCCCGAGAGCATCACCGCGTCGGTGCCGTCCAAGATCGCGTTCGCGACGTCGGTTACCTCGGCGCGCGTCGGCTTGGAGTTGAACGTCATCGATTCGAGCATCTGGGTGGCGGTCACCACCGGCTTGCTCGCACGATTGCATTTGGCGATCAGCGATTTCTGCACGAGCGGCACCTTTTCGAGCGGGATCTCGATGCCGAGATCGCCGCGCGCCACCATGATCCCGTCGGCCGCGGCGATAATGTTGTCGAGATCGTCGAGCGCCTCGTGCTTCTCGATCTTCGCAAGCACCGGCACGTTGCGTCCGCGTTCGCTCATGAACGCCTTCACGCGCTTGATATCGTCGGCGTTGCGCACGAACGAGACCGCCACGTAATCGACGCCGTGTTCGAGTCCGAATGCGAGATATTCGAAATCGCGTTCGGTCACCGAGGTGATGTTGAGCGAGCCGTCGGGATAGTTGATGCCCTGCGTCGAGCGCAGATCGCCGCCGAATTCGACGGTCGTCTGAATCTCGGTCTTGCTTTTTCCCGTAATGCGCAGCGTGATCTGCCCGTCTTGCAGGTAGATGCGCTTGCCGACCGTGACGTCGTTCGGGAGTGCCTTGTACTGCACGCTCACCCGCTCGGTGTCGCCCGGAACGTCTTCGGTGGTCAGCACGAACGGCTTGCCGCGTTCGAGCCGAACGAACTCGACGTCGCCCCCGAGCTTTCCGGTGCGCACCTTCGGGCCGGGAAGGTCTTGCAGGATCGCGGTGTGGATGCCGAGTTCGTCCGAAATCTTGCGCGCGGTCGCGATCACCTCGGCGTGCTCGGCGGGCGTGCCGTGGGAGAAGTTGAGGCGCAGCACGTTCGCGCCCGAGAGAAAGAGCGAGCGCATCACGTCGGGATGCCGCGAGGCCGGTCCGACGGTCGCGACGATCTTGGTGCGCTTATGTAATACGGTTTCCATGGATGCCGTGCTCTGCGCGGCGCTTGCGGCAGGCTCCTGCGCACGATTAAGCGCATTAACGGCCTTGCATGTGGAGGCGTGATCCGCGCGATCGACGTTATCCGGAACGCCTCGCGGGCAGTACGCTCACGTCGCTGCTCATTCACGCGCTGCTTGCGATCCTGTTGTTCGCGGTGGTCGCGAACACCGCATTCGAGGGCGCGACCGAGAGCGTGACCGGCGGAACGCTCGTCACGCTCGAACGCAAGGTGCCCGCCGTCGCGCAGGTGCCGACGCCCGTGCGGCAGGCCGCGCCCGTGCCCCATGCGAGCATCGCACCCGTGCAGCATCCTCCCGCCGCGCAGCCGCCGCGGCAGAAGCAGCCGCCTCGACGTCCCGAGCTCTCGCACATCGTGCCCTCGGCGCCGCCGCAGCCCTCGCCGCTGCCGCAAGCGAGCATCGTGCCGACCGCGCTGCCGACTCAGCCGCTCATCGAACCGCAGCCGCAGCGCGAGCTTCCCGCGGTGCCGACCTCGGTGCCCACCGCGGCGGCGGTCGCCGTGACGGTCACGATCCCGCCGACCGCGGCCCCGAGCCCGGCGCCGACAGCGCCGCCGACGGCCAAGCCCACGCCGCGCCCCCCGGCTCCGACCGCCGCTCCCACGGCCAAGCCGCAGACGCCCGCCCCGGCCGCCACCGTTGCGCCGACGGCGCAGCCCTCGCCGCAGCTCGCGCGCGCGAGCGCCGCCCCGAGCGCATCGCCCGCGCCGGCCGCCCGCGTGAGCGCGCCGCCCGCGCCGCATCCGGGCGTGCCGAGCCCGACGCCGACCAAGGGCGCCGCGCCCGCGAAGAGCGCCGGGAAGGCGCCGCGTCCGGGAGCGAAAGGCCACGCCAAACCGGGCCCGCACGCCGGGAACGCGCGGCAGGCCAAACCCGGACCCTCACGTGCCATCAACGTTCCGCCCACCCCGGCGCCCGCGCGCAACGCCAAGTCCGGCGGCAGCGGGATCGATATCAACGCTCGTCTGCGGGCGATGCTGCCGCACGGCCCCGTCACGCCGTCGGAGAAGTCGTATCACGAGCCGATCTCGCTCGGGAGCATCAACCCCACGCCTCCGCCCGCGGTCGTCGCCGAGACGAAGTACATCCTCGAAGAGGCGGGCAGCGGCGGCGACGCGCGGATCAAGATGTGGGTCACGAGCGTCCACCGCGAGGGACCGCTGCTGATCTGCGACGGCTGGATGCTGCGCTTCCCGCGCAGTTCGCAGCCGCCCATGGTGCAAGGGACGTTCACGCATCCGCTCGCGGGCGGCATCGGGATCACGATCGGCGGAAATCCGGGCGGCGTGGGTAAGCCGATCGTGGAGGAGCGGGCGAGCGCCGTCTGCACGCGCCGCGCGCTTGCGCCCTTCACCCCGCCTCAACCCTGAGGATTGGATCGTTGAAGTGCGACCTTTGTCGCGCTTATACTGGTGCTGTACCCATTCGCATGGTACGGAGTTAGGAGGGCGGTTGACACCGCAAGATCCACCGGGCCACCAGGCCCGCGACGAGCGCGCATAATTCGGGATTGCGCCTGCGCACCCGACGGCGGCCGGACGTCAACCGGCAGCGCAGCACGTCGCACGCGAACGCATGAGTAGCGAACGGACGAGGGGCCGCCACCCACGCGGGGTTGCGGCCCGTCGTCATTTTCGTGTATCCTCGAAAGCGGTTGATCTCGAGTTGAGCGTGGGCACGTCCCGCGCTTCGTTGTTGTAAGGGGCCGACATGTCTTCGGGGGAGAGTCTGACGCACGTCTTCGAGCGGACGCTCGACGCCATCGCGCACGACCCCGCGTTCGCCGATGTGGAGATCGTTCTCCACGGCGCGCGCGCGGGCCGGAGCACGACGTCGCTGAGCGTGACGATCGACAAGATCGGCGGCGTCGACATCGGCACCTGCGAAGCAATCGCCTCGCGCATCAACGACGCGCTCGATCAGTTCGAAGACCGCTACACGCTCGAAGTCGAGTCGGCGGGCCTCGAACGTCCGCTCGTGAAGCCCGCGGATTACACGCGCTTCGCGGGTAAAAAGGTGCGCGTCGTGACGACGCTCACGATCAACGGGGCCAAGACCCATCGCGGCACGCTCGTCGGGCTGCGGGGGGAGAACGTGATCGTCGCGACCGAGCAGGGCGAGTTGCCGCTGCCGATCGCCACGATCAAATCGGCGAATCTGGAGTACGATCCGCGCGCCGACTTAACTCGCGACAAACGTGAACGGAAGAACCATGGCAGAACCGGTAGCTGATGAAAAACTGATCGACGTCCTGCAGTTCATCTCGAAGGAACGGAATATTCCGTTCGAGATGCTGCTCGAGGCGTTGGAAGCCGCGCTCCTCACCGCCTACAAGCGCCACTTCGGCAGCGAGGCGAACGCGATCGTGATCGTCGATCGCGGGACCGGCGAATATCGCGTCTACCATCGCCGTACGGTGGTCGACGAGGTGACCGATCCGAAGCTCGAGATCTCGCTCGCGCAGGCCGGCGGCCCCTATCAGGCCGGCGACTTCTTCGACGAAGAAGTGACGCCGAAAGATTTCGGACGCATCGCCGCGCAGACCGCGAAGCAAGTGATCGTGCAGCGCATCCGCGAAGCCGAACGCGACACCGTATTCAACAAATATGCGCGCAAGCTCAACGACCTCGTCACCGGCACGGTGCAGCGGTACGAGCAGCGCAATATGTACGTGCTGCTCGAGGGGCGCGACGAAGCGATTCTTCCGCTCTCCGAACAGGTACCCGGCGAAGCGTTCCGCATCAACGATTTCATTCGCGCCTACGTGCTCGACGTGCGCAAGTCGCCGAAGGGGCCGCAGGTCGTGCTCTCGCGCTCGGCCGAGGGTCTCGTGCAGCGTCTGCTCGAGCTCGAAGTGCCCGAGATCGCCGACGGTATCGTCGAGATCATGGCGATCGCGCGCGAAGCGGGCAGCCGCTCCAAGGTGGCGGTGCGCTCGATCCGCGAGGAAGTCGATCCCGTCGGCGCGTGCCTCGGCCCGAAGGCCAGCCGCATCGCCAACGTCTCCGACAATCTGCGCGGTGAGAAGATCGACGTGATTCCCTACGCGGCCGACGCGCAGACGTTCATCATGAACGCGTTGCAGCCGGCCAAGGTGATCAGCGTCGAGCTCTTCGAGGACGACGGCGTGGCGCTCGTGATCGTGCCCGATTATCAGCTCTCGCTCGCGATCGGTCGCGACGGACAGAACGTGCGGCTCGCCGCGCGCCTGACCGGATGGCGTCTCGACATCGCGAGTGAGGCCGAAGCGGACGACGTGCGCGAGCGCTACCTGGCCGAGCGCACCGCGCGCACCGGCGGCGACGAGGCCGTGGCCGAGGCCGTGGAGACCGAGGAGGAAGGCGTCGAAGCCGAAGCGCCCGCCGCGACGGTTGACGAGGAGCTCATTCGCAAGCTCGAGGAGTTCCGCCGCGAACGACTCGGCGAATAACGACGGACGCGCCGCCCACGTACCCATTCGGCAATGCGTGGGCTGCCGCGACCGGCGCCCGCAGGCGGAGATGTTCCGTTTCGTGCGGACGCCGAGCGGCTGGGCGGTCGATCCGCCGGGGACTCGGTCGCGCCGACCCGGCCGAGGTGCCTACCTCTGTTCGGCGGCCTGCGTCGAGCGGGCGGCAAAAAACCGCCGGTACCCGGGGCTTGCCACCGCGGCGGCAGAATATGGTTTAATAAGAAGTTCGATGGACGCACTTGGATCAACGTGATGATTAACGACGACCATGCTCTCTAAGAGGGCAACTTCGTGACGACCTAGCGGGGCCCTCAACTCCACTGCCAGCTTCTGCCAGTTGAGAGGGGACCCGCGTGACTACGCGGGGGCGCGCGGTTCCGGGTGAAGCCCGGAACGCAGTGCTCTCAAACTGGTGGGGCCCCCAACGTGGGGACCACTTTGGGGATAAATGGCTACTACTACGGGCAAAGTACGAATTTTCGAGCTCGCCAAAGAGGTTGGGCTCACGTCGAAAGAGCTCATCGCGCTCTTCAACGAGCGTCTGGGCGGCGTCTTCGAAGCGAAGAACCAGCTGAGCGTCGTTCCCGATCACATCGCGGATCTCGTGCGCAGCGTGCTGCTCAAACCGGTCAAGGCGGCGCCCAAGGCAGCCGCCGCGAAACCGGCCGCGCCCGCTGCGCCCGTCGCGGCTGCGCCGCCTGAGGCTCCCGCCGCCGTCGAGGCTCCGGCCGCTGCCGTCGAGCCGCCCGCGCCGCCGAAGCCGGCCGCGCCCGAAGCCCCGATCCCGCGTTTGAAGCCCGTCACCTCGACGCCGCGTCCCGCCGCTCCGAAGGCGCCGGCTCGCCCCGCCGCAGCAGCGGCTCCGGTCGAGGCGGAGGCTCCGCCCGTACCGCCGACCATCGAAGCCGAAGCTCCGGCCGTCGCTCCGGCCGCGCCGAGCGCGCCCGTCGTTGCTCCGCGTCCCGTCGCCCCGGCCGCATCGGCAGCACCGACGCCGACGCCCGCGCCCACACCGACGCTGAAGCCCGTGCCCCCGCGCGCTGCCCCGCCGCGTCCGGCTCGTCCGGCCGCGCCCGAGGCGCCGATTCCGCGCCTTCAGCCGGTCCCGCCGGGACAGTCCTCGATTCGCCGCCCACCGCCGCCGACGACCGCGGCCTCGGCCTCGCCTGGCCCGACGACCGGCATGCCCGGCCGCCCCGGCGTCGCCCCGCGTCCCGGCCAGGCCCTGCCCGGCCAGGGCGGTAAGGCCCCGGTCGCACCCGCCCAGCGCGGCAACGGCCCGCTCACCCCGCCCGGCCAACGCCGTCCGGCGGGCAACGGTCCGTTCCGTCCGCTCGCGCCGGGTCAGCGCCCGATGCCGCCGCGTCCGGGGATGCCCGCGGTCGCGACCGACGCGCCCGCGCCCTCGACCGGGGGACGTCCCGGCGATCGCGGCCGCTCGCACGAAGACAAAGCCGCGGCCAAGAAGGATCGCGAAAAGGAACTGCTGCTCGAGAAAGAGCGGCACCGCAAGAAGAAGGGCGGCGATCACGTGCCCGCGGCGCCCGCGCGCGTGCTCGAGACGATCGAGATTCCCGACCTGCTGACGGTCCAGGAACTCGCGACCTCGATGATCGTGCCGGTGCGCGACGTCATCACCGAGCTCATCAAGATGGGCACGATGGCGACGATCAACCAGAACATTCCCTCGGACGTCGCGATCTCGGTTGCGAAGAAGTTCGGCTTCAACGCCGTCGTCAAGGAAGCGGGCGAAGAGGTCACCGTCGAGCAGGAAGAAGACAAGCCCGAGATGATGACGCCGCGTCCGCCGGTCGTCACCGTCCTCGGTCACGTGGACCACGGTAAGACCTCGCTGCTCGACAAGATCCGCAGCGCCAACGTCGCCGCGGGCGAAGCGGGCGGCATCACGCAGAAGATCGGTGCCTACACGGTCGAGCGTAACGATCGCAAGATCACCTTCATCGATACGCCGGGCCACGAAGCGTTCACCGCGATGCGTGCGCGCGGCGCGAAGGTCACCGACGTCGCGATCCTCGTGGTCGCGGCCGACGACGGCGTCATGCCGCAGACGAAGGAAGCGATCGCGCACGTGAAAGCCGCGGGCGTTCCGATCGTCGTCGCCGTCAACAAGATGGACAAGCCCGACGCGCAGCCCGATCGCGTGAAGCAGCAGCTCATGGAGCAAGGTCTGCAGCCGGTGGATTGGGGCGGCACGATCGAGATGGTGCCCGTCTCGGCGAAGACCGGTGACGGCATCGAGTCGCTGCTCGATACCGTGCTGCTCGAGGCCGACATCAAGGATCTCAAAGCGAACAAGACGCGCCGCGCGACCGGTGTCGTCATCGAGTCGCAGCTCTCGAAGGGCCGCGGTGCGGTCGCGACCGTGCTCGTACAGAACGGCACGCTGCGCGTCGGCGATATCGTCGTCGTGGGCGGCACGTTCGGTAAGGTGCGTGCGCTCATCGACGATAAGGGCAAGCAAGTGAAGAAGGCCGGGCCCTCGATTCCGGTCGAGGTCATGGGCCTGCAGGACGTGCCCGCCGCGGGCGACACGCTCATGGTCGTCAGCGACGAACGCGTTGCGCGCGAGACCGCGGAGAAGCGCGCCGTGCGCCGCCGCGACGTGCGTATCGCGGGCTCCGCATCGCAACGCGTCTCGCTCGAAACCTTCATGTCGATGCCGACCGAAGGCAAGAAGACGCTCAACCTCATCATCAAAGCGGACGGACAAGGTTCGCTCGAAGCGCTGCGCGCGCGCATGGAGTCGCTCTCGACCGAGGAAGTCGACGTGCGCGTCATCCACGGCGGCGTCGGCGCGATCTCGCCGAACGACGTCAACCTCGCGAGCGCCTCGAACGCGGTGCTCATCGGCTTCAACATTCGTCCGGACGAAACGGCGAAGCGTTTGGCCGAAAACGAAGGCGTCGATCTGCGCTTCTATCAGGTCATCTACGAAATCGAAGACGATCTGCGCAAGGCGATGACGGGCATGCTCGCGCCGATCGAGCGCGAGGTCACGCTCGGCCACGCCGAAGTGCGCGAGGTCTTCAAGGTTTCGAAGGTCGGCACGATCGTCGGCTGCTACGTCAAGGACGGCAAGATCACGCGCGGCGCGAAGGTTCGCGTGCTGCGTGATTCGGCGGTCATCTTCACGGGCGAGCTCGAGAGCCTGCGCCGTTTCAAGGACGACGTCAAGGAAGTCGCCGAAGGCTTCGAGTGCGGTCTTCAGGTCGCGAAGTTCCAGGACCTCAAGAACGGCGACATCATCGAGGCGTATATGACGGAGCAGGTGGCTCCGGAACTGGTGCGGGCGTGACCTCGTTTCACGCCGAGTACCGTGCGCGCGCGAATGGCGGACGCGCGCAATTTTCCATCGTGGAAAATTGCTGCTGCCTTCGCGCGGGCTCTCGCCATCCTGGCTTCGCCCGCGCCTCAGAGCCCGCCGTTCGCACGCGCACGGTGCCCGGCATGAAACGAGCCTTGGGAGGCGAGCTGTGAAGTCGCAGCGGTTGGCGCGGATTGATCATGAGATTGCGCGGATTTTGGCGACGAAGATTACGCAGGAGCTGCGGGATCCGAGACTCGGGTTCGTGACGGTGACGCGGGCCGAGGTCAGCGACGATTTGCACCAGTGCAAGGTGTACGTGTCGATCATCGGGGATCGGCATGTGGCGCGGCAGTCGATGGATGCGCTCGAGCACGCGAAGAAGTTTCTTCGCGGCGAGCTCGGACACGAGATCGATCTACGGCACACGCCCGAGCTCGTCTTCATCGAGGATCGCTCGACGGAGCGGGCGATTGCGCTCGCCAAAACACTGCGCGAAGATGCCGAGCGTCGCTCGGTCGCGCCGGAGGAGGCCGAATGATCGAGAGCGAGATGCGCAACTCGACGACCGACGAGGTCGTAGCGGAACTGCGCCGCCGTTCGTCGTTCGTGATGGTCAGTCACGTGAAGCCCGACGGCGACACGCTCGGTGCCGGGCTCGCGCTCGGGATCGCGCTGCGCCGCATGGGCAAGCGCGTCGCCTACTTTCAGCAGGATCCGGTGCCCCGCAATCTGCGCTTCTTGCCCGATACGCAGTTCGTCTCGCGCGAGCTTCCGGCCGATCTGCCGGCGGATACGCTGTGGGTCTTCTGCGATATGAGCGATTTCTCGCGTGCGGGCGAGTTTTTGCCCGCGATTCCGCGCGAGCACATGCTCGACATCGATCACCATTTGGGGAACTCGCATTTCGGTGCGCTCAATTACGTGATTCCGAGCGAGTGCTCCACCGGAACGACCGTGATGCACCTGCTGCGGGGTCTCGGTGCGGAGATCGATCGCGAGATCGCGACGTGCATCTTAACGACGATCATGACCGATACCGGCGGATTCATGCATTCGAACACGTCGCCCGAGGTGCTGGAGCTCTCGGCGGAGCTGATGCGACGCGGTGCCGACAAAGAAGAGATCACCGAGGAGATCTTCGCGAACAAGCGCGTGGCGGCCACGCGGCTGCTCGGACGGATCATCGACGAGATGCGGTTTGCGCGCGACGGGCGGTATTGCTGGTCGTTCGTGAACGACGCGATGCTCGCGGCGACCGGTGCCGACGGCGAAGATACCGAGGACATCGTCAATACGCTGCGCGGCCAGGACGGGGTGGAAGTGGCGGCGCTCTTCAAGGCCTACGAAGGCGAGATTCGCGTGAGCCTGCGTTCGAACGGACGCGTGAACGTGCAGGCGGCCGCGGCGACGCTCGGCGGCGGCGGGCATTTCCGCGCGTCGGGCCTCACGTATACCGGACCGCTCGACGAGGCGTTCGCCGCCGTCGAGCGCGCGCTCGTCGCGCAGGGGCTGTGAACATCGCCGCGGGCATCTTTCTCGTGCTCTTCGGCGGCTTCGGCACCTGGCTGCTGCGCTCGCGCTTTCCGGCCGCGCGCTTTCTTCCCGCCTCCTACGCGCTGATGATGCTCGGCGGCGTCGTCTTCATGCTCTGGACGCTCGTGCATGCGGTCGCGTTCGCCATCGCGGGCGCCGTGGTGCTCGTGCTCGCGGGCGTGCTCGGGCTCATCGGTGCCGCGCGCAAAGAGGTGCGGGTCGCCCCGCCGTTCTGAACGCAGACATGATCGGATTCGTCAACGTCTTCAAGCCCGCCGGCCCCACGTCGGCGCAGATCGTCGCGCGCGTGCGGCGCATCTACGGCGTGTACGGTCGCGATCGCTCGATCGCGGTCGGCCATCTCGGCACGCTCGATCCGCAAGCCGCGGGCGTGCTGCCGGTTGCCGTGGGAAAGGCGACGCGCCTGATTCCGCTGCTGACCGATCAGCGCAAGGCCTACGCCGCGACGCTCGTGCTCGGGCGCTCGACCACCTCGCAAGACGCGCTCGGCGAAACGGTGGCGACCGCGGAGGTTCCGGCCGATTGGCGCGCGCGCCTGGAGGCGACGCTCGAAAGCTTCACCGGGCGCATCACGCAGATTCCGCCGATGTACTCCGCCGTCCATCACGAAGGCAAGCGCCTGTACGAACTCGCACGCGAAGGGAAAGTCGTGGAGCGTAAGTCGCGCTCGGTGACGATCTACGGACTCTCGCTGCTCGGCATCGAACCGCCCGCAATCGCGCGCATTCGCATCGCGTGCAGCGAGGGCACCTACGTGCGCACCCTCTGCGAAGATCTCGGCGCCGCGATCGGCGTGCCCGCGCACATGGGGGCGCTCGTGCGCGAAGCTTCGGGCCCCTTCGTGCTCTCCGAAGCGCGCACGCTCGAAGCGATCTCCGACGATCCGCAGAGCGCGCTCATCGCGCCCGAACACATCATTCCGTTTCCCACGATCGTGCTCGACCTGCGCGCCTCGTCGGATTTTCGCGCCGGGCGCGTCGTTGCGCTGCCCGAAGGGGCGCCCGCGCAGACCGTCTTCGTGCGCGATCATTCGCGTATGCTCGTCGGCGTCGGTGAGGCGCACGGCGCGATGCTGGCCCCGCGAAAGGTGTTCGTTCCCCATGAGTGAGCGATGAAGATTCACCACGATCTCACCCGCGAGAACGATCGACCGCTCTCGCTCGCGATCGGGTTCTTCGACGGCATGCACCGCGGTCATCGCGAGATCGCGCGCGCGGCGTTTCGCACGCGACGTCCGGGTTGGCGCTCGGGCGTGCTCACCTTCGCCGATCATCCGGCGGCGTTCTTGCGTCCCGGAAGCGAGCCGCCGATGCTGACCACGAAGGAAGAGCGCATCGATCTGCTTGCGGCGGCGGGCTTCGAGGAGTGCTTCTTCGTGCCGTTCGACGAGAAGATCGCGCAACTCGCGCCGGATGCGTTTTTGGACGAACTCGTCTACGCGCTCGAAGTGCGCGCGATCGCGGTCGGGGCGGGATTTCGCTTCGGCCACAAGCGCGCGGGCGACGTGCCGTTCATGGCGCGCCATCTGGCGGCGCGCGACGTCGATCTCACCGCGGTCGAGCACGTGGTCGACGACGGGGAGCGTATCTCGAGCACGCGCATTCGGGAGCTCGTGGCCGCGGGCGACTTCGAACGCGCGGATCACCTGCTCGGCCACGCCTACGAGTTGCGCGGCACCGTCGAGCTCGGCTTCGGGCGCGGCCACGATCTCGGGTTCCCCACCGCGAACCTGCGCGTGCCGGAGAAGCTGCTGCCGCGCGACGGCGTCTATGCGGCGCTCGCGCGCTACGACGGACGCGACCACGCCGCGCTCGTTTCGATCGGCACCAATCCGCAGTTCGGCGGCGTGCGCCGTACCGTCGAAGTCTGGATGCGGGATTTCCACGAGACGATCTACGGGCGGGAACTCGCCGTTCGAGACCTGCGTTTCGTCCGCGGGCAGCTCGTCTTCGCCTCGATCGACGAACTGATGGCGCAGATGCGCAACGATTTAGCCGCCGTGCCCTATCCTACGTATAGCTGAGATGATGATGAAAAAGTATCTAACGCCGCTCTTCGTTCTCGCCCTCGCGGCCTGCTCGCACGCGGGCGGCGGCTCCGCGCCGACCGTCGCCGCGATCGGATCGCCCGCGCCGCCCTTCGATGAAGCCACTGCCGCGGGCGGTATGCTCTCGATGGCCTCGCTCGCGGGCAAGCCGGTCTACCTGAACTTTTTCGCGAGCTGGTGCCCCCCGTGCAACGAGGAGGCTCCTTCGGTCAATGCGGTCGCGCAGGAATTCAAGAGCCGCGGGCTCGCCGTCGTCGGCGTCGACGTGCTGGAAGACCGGCAGAAGGCGCAGCAGTTTATCACCGAGCACCACCTGAGCTATCCGGCCGTGATCGATTCCGGCGCGCTGCGCGATGCCTACGAGATCAACGGCATGCCGGTCCACGTCTTCATCGATCGTACCGGGATCGTCCGCAAGATCGTGGTCGGCGAATTGACCAAGGCCAAGATGGAAGCCGACGTCCGCGCGATCCTCTAGCCGCCTGGTAGTACCAACCCCCGAGAGATTCAAAACGCATTTATTGACACGGCGACACCTCCGGCGTATAACCTTCAAAGAAGTTCGTAAAACAAAGTAATTTGCGTGCTGCCGATAGCGGTGACACGTATCGCTTTGTTCGATGGGCCTCAATTCGGGTGTGAGGAGGTGAATTTCTTGATTCTCAACGTCGAATACGTCGAGTCCGTTCGCGCCGATGCGAGCGAGTTCGAAAACACGTACTTCGCGATGGGCGGCGCGGGTCTCGCGCCTGCGAGCATCTGCATCACGAAAGGTTCGTGCTGTTGCTCGTGCACCCAGAAGCAGAGCTAACCATCATCGCCGGACATTCGTCCGACGATTTTTTCTTTTTTCAGGCACTTGCCGGAGGAGCTTTCGGAACCATGATTCTGAACGTGGAATACACTGACGTCGTTCGCGCCGATGCGAACGAGTTCGAAAACACGTACTTCTCGCTGGGCGGCTCGGGTCTCGCGCCCGCGAACATCTGCATCACGAAGGGTTCGTGCTGCTGCTCCTGCTCGAAGCAATAAGCGAGAGCAATCCGATCCATCGCGGAACGGAGGGCCCCCGTTCCGCTCGCAGTATCCGGAAAAAGAGAATCAGATGACCGCTTTGGACACGGCCGTTTCGCGCCGTTTCACCGTCGCGGACGAGGCCGGGAAGATTCGCCTGGTTTCGCATCGCGACGAACTCTTGATCGAAGTCGCCGATTCCGCGCAAGCACTCGAAGCGTTCAGCGCCTCGCCCTTCGTAACCGGAGAGCGCGCCGTCGCGGGCAATGCCGAGGTCGATGCGTTCTTCCGCCGTCACCTGCAGTCGTGGGAGGCGGCAAGACCGGGGGATTTACTCGTCGTGGAGCATCGCGGCCCCGCCGCCTATGCGCTCGCCGAGCACCTGCGGTCGCTTCTCGTGCGGCCGCGCGATATTCGCGATTACAACGCGGCGATGTTTCGCGTATTCGGCGAAGCGCCGGTGCGGATCGTCGTCTTTGACGCGGCCGATGCGGCCCCGGAGCCGGTCGCGGACCTGGTGTTGCCCGTACGCGTGAGCGGTCGAGGTGCCGTCGTCGGTCCGTTTCTGCATGCCCGTTCCGCATGCTATGCCTGTGTCGAGCGCGGTCTCGCCATGCAGGGCTTTCGCGCCGAGGCGGCGTCCCCGAGCAACGGCGCGGTACTCCTCGCTTCGCGGGTTCTGGACTCGTTGCTCTCGCGTCCTTTCGTGCCCTACGTCGACGATGTGCTCGCCTTCTCGTCATCGCTCGACGTGCGGCCCGCGCTCTATCAGGCGCTGCGCATGCCGCGCTGCGAACGCTGCGACGCCGCCTACGCCCGCTTTCCGAAGCGCTTCAATCGCTACGATAACAAACGCGTCCGTGCGGTGCTCCGGCAGAAGGGATTGATCGATGGCTGATACGGCGATGCTCCTACCCGGCTTCGCCGTGGTCGTCGCCGAAGGCAGCGAGTCCGGCGCATGCATTGCCTGTGCGACCGAGCGCATCGATCGCCTCTGGAGCTCGCGCCGCGTACCGCCGGGTCTCGACGCTTATGCCGATCATGTCGTAAGCGCACTGCGCGAGGCAGCGCGTGCCGACGGTGATACGCGGGCGTCGATGCTCTATGAGTACGATTTCGCAAACGGCTTCGTTCGCAGCGAGTGGCTTCCGCCGCGCGCGGGCTGCGAGGTCTGCAAGGCCGGCGTCGTGCCGATCGAGGTGCAGTTGAGAGGCGCCGATCCCATCGACATCCCTACGCATCTCGCCGAACATCCGTTTTTCTTTCGCGTCGTCGAACAGCAGCGTTTGGCGACCGAAGATCTCGGTTCGAGCGGCGCGGGGGTCGCGGCGGCACGAGCCGATCTCACCGCGCGCTGCGAATATCTGGAACGCGCGTTCAGTACGCTGCATCCCGATCGCGTTCGCGTCGCGAGCTATCGCGAACTCGCCTCCCCGTCGTCACCCGCTCCCGCACGCTACGCGCGCTACGCGGCATTTCAGCACGATGCGACCGCCTTTCCCTATCCCCGCTTCGACGAGGAGACGCGCATCGGGTGGACGCGTGCGGAACGGATGACCGACGGCGCGAGCGCCCTCGTACCGGCACAGTATACCGTCTTTCCGTACGAGCGCGTCGACGGTGATCGCTTTCTTTCCGATTGGAACACGACGGGTCTCAGCTACGGGCCCGATCGCCGCTTTGCCGAAACCGGCGGCCTCCTCGAAGTGCTGGAGCGCGATGCCATCGCGATCACCTGGCTCAATCGAATGCCGCGCGCACGTATTCGGTATCCGCGCTTCGAGCAGGCGATGGCGCCGGGCGTCGAGCTGTATTTCATCGACATCACGACCGATACGCCGGTGAGCGCCGTGCTCTGCCTCACCGTGCGTCGGTCGGGCGGGCCGATTCTCGCAATGAGTGCGTCCTGCGCGCTCGATCCGCAGGGTGCGATCGAAAAGGCGTTCAGCGAAAACTTGATGTGCGTCGAGCTCGCGGAATATCTGCGCCTTTACGAAGAGGCGCCGGTCGAGCTCGACGGATACGAAGCGCACGCATCACGCTACGCGCACGGCGATGCCGAGACGATTGCACCGCTCGGGTTTTTGCTCGAATCCGGACGCGACGTCGGCTTCGAAGCGTGGGCCGCTGCGCATCCTGCGATCGCCTTCGAAGACCTCGTGCAACGTCTCGATGGGCTCGGGATGACGCCCTACTCGGTGGATCTGACGCCGCCGTGGATGCAACCCGGGCAGGCCATCAACCGCGTGCTGATCCCCGAAGCGATTCCGCTCCACGCGCATCACGACCGTCCGTTCCTCGGCGGCGCGCGCCTTGCGAGTGTCCCGCAAGCGCTCGGCTACGAGCCGTTCGATCTTCGACAAGGAGTCATTCCCCATGCCCTCCCCTGATCGCGTCGCGCCGACCCTCTCGCGCCTCTATCACGCGAATAGCCGTATCTCGATCCCGCGGCCGATTCCGATCACGACCAATGCGCTGCGTGTTGCGGGAGCGAGCTTCCAAAATTTTCCGGGTCGACCGCGCGTCGTCCGCGAGAGCACGCGCGCACCGCGCGACCTCGATCGCCTGCTCGAGCGGCGCACCTCGACCGAACGGTTTCACGGATCGCTCCCGCTCTCGGCACTGCTCGACATCTTGCAGCGTTCCACGCGGGTGAACCGCGCGAGCGAGAATCGTGAGGCCGGTTCGGTCAGCGCGCAGCGCGTCTATCCATCCGCGGGCGGACTCTATCCGCTGGAGCTCTATGTCATTCCGCTCGACGTGCCCGAGCTCAAACCGAGCGTCTACCACTGGGATGTGCTGGAGGAGGCGCTTGAAGAGCTCTGGCCCGTCGGTGCGCTCGACCTCGCGCGCGTTCTTCCCGGCTTGCAGCCGGTCGAAGACCGCCCGGCCGCGATCGTCGCCATGAGCGCCATCTTCGCTCGCGTCGAATGGAAGTACGGCGAGCGCGGCTATCGATTTTGCCTGGTCGAATCCGGCGCACTCGGACAGACGATGCAATTGGTCTGCGTCGATGCGGGAATTGCATCGCGCTGGCTCGGCGGTTTCGTCGATTCGGCCTGGGACGAACTGCTGCGCATCAACGGCGACGACGAAGCGACGCTGATGCTCTTCGGAATCGGTTGATGAACGCCGCCGAACTTGCGACGAGCGCGACCGTGCGCGGATCGCTGCTGCGCATCTCGCTGCTCGCCGTGGAGCTCGCGATCGTCGCCTGGGGAGTGTGGAGTGCAATCGCGCTCGTGATCGCCTCCTTTGCGACGGCGCCGCTCGCCTGGAGCGATCTCCTCGCGCTGCCGCTCTTCGGCGCGTTCTACACAGCGGGGCCGTACCTCCACGAATACGGTCACGCCGTCGTCGCGCGCGTGCTGGGCGCGCGCGACGTTCGGATTGAGCGGGAGAAGAAATCCCGCATCCATTCCATGCGGCTCGAAGGCGATGTCGGGGGTACCGCCGGGGTGGCGGTCACGCTCATCGCCGGTGCGAGCGCGACGTTTGCGGCCGCGGCGCTGTGCACCCTGCTGCCGTTGCCGTTCCCGCTGCGGGCCGCGGCGTTCGCCGCCCTCGCGTTACGCACCCTCGAGGAGATCACGCTCGTCGACGGCAGCGATCTCTCCCGCCTGCTCTCGCTCTCCGCGCTCGTCATGGACCGCACGCTGCGTATCGGCGATCCGATCCTGCGCATCGCCGGCATTACGGTGCGCTCCGGCGAACGCGCGCTCGTCGACGATGTCTCCCTCGATCTCCGAACCGGTGATATCATCGGCATCCTCGGGTCGAACGGTGCGGGCAAATCGACGCTTCTCGATGTGCTCGGCGGACTGCGCGCGTCCGACCGCGGCACGCGCGAGATTGCACCGGGAGCGCGCTGCGCCTTCGCGCCGAGCAAAGCGTTCTTTTTGCAGAGTGCGACGGTCGGTGAAATGCTCAACTATTTCGCGATTCAGAGCGGCGTCCCGCGAGATCGCGCCGTCGAGCAGCGGCTCGGACTCCCGGCGTGCATGAATACCCGCATCGATCACGCGAGCAGCGGCGAATTGCAGCGGCTCTCGCTTGCGATCAGCTTCGCGCAGCGCGCCGACATTCTGGTGCTCGATGAGCCGGAGACGGCGCTCGATCCCGGCGGGCGCGCGCTCGTACGCGAGCTGCTGCGCGAACGGAGCCGCCGCGGTAAGGCCTGCGTGCTCGCCACCCATTTCGTCGCGGATGCGCTCGCATTCTGTACCCATCTCGCGATCGTCGAGGGCGGACGCCTCGTGCGCTTCGGCCCGATCGAGGAATTCGACGATTTGCGCGCTCGCGCGCATCGTCTGACGATCTGGATATCGCGGGAAGGTGCCGCCGCCGCGCGCGATGCGGATCTGAATCTCGAAGAGCAGGGCGGCGAATATCGCGCCGTCGCGGTCGGCACCGTGGAGTCGTTGATCGCTCTCGCGGCACGGCTCGGCGGGGGCGTCAATCGTTTCGAATTGGAGAGCAATCGGCTGGAATGATGTTCGCACGTGTCGGATCGCAATTCGCGCTCGAATCGACGATGTTCGTTCGAGAGCGCATCTCCATGTTCTGGACCTTCGTCTTTCCCGTGCTGCTGATCGTGGTGCTCGGCTTCGGTCTGCAATCCGGAACGATGCGGGGGGCGGAGAGCATGACCTTTCTCGTCTCCGGGATCATCGGTGCGAACCTGATCGGCATGGCGTTTTTCAACATCGG
This sequence comes from Vulcanimicrobiota bacterium, assembly GCA_027306785.1. Taxonomy (GTDB): domain Bacteria; phylum Vulcanimicrobiota; class Vulcanimicrobiia; order Vulcanimicrobiales; family Vulcanimicrobiaceae; genus REEB354. The sequence continues at coordinate 244,365 of DAHUZB010000013.1, forward strand.
GACAAGCCTGCTGATGTACAAGGATCTCGGCATGCTGCGTCGTCTGCGCGGCAACGGCGCCGCGGTTCCGCAGGTGATCGCGGGGGTCATCATGCACCGGATCGTGCTCGTGCTGATCCAATCGGTCGTGATGACGCTCTGCGCGCACCTGATCTTCGGCTTCGAGCTTCCGGCACACGCGTTACCGTTCTGGCTCGCGCTCGCCGGCTGTGTGGTGGTGTTCACGGCGCTCGGTCTCACGCTCGCTATGTTGGTGCGCTCGACCGCCGCCGCGAACGTGCTTGCCAATATCGTCTATCTTCCGCTCGCGTTTTTGAGCGGCGCGTACTTTCCGATCGACCATCTCCCATTCGCGCGGGTGATTCATTGGCTGCCGTCCTACGACGCGATCGAGGTGTTGCGTACGTCGCTCGCCGCGCCGTCTATGCTCGCGCATCAGGCTTCGTCATGGTTGCTGGTGGGATGGGCTCTGCTCTTTCTCGGATGCGCCTTTGCGCTCCATCGGAGGCTCGCATGAAGTATAGCGCCGCAGCTCTCGTCGTCACGCTCGCCGCCGCGGGGATATCGCGTGCCGCGCTCGCGCAGGCGTTGCCCTCTGCGCCGCCGCAGATCGAGCTTGCCGTCGATGCATCGGGGCCGCTTACCGTGCGGGCGAGCGGCGACGAGCGGACGCTCTACGCCGTGCGGCTGCATGCCGCGTCGCGCACGACGATTTCGGCGCGTGCCGACGGCGGCGCGCAGGCCGCGGCATCCTTGCGCGCGCATGTCGACGGGGCGAACGTCGACGTGTACCGCTCGCGCGGTTCTCACGGCGGCCTGCTCGTGCACCTCGACGTCGGCGTGAAGTGCTGCGCGCCCGTAACCATGCGTATCTCGCGCGGCTCGCTACGCGCCGATATGCTGCGTAACGCGGTCGATCTGCATGTCGAGAGCGGGAGCCTTACCATCGACACACGGCGCGATGCGCCGACTCAAGTGAGCGCTTCGGTCGAGAACGGCTCGCTCACGGCCACGCTTGCGAATCCGCCGCTCGGTGGTATGATCGCCTCGCTCGAGAACGGTCCCCCCGACACCTGGTCGAGCGGTACGTCGATCGCGGTGCCCGACGCGCTTCGATCCGCGCGGCACGCGACCGCGCACGGCGCTCGGGTGCGCATCGGCGATCCGGCGAACGCTGCGATCCACCTCTCGGTGACAAACGGGTTGATGACGCTCGCGCTGGCGCCCGCGCCGATCGCCGGCATCTCCTGCGATCCGATGGAAGGTTCGGCGATGCATCTGCACGCGGTGGTGCGCATCGTCGATCGCGGGCGGCTCGTCGAGCTGCCGTCCGACATCGGACGTCCGGCGGGCGCGGGCTGTTTCTACTGGGTGCATACGCACGCCGCCGATGACATCGTGCACGTGGAGTCGCCGGTCGTGCGTTCGTTCGACCTCGGCGATCTCTTTGCCGTATGGGGAGAGCCGCTCGATCGCTCGCACGTCGGCCCGCTTGCGATCGCGCCGCACGATCCGATCGTCGCCTATGTGAACGGCAAGCGTTGGAATGGTCCGATGCGGACGATTCCGCTGCTGCAGTACGCCGATATCCAGCTCGTCATCGGCGCGCACGCGGTGCCGTTGCCCGCGTTTACCGCGTGGGGATCGCTCTAGTCAGCGTTTCGCTTTTGCGATCACGCTGTTGAGCCAATCGACGTGTTCCAGCAGCGCGGCACGACCGCGCTGCGTGAGGCGATAGCGCGTCTGCGGGCGGCGCCCGATGAAGCGCTTATTCATCTCCACGTAGTCGGCTTCGACGAGCTTGTCGAGATGGGTCGTCAGATTTCCGACGGTAACGTCGAGCGATTTTTGGAGCTCCGTGAAGGTTCTCCAATCCTCCGCCAACAGTTCGGTGACGATGGAGAGGCGGATCTTCGAGAGAAGGAGCTCATCCATTACGGTGGCGCTGCACCAAGAAATAGATTCCCGGACCGCCCACCCCTAGGAGATTGCCGAGCGCGAGCACGAGGCTGAGATCGGTCGGTACGCGTCCGCCGATCAGCATCGAGAGCGCGACGATGATCCCGCCGTAGAGCAGCGGGCGCATGGGACCGACGCCGAGCACGCCGAGCGAGACCGCAAAGCCGCTGCTCCACAGGAGCGCGTAGGCGCGACCGTCGATCAGGTTGTTGTCGTACCATACGAACTTGAGCACCCATAAAAACGTCGTGATGCAAGCGAAGGCGAAGAGCGCCTGCCGTTCGGTCGAGGTCGTGTGCGCGCGCATCGACCCGACGAACTCGACGATCGTCATCACGTAGGCGAGGATGAGCAGCAGGTTGGCGGCGAGGAAGAGCGCGGATTGATACGCGCTCGCGCCGGGCCAGAACGCCAGATAATACGTGGCGCTCGTGAGCGCCCAGATGAGATAGGTATAGGGAGTGGGCCGCGATATGCGGCCCGTACGCTCCAGAATCGTTTGTACCGTGACGAGATGTTCGCGAGCCGTCGCCTCGTCCGGCATGCGATCCGGCTCGCTCATCGCGCGCTAGTTCCGCCGTTGCACATCCCAGGCAAGTTTCATAGTCTGCGATTGCGGACCTGCCTCAACCTTTTCCTGAGCGGCGCTCCGCGCTTTGATCAGATGCCCGCCCGCGAAGACCGCAGCGGCCTGATACTCGAGTTCGAACGGCGTGCCGAAGGCCGTGAGCACGCCCGAGGCGTGTCCGGTTCCTTGCAACAGCGCGGCGCCGCCGGCCTGCGGTGAATAGGTGACGGTAACGGGTACGTCGATCGACTGATCTTGCGAGACCTGAACGCTCACGGTCGTGTGCCACGGCGCATCGTGCGAGGGTGCCTTCGGAGCGCCGCTTGCGAGCGCGAGCGCCGCATCGAGCGTGGAAACCGCCTGATCGTTGCCCGACGGGATGGCGCATCCGCCGGGGTACGGGGCGACGGTCTTCGCGCTCTTGCCGTCGTAGGCGACGCTGACCGGCGTGCCGGGAGCAATCGAGATCACCGCGCGGTATTGGGCCTTTTCGCCGTTCCAGAGCACGCCGTTGAAATCGGTCGCATAGCTCGAGGCGGAGAGCGGGGCGAGAAGCGCGGGAGGCGTCGAGCAGGTTTGCGTCGGTGCGGCGAGCGCGATCATCATGGCGAACGGTGCGATCATCGGGTCCCTTTCGTGATGTTACGGCGAGGTTGAAAAGCGATACGTGAACTGCCACGTACGCAGCACGGGATCTGCGAGGGTGGGAAGCGGGCCCGCGGTCGTCCGGATCGGAACCGCGTAGCGCGAGGACGTGTAGAGCCCGCCGTACGCTCCGAACGGATTCTGCAGCGCGAGCGAGAGCGTGCCGTGACCGACCTGCGTCGCGGCTCCGAGCATGAGCTCGACGTGGCCCGGAAGGCGGTCGGCGTTGTTCGCCGCGGTATAGAGTGCGTCGGCTGCGAGCATCGAGCGGCGGTCGTGGTAGGCGACGAGCAGGTTGGCGCGCTGCAGCGGCACCGAGACCACTTGACTGCCCGGGACGATGCTCGAGCGGGCGAGTTGCACCGACGGCGTGCCGGTTGCGTATTGCGAGAGCGTTTCGTAGAAGCCGCTCAGTTCGATATGTCCGAAGGTGCGACGAGCGGCGACGAACGCCTCGCGCGATTGCAGCGACGGTACGCTCACGAGGCCCGTTCCGAGCACGCCTTCGGGTGCGAGCTGCGTGCCGCCGCACGATGCGGCGAAGAACGCCTGCAACTGTTGCCCGTATCCGGAGGGCAGCACGAGCGGTGCTTCGGCGATGTCGTTGACGAGTGCGTGCTGCTCGGATGCGTAGTAGCCGCCCGCGGAGAGTTCGCCGTCGTGAATCCGGTGCGCCGCCGTGACGTTGACGAGCACGCGGCGCGGATGTGCGCCCGTGGCCGACGGCGCTCCGATGTTCGCGGTGCCCGCGCTGCAATCGACGAGCGCGCTCTGCGGCTGCGCGTACACCTGCGCCGGTGCGCCGAAACTCTCCTGATCCTGGCTCAGATCCGAGCTTGCGGAGAGCGAGAGCGTGGTGCTGCCGCGGAGATAGCGCGCGTGCGCGTCGAGAGCGAGGCTCGATCCCGCGATCGCGCCGCGCGCCGCGTGGACGCCTACCGATGCGCCGTACGAGAGCGCGGCGCTGCGTTCGAACCCGAGCGATGTCGCGATCGCGGAACTCGTCGCGACGGCGTTCTCGCCGATGCCTTGATCGTTGTTGAGCCGGAACGTCTGCAGCGTGCTTTGGGCGTAATACGAAACGTTGTGCTCGGAACGCGTGAGTTTGAGCTCTTGGTAGGTGCCGTCGTACGCATAGGTGGTATGGAACGCCGCGGGCGCGCCCGCGAAGAGCGCGTGCGAATGATCGATTGTCGCACCGCCGCCGTAATGAACGCCGACGTAGAACGCGTCGAGCGCGCCGAGTTGCCGGTCGGCGGTCAACCAATAGACGAGATCGTGCGACGGCAGCGCGGTTTCGGGACCGTAGCCGATCGGCGTGCTGCCGGGGAGTACGGTCGGGATGTCGGCACTATTGCGCGTCTCGCCGATCGCGCTGAACGAGAGCGAGGTTTTACCGAGCGAGAAGCTCGTGTTCAGCGACGCCCCGAGGTGACGCGCGTTGCTCGTGTGGTCGTAGCTGATCCCGCTCAGATCGCGCAGGTGCTGTCCGTCGAGCGTGCCGCCGTCGCCGCCGGCGGCGAGCGCGAGGCCGTAACCGAACGAACCGCGTCGACCCGAGAACGTCGAACGCCACGTATTCTCTCCGAAGGATCCGAGCGTCATCGACATCGACGCCTGCGGCGTCACGGTGGGATTGACGAGATGAAAGTTCGGGACGGAGGAGCCGTTCGGATCGCTGGGTGTCTCCGAGGCGAAGAGATCGGTCGAGAAATGCCCGGCTCCGGCCGAGCTGCCCGATGCGGGAAGCGGCAGCGGAATGCCGTTGACCATCGCTTCGTCCGAGCCGCCTTCGGCCGCCGAGCGATAGCGCGGGTCGAGGCGCAGCGCGGCGCGCAGGTTACCGGCCACGAGCGTCTCGGCCGTGCGGCGCGTGACCGTGTGCGCCGAGCCGAGCGGCGCGCGGGCCTCGATGGTCGCGATGACATGGTAGGCGAGGCGTAGATGCAGGCTCGGCGCGGTGACGACCCCGCGCGCGGAATCGGTACCGTCGGCGCGCGCTTCGACCGTCACTCCGTACGGCAGGATGGCGACGAGGGTACCGGCGGCATCCGTCGTGCCGATGCGAGCGCGGCTTCCGTCGGCGCGGATCAGATCGATCACGGCCCCCGCGACGGCGTGATGGGCATCGCGATCGACGACGATGCGCACCGTGTGCGGGGCGGCCGCGAGGACGGGCTGCGTCTGCGTCGCCGAGAGGCAGGCGACCCACGCAAGTCCGACGATCCAAGAACGAGAGAGCCCCGGCACGCGCCACCTCCGTATAGTTTTATTTTCAAACTATACGGAGCGGCAAAGTGTCTGTCAAGCGGGGGCGGAATCAGCCTCGGAAGACGAGCCAGGCCACCGCGTCGTGCAGCGGCGCGGTGCTTTGGACGGGCACGAAGGAGAGCGCGGCGAGGGCCAGGAGCAGCAGCGCCGCGAGCCCGAGCGGCGGCAGCGCGTAGCGGGGGATCCTCACGAGGCGCCTCCGACCGGCGTGCAGCGATCGCTTCCGTGGTCGACGAGCGCGCCCGTGGCCGAGCGCTGCGCGAAACGGCGAACGATCGCGTCGCCGCGGCGCGTCCAGGTGATGACGACTCCCGGTTGCGGGGCTGCGTCCTGCGGGTAGTAGGTGCCGGTCCATGTCCAGCGCGCCCCCTCCGGCCGCGTCGCACGCAAGTGCGACTGCGATCCGTCGGCGTGAAAATCATCGTAGCGAAACGCGCGTTCGCCGGGATCGTAGTAGACGAAGGCGAGGCCGTCGGGATGGGCCGCGGGCCCGTATGCGACATCCGCGAGCGCCGCGCCGGGCACGGCGGGTCCCGCGTGCGGCGCGATCCGCCAGGCCTCGCGAGCGCGCCCGGCGCCGCAGACCCACGAGCCGCCGAAATCGGTCAGAAAGGCCGCGTCGGGTTTCAGGAGCGCGGCTAGGACGAGCGCCGTTACCATGCGTTCAGACCTCCGGGCGAATCATGCTGCTCGTACAACGAGCGTCTCCCCGTCGAGCGTGACGTCGGCGGCACCGCCTTCGCGCAACTCGCCGCGCAGGATTGCCGTGGAGAGCGGGGTCGAGACGTAGTGCGAGACCGTGCGCGCCACGTATCGCGCGCCGCTGCCCGCGCCCATCGAGACCTTGGCGAGGTAGGCCTTCGCCTCGGGTGAAAGGCGCAGCGTGACGCTGCGCGCGCCGAGCCGCTGCGCGAGTGCCTCCACGTGAATCTCCACGATCGCTTCGATCTGCTCGAGCCCGAGCGGATCGAAGGTCATTACGTCGTCGATGCGGTTCACCAACTCCGGACTCAGCGAGAACGCGATCTCGTCGGGGGCGAGGTTCGTGGTCAGCACGATCAGCGCATGGCGAAAATCGATCGTGCGCCCCTTCGCGTCGGTAACGCGGCCGTCGTCGAGAATCTGCAGCAGCACGTTGGCGACATCGGGGTGCGCCTTTTCGAGTTCGTCGAAGAGGACGACGCAGTAGGGGCGACGGCGCACGGGTTCGGTCAATTGCCCGGGCTCGTCGTGACCGGCGTATCCCGGCGGTGCGCCGAGCAATCGCGAGAGCGTGTGCGCTTCGGTGAATTCGGAGAGATCGACGCGCACGAGCGCGTTATCGCTGCCGAAGAGTGCCTCGGCGAGCGCTTTGGCGAGTTCGGTCTTGCCGACGCCGCTCGGTCCGACGAAGAGAAAACTGCCGAGCGGCTTACGCGGATCGTGCAGTCCCGCGCGCGCGCGGCGGATCGCTTCGGCGACGCGCGAGATCGCGCGGCCTTGGCCGACCACCCGCGCCGCGAGCGTCGCTTCGAGTTCGAGTAGCCGGTTGGCTTGCGACTCCGTGAGCGAGGCTTGCGGGATGCCGGTCCATTTGGTGACCACCGCCGCCACCTCCGCCGTATCCACGCGCGGCGAGGGTAGCGCGCCGCGGTTCGCGAGCGCGACCGAGGCCGCCGCTTCGTCGATCAGGTCGATCGCTTTATCGGGTAGAAAACGGTCGGCGATGTAGCGCGCGGAGAGTTGCGCGGCGGCTTCGAGCGCGGCATCGGTGATCTGCACGCGATGGTGCGCGGCGTAGCCGGAGCGCAGGCCGCGCAGGATCGCGATCGTGGCGTCGATCGTCGGTTCGTCGACCATCACCGGTTGAAAGCGCCGCTCGAGCGCCGCGTCGGATTCGATGTACTTGCGATACTCGTCGAAGGTGGTCGCGCCGATGCATTGCAGTTCGCCGCGCGCGAGTTCGGGCTTGATCATCGAACTCAAATCGAGCGACCCTTCGGCCGCGCCCGCGCCGACCAGCGTATGCAACTCGTCGATGAAGAGGATCACGTCGCGCGCGCTGCGTTTGACTTCGTCGAGGATGCGTTTGACGCGCGATTCGAACTCGCCGCGATACTTCGTGCCCGCGACGAGCGGCCCGAGGGAGAGCGAGAGCACGCGTTTGTTCGCAAGCGCGTTCGGAACCGCCCCGCTCGCGATGCGCTGCGCCAGGCCTTCGACGATCGCCGTTTTACCGACGCCCGGCTCGCCCACGAGCACGGGATTGTTCTTGCTGCGCCGCGCGAGGATCGAGATCAAGCGTTCGATTTCGTCGTCGCGCCCGATCACGGGATCGAGCTTGCCCGCGCGCGCGAGCGCCGTGAGATCGCGCGAGAAGCTCTGCAGCGTCGGCGTCGCGCCGGTGACGTTGAAACGCTTCGAGATTTCGTCGCGGTTCTCGATCAGCAGCGCGCCGCCCGCGATGAGTCCCGCCGCGGCGAGCGCCGCACCGAGAAACGGCAGCGCGCTCGTCGCGGCACGCCGCTGCGCGCAGGCCGCGCAGAGCGCGAGGCCTCGATCCTGAACCGTCGCCGGTCGTCGCCGGCACGCCTCGCAGGTGGTCGTCATATATCGGTCCTACCCGCGAGCGCGTGCCGCGGTTTCGTTCACTTGCTCGCGGTGAAGACGATCGTCACGTTCTCGCTGACCGTGACGTCGCCGGGATTGAACGTCGTCGGCGTCGGCGCGGCGGCAACGGCCATCTTCAGCATCGGGAGCGGGCGGACGCCGCCGTACCCGGCGTCCAGCGAGATCGACGCGATGCCGGTGACGTGCAGGCCCGCAGCGGCGGCCAACTGCTCGGCTTTGCTCCGCGCGTCGGCTACCGCTTTCGCGGTGGCTTGCGCCCGCGCCGCGTGGTCGTCGGCCAGACCGAAGAAGACGCCGTTGATCTGCGTCGCACCCGCCTTCGTCGCGGCGTCGACCACGGCGCCCGCCTTCGCTAGCTGCTTGACCTTGACGGCGAACGAGCGCGTGACGGTGTAGCCGTAGCGCGCGTAGGGCGGCGGATTGCTCGGCATGGGGTTCGGGCGCGGCGTGTACTCCATGTTGTAGTAGCTGAGTGCGATATCGCCCTTGGCGATGCCGAGTCGTTCCACGGCCGCCGCGACGCGATCGTAGGTGCCGTTGTTGCGCGACACCGCGTCGCCTGCGTTGTCCGCCGTCGTGACGACCGAGACGTTCACGGTTGCGACGTCGGGCATCATCGTGACGCTTCCGGCGCCGCCGACGGCGATCTGCGTGGGCTTCACCGCGGCCGGCGCGGCGGCCGTGGTCGCGGCGAGAAGAAGAGCGAGGATCGCAAGATGCTGTTTCATATCTCTCCTAACGAGCGTGCGAGCGGTTTAATTCCTACCCGGTGCGGGGAAGCTTGCCGACAAGGAGGTAGCGATGGGCATTCTCTTGTGGATCATTTTCGGAATCATCGTGGGCGCCGTGGCTCGCTGGATCGTTCCCGGAACGGGACCGGGCGGCATTCTCGGCGATCTGATCGTCGGGATCGTCGGAGCCGTGATCGGCGGCTGGATCTATGCCTTCTTCGGGCATATGGGCGTGACCGGCTTCACCTTCGGCAGCTTCATCTGCGCGGTGATCGGCGCGGTCGTCCTGCTCTGGATCATCCGCGCGCTCTCGGGACGCCGCACCGCCGTCTGACAGAAGTCTTACCGCCGCGCGGCGGCTGACGGTACGCTCGAACTCCGGGGCGCCTTACGGCGGCCCGGAGGTTTCGTTCCCGGGGAACCCCAATAGCTGGGAAATTCATCGGGTCACACTTCGCTTGGGGGTCTACCTTTCACATGGCGTACGTCATTACCGAACCGTGCATCGGAACGAAGGACAAATCGTGTGTCGACGTCTGTCCCGTCGACTGTATCCACGGTAAGGACGAAGACGAACAGCTCTATATCGATCCGGAAGTCTGCATCGACTGCGGCGCCTGCGTCTCGGCCTGCCCGGTCGAAGCGATCTTCGCCGACTCCGACGTTCCGGAAAAATGGCAGAGCTTCACGGCCGTCAACGCCGAGTATTTCAAGAAGTCGTAGATACGTACGCGTTCGCAACGCCGACGCGCTTTCACGGGTTGTCGCAGGATGATGCGGCAACCCGTTTCTGTTTCCGACGTTCATAAGCGCTACGGCGACGTACGCGCGCTCGACGGCATCTCGTTCGAGGTGGCCGCGGGCGAACTCGTGGCGTTGCTCGGACCGAGCGGGTGCGGCAAAAGCACGATGCTCAATCTCGTCGGATGCATCGATCTGCCCGATGCGGGTGAGGTGCGCATCGACGGTGCCGCGACGACGGCGCTCTCCGACGATGAGCTGACCGTACTGCGGCGCGACCGGATCGGCACCGTATTTCAGTTCTTCAATCTGCTCCCCACGTTGCCGATCGCGGAGAACGTGGCCTTGCCGCTCGTGCTGCAGGGGCGCGCCCGCGCCGAGATCGACGAGCGAGTCGCACGGGCGCTCTCGGCCGTCGGCATCGCCGACAAGGCGCGCTCGACGCCCGCCGAGGTCTCCGGCGGGCAGTTGCAGCGCGCGGCGATCGCGCGCGCGATCGTGCACGGGCCGGCGATTTTGCTCGCCGACGAGCCGACCGGCAACCTCGATTCGCAGAACGGCGAGATCGTGCTCCGCCTCCTCGAAGAGCTCGCCGCCTCGGGGCAGGCGATCCTGATGGCGACGCATAGCGCCGAGGCCGCGGCGCGCGCGACGCGCCGAATCCACCTGCGCGACGGCCGCATCGAATCGATCGCATGACCGCTTTCGTGCTGCTCGTGCGGGCGCTCGTGACCGGGTACGCTCGCTCGCACGGACTGCGTTCGCTCGTGACCCTGGTCGCGGTGGCGCTCGGCGTGGCGAGCGCGTACGCAATCGATCTCGCGAACGGCACGGCGATCGCATCGTTCGCATCGAGCGTGAACGTGATCGCGAATCGCGTCAACCTTCAGGTCTTCGGTACCGGCGTCGGCTTCGATGAACGCACGCTCTTGCGCGTGCAGAATCTCCCCGGCGTTCGCGCGGCGAGCCCGGTCGTGAGCGGCGAGCTCGCGGTCGGATCGCACGGCGCCGCGCTGCAGGGCGAGATCGTGCGCGTGATCGGCATCGATATCACGCGTGCGAGCACACCGCCGGGCGTGCGCGACGCGCAGGCAAACGCACCGCAGTTCGATCTGCACCGGTTCATCGACGGCGGCGGCATCATTATCAGCCGCCGCATCTCACGCACGTACCACGCACCGGCGGGCGGCGTGCTGCGCGCCTACGCGGGCGCTCGCCGCGTCGCGCTGCCCGTCATGGGCGTGATTCCGCCGCGAACGGTCGGCGTGGATTCGAGCGTGGCGTTCACCGATATCGCAACCGCACAGCAGCTTTTCGACTCGGTGGGTAAGCTCGATCGCATCGACATCGAGGCCGATCCCGCACGGCTCGCGCAGGTGCGCAAAGCCGTGGAACGCGTGGTGCCGCCCGGCACGCGGGTGCTCACGCCGCATACGCGTCTCGACGAGATCAAACGCATGCTCGCGAGCTTCACGATGAACCTGACCGCGCTCGCCTACGTGGCGCTGCTGGTCGGCATGTATCTCATCTACAACGCGGTCGCGATCTCGGTCGTGCAGCGCGGGTCCGAGATCGGCACGCTGCGCGCGCTCGGCGCACGCCGCGGACAGATCTTCGCCGCGTTCGTCGCGGAGGGTGCGATCTACGGCGTGCTCGGATCGCTCGTCGGCCTCGCGCTCGGGTTTGCGCTCGCGCGCCTCTCGCTCGGGGCGGTGCAGCAGACGGTGAGCGCGCTCTACGTCGGCTCGCACTCCGACACCGTCCTGGTGAGCGGCTTCGCAACGGCAAAGGCCTTCGTCCTGGGCCTGCTGCTCTCGATGACCGCGGCGGCGATCCCGGCGGTGAGCGCTGCGGCAACGCCCGCGGCGCGCATCATGCGCAACACCGGTGCGGCCGAACGCCGCGTGCGCGGCTTTACGCGCACGACCGCGATCGCCGGTCTCGCCGCCCTGCTGCTGGCGGTACTCTCGATGCGCCTCCCCGCGATCGGCGACGGCATTCCGCTCTTCGGGTACGTTGCGGGCGTCCTTGCGATCGCGGGTGCGTCGCTTCTCACGCCCGTGTCGCTCGCGCTCGTGACGCGACCGCTCTCGTTCGCGCGCAACGCCTACGCCACGATCGCCGCGGCGTTTCTGCGCGCGTCGCCGCGCCGCATCTCCGTTGCCGTCGCGTCGCTCACGGTCGCCGTCGCGATGATGGTCGCGATCGCGGTGCTGGTCGGCTCGTTCCGCGCGACGATCGTGGCCTGGACGAACGACACGCTGGCCGCCGATCTGTACATCTCGACGCCGGGCGCCGCCGATGCCGATCTGCGCGGCGGCTTCACGCCCGCGTTCGTCGCGCGCATCGCACGCGTTCCGGGGGTGGCGGCGGTCGAAACGATTCGTCGTATCGAGGTCCGCGTCGACGGCGTCTTCGCCGACCTGGGCGCGATCGACGCATCCTCGCTCGCGACGCGCAACAATTTGCGCTTTCTCGGCCACGTCGACGTGCCGCGGCTGGCGCGCGCGCTGCACGATAGCGACAGCGTGGTGATCAGCGTCCCGTTCGCCACCCACACGCATCTGGGCACCGGCGATTCGTTCGTGCTCGATACGCCCTCGGGACACGTTCGCGTGCATATCCTCGCGGTCTACAACGATTACTCCACGAGCGGCGGCACATTTTTCATGGACGATGCCGTGTATCGTCGGCTTTACCGCGATCCCACCTACGACTCGGTCGCGGTCTATCTCGCAACGGGCGCGCAGGCCGGGCTCGTGCGCAGCGCGATCGAGCGCGCCGTCGCACCGCTTCATATCGAGATCGACACGAACGACGAGTTGCGTGCGTACGCGCTCGCGGTGTTCGATCGTACCTTCGCGATCACGAACGCGCTCTACATCGTCAGCATCGTGATCGCGGTGCTCGGCGTCGTCTCGACGCTCTTTGCGCTCGTGCTCGAACGGCGCATCGATATCGCGCTGCTGCGCTACATCGGCCTCGCGCGGGCGGGCGTTCAGCGGATGGTCTTCGTGCAGGCGCTTGCGATCGGCGTCCTCTCGGGTGTGCTCGGCATCCTGCTCGGCCTGCTGCTCGCGGCCGACCTGATCTTCGTGATCAACCGTCAGAGCTTCGGCTGGTTGATCGAGTGGCATTCTCCGGGATGGTTCTACCTCGAAGCCTTCGCGATGGTCGTGGTCGCGGCGATCGCGGCGGCCGTCTATCCGGCCTTGGTCGCGTCGCGGATTCACTCGTCGGAGGTGATGCGGGTTGAGTGAGCTTGGGTGGCGGCGAGCGCCTGCGGTGCGATGCGCGGACGACGCGGGGACGCCCGCGTTTTTGCATCGTGCAAAAGCGCTACTCACCGACATCGCCCTCTCGCCCATCCTGGGCTTCGGGCGATGCTCGGATGCCCCGTGTCGCTCGCGCGTCGCGCCTTCGGCGCTCGCTGCACAGGTGGATGGATTGCGTGGGTGGCGGCGAGCGCCGAAGGGGCGATGCTCGAATGGCTTGCGTTGTTCGCGTATTGCGGCTTCGGCGCTCGGGGTCCCGGTGGGTGGAATGCGTGGGGGCGGTGGGATGATGGTGGGGGTTTTGGGGGGATCGGCGTGCGGTTGAGAATGTTCGGGCGGGTGCTGGCGGGGGTGCTGGCGATGGTGATCGGGGCCGCGATACCGGCGGGGGCGGGACCCGGGCCGGCGTTTCGGGCGGCGACGGCTCCGTATGCGTATCGTTTTCCTCGCGATCATTATGCGCACGATGCGTATCGCACGGAGTGGTGGTACTTTACCGGACATCTCACCGCGAAAGACGGACGGCGGTTCGGGTTCGAGCTGACGTTCTTTCGCATCGGGCTTGAGCCGCGCGCGTCGCATTGGCGCGCGGGGCAGAGTAGGTGGTATGCCTATCAGCTCTATCCCGCGCATTTTGCGATCACCGACGAAGCCTCGGGGAAGTTTATCTACGCGCAGACGCTTGCGCGCGATGCGCTCGGCCAAGGGTATGCGTCGCAGCGCGCGTTGGACGTGCGCGCGAACGGATGGAGCTTGACGGGCACGAGCGCGCTACGGCCCCGCATGCATCTCGTCGCGCGCAGCGGCGGTAACGCGCTCGATTTGACGATGCAGTCGGTGAAGCCGCCCGCGATTCACGGATACGGCGGTATCTCGCGAAAGGGTTCGTGCGCGAGTTGTGCGTCGCATTACTATTCGTTCACGCGTCTGCCGACGCGCGGCACGCTGACCGTCAACGGCGTGCGGTATGCGGTGAACGGGATCTCGTGGATGGATCACGAGTACGGCTCGGATGAATTGCAGGCGAACCAGGCGGGTTGGGACTGGTTTTCGATGCAGCTCGACGAGGATCGCGAGATCATGCTCTATCGTCTGCGGCAGAAGAACGGCGGCACCACGCCGCAGTCCTCGGGCAGCATCATCGCACCGAACGGAGCGGTGACCTACGTTCCGCTTTCCGGCTTTTCGATCGCGGCAACGGGATCGTGGAAGAGTCCGCACACCGGGGCGACCTATCCGAGCGGCTGGCGCGTGCGCGTCCGCGGCTTCGCGCATCCGTTCGACGTGATCCCCGTCATGCGCGATCAGGAGCTGGCCGACGCAACGGGGACGAGCTACTGGGAGGGGGCGGTCGACATCCGCGACGCGGTGACCGGGGCGCACCTGGGTGTCGGATACGTCGAACTCACGGGCTACGCGGGCGTGCTGCACCTGTGACGCTTCGACACGGAAGGTGTTCGGAGACAGGCGCTCGCGGACGGGAGGGTGAAAGAATCTGACCCGTTATGGATTCTACGATCTCGGCCGATACGCTCGGACACTTTTTTGCGTGGGCGCCCGCCGTGCTCGGCGTCATCATCTATGCCATCGCGTACTTCTCGAAGCGTCACGAAGGCATGGAGACCGCCCCGTCGCTCGGCACCACCTATGCCTGCGCCGGCTGCGGCAAGCGCTCGGTTCGCGAGCATATGGTGCCGCAGATGCACGCCGGAGCCGTGAGCTACTACTGCGCCAAGTGCGCGGGTTCGCACTAACCCGTACGCAGTCGGCGAACGCAACGAAAAACGGGGCCGCTTCGCAGCGGCCCCGTTTTCTTTCGTCCCGACGCGCTCGTCGTTAGACCTGAAGCACCTCGGTGATCTCGGGCACCCGTGCCGTAACGACCGTTTCGATCGCGCCTTTCAAGGTCATCGTGGAGGCCGGGCATCCGCCGCACGCCCCCAGCATCTGCACGTAAGCGGTCGACCCGTCCACGCGGATCAGCCACACCTCGCCCCCATCCGCCGCAATCCCCGGCCGAACCAAATCGAGCGCCGCGTTCACCCGCTCTTCAATCGAAAGCTCTTCGCCCGTCCCTACCGCCTGTTCGCTCATCACCATCTATCCTACCCAAGCGCCCGAGGAAACGATGCAGCCTAGGTCTCGAGTGCGCTGCTCCGGCTAGCCGGGCGTCCCCGCGAGCCGAAGCAGCGCACTCGAGACCTAGGCCCCGCATCGGAGGCCTCAGGCCTGGCCATACCCCTTCATGAGCTCATGCATCCGCGCCGACATCGCAAGCGCGTCGTCCCACGCGCGCTGCCACATGTTGCGTCCGAAGATCAGGCCGACGCAGCCGGATTCCATTGCCGCGCGGGCCTTTTGGATCGTCGCGTCGTCGCCCATCTTGGAGCCGCCCGAGACGAGCACGAGCGTGCGACCCGCCGATTTTACGACCTTCTTGAGGCCCTCGACGTCGGTGTACTGCAGCGTGTTGTAGGGCTTGGGCAGCACGGCGGCTTTCTCGGCCTCGAATTTCGGCTCGTTGAGCTTCACGATGTCGCAGCCGATCTCGCACGCCACGCGCGCGGCGTAATCCACGGCGTAGAGTGAGTCGATGCCACCTTTGGCTTTGATCGCCGCGCCGCGCGGATAGGCCCAGACGATGAGCGGCATGCCGTAGCGCTCGCATTCGCGGCGCACCTCGTTGCACTGCGCGATATCCACGTCTTGGGCGGGGCTACCGACGTAGAGCGTGTAGCCGACGGCGTCGGCACCCAGGCGCACCGCGTCTTCGACCGACGAGGTAAGCGGGCTGAAGGCGTCGTCATCCGACGGAATGTTCGTCTTCCCGTTGATCTTCAACACGAGCGGCACGCGTCCGGCGTACTGCTTCTGATACTTCTCGGCCAGGCCGATGTGCAGGGCGATACCGGAAAACTTGCCTGCGACCGCCAGGCGATAGATCCAGTCGGTGTCGAGCGATTCGGGGTTTTCGAAAAAGTCGATCGGGCCGTGTTCGAGACCTTGGTCGATCGGCAGGATCATCAGCGTCCCGTTGGCCGGCCCGTGTTCGTACATCAGGCGGTGCAGGCGGGTGCGCTTGCCCGTCGACAGGTTCATCTCGTCGAACGTCGGGCGGCGGATGGCGGTCGTTGCAATGCTCATGGTCCACGCCGCTTCGGCCAGGAGCGAAGCGGTGCCTGTAGGAAATGGGCGCGCGTGAGCACTCTCCCCCGTATTGGATTCATCGGCCTCGGTGCGATGGGCGAACCGATGGCTCGCTCGTTGCGCCGGAACGGCTTTTCGGTAAGCGCGGCCGTGTATCGCCGTCGCGAAGCGCTCGAGCGGCTGCGCGCGGACGGCGTGGACGAAGCGGCCGATTATGCATCGCTTGCGCAGGCCTGCGACGTCGTGATCCTGTGCGTGCCCGACGCGCCGCAGGTGGAAGAAGCGCTCTTCGGCGCGCACGGCGTGGCCGCGGGCGCGCACGCGGGGCTCGTCGTCATCGATATGTCGACCATCTCGCCGGTCGCCTCGCGCAGCTTCGCCGAACGGCTCGCGCCGCTCGGCGTAGAGTTCGTCGATGCGCCGGTCAGCGGCGGTCCCACGCGCGCCGCGAGCGGCACGCTGACGATCATGGTGGGATCGAAGCCCGAGGTCTTTGCGCGCGTCGAATCGGTGCTGCGCGGGATGGGCACCCCGACGCTCCTCGGCGGGATCGGCATGGGCGAGACGGTCAAACTCGTGAATCAGATCATCATCGCGAACACGATGATCGCGAATGTCGAAGCCTTGAGCTTCGCAAAGCTGGCCGGCGCCGATCTCGACGCCGTGCGCGCGGTGATCGGAACGGCGACCGGCTCCAACTATGTCCTGGAGCAGTGGTTGCCGAAAACGTGGTTATCCGGGACGTTCGAAGGCGGGTTCGCGATGGATCTCCTTCGCAAGGATGTCGCGGCGGCACTCGACGCCGCGCGTTCCATGACGATGGCGTTGCCGCTGTCGGGACTCGCGTATCAGATCTACACCGCTCGCTCGGCAGAAGGGGACGGCGCGCTCGACTACAGCGCGGTCGCGAAATCGTATGAACGGACCGATGGAGACCAAGGCGTCTAGGGGCACCTTCGTCAAGAGCCCGGACTTCAACAAGAAGATCCTGGTCGTCGACGACGAGTCGGCGATCCTGCAGACGCTGCGCTTCAACCTCGAACGCAGCGGCTACACGGTCGTGACCGCCAGCGACGGCCGCAGCGCGGTGGCGATGGCGCAGCGCGAGACGCCCGATTTGATCGTGCTCGACATCATGCTTCCGGTGCTCGACGGCATCGAAGCCTGCAAAGAGATTCGCAAGTTCTCGTCGGTGCCGATCATCATGCTCACCGCCAAGGACCAAGAGATCGACAAAGTCCTCGCGCTCGAGCTCGGGGCCGACGATTACGTGACCAAGCCGTTCGCGCTGCATGAGTTCCTCGCACGCGTGAAGGCGCGACTGCGCCGTCAGGCGCCGCTGCAAGGCGGTCACGAAGAGGCGATCGCGCTCGGCGAGATCGTGCTCGATCCGTCTCGTCAGCAACTGACCGTGCGCGGCAAAGACGTGGCGCTCGCCCCCAAGGAGTTCGCGCTCCTGCGCGTGCTCATGGAGAACAACGGCCGCGTCGTCACGCGACAGACGCTGCTCGACAAGGTGTGGGGCTACGATTTCGAGGGCGAGCAGCAGACGGTCAGCGTGCACATTCGCTGGCTGCGCGAGAAGATCGAAGAAGACTCGCGTAATCCGCGGCACATCCTCACGGTGCGCAGCCGCGGGTACATGTTCAAAGCGTAGACGCGATGTTCGATCGTTGGGCGGAGCGTTGGTTCGGGCGCCGCGAAGAGGCCGACGAGCGCGAGCAGGCGTCGCGTCCCGCGCCGCACGCCGACGCGGATTTCGTGCGTTTGGTGCGCGCGCTCCCGCTCGGCGTGATCTTCGTCGATCCCTCGCTGCGCATTCGATTCGCGAACAACGCGGCCGGCACGATCTTCGACTTCGATCCGGCGCGCGCGGTGGGATCGCACGTGATCGCCGCCGTTCCCAACGTCGAACTGGAGCGCCGCGTCGACGATGCGCTGCGGGGCGAAGCCTCGGTCGCGTCGATGACGTTCAGCAGCGGTTCCGCGACGCGCATCTATCGCGTTTCGATCTATCCGCTCGCCGATTCGGAGCGGACCACCGGCGTCACGATCGTGGCGGAGGATCAAACCGACGTCGCGCGCTTGGAGCGCGCGCGCAAAGAGTTTCTCTCGAATGTTTCGCACGAGTTGCGCACGCCGCTCTCCTCGATCAAGCTGATGCTGGAGACGGTGATCGAGTCGCCCGATGAAGAGGCGGCCGATCTTTTTCTTCCGCAGGTGCTCGTGCAGGTGGATCGTCTGGCCGCGCTCGTGCAGCAATTGCTCGAACAGGCACGTACCGAGTCGGGACAGATGAAACTGCATCTGCGCGAAGTCGACCTGGAAGAAGTCGCGCATCCGATCGTCTCGTCGTTCGAGCCGCAGGCGGCGAATAAGGGCGTCGGACTCGTGCTCAGCGCGATGCGCCCGGTTCGCGTGGAAGCCGATCCCGATCGTCTCGCGCAAGTCTTCGTGAACCTGATCGACAACGCGATGCGCCACACGGCGTCGGGCGGTACGGTCACGGTCGAACTCGACGCGAGCGGGAACGACGCGATTCTGCGCGTCCGCGATACCGGCGTGGGCATTCCGTATCGCGATATGCCGCACATCTTCGAACGCTTCTACGTCGTCGATCGCTCGCGTACGCGCGAGTCCGGCGGAGCGGGGCTGGGGCTTGCGATCGTCAAGGGCATCGTGGACGCGCACGGCGGCACGATCTCGACCGAATCGATGCTCGGCCGCGGAACGACGTTCACGATCCGATTGCCGATCATGCGTGCCGGTCCGCGTTCTTAATAGACCGATAACGTCGCGCTAACCTCGGTATGCGACAGTGAGCGCATGTTGCGATCGATCGGCTCCGACCTCGACGAGCGCACGATGCGCCGCCAGATCCTGACCTTTCTCGAAGAGTACTGCCGCGGTATGACCCTTGCCGACGTGCGCGAGTGGTACGTGGACGCGCTCGCGGACACGGCACCGCCCGTCTCGATCCCCGACGCGGCGCTTTCTTAATCATCTTAATGACGCGTTAATCGTGCGTTTTCGCGTCGGGGTAGGAGCCGCTCTGCCGAGGGCTCAATTCAGCACGCGACCCTTCTATTGTGGGACCCACCTGTAGAGAGCCTGATGATCGTCACCAATCCCGACCAGACGAGCGCGTCGACGGCGGCAACGAAACTCGAAGCGCGCGACCTGAACATCTATTACGGAAAATTCCACGCCATCAAGAACGCGAACCTGAGCGTTCCGCAGAATTGCGTGATGGCCCTGATCGGTCCGTCCGGGTGCGGCAAATCGACCTTCATCCGCGCGCTCAATCGCATGCACGACCTCACCCCCGACGCGCGGGTCGAAGGCAGCGTGCTGCTCGACGGTGAGAACATCTATGCGGGCGGCATCGATCCGGTGACGATCCGCCATCGCATCGGCATGGTCTTCCAGCGCCCGAACCCCTTTCCGAAGACGATCTTCGAGAACGTCGTGTACGGGCCGAAGATCCACGGCGAACGTAATAAAAAGAAGCTGCTCGAGATCTGCGAGAAGAGCCTCCGGGGCGCGGCGCTCTGGGATGAGGTCAAGGATCGCCTCGACCGCTCGGCGCTCGACCTCTCGGGCGGCCAGCAGCAGCGCCTCTGCATCGCGCGCTGCCTGGCGGTCGATCCCGAGGTGATCCTGATGGACGAGCCCGCCTCGGCCCTCGACCCCATCGCCACGAGCAAGGTCGAAGACCTGATCGACGAGCTGAAAAAGGAGTACACGGTCGTCATCGTGACCCACTCCATGCAGCAAGCGGCCCGCATCAGCGACTTCACCACCTTCTTTTTGATGGGCGAGCTGATCGAGACGGGAACCACCTCCTCGATCTTTACCAAGCCCAAGGACAAGCGGACCGAGGACTATATCACCGGTCGCTACGGCTAAAGGCGTTTCGTCCCGGGGTGCATCCCCGGTACAACCATCGGGGTCTTTCGAGACTAGCGCCCTTGCGGCGCAAAAAGCAGAGGCTTAAGACGGGGTTAAATGGGTTTTAATGTGACCCAGGTACCCTAATGTCGTACCCTCCTGCCTCATATCCGATGGGAGATATTTTCACGTGATGACCAAACTCGCGCGCCTCGGCCTCGGCCTTGCGGCGATGGTTTTGGCGGGCACCACGTTCGCGCTGGCGGAAACAACGGCAACACCCGCGCACACGACGGTCGCTCAAACTTCGCCTACGGTGAAGAAGACGCCGAATCCGTTCTCGTATAAAGGCTACGTCCGCGCGTACGATTTCACGCGTCAGAACGCAAGCGCACACACGCCCGGAGCCAACCAGCAGTCGTTCAACGCGGCGCTGAACCTCCACGGCGACTACAAGTTCGAGAACTCCGGGTTCTCGCTGGGCGCTTCGTATCTGTACGCCAACCCCCTCAACAACTGCTCGACGGCGCGGTCGCACTTCGATGCGAAGTGCAATCCCGGTGCCCCGGGCGTCAACCAGGACGACACGCTGCCGGGCTTCGAGCTCAGCACGCTGTACGAAGCCTACCTGGGCTACAACGACAAGACCGCGAACGCCAAGGTCGGCTATCAGGTCTTCAATTCGCCGTGGGCCAACGCGTCGGACTCGCGTCTGAAGCCGGTTGCGTTCCTCGGCGGCGATTTCGGCTTCAAGTTCAATTCGAACTGGAACGGCGAAGTCGGCTACTTCAACGGCTTCGAAGATCGTGCGAGCTCGCAGTTCTTCCGCAGCACGTTGCTCACGTATAGCCCGGTCGATGCACCCGGCTACACCTCGCTCGCGGCCTCGACGACCACGAACAAGTACGTCGGACTCGACAACAGCGGCTTCTTCTACGGCCGCGTGGGCTACAACGGTCCGAAGACGATGCCGCTCGCGGCGAACCTCTACTACTACGCGTTCTCGGATATCGCGAACGCGTTCTGGCTCGATGCCAAGTACCCGTTCGCGGGTAAGCTGCACCCGTTCGTCGCGGCGCAGTTCGGCAGCGAGAAGAGCACCGGAACCGCGCAGGTCGGGATCATCGACTCGCAGGTCTTCGGTCTTCAGGGCGGCTTCAATCCGCTCCCGAACATCACCGTCTCGCTCGGCTACGACCACATTCCGTCGAAGACGGCCTCGATCACGCTCCCCGCGGGCGTGACCTGCTCGGCCAGCCACACGCTGCCCAACGGCAAGGGCATCAACTACTTCGTGCCCGCCGGCGGCACGCCGAGCTGCGTTCCGGGCGCCACGCCCGGCACGGCGACCGTGTACTACGGCGGCTGGGCGTCGCCGTACACCGACAGCTACGCGACCGATCCGCTCTTCACGACGAGCATCAGCCAGGGTATGGCCGATCGTCGTGCATTCGGTGATGCCGGTAAGCTCGCGGTGACCTTCACCTCGAACGACAAGCGTTACGTCGCCACCATCTCCCGCGCGCTCTATCGCTACGGGAATGACGCGGTCGGCGTGTCGCCGACCCAAGAGACCGACTTCGATACCTTCTACTACTTCAACAAGCTGCCGAAGTCGGGCGCGTACAAGGGCTTCATGCTCCGCTACCGCTACGCGGAGCGCACGCAGACGTTCACGTACGCGGGCGGTCTGCCGCTCTTCAAGTACAACCGCTTCCAGGCCGAGTACGACTTTTAGTCGTTTTCGCTCCGAAAGCACGAAAAGGGGCTCGCGCCGCAAGGCGCGGGCCCTTTTTCGTGCAATATCTAGCCCCCGACATGGCTTCCACGATGAAATCGCTCTCCAAGCTCCGCCCGGAGCCCGGCTTCGTGCTGCACGAGGTTCCGGTGCCCGCGATCGGGCCGACCGACGTGCTGATCAAGGTCGAAAAAGTCGGCGTCTGCGGCACGGATTTCCACATCTACTCCTGGGACAAGTGGGCGCAAAACCGGATCAAGCCGCCGCTCGTGATCGGTCACGAATTCATGGGCACGGTCGTCGAGGTCGGCGCCGCGGTTACGCTCGTGAAGCCGGGCGATCGCGTTTCGGCCGAGGGTCACATCGCGGATCTCACCTGCGTGCTCTGCCGCACCGGACAAGCGCATATTTGCGAGCACGTGAAGATCATCGGCGTCGATCGTGACGGCGCGTTCGCCGAGTATATCGCGATGCCGGAATACAACGTGTGGAAACTCGATCCGGCGATTCCCGATGAGTTCGCCGCAATCTTCGATCCGCTCGGCAACGCGGTACACACCGTGATGGCCGCGGGGGTGAGCACGAAGAGCGTGGTGATCACCGGCGTCGGCTCGATCGGGCTGATGGCGATTCCGGTCGCGCGCGCGGCGGGCGCCGCATCGGTCTACGCGATCGACGTGAATCCGGCCAAGCTCGAGCTCGCCAAGCGTCTCGGCGCCGACGAAATTTTCGATGCCCGCACGCCCGGCCTGGTCGACGAGATCAAGCGCCGCACGAACGGCGACGGCGTCGAGGTGCTGCTCGAGATGTCGGGCAGCGGCAGCGCGATCGACATGGGCCTGCAGATGGTGCGTAACGGCGGAACCGCCGCGCTGCTCGGCATCCCGAGCGACAACGTCAATATCAATCTCGCCGAACGCATCATCTTCAAAGGGCTCACCGTGCTCGGCATCAACGGGCGAAAGATGTTCGAGACATGGTACCAGACGCAGGCGCTCGTGAAGAGCGGACGCGTCGATCTGCGCCCGATCATCACGCACGTGCTGCCGTTCCACGAGTTCGATCGCGCGTTCGAGTTGATGCGTAGCGGCGAAGCCGCGAAGATCGTGCTCGATCTGAAAGGGGATCTCGCCAAGTGAACACCGCCTTCGAGACGCGCCTGCGCAACGAGCTCGGCGACCTGCGTAAAGCGGGCACGTTCAAACATCTGCGGCATCTCACCACGCCGATGGCGCCCGAAGTACACATGGAAGAGGCGGGCGACGTCATCGTGCTCTCCAGCAATAATTACCTCGGGCTCTCCGATCAGCCCGAGGTGATCGAAGCGGGCATCGAGGGACTGAAGAAGTACGGAGCGGGCACCGCGTCGGTGCGCTTTATCTGCGGCACCTTCGATATCCACCGCACGCTCGAAGATCGTATCGCGCAGTTTCTCGGTACCGAGGCCTCGCTCACGTACGTCGCGTGTTGGAACGCGAATACCGGGCTCTTCGCGACGATCTGCGGCGAGGGCTCGGCGATCATCTCCGATGAGTTGAATCACGCCTCGATCATCGACGGCGTGCGTCTCGCGAGCAAAGCCAAGCGTTCGGTGTACAAGCATGCCGACATGGCCGATCTCGAAGCCAAGCTGAAGGAGGCGAACGCCCTTCGACAGGCTCAGGGTGACACCAGTGCGCCGATTCTCGTGGTGACCGACGGCGTGTTCTCGATGGAGGGCTCGATCGCGAAGCTGCCCGAGATCGTGGCGCTCTGCAAGAAGTACGATGCCGTGAGCGTGGTCGACGATTCGCACGGTACCGGCGTGATGGGCAAGACCGGACGCGGCACGATCGAGCACTTCGGGCTCACCGGTCAGGTCGACATTATCACGGGAACCCTCGGCAAAGCGCTCGGCGGCGCGGCGGGCGGCTTTATCGCCGGAAGCCGCGCGCTCGTGGATATGTTGATCCAGCGTTCGCGTCCGCAGCTCTTTTCGAACGCGCTGCCGCCGACGGTCGCCGCGAGCTCGCTCGCCGCGCTCGACTATCTCGACGCGCATCCCGAGATGGTCGATCGCTTGCGCGAGAACGTGGCCTACTTCCGGGCCGGATTGCAGCGGATCGGATTCAAACCGCTCGACGGGCCGAGCGCGATCGTCCCGATCATCGTCGGCGATACCGCGTTTGCGATCGCGATGAGCGACAAGCTGCTCGAGCGCGGCATCTTCGTCACCGGCTTCGGCTTCCCGGTCGTCCCCGAGGGCACCGCGCGCATTCGCACGCAGCTCTCGGCCAAACTCACCAAGGACGAGATGGATCGCGCCCTCGCCGCCTTCGAAGCGGTAGGAAAAGAAGTGGGCTTACTCACCTAAGCCTGCCCGGTGTCACCCTGAGCCTGTCGAAGGGCGGTCACAAACGAACGAACCCGGCGCGATCGCGCCGGGTTCGTTCTCTTTCCACGGGCGTGCCCTAGTTGAGCACGACCCAGTCGCGGATGCCGCCGGCCGCGCCGGAGGTGTAGAGGATCGTTCCGTTGCCGGAGTCGTCGACCTGAATCGTCGCGAGCGTCTGCCCCGACGAGTTCTTGACGGTGCCGCTCAGTTCGTGGTCGCCGTTCGAGGTGAGCGTGATCACGTTGCCGCTCTGCGCGTCGGTGAGCGTAATGTTCGCGGTGCCCATCGAGTCGTCGTCACCGAGCGCGATGGCGGCGGTTCCGCTCAGCGTCGAGACTTGCGTGCCGCCGTTGACCAGCCATGCGGGCGGCGTGCCTTGTGCGATCGACATCGAGGCGACCGCGCCGAGATAGCCGGTTCCGGCGATCTGGAGCTGCAATTGCGTCGTGCCGCCGTGCCACCCATGATCTTGGGGCGCGCTCGCGACGCCCGGTCCGGGTGAAGCGCTCGGCGATGCGCTGGGATTGGTCGACGGTGACGCCGAGGGCGCGGGCGACGGCGTCGTTTGCGTGCCGACGAGCGTGCCGGCGAAGCCGACCTCGAACGGCGTCGGCGACGCGGTCGGGCTCGGCGATGCACTCGGCGATGCGCTCGCGTCCGGCGATGCGCTTGCGGAGGGACTCGGAGCGGGGCTGCCGCCGTCCTGACCGCCGTCGTCGTTCGGATCCACCTTCGGTGCGTCGACGGTAGCGACGTTGGCGTCGCCGCAATTGATCGCGTTGCTGTTTCCGAAGATGCAGGTGAAGCCGTTCTGCGAGAACGGCGGCGCGCTCGGCGCGGCCGCGACGGTCTGTTCGATGCTGATCTGCGTCAGCGCGTTCGATGTCGGATCGGTGGTAAAGCTCAGGTTATCCGACTTGTAATCCACGATCGCACCGGTGCGATCGTACAGGGTCTCGGTGCCCTGCGAGGTGCCGCCCGTCGCCGTGAACGTGACGTTCATGACGATCAGCTTGCGCGGCTGCGTGCACGCCTGATCGTAAAAGAACTCGATCGTCTCGCTCTGTGCTCCCGCGCCGGTGCTGTTCTGGGTGAACTCCACCCCGTTCGAGCAGACGGGCGTCGGTGAGCCGGTCGGCATCGGCGTGGGCGACGCGCTCTGCGCGTGAGCGCGTTGCTGCGCCACGTGCGCGGCAATCGCGCGACGCAACGCAAAAACGACCGCGCCGTTTACGCTGCCGAATTGATTGACGTTGAGGCTGCTGCCCGCAACATTGAGGGCCGAGGACGCGGTGCTGTGCCCGCTCGTAACCGCCGCCGGAGCGCTGCTCGTCGGGCCTCCGCCCGAGGGTGCGCTCGGAACCGCCGAACTGCCGCCTCCTCCTCCGCCGCCGCAGGCGACGAGCGAGGATATGGCAAGTAGAGCGGCCAGCGAGCGGAATGGGTGTGCGATCTCCATAATGCTCTCCACAAAAAAGACAAGGGCCGTTGTACCCAGTCTCTCTCCAACCATCGACCGATTGAAACAGCTTGTGGCAAAACTTTACTTCCGCTACTCCGCGATGAACGCGGGCAAATCGACCGCGCTGATCCAAGTCGCGCACAATTACGAAGAGAACGACCGACAGGTGGTGCTCTTTACCGCTGCAATCGATGACCGCTTCGGCAGCGGGCTGATCACCTCGCGCATCGGCCCGCAGCGCGAAGCGCGAACGTTCGATTCTGTGCTCGATTTTTATGCGGAAATTGCAATGATGAGCGCGATTTCATGCGTATTGATCGACGAAGCGCAGTTTCTCACGCCCGATCAGGTGCGTCAGCTCCATCGCGCGGCGCATCTGCTCGATATCCCGGTCATCTGCTACGGCATCCGCAGCGACTTCGCGGGCGAGCCCTTTCCGGGCAGCGCCTATCTGCTCACCCTTGCGGACAGTCTGGAAGAGTTGAAAAACATTTGCAGTTGCGGGCGAAAGGCCACGATGAATCCGCGCTTCGATGCCCGCGGCGAGCGGATTCGCAGTGGTGCACAGGTAGCGATCGAGGGCGTCGTCGAGTACCGGCCGATGTGCGCGCGCTGCTTCTACGGCGGATTATCCCGGTAACAGGCGCAGGTCGGCGGCGCGTTCGTGCGCCGCGAGCCCTTCGGCGCGCGCAATCGTGCTCGCGTCGCGTGCGATGCGGCGATCGATCGCTCCGCGCGCGCGTTCGTACGTGCGCACCGTGAGAAACGTATAGACCGAAAGCCCCGAACTAAAGCGCGCGCTGCCGTGCGTCGGCAGGACGTGATTCGGGCCCGATCCGTAGTCCCCGAACACCTCACCCACGCTCGCGCCGACGAAGAGCGTGCCGTAGACGCGAACGCGCTCGGCGAGTGCCTCGGCATCGCGGCCTTGCAACGCCAAATGCTCCGGTGCACATGCATCGCAGAGCGCCGGAATCTCTGCGAGCGGCGCGACGACCGCGGCGCCGCCGTTTGCGAGCGCCTCGCGCGCCGTCGCTGCCGTCGTGAGGGTATCGAGCTGCGCGCGCAACTCGTCATCCACGGCATCGGCGATCGCCGCGCTCGTGGTGACGAGGATCGCGCGCGCGTGCGGATCGTGCTCGGCTTGGGCGAGCAGATCGGCGGCGACGATACGCGGATCGGCGCCCTCGCTTGCGACGACGACGATCTCCGATGCGCCCGCGAGCGCATCGATCCCGCACGTGCCGTACACCGCGCGTTTGGCGGCGGTTACGTAAGCGTTACCGGGACCGGCGATGAGATCGACGCGCGCGATGCGCTCGGTTCCGTAGGCGAGCGCGGCGATCGCGTGCGCGCCGCCGATTTCGTAGAGCTCGTCGATCCCGGCGATGCGCGCGGCTGCTAAGATCGCATCGCTTACGCGGGGCGTGCAGACGACACGCTGCGCGACGCCCGCGACCCGTGCGGGAATCGCCGTCATCAGCAGCGACGACGGCAGCGGATGACGCCCGGCCGGAACGTAAAGACCGACGCGCGCCATCGGCACGAGACGATGTCCGAGTTCGACGCCGTGCATGGTGGTCGTGAGGTTGGAGAACGCTTCACGTTGCGCGCGCGCGAAGGTGTCGATGCGCGCGGCCGCGCTTGCAAGCGCGGAGCGCAGCTCCGCATCGAGCGATGCGTAGGCGCGTTCGATCTCGTCGTGGGGGACGCGCCGCGGTGCGGGGTCGCCGAAGCGCTGCGCGTAGTACGCGAGCGCGGGATCGCCTTCGCGCCGCACGCGCGCGACGATCTCATCGACGTCGGGAAGGGCGTGCTCATCCGCGCGCGCGAGCATCGTCCGCGCATCGACGCGCGCGAGGAGTGATGTGGTTGCGTTCATACGGCCCTCGAAGCAAGGTGCGCCATCACGTCGGCGATGCCGATACCGGCCGCCTGCATTTTGACGGTCATGAAGTAGAGCAGATCCGCGCATTCCCACGCGACCTCATCGCGGGTGCGCGCTTCGACGACCTCGCACGCTTCTTCGGTGATCTTCTCGCCGAGGAGCAGCGGTTCGTCGAGCAGACGTCGCGTGTAGGAGCGCAGGTCGCCGCTTGCGGCGCGCGCCGCGATCCGTTGCTGTAGCGTATGCCAGGTGAAGGCGTCGGCGCCGAAGCAGGTCGGCGAGCCGGTATGGCACGTCGCGCCGCGCTGCTCCACGAAGAAGCGCAGCGTGTCGCGATCGCAATCGAGATCGACGCGCACGAGGCGCTGGGTATCGCCCGAGGTATCGCCTTTGCGCCAGAGGGCGCCGCGGCTGCGGCTGAAGTAGGTGCCGCTCCCGTCGCGTAGCGCCGCGCGCAGCGACTCGGGGGAGGAGTAGGCGAGCATGCGCGCCCCGCCGTCGCGCGCGTCGCACACGATCGTCGGGATCAGCCCGTTCATCTTCTCGAAGTCGGCGAGCGCGATGACGACCTCGATCGGATCGATCAGACCGGTGTAGATCGCCATCCCCGCCTGCACGTCGATCTCGTCGCGGTCGAGCGCGACGATCTCATCGACGCTGCGCACGCCGCCCGCAACGGTGAACGTCCCTTCGATTTCGGCGCGGAGCGCGCGCGCTCGATCGAGATCGAGCCCGCCGAGCATGCCCTCGCGCTCGATCTGGGTGAAGAGAAAGCCGCCGCAGTACGGCGCAAGTTCGCGTGCCCGTGCGAGCGGCGTCGTCTCCGTCGTGCGGCGCCAGCCGTGCGTTGCGACGCGGTCGTCGCGGGCGTCGAGCGCGACGATCGTGCGCTCGCGCGGCAGCGCCTTGAGCAGCGCGGGCGTGGCCGCGGTGCCGATGATGAGCGACTGCGCGCCCGCGCGCAGGTAGCGTTTGGCGATCTCCGCGTCGCGAATTCCCCCGCCCACGCGGCAGCGCGCGCGTGCGCAGATCTGCTCGATGAGCGCGCGATTCTCTCCCGTGCCGCGCGCGGCATCGATGTCGATTACGGCGATCTCGCCGCAGCGGCCGAAGCGCTCGGCCAACGCGAAGACGTCGTCGCGTTCGATGACGGGGCGTTCGCCCTGCTGAAGCTGCACGGCTTTGCCGCCGACGATATCGATGCTGCCGACGATCATGCGCGCACCGTCACGCCGCGCCGCGCGCAGGCATCCTTTACCTCGCCGATCCGCAGGACGCCGTCGTGGAAGACCGACGCGGCGAGTGCCGCATCCGCTCCCGCTTCGAACGCGTCGGCGAACGAATCGAGCGCGCCCGCGCCGCCCGACGCGACGATCGGTATCCGGAGTGCCGCGCGAGCCGCCGCGATCAGCTCGGTGTCGAAGCCCCGCTGCGTTCCGTCGCGATCGATGGAGGTGAGCAACAGCTCGCCCGCACCGAGTTCTTGCGCTTGGAGTGCCCATGCGATCGGGTCGCGCGGCACGCGCACCTGCGCGCTGTGCGTGGCAATCTCGTAGCCGTTGGGCGCGTGCCGCGCGTCGATCGAGATGACCACGCACTGGCGCCCGAAGCGCTCGGCCGCGCGTGCGAGTAACCCGGGATCCGCGACGGCGGCGCTGTTGATCGCGACCTTATCGGCGCCCGCGTCGAGCAGGCGCGCGATATCCTCCACGCTGCGTACGCCCCCGCCGACCGCGAGCGGCACGTCGATCGCGGCGCTCACCGCCGCCACGGTGTCGAGGGCGGATGCGCGGCCTTCGTTCGTGGCCGAGACGTCGAGCAGTACGATTTCATCGATCCCCTCATCGCAGTAGCCGCGCGCGGCGTCGACCGGATCGCCCGCGTCGCGGAGCCCACGAAAGTTCACGCCTTTGACGACGCGTCCGCCCGCGATGTCGAGACAGGCGATCACGCGCTTTGCAAGCATGACGCCTCCCGCGCGAGCGTGACGAACGCGTCGAGCACGCCGCGGCCGTACGCGCCGCTGCGTTCGGGATGGAATTGCACGCCGAGCACCGCGCCGCGCCGTGCCGCGCTCACGAAGCGCTCGCCGTCGAGTTCGGTCGTCGCGATCGCGCAGGCGCTGATCGGCGGCGCGAACGTGTGCGCGAAGTACGCCCAATCCGCGGAGCCGTCGCTCCTCTCGACGCGGTTCCAGCCCATGTGCGGCAATCGCGCCGTGCGCAGCGCGCGCACGTGGCCGTCGAAGATGCCGAGCCCGCGTGCTTGCGGCGCCTCGTCGCTGCCTTCAAAGAGCAGTTGATAGCCCGCGCAGATGCCGAGCAGCGGCACGCCGCGCCCGACTGCTCTCAGCAGCGGAGCGCGCAGTGCGAGGCGATCGAGTTCGGCGGCGATGTAGCCCAGGTGCGCGACACCCGGCAGCACGAGCGCGTCGCACGCGTCGAGCTCCGGCTGCGCGCGTACGAATGAGACGCGCGCGCCGCTGCGTTCGATCGCGCGTGCGACGTTCGCGCGGTTCGCGGCGCCGAGATCGAGGATGCCGATCGATGGCGTGGACATGACGTTAGTAGGTTCCTTTGGTCGAAGCGATGGAGGTCGACGCGGAGGGATCGATCGCCCACGCTCGCGCGCAGGCGCGGGCGGCGGCTTTGAACGCGCCCTCGACGACGTGATGTGGGTCGTCACCGGCCAAGCGATCGACGTGGAGCGTGAGTCGCGCATGTTGCGCGAAGCTCGCGAAGACGTGCGGTACGAAGACGCTCTCGAGATCCTCGATGCGCTCGTGCGTGAGGTCGAGCGCGGTGCGCGACCATGCGCGTCCGCCGAGATCGACCACCGCGCGCACGAGCGCGTCGTCCATTGGAATCGAGGCTTCGCCGTAGCGCACGATGCCGGTGCGCTCGCCGAGGGCCGCGTCGAGTGCTTGACCGAGCGCGATCGCCGTGTCTTCGACCAGGTGGTGGCGGATCGCATCGAGCGAGCGCGCCTCGATCCGACAGCCGATCCGTGCATGAAACATAAAAGCGAGCAGCAGGTGATCGAACATTGCGAGTCCGGTGCGAATCTCGCGCGTCCCCGGATCGTCGAGGGAGAGATCGACGCGAACGTCGGTCTCGGCGGTGGTGCGCCGCACGGAGCCGCTACGCATAAATCGCTCCTTGCACGAGTGCGGTAAGGCGCGCCGTTACGCGTGCCGTCGCATCGTCGTCCAACGCGCAGAAACGCAGCATGCCGACCAGTTCGGGTGCATCGTACGAACGCACCGCGATGCCCTCGTCGGCGAGCGCACGCGCGATCCGCGCCGCATCGTCGCCGAAATCCGCGAGCATGAAGTTCGCCGGGCCGCGCCAGCGCGCGCGCGCGTAGGGCGCGATCGCCGCTTCGATTGCATCCAGGCTCGCGGCGATCTGCGCGCGTAGCGTGGCTTCGAAGGCGGCGGTTCGGTCGCCGCCGGTCAGGTAGGCGTTCGCGGCGGCGAGGGAGGCGACGCCGACCGGATACGGACCGATCGAGCGGCGAAAGGCGGCTGCGAGGCGCGCATCGGCCACGGCGTAGCCGACGCGTGCGCCCGCGAGTGCCGCGCTCTTGGAGAAGGAGCCGATCACCGCGACGTTCGGCCTATTCGCGCGAACGAGCTCGATGAGCGAGCGTTCGGAGAGGGCAAGGTACACTTCGTCGACGGCGATCAGCACGTTGGGCAGTGCCGCCGCGATCGTATCGACGAACTGGGCACTCGGTGCTTCACCGGTGGGGTTGTTGGGGTTGCCGAGCACGATGAGTTTGGTGCGCGCGTCGGCGGCCGCGATCAGATCGTCGGCATCGATACGCCAGCGTTCGGCATACGGTACGCGCACGATACGAGCGCCCGCCGATGCCGCGACCCGCGCGTACATGCCGAAGGTCGGCGTGACGGTGAGCATCGCGTCGCCCGGATCGAGCACGGTGCGCGCGACGGCGTAGAGAAGTTCGTCGGCACCGTTGCCGATCGCGATCTCGTCGGGGCTGCGGTCGAGACGCATCGCCAGATTCGCGACGAATGCGCGCATCAATTCGGTCGGGTAGGTACGCAGCATTTCTCCGTCGATCGCGCGTACCGCATCGACCACGAATGCGGGCACGCACAGCGCGGCTTCGTTGCGGTGCATGCGGATCTCCACGCCGCGGTCGTCGAGGTCGCGCTCCGGATAGTCGGGCAGCGCCCGGATCGCGGGACGAATCATCTGCTCGATCATCGCGTCACCAGCATCGCGAGGTCGCTGCGAAAGATGACCTCGACGATCTCGAGATCCATCGCGTCGATCGTGCCGCCCGTGAGCACGATGTCGATCATGAGGTCGGCCATGCCGTAGGCCAGGGCGTTCTCCACGGTTCCGCCGATGGCGATCGGTTCGATGCTGCGCTCTGCCGTGGCGAGGGTGGCGAGATACTGCTGGGCGAGGGTGGGATAGCGG
Source organism: Vulcanimicrobiota bacterium (assembly GCA_027306785.1). Lineage (GTDB taxonomy): Bacteria > Vulcanimicrobiota > Vulcanimicrobiia > Vulcanimicrobiales > Vulcanimicrobiaceae > REEB354. The sequence goes on from DAHUZB010000013.1 coordinate 276,116, forward strand.
GCGCAGTAGGCGGCGCGCACAATGCCGCGCTCGGGCAGCGTGTAGTCGCGAGGAGCGATAGCGCAGAGGGCCGGCTTTCCGAAGCGCGCCGCCGGATCGTTCCAGGGGATGATGACGGTATCGAGCCGCGGATCGAGGCGATTGCCCGCCGCGAGCCACTCTTCGAGCAGATCGCAGCCGGTGTAGGCGACGACGCCGCGACCCCGCCGCGCGAGCTCGCTCGCGAGCATCGGAATATCCTCGCCGCGCGCGAACGCACGCCGCGTATCGGCGCAGGGGCTGCTCGCGCCGAACGCGTCGGCGGCGGCGGTGGCGAGACCGCGATTCTTCGGCAGGATCGCGACCGTTGTTTCCGGGCGGTCGTCCACGGATTGATACACGGCGAACCTTTCGCGCTGGGAGCGTAGGGATAAAAAAAAGACGGGGCCGCGAAGATCGCGACCCCGTCTCGGTGAGCTTTTGCTGCTACGTCGAACGCGTCAATCGATCATCCGCACGAGACCCTGCGGCCCGTGATGATGGTGATGATGAACGGTATGCGCGAACGCAAACGACATAGTGTGGCGGTTATACCAGGATGCGCCGGGCGCTGTCAACACCCGGGCGTTCGTCGAGGAAGGCCGGCGGTAAGTCAGAATCGGGTCGGCAGAGGGGAGCTTCGCCGGTTGAGCGTTGCGAACAATCTGCTCGCGGATCAGGTCCGGTATCATCTGGACGCGAATTCTGCTGCGCTGAAGTCGGACGTCGATCGCCTCGCATCGGGCCTGCGGATCGAGAGCGCGGCCGACGATCCTTCGGGCCTCGCGATCGCTACGACGCTGCAGACCCAGGCGACCGCGTTCACCACCGCCGTGCAGAACGTGCAGAATGCCGACAGCGCGGCGGCCGTCGCGCTTGGCGCGTTGACGACGACCACGTCGATTCTGCAGCGGATCCGCAGCCTCGCGGTGGAGGCCGCATCCGACGTCGAGAGCGAATCGGATCGCGCCGATCTGCAGGCCGAGGTCTCGCAATTGCTCCTCGAGATCGATCGCATTGCGCAGAACACCTCGTTCAACGGGGAGCCGCTGCTCGACGGCACGCATGCCGGGTTCGTCGCGGAGCAGCCCGCGTATCTCACGGTCACCGCGAACGCCGTGCTCGCCACGGCGGGCGACGGCGGCATCCTCACCGGCCTGCCGCCGGGAACGGTGACGCACAGCGGCGATATCGTCGTTCCGCCCGCCTTGACCTATCCGGTGCCTGGCCTTACGGCGGGAAAGCAGTACGCGCTTACGTTCACGGCGACGTCGGCAACAAGCCGTCAATACTCGTTGATTTTCGATTTTCAGTTTCCGCCGATCGTCTTTCAGGCGCATGCCTCGCCGTCGGGCACGGCGATGGGGCCGCTGATCGTCACTGCCGACGGTGCCGATTCTTTCTATGCGACGCAAGCGGGCGGCGTCGGATCGGTGACCCTCTCCAACGTCACGTTCACGCCGCTGGGCGCAACGGGGAGCGGCGCGGTGCAGGTTGCGGGGGTGAATACGGGACTGCTCGTGGCAAGCGCGGTCGCCTCCGGCGCCAACTTCAACACGACGCCGAACGTATCGCTCCCGGGCATTCAAGGAACCGGCGGTGCGGCGACCGTCGACGGATCGATCGAGATTCGCGTGGTGAACACCGGGGTCTCCGTCGCCGCGCAAGAGATCTTCATCGCGAGCGCCACGGGTGCAGTCTGCGTTTCGACGACACTCTTCGCGCCGGACAGCGTGATCGCGGGCACCGGAGCCGACGATACGAAGGGATTCGACAACGTCAAGATTACGCTCGGCAATTTCACGACCGCCGATGTCGGAGCGACCAGTTTCATCAAGGTGAGCCAAAATGTCGCGGCTATCACGAGCAGCGCGCAGCCCGCGTTCACGGTGCAGTCGGCGGCCGACGAGGGAGACGTCATTCGGATCGGCATTCCGGGAACGAGCACGCGCGTGCTGCGGCTCTCGAATATCAACCTTGCCATCAGTTCGAGCGTGAACCCGTCGCTCGGTGCCGAAGATGCGATCGGGCAGGTCGACATTGCGCTACGGACGTTGCTCGAACAGCAGGCGGAGCTGGGTGCCACGGCCGTTCGACTCAACGAAGACGCGAGCAACGACGGGATCGCCTCGGTGAACCTCCACGCCGCGGAGTCGTCGATTCGCGATGTGCAGATCGGCGCGGCGACGACCGACCTGACCCGGCGTCAGATTCTCGTGCAGATCGATACCTCGGTGCTCGCGCAGGCGAACACCTCGCCGACGCTGGTCTTGCGCCTCTTCCGCTAGCAGCCCCCGGGCAAAGCGGCTCCGAATGGGGAAGATAGGGGCTATGCAAGTTCTCGCGCATAATCCCGCGCTCGTGGTGGAGCTCGCGGCGGTCTTCGTGCTCGTCGCGGCGATCACGGCACGCCAGCTCTCGCGCCGGGTAGGGATTCCCTCGATCGTGACCCTGCTCGCATTCGGCCTGGCCGCCGGACCGAGCGGCATCGGGGTGCTGCACCTCAACCTCACCGAGCCCGGCACGCGTTCGCTGCTTTCGCTCGCGGTGGCGATCGTGCTCTTCGAGGTGACGCTGCGCGTCGATCTGCGGCACACGCCGAAGGTCACCCTTGCTCTGCTCGCGCTCTTCGGCGCGGGGCTCGTGCTGATCGTGGTGCCGATCGTGGCGCGTACCTACGGTTACCCACCGCTGGTCGCGTCGATGATCGCGGCGATCTGCGTGGTCACCGGTCCCACTGTGATCGGTCCGCTGATGGCGCGTCTGCGTCCGCGTGCCGCGCTCGCGCATCTGCTCGAAACCGAGGGACTGGTGCTCGACGCGCTCGGCGTCATTATCGCCGCGGTGACGTTCGCATCGTTTACCACGCGGCCCACGGGACCGATCGACGCGGCCTGGCACGCGGTGATTCGCGTGGCGCTCGGCATCGCGGTCGGTGTGGCGTTCGGCGTTGGTGGCCGCTTTTCTCTGCGGGCGATGGCGCGTGCATCGAGCGACGTGTTGAAGCTCTTCGTGCTGCTGCTCGGTATCGGCGCCTACGCGATCGCGGAACTGGTCTCGCATGAAAGCGGCCTGTCGGCCGTGGTGGTCTGCGGACTGCTCGTGGATCTGAAATCACTCCCGCACGAGCGCCTGCTGCGCGCGTTCAAAGAAGATCTCTCGATGCTCGCGCTCTCCACCGTGTTCGTGCTGCTGGCTTCGCAAATTCAATTGCGGCTGCTCGTGCCGCAAGTCGCTCCGGCGCTCGGCATCGTGGCGGCGCTGATCGCGGTGCGTATCGTTTCGGTGCTGCTCTCCACGATCGGCGCGCCGGTGCGCTGGGGTGAGCGCGTGCTGATGGCCTCGATCTTCCCGCGCGGCATCGTGGCCGTCTCGCTCGCCACCTATTACGCGACGCAAATCCCCGCGTGGGGATTACGCGGCGGCAATCGACTGGCGGGCGTGCTCTTCATCGTGATCATCTCGACGATCGTACTCTCCACCGCCGTCTCGGTCATCGTGACGCGCGTGTTTCGCCTGCAGATGCCCGCGCTCATCATCGCGGGAATCTCGCCGAGCACGATCGCGAGCGCGCAGCGCTTTCGCGATCGCGGGCATCTTCCGGTGCTCGTGGATACCGACGACGAGATCGTCGGCTTCGCGCGCTCGAACGATCTCGATGCGGAGTTCGTGGTCAACGCCGCCGACGTGAGCGCGCTCGTGCGACAGCGCAAGGCGCGCGCGATCATCGTGGAAGAAGAAGAGCGCTGGCGCGGTACCATCGCACAATTGCACGTGCGCCTGCCGGTGCTGCGCTCCGGCTCCGACGAGGAGCGTCGCTTCTTCGAAGAGTACGTTTCGTAGCACACGTTGCCGCCTCGCGGCGAAAGGGTGTGCGAATGCGAGTCGGGGTGCTACTAGCCGTAGTCGCGATAATTGCGCTCGGCGGGTGTGCGGGCGGCAGCGGGGGGACGTGTCAGATGACACCCGTGCCGGCGAGTTTGGCGGGCACGCCGATTCCGGCGCAGCCATTTCCGTCCGGCTCGCACGTAACGAGCGCCGTGAACGTGGTGGTGAGCGTGACGGTCAATGCATCGGGCGCGCCGACCGCCGAGCAAATTCAGAGCAGTTCGAACGATGCCGCGGTCGATCGTGCGGCGATCGCCGCGGCGGCACGTGCGGCGTACCGCGCGGGGTTACCGGGATGCAGCAATGCTCCCGCCCCCGATATCGTCGTGGTGACGGTGCCTTTTAGTCCGACCGCGTGACGCGTAGACGCCTCACGCGGTCGGGGACGAGCATCGAGACCGTGACGCTTTATAGCAGGCTGTGGTTGCCTGCGAACGTCGGTCAAGAAGCTTCGACCGGGCAGACGCCGTCGTTCACGTGCGGGGTGACACTCTCCACCCAATTGTTATTGTGATCGCGGTGAGCCGTTCCGGTGAAGGTGACGATCGCGAACCCGAACGGGATGCCGCGTACGTTGCAAAGTTTCGGACGCACGGAAAGGTCGATCGGATGGCCAAGCAGTCGCATCCGGATGTGGTAGAGGCTGCCGGCGAGGACGCAGCATTTGTTCAGGTAACCGGTGGTGCCGGTGTCGATGGTGCTCATCTCTTGCGCGTTGTAGTTCGCGAATGCGGCGTTGCGCATGATGATGTCAGCGCCGACCCGTATGATCTGTCGGTAATTGGTGACGACGACCTCATTGCGCACCTCGATGTAGCCGTTGTGCAGGTTGATGCCCTGGGGAATCGTCGGCGCAGCGTATGCGGCGAGCGGGATCGAGGCGGCCATGAGGCCAAGGGCGAGCGTTAACGTGCGAAGCATGGGTCCTCCAACGGAGAAAAAGTAGCATCGGATGAACGCGAGCAAGCGAGGGAAAGTTCCCCTGCGTTCGTTCGTGTACGCGTGGAACGCCACGATGACCTGGGTCGTCACGCAGGCGATGCCTGCACGGAGAGGGGAGGAGCATCGGAGCGCCGCGTTCGACAACGCGATATGAAGCGAAAGGATGCCATCGTTACGATCGGTGCGACCGTGGTTGCCGGTGCCGCTGCGGCGGGTGCCGCCCCGGTTGCTGCGGCTCCTGCCGAAGCGCCGCGCGCGATGCGAGAACTGCTCGATCGCGTGGTGCCGCAGCTCTCGTCGCAGTTTTCACTACGTGTGTTGCCCGCGGATCCGAGCGGTGAGGATACGTTCGAGATCTCGGGAACGCGCGGAGCAGTGGAGCTCGCGGGTACGGGCATCTCGGCGCTCGCCTGTGCGTTCAACTGGTATCTGAAGCACGATGCAGGCGGGCAGATCACGTGGGCGGGTCGCAACCTGGAGATCGGCTCGGTGTTGCCCGCGCCGACACCGGTGCGCCGCACCACGCGTTTTCCGCGCTGCTATGTGTTCAACGAGAACGTCTTCGGCTACAGCGTGCCGTACTGGGATTGGGAGCGCTGGGAGCGCGAGTTGGATATCCTCGCGATCAACGGCTTCAACACGGCGATGCAGCAGATCGGCATGGAGGCGATCTGGCTCGATCTCTTCACCGAATTCGGCTACTCCGAGGCGGAGATGCTGAAGTGGATCGAGCCGCCCGCGCATCAGAACTGGCAGTGGCTCGGCAACATTCAGGGATCGCTCGGCGGGGTCTCGCGCGAGTTGATTGATCGGCGCGTCGCGTTCGGGCGGCGCATCATTCAGCGCATGTTCGATCTCGGTATCGAACCGGTCTTTCCCGCATTCGGCGGCTTCGTGCCGAGCGATTTCGGCGAGCGGCATCCGCACGCACCGATCGTGCCGCAGGGCGAATGGTACGGCTTCGAGCGCCCGGCATGGCTCGATCCCACGAGCGAGCTCTTCGCGGAGATGGCCGAGCGCTTCTACGCACATCTGCACGCGCGTTTCGGCTTGCCGGGCGGCTACAGCGTGAACGTGTTGCACGAAGGCGGTCGAGCCGGCAACGTGGATTTACCCGCGGCGGGCAAAGCGATTCAAGATGCGATGCTGCGCGCCGATCCGCAGGCGTTTTGGCTGCTGCTCGCGTGGCAAGAGAATCCGCGCCGCGAGGTGGTGGAGAAGCTCGATCCCACCAAGCTCCTGATCGTGGACAGCGTGGCCGACGATCACGGTCAATGGCTGCAGAAGGACGCGTTCTGGGGCATTCCGTGGACGTGGGGCTATATCAACGACTACGGCAGCACGACGATCGTGGAAGGGCGCCTCGCCGCGATCGCGCGGCAGTTGCCACAGACGGAAGCGTTGTCGCGCGCGTCGCGCGGCAACCTCGTCGGCGTGCACATCTATTCCGAGGGCATCGATCACAATCCGGTGATGTTCGATCTGCTCACCGATTCGGTATGGCGTGCGGGTGAGGTGCAACTCGACGCGTGGTTGGAAGGCTACGTGCGCCGCCGCTACGGCGCGGCCGATCCCCGCGCGCTCGCCGCGTGGCGCATCTTCGCGCGTACGGCATACGGCGAGCCCGAGCGCCCGGAAGAAGGCGGACAACAGTCGATTTTCAATGCGCAGCCGGCGCTCGATGCCAAGGGGGCGAGCCCGTTCATCGACGCGGATTGGCTGTACGATCCGCACGAGTTCGAACGCGGCTGGCGCGCGCTGCTCGAAGCGGCCGATGCATTGCACGCAAGCGACGGCTATCGTTTCGATCTGTGCGACATGACGCGACAGGTGCTCGTGAATCGCGGGCGGCTCTTGCTCGGCCGCATTCGTGACGCGTACGGGCGTAAGGACCGCGCTGCATTCGCGACGCTGACGACGGAGTTTCTACACCGGATGGACCAGTTGGACGGCCTGCTCGGCACGCGCGAGGAGTTCTTGCTCGGGCGCTGGCTTGCATACGCGCGCTCGTGGGCGACGGCCGATGCGGAGGCGGATCGTTTGGAGTACGACGCGCGCACGATCATCACCACGTGGGGCCCCGATCGCAAGACGTACGACGCCCTGCGCGACTATGCCAATCGCGATTGGAACGGCTTGATGCGCAGCTTCTACCGCGATCGCTGGGCGCGCTACTTCGCCTCGCTGACGACGGCGCTCGAACAGAATACCGAGCCGACCGCAATCGATTGGTTCGAGCACGACCGCGCCTGGACGCTGCGGCGCGACCGCTACCCGGCCGAGCCGCACGGCGATACCGTGGCATCGGCTCGCAAGATCGCAGCCGACCTCGGGGAATCGTAGCGGTATGCTTCCCACCGCACCGCCGGTCACCGCCGCTTGGATCGCCGCTCACCTGCCCCCGCGCTACGACGAGATCCTCGGCGGCACGACCAATACGTTCACCGTCACCTACACCGCCGACGGATGCGCCCTGCACGTGAGCGTGGCGCCGTCGTGGAACTTCAACACCGCCGGGAGCGACGATCATTCGTCCGCGTATAGCGTGAAGGGCGACACGCTCATCGGCAAGCGCCTGCAGACGGGCGACGGCGGTGACGGCACGATCGACTTCGCGCTGATCGACCCGCAGTCGCTGCGCGTCTCACGCGTGGATGAATTCCTCGGCACCGAACGCGTGAAACCGACCGGCTTCGAGTTCACCTACCGCAACGAAAACGACGCAAAACAGATGCTCGCCGCGATGGAATCCGTAGTAAAGCAATGCGCGAGCGCGCCGTCACCCGCTCCCGTGCCGACCGGAACGCAACCGTAGCCGTCTCGCCGATGAGTATTACCGAGGCGCCGGAACTCGTCGATATCCTCCGGTCGACCATGCCATGCTTCGATGGTACGTTCGAATTCTTGTGCGGCGGTGACGAACACACGTCCGTCGGAAATGCACGCAGCGTGCACGCCCATCATCTGCTCGATCGAGACCCCGACAACCTACGCGACTTCAGGTATCTTCGCAGGGGGTGTTTCGTGAGCTATCTCGGCGATCAGCAATGGAGTCAGGGCGAGCTTCCACCTGAGGACGAATGAGGCGGTGGTGCGGTCCATTTCCGACTGAAGATCGCCGTGCGTAAGTCCTTCAGGAGGGCGAAGAATGCTTTGCCTTGGGCGTCGTCGAGATTCGGTTCTTCCGACGGAGGAGCCGTTGTAAGCACGGTACTAACACCGCAGCGCGTAGCGGTGATCGAGTCTTCGGGTCCGTCGAGGTATAACCGGCTGGTCGGGTGCAGGCGCATGGCGAAGAAGCGGGCGGTCTTCAACACGTGCACGACGTTCTTGAACGAATCGAGTGGCGAAGTGGATACGAACGAGCCTGTAATCCCGACGGCGCGATGTGCATCCAGCGATACGTCGGCACGCCGCCCGGCGGTGAAGTAGGCCGCCGTATAGGTGTACCACGGATGCTGCTGACCGACCAATGAAAACTGTTCGACCTTGACATAGGTGATGTCTCGATAAGCCGGTGGTGCGCCGGTGTCGCACGACGCTCGTGCCGTCAAGGGGCTACTCAGCATAACGATCGCTGCTACGATAGAAAGAACCCGCATATGCAACGAACGAAGCTGCGTCCCCGAGATGTGACACATGTCGCGTGCCGGAGATCGCCATAGTCGGAACCTTAGCCGTAGCGGCCAGCGGTTGCTCATGTCGTGTTGCGATAAGATCGCGCTAGAGCGCTCCGATACCCCGAAGGATATCATGGTAGCGCGCCAGGTCGATTCCATTGTGTTGCTCGATTGCAAGTGAGCTCGCGGAAGCGGCCAAGGTCTCCGGCGTTGGCCGGCTTGCCGCGTTCTTGAATTTAACGGTTACGGCCTCTTCGTTTGCATCAGGGTAGAATTTTAATGCGTTTGCGAGCCTACCCGCGTGCGACGGCTCATTGGAGCCATCTTTGTTGAACATCTTGCGGTACCGCGAGAATGTCTCCGCCGAAACCTCTGCCCACACACCCCAACCGAATGCGTCGTCGCCGAAGTTGAACGGTACGTAGAGAATGCATCGAATGAAATAGCGATCTCCGAGACGGCAAAGATCGGTGTCAAACTTTGCACGCTTGGAGCGATCCGATGCGGGCATCGCCCAAACCTCGTCGGGCAATTTGTATCCGAGGTCCCTTGGAAGGCCATCATGATCTCTCCCGCATTCCGGGCAGATGAAGCCTTTGCTGCTAGCCATCGCTGCGCTCGTTCCATGATACGGATAATGAGGCCTAGGTCGGTCCGACAACCGGCGTTCAAAAAGAAACAGGCCCGACGACGTTTCCGTTGTCGGGCCTGCGTTTTGGTTGCGGGGGTTCAGGTCCAACAATGTCGTTTTGGTCCAACAACGAGCCTTGGACCGCTACGGTGGTCCGGAAACGGCATCGCATGGTTCAAAATGACCATGGAGCCGGGCAGGCTGCCTGCGGAGTCTGCGCGTCCTTCGTGGAAGTCGACGGCTGCGTACAAGCATCCTGAGGCCATAGACGCTGGTCTTCGCTCATGCACCGTCGAGCAAAAATAATATGATTCGGTAGCCGGGGATGGATTGCAGCAGCGGGTCCCGCGAGGCGGCTCCGACGCCACGACTATGCCTATTTGCGCATCTCGCGGACCGTCAGCTTCAATGTGACCTCGGTTTGGGTTCGGGTGAAACGTGCGGCATAACCCAATCCTTGATTTTCTTGCGAGTCGGTAGCTCGTGCCGCATGCGAGCCATCGCTTCTATCGAGCCGAGTGCAAGTTTCCGTGCGAGGTAAACATGCTCTGGCTCGAAACCGTCGTGAACGGCTCTGCTCCGATCTTCGTAAATCGACTGAGCAAGAGCCAGCTGCTGCGAGAAGTCTCGCCCGTCGTTCCCGATGTTGCTTAGGGCCATCCCCGTAGTGACCCATGCTTCAGTGCGCAAGCGCTGTGAGAAGAACACTTCGCAGGCAGTGACGTATGATGCAATTCGTGTTAGCGGGCTGGTTGCACGTTCGGCGTCCGCAAATGCACACATGGCTCGATGCAAGAGCCTTCTTGTCGCGTTCGGCGTAGGTGAGGCGGGTCCAATGAAATCCTCCGCTAGGTCAAGGAATCCACGAGCTTCCAGGCTTTCGAGATCTTTCTTGCTGATTACGCAGTCGTACGGAAAACCCCGCAGATTAGGAAATGACAGCTGATCAAAATCTACGGTCATTACTGGCATGTACGCCGCGAACTCGCCGGTAAAGCGCCCTCGGTGATCGACGATTATTGGGTTGTCGAAGTAGCGGTCAGTTAAGGCTCCAATACAAAACTGGATAAACAGGCCGACCCCCTCGGCGATCGGGTCCACGTGCTTCTGTGCAGCCTCGATCCCGCCGTGAAACTCGACAACGAGTATGGGAAGGTTCGCATGCTTTTTGAGGTAGCCACGCATTCGCTTGCGCTCGCTCTCGCATTCATCTTCAGTCCAGTCCTCGCCGGTCATGTGTTGGTTCAGGCGACCAATGATTTCTTGCTCAACCCCTGACTCGCCAAGTACGCGGAGGACATACTTGCCTATAACGATTTCAACATCAGGTTCTAGGTGGAATCCGGAGAATGCGACATATGCACGAAGGTGCTTGCAGTCTGCGTTTAGCGTATCGCTTAGCTTGGCTACGAGTTCATCGTATGTTTCGGCCCCAGCAAAGATCGCGTCGATTATTCGAGTTTGAAGCACCTTTGCGGTATAAGCTTCGTTCCATGGCTCAACACTTTGGAGTGTGGTCGTGGCATCATGGAGCGCGCGGTAGCCAGCTAGGTCGAGCCCGAAGCCTCTACCGTAACGATGGTACGAAGCGACCTCGTCTTTTGGCCGGACTTGCGCATTGATACAAACCGCCTCTATTAGGCCAGCAAGTTTCGTCCTGTTGTTTTTAGTAAGGTGCTTTGCCATCAAGCTCAGGGTAGCGGGAATCGCGCACGCACCACGTATGAGTACAGCGCTGAGGCGGTGGTTATTGCAAGCTCTGCGTCTGAGCGTTCACTTGCGGTAAGACCGTTGTGCATCGGGTCAGAAGAGAACTCATGAATTGCGCTAGCGAGTTCGATTGTGCGCGCAAGAACCTCGTAGGGATCATCGCTCCGCGCCAAGTGTAGTTTCCGGACCTCGCCCGCAATAACGGCGAAGTAATTTTTCGAGGGTTCTTTGTCTGCGCGTGGTCGGCCGAGTTCCACTCCGAGGCCTTCGACCAGGCGGTCCATAGCAATTCGAACTTCACCGATTGCGGCTCCCGCATCGCCCTTCGCCAAGCGCTGGCTGGCGGCCGCGATCTGCTTTAGCGCATCTCGCCACTCCGCCGACTTCGCTGCTGGCGCTGGCGGCAGTTCGATAAGACGGCGTTCGCCGTAGCCCAGCATAGCAAGAATCTTGATCCACTCATCGAGCGGAATCACTATAAGCGTGGGAAAATTGTCGGAAGTGCAGCTGGCGACGTTCCCATCAACCAGCACAAGCGATTTTAAGCGTAAATCAAAGAGGGCCGGACCGCCGGCTCGCTTCGTTTCGATTCGCGTAATCTGCTCATCGGTGATCGGAATCGATAGCATCGCTGGAATCGTCATGCGTGAGACAGATTGCGCTGGGATCGCTATTCCTTCGTGCTCGCTATTCCATGAAAGCGTACCCCACACCAACAGCGGGACACCCACTAGAGCTCGTACAGGCTCGAGAGGCAGTTGAATCGATGTCCCGAGGGAACCGCGATTGCCGCCAGTGCGTTGCGCGGCATTGACCTCATAGGCGGCAACTGGTGCAGCTGGCCTATCGTCGGCACTAAAGTTGATTCTTGGAAGGCTAATGCTCATTCTGCTGCTCCACCTTTGATATCGGCCTCTACTGCTTGCTCCGCGTGAACGAACGCATGGGGCATCGGTGAGATTGCATCCTGTAGGTCCTTGAGGCGGGCATCTATCGCTGTAGCAATCTCGAAACTACAGCGCATCTTAGATTTGCCTGTTAATGAGCCAAAGCAACCAATGACCAATTGTGGTTGCGAAGCTACTGGCGCTCGAGGATCCACCGCGCAACCGTTTCGGCTGCATCGGCCGGCGAGCTCAGGCGCTCAAAGGCAAATTGCCGCTGCTCATTTCTTAGTTCACTCGCCGGCTGCGGCCCTACCCAAACATAGATAGGATCCAGCTCCTGGCCGTCACCGGTCATTTCGTTCAAGAGACATACTGTCAGGTAGCCCGCGAATGTGCGCGGCGCAAATGGATTGCTTATAGCATCTGTCGATCCAAACTCTTCTGAGAAGAAGCGCCAGAAATTGCGGCGCCACTGATCACGAGATTTAGACGGCTTGTCTGCCATATGACGCGCAAAAGCGCGTTCCTGATCTTCGGCGGCCATGGAGAAGAAGCGCTTAAGCGCGAGATCGATAACGGGTGACAACTTTGATTCGTGCCTCGCCGCGAATGCGGCGAGTTCAAGCGCAACGCTTGGTGACAATACTGCGGACACTTTAGAAGACCTCAGGAGTGATTACCTCTGATGAAAAAGCGGATGTTACGCAGATGGTAAATCCGAATTTATGCGTTGGTCAAGCGCTCGCCGGGACTTTGTGCTCAGGGAGCTCCGACCGAGGCCAGCAAATGCGGTGACGCAGTAGACGGCTGAACGGCTGACGGGTGGTGTTCGAATGAGCGGTGGTAGCAAGGGTGGCGGTGGCGGCGGCCCCGCCCGCATTAAAGAAACGAGTTGCGATGTCTACGAGGAAACGGATGTCCAATCTCCTGATCCGGCGGTGCTACCACTGAGCAAAGTCCGCGACGTACTGCTCGTCGAGCTTTCCACGGAGGGGCGCGCCCGCTTGCGGGCTGTTACCCGCGATCACCACGTGCTCGGTGGGTTAATCCCGCCCTCCTTGGCTCGCATCGTACGGTGCATTCAGGAACAGGGCGAGACCTACGAGGCAGAGATTACGAAAAAGGACGGCGCGCGAGTGCGCGTACTCATTCGGACCGCGCGTTGAGAGTTGCCGGCGGTACATACCGCGAGCGCTGCGTCATTCCAAGTTGGGATGATATTCGCGGTTCTGGAGGTCGAGCCGCTCTGGCTCTAAGCACTGTATGCAAGAATCTGACGTTGGTAACCACTGGCGACGTCGACTCTTCGGATTATGTACAGGCGATTGCGGAGCAGTTCGCCTTCGATGTCGAGCTTACGCAGATCGGTGAAGTTCCATACTTTGGTTACTGGACACCGCTTCATAGACCACTCATCTCTCCTGAGCCTGAGACATACGAATCGGTCAGGTTGAGCGCTGCGGACGAAGTAGTCCTTAGGTTCGGTATGCTCGAAGCAGACGTTGTCGTAAGTGCCAAGCGTGCAGTGTATGATCCGCAGACGGAGCAATCGCCCGACGACTTCTTCAAGAACGGGTCGCGGGCTGATCAGGTTGTTTTGGTCTGCAACGAACAAGAGCTGCTAGCACTTTCCGGTCTTAGAGACATCAAAACATCTGTCATTGAGCTAGTGGAGCGGTATGCGGGTGTTGTTGTTAAGCTCGGGCCGGCTGGTGCCATTGTTGCCACTAAAAAGGAATATGCGCGCGTTCCCGCCTTCATCACCGATTCTATCTTCAAGATCGGCTCTGGTGACATTTTCTCGGCCGCGATCGCATTCCATTGGGGCGAGAAACGTGTGGCCCTTGTGGAAGCAGCATCTCTCGCATCACGTGCCGTTGCAGCGTATGTATCAACGCGGGAGGCGAATCTCGATTCGGAATACTTGCTCGGTCTTGATTTGCGCCCCGCTCCGCCAGCAAAAGGGAAACGCGTTTATCTAGCCGCGCCATTCTTCGATCTCGGCCAGCGGCGCGTCGTGGAGGACACGCGCGATATTCTGCGCCGCTTTGGTCACGATGTGCAATCACCACTTCACGAAGTTGGCACGGGGCCGCCTGACATAATCGCGCCGGCTGACATCGCACTACTGCGTTCGTGTGATATGGTCTTTTGCATTCTTGACGGGATGGATCCCGGTACGGTATTCGAAACGGGTTTCGCGCGCGCTCTCGGACTACCCATTGTCGCATTCGCGGAACGGACCGCTTCCTACGAAATGACCATGTTCGAGGGGACGGGGTGTCAGATTTTCTCTGACTACACGGCTGCGGTATATGCTGTCGGCTGGTCGTAGCGAACTTTTGCTCCTGTCCGGCGGAGTGGATTCTGCGTGCATCGCGTACATTCGCCGTCCGCACGCCGCGCTAACGGTCGATTACGGGCAACTTGTTGCCGCTTCGGAGATCCGTGCCGCTGCGGCGATCTGCGGGGAATTAGGAATTGAACACCATACGCTGCGCGTCGATATGAGAGCGCTCGGGCGCGGGGTGATGTGTGACGGCGTTGAACGAGACCAATCCCCGACTCCGGAATGGTGGCCCTATCGCAACCAGCTACTGATCTCGTTTGCAGCTGCGAAGGCAATCAGTTTGGGGCTACGAGCCGTAGTCATCGGGACGGTGAAGGGCGACGGTGTACACGCAGACGGAACCCCAGCTTTCGTTGAGGCAATGAGAACGGTCTTGGCCCTTCAAGAGGGAGCAGTCCGCCTGGAATCGCCGGCTTTAAATGTCGATGCAGCTGAACTCTTACGGCAGTCGAGGGCTCCTCTATCGTTTGCAGCGTGGACATTCTCGTGTCACGTTGCCGCCGAGCCGTGCGGCTCATGCAGGGGCTGCTATAAGCACCTCGCTACGATCGAGAGTGTATTTGGCCTAGATCAAGGTCTATAAAGAGGCGGTTCATCTCGCGTGCATAGCTCCACATGAGGTTATCCAGATGCGATGGCTGTGCGCCAATCGCGTTGGCAAACTCGAGGAACCGACGTTCCATGTCCAGATAGTTTCTTTGTGGGTCATCATTGTCGCGAAAAATGCCGCAGACTCGCCCGGCTCGGACCAAATGTACGTCCAAAATCGCGATCGAATCCGAACGCCTGTAATTTCGAACGATAAATGAGGCCGTTTTTGGACCGATGCCCGGTAGGCGAATTAAGCGCTGTCGCAACTCCAGATCGCTAAGTGCATCATCCTCGTGCGTGATGGAACGCATCACGATAGCAAGTTGTTGTGCCTTTGAGCTCGGGAAGCGGTAGCGCACCGGCCTATCTCCTACGATAACGGGTTCGCGAAGCGCCGTTTCGAGTTGGTGTGCTGTTGCGTTGCGCGAAATGAGCCCATTTGCGCGTAGTCGGGAAAAGTAGGCCTGCCCGACTTCCGATGCGACGCCGTACCCACAAAGCATACAAGCTACGATCTCTTCCAGAAGGGATTTTCCGAGCGGTTCTGCTGCGTAGCGTCCCGTTGCACGGTGAATTGAGGCGCTGATCGCCCAAAATGCGGGCGTTCCAATCTCCTGTGGGTCACCCCACGCGACCCCTGGGAGCGCCTCAGAATGCCTGGGCGGCGTTGGGCGCTTCGTCCAATCGACGCACGTCTCGACAAAGCGCCGTTGTCTAGTTACCGCGGGCGCTCTAATGGCCATTGACAGAGCCGCTCATGTTGCATGCGAAGGTATAAAACATCGTCGGAGAAATTATACCACACGAGATACACAAATGAATAGATCTAAGACGTGGAAATTTGAGGACGTTCAGCGGAAGTGGCTCGACGAATTGTCTTATGAAACCGCTAGAGCGTATGGCGGTGCGCTTTTACGAGCGAAAAAATTGTGCCCTGCGGGTGACTTTCTGAAAGTCGACGAGCCCGCGCTTAAGAGTGCCATACTGAACGTCGCTAGCGTTGCAATGAAACGCCGCATCGTCTCTGCGTTGCATTCGTTTTTCGCGTACGCTCTTGATGTCGGCGCAGTGCCAAGTGACCCGTCTCGTAGAATCAAGCTGCGGATTCTTGGGAGCCTGGATAGCGGGGAACTTCTAAAGGCGTCGGGACTTCGAGCGCAGGCAACTTGGGGCGATGTGCTACGTCTGACACTTGGTAGCAGGGCCGGCACAACGGCTGCTGATGACCTGTTCCGTCGTCTTATGGTTCGCTTACGTCGCTGTCAAACGCCGGCCTCGCTGCGCTCGATGCTTCGAAAACGGGTCGCGAATGATTAGTCAGGCCTCATTAGAAACGCGTATCATTTGGATCTGCGCAGCCGGTGCGGCGATGATCTGGGAGTGGCGAAGCGGACCAGCCGGTGTTTCCCGAGTTCCGACGTGCAAGATTCTCGCCCGGGCGCGTCGCTAGAAATTAAAGTCGTCGGGATCATTGTAGGCGCGTCGCCTAAGCCAGTCGCTTAGCTGCTCTTGCATGTGAACCTGCAGTTGCCAATTGGGAACCGAATTCTCGCGAGCGACTCTGGCTAAGAGGAATAACTTGTCGTCCGCGATCGAGCGCGCCTTTCGCCAGGTTGCCCATGCATTGTCGATGGCATGCGTCAGTTGCTCGAACGCGTCCTCGTCGATCGACGCTCCGCACCGCTCGAGCCACGATTTGTCGGCGTCAGGTCTAACGTAAAGTTCGCTGATCCTGGAGTAATAGTTCAGGCGATCCTCAGAGAACATCAGCCAGGAGCCTGCGAGGCCGCCGATGATCGCCCCCATCAGCATCCTGTATTTGCGGAGCGTTTCGAACTCAATATGAGAAAGCGTTCCTATACAATCGACGTAGTGGTCCGCAAAATAAAGCGCGATGAGGCCGTTACACCAGTCTAGTCCGCACGCACGAAGAGCGACACCGATGTTCCGGGCCCTGGGCGCGTAGGGCACATGAGCGCCGTCCTTGTAGCCGTAAATGGTCTTGCGATAATCCGTGCCTTCGTCGTTTCCCTCGATTATATTCAGTTCGGCGTTTAAACGCTGAACTGATACTGGCTTGCCGTTCTTCCGCCTTCCCAGGACGGCAGAAAGAAAAAGTCCGAAGCGCGTGTTTTGATCTCCCACCCGTTGCTCCCGCGGCTGATCCGCCGGAAAGAATGTGTGGTAGGTTTTCGCGCGACTTCGGGATAGACCCCGGAGCGAAGGTTCTATTATGCTCGAATGCGATGCCAAAGGAGCGATTTAGGCCCGATTCGGCTACAGAGAGCGGAGACGCTAGGGTGAGCGGTTTCGGCATAATCACGTTTGAGGAGATCGCGGGGCGTTTGGGCGTAACGGTGCGAATCGCACGTCGCGCCGCTCGGGAAGGCCAGATCCCCTCCGTACTGCTCGGCAAGCG
Source organism: Vulcanimicrobiota bacterium (assembly GCA_027306785.1). Taxonomy (GTDB): domain Bacteria; phylum Vulcanimicrobiota; class Vulcanimicrobiia; order Vulcanimicrobiales; family Vulcanimicrobiaceae; genus REEB354. The sequence continues at coordinate 293,172 of DAHUZB010000013.1, forward strand.
GCGTAAGGTCTTGCGGGCAACCTTCGAGGATTGGCTGCAGTCTGGCCGGCGCATAGTGGCTGAAGGCGAGGCAGAGATGTAGTTCGTGCCCGGATTGAGTCGGCTTTAGGCCTTCGAGCCGACGCTCGTAAAACTAAGAAGCCCCCGCGTTCATACCGCAGCGGCTCCTTTTGGAGGTCAATACACCGCGTTGAGTCGTGACTGACGGCGCGGCATACTGCTATTTCCGCCGTAAGCGTACACCGCTACGGCACGGAGGTCAATTCCCTATGCGCCGCTCCGAGGCCCAAGAATGAATTCCGGCCCGCATATCGACACGATGCGGCGCCTACGCGGCTGGCTGCTAGCACAGAATACGGCAAGGGTGATCCTGGTCAGCCCCGCCGGCGGACGGCCCGTGTACCGTGTGCCGTCTGATGCCCGCGCGGGGGTAGGTTATGACGTCTTCGTAGATGAGGACGGAGTCTTCGTCTGTACTTGCCCCGACTTCGGGTCGCGCCAGCGGCCTTGCAAGCACATTATTGAGATTCTTCACCGCTTCCATCAGGACATAGCTCCATCGCCGCCGACCCGCGAAGAGATTGCATCTCTCGAGACCGGCGAGATGTACGCCGGTGCACGTCGTTTCGCGCGCATTCCATTCTACTACAAAGAAGGGCCGCGTGAATCCACCCGCCGCGATCGGGCTCTATCCGGCGAGGCGGAACGCATGGAATCGCTGCTCCTGGACCTGGCCACAGTGCTCAACGCAAGATTCCCCCAAGGCGGTGCCCATAGGCACGCGTTGCCAGTCGGTGATCGCGTGTTGGCTCTCGTCCTAAGGGATTATCACCGAAAGAGCCTCAGAGCGACTCCGGCGCTCCTTCGCCCTCTCGCCGATTCGGGACGAATTGCGTTTTGCCCGTGCAAGAACACTCTAATTTCTTACCTGCACGACGACGCTATGCGCTCCTACTTAAAGGACGCGTTTCATCTATCCACTGCGCCGTTTCAGTTGATGGAGCAAGACGTACTGGTCGATGCATCGGGAATATCGCCATTCTATTTTGAGTCATACCGTGCAGTCACATATGGAACGCATAAGTCACCACAAGCTAAATGGTTTCGCATTCATGCGGCCATCGGTCGAATGTCGCACGCGGTTCTCGGCTTTGCCCTAACGCCCAGTAGCGGCGCTGGAACCGGCGACATTAGTCATCTCGTTCCGCTACTAGACAGCATTCGGGAGGCGGGTTTTGAGCTGCGTTTCGTGATCGCCGACAACGGTTATCTCCGCTTCGATCGGATTATGGACGTGCGTGAGCGTGGCGCAACCCTTATCGCGCCGATCAAGAGTAGAAATAGGCATCGCGATGGGCGAGTTAAGCTCGATTATCAATCTCTGGAGGCCTTTGGTGAACGCTATCCTGAGCTTTACGATGAGCTGCTCAGAGCGCGTCAAGCCATCGAAGGCTTCTTTTCGATGGAGAAGCGTAGGTCGAATCGACTTGTCTCGATTGGGACAAGTGAAGAACGTTCGCTCGTGGCTGCAGGAGAACACTCCGGGTTGTTTGCAGCGCGGGTTAACGAATTCTTCATTCGAATGATTCGCTATAATCTTACGCGCGTCAACATGGAAGAGCACCTGCGCGATCGTCGGATTCGGTTTTCTCGCGGAAGCATGTTTAGTCACGTTCGCGAGACTATTGGTGGGGATGATGTCGCCTAAGCTTGCGTACAGTGAGCGCTACGACTGGCGTCTTGGCGTTGAGACGGCGGCAAAAAGACCCCGCGCGTACCAGCCTAGGGCGGGCGGGCCGCCCCTCCTCTTCGCAACTGACGTCCGCATGAGTATTCTTGTGACGCTCGCACTTGCGAACCGTCCGCTGCGATGCGCTGATCTTTGGCGCCACATTGGCCGGCGGAACTTTGGCTGCGTTCGTGACCTGGCACGCCGAGGACTCATTGCATGTTGGCAGGTGGGACGAGCGACGCTCGTGGCACTTGAACCGAATCACCCTGCGGTGGGAAGCATGCGAGCTTTACTGCTTCGAGTTGCCCGTCGATACGGATTTCCTCCGCCTCTCGAACAATGCTCAATGATCGGTCCGGTGGCAGTGCCTGTCCGTCGCGCAAAGATCGATCCGCGCCTAACCTTTGGCGATAAGAACCGAACATTGCCGTTGCTCATTGTGGCGATCAGGGGGAGGGCAAACTCGGAGCAAGTTGCCCGATGCATACCGCGGTCCGACCCGAAGACAGTGCGGCATATCTTGCTCATGTTCAAGGCAGAGGTGGACCCGGTTTTTTGAACAGCAAATCACCCCGGTATAAGTGATTCTTCGCTCAGGTTATGCCGCCAACGAGGCGGCTGAAGTGAAGTATGCTTCGTCCGGCGTGCGCCCGTCAAGCGACGAGTGCGTCCGGCTG
>DAHUZB010000021.1 GCA_027306785.1 Vulcanimicrobiota bacterium
GGCGCTGCCGAAGAGCGTGCGCAGTTCGGGGTCGATGCCCGAGCGATAGACGCCGCCGCCGAGCGCACAGTCGAGCGCGTGGCCGAACTCGTGTGCGACCGTCATCGGGCTGCGCGATCGCAGATAGACGCTGCGTTCCTCCACCACGAAGAGCCCGGCCGGCGGTGCGGGCCACGTATCGACGTCGATCCCCAGCCGCGTGAGCGCGGGCGACGCGCTGCAATAGGTTTCGCCCGGATGCAGCGGCGCGATCCGCGTACGCGCCCGATGCGCGAATGCGAGCGCGGGCGTACCGAAGCGTTCGAGCGTCTGCGCGATCACCCGCCCGGGATCGGCTCGGCCGTCGGCGATGAGGAGAAGAGCATACGACGCGGCATCGGTCATGGCCGATCCATCGTCTCGCCCGTATGTTACGCGGCGGAAGCCACGTTGTGTCCCGGGAATGAATAGTGCTACGAGCAGTCTGGGGCGGCGGAGGTGCGATCCATGTCTTCGAGCGGCGAGTAGTATTGATTGCACGAGCCGTTGAGATCTTTGAACGGCGGAACATCGGGATCGCATAAGGCCGCGACCGTTGCATTGAAGACGACGAGGTGCGGCGTGATCAGCGGCAGGGAGATGAATCGCAGCGTTTCGGCAGGCTGACCGCCGAAGCGCGTGCGCAGATGAGCCGCATCGCGCGCAGAGATGCGCGGAACGCCGCGTTTCCCAAGATCGGCGAGCAAGAACGACGGTGGGCCGATTCTTCCGTCGCGGTAGCACGCGATGCCGCGGCCGATGCGGATCTCGCCGACGCGATGATTCCCCATCGTGTGCGGGCGGACGATGTACGGCGATGCGCCGAGCGCGGCTTGGGGCATTGGCAGCGCCGCGAGCAGTAAAGCGGCAAGTATCGCGCCTAGGGAACGCGCATTCGTGTTCATAGCTGATGACCAAGCTCCGTGTCGGGCGATGGCTTCCGCGCGGCGTGAAAGGTGAAGCCGGGGCGATCGTGCTTGGGTGGGCGCCGCACGACGATGCGTACCGTGCGCGTGCCGTTCGCTGCGTGGGCCGCGATGATCAGTGTTCCGAGCCGCACGGGGACGAACGCATGCATTGCGGAGTCCGATGCGACGCGCTTGCCGTCGACGGACCACCGCACGTTGCCGCGCGCGCCCGCGACGCGCAACGGGATCATCTGCTCGTGCCGCGCAACGCGGTCGTTCGTCGGATTCAGGTAGTACACGGCGCCGTCGGCGGGGGACACGATCCGCAGGCCCGTTATGCCGGGGGCGTTCGGCTGCGTGGCGAGCCACGCGTCGTAGACGCTGCCGAGATGTTCGGGCAGCGGGCGGCGCACGTCGGCGAGATCCTGCGGCAGCACCCACTCGCTGACGATCGCATGGCAGGTCGGCGCGGGTGCGTGACCGGTGGTCGCGCAGATCGGGGTGCGCACGTAGCCGGGCGGATCGGGGAACGGCGCGGCGTCGTGCGTCGCATACAGGTGCAGCATGATGCGATTCCATAGCGGCCCCGCACCGGTCACGCCCGAAACGTCGCGCATGGCGCTGCCGTCGAAGTTGCCCACCCACACCGCCACCGTGTAGTCGCGCGTGAACCCGATCGTCCACGTGTCGCGGAAATCCGACGAGGTGCCGGTCTTCACCGCCGCCGGAAACGGCAGATCGAGTACCGAGCCGCGTCCGAAGCCGAACTCACGCGCGTGATGATCGGCGAGCATCCGCGTGACGAGCGCCCAGGTGGCGGCGTCTCCGATCTGCACGGGCGCCGCGTGCGGCGCATCGACGAGCAGCCGCAGCGGAATCGCGCTTCCGTCACGCGCGAGCGTCAGGTACGCACGCGCGTTTTCCCACAACGACACCTCGCCCGCGCCGAGGGTGAGGCCGAGACCGTAGAACGACGCGGGTTTGGTGAGCGCGCCGAATCCCAGGCGATGCAGACGATGAAGAAACGCGCGCGTGCCGAGCATCGAGAGCGTGCGCACGGCGGGCACGTTGAGCGAGTTCGCGAGCGCGTAGCGCACCCGCACCGGGCCGCTGAAGGTGCCGCTGTAATCGGCGGGCTGATAGAGTTTGCCGCCGGGAATCGCAAACGACGACGGCACATCGGGCAGGATCGTCGTGGAGCGGATCGCGCGCCGTTCGAGCGCGAGCTCGTACATGAACGGCTTGAGCGATGAGCCCGGCTGGCGCAGCGCCTGCACGCCGTCGTTGCGCCCGAGCAGCGCATCGTCGAAGTAATCCGGCGAACCCACGTAGGCGAGCACGTCGCCGCTGCGATTATCGATCACGAGCGCGGCGCCGTCGGTCACATGGCGATTGCCGAGCGCGGCCAAGACCGCGACGAGTTGCGCCTGCACGAAGCGCTGGAGATCGCGATCGATCGTCGTACGCACCGTATCGCGATCGCGCACGCGCGGAAAGAGATAGAAGAGCACGTGCGCGGCATCCTCGATCCCCGCGTCGTGCCGTCCCGGGCGCAGCGGCTCCCGCAGCGCCGCGCGCTCCGCGTCCCGCGATACGAAGCCGAGCGCCGCCATGCGTGCGAGCACGTAGCGTTGACGTATGCGCGCCGCGGCGAGATGGAGATCGGGTTCGAGCGCGGGCGGATCGTTCGGAATCGAGGCTAACAGCGCCGCTTGCGCGAGGTCGAGATCGCTCGCGGGTTCGCCGAAATAGGTTCGCGCCGCCGCTTCCACGCCGTAGAGATTGCCGCCCATCGGCACGCGGTTCACGTAAGCGGCAAGAATCGCCGCGCGCGACGAACGCATCGCGATGCGCTCCGCCTCGATGATCTGCACGAGCTTTCCGCGCACGGTGCTCGGTGAGGGATGCAGCAGGCGCGCGAGCTGCATCGCGATCGTCGAGCCGCCGCTGCGCACCTCCCCGTAGATCACGATCTGGTACATCGCGCGCAGGAGGCCGCGCAGATCCACCGCACCGTGCTGCGCGAAGCGCGCGTCCTCGGCGGCGATCATCGCATGCGTAAACGCGGGCGAGACGCGATCGAGCGGCACGCCCACGGCGTCGTTTTCATCCGAGGCGAGCACGGTCCCCAAGCGTGCGCCGTTGCGGTCGAGGAAGGTGACCGCGCCGTGCGGCTGCGGGGGCGCGGCGACGTTGCGGCCGAGCGCATAGGCCGCCGGCAGCACGCAGGCACAAAGAACCAGGACGACGCGAAGGATGGTCTGCACGGTCTTCGTATGTAGCATACCATCATGCGCGCGCGCTTCTTCGGGCTGCTCGCGATCGCGGCGGCCGGTGCGCTTGCCGCCTGTTCCTCCGCGGTGTCGCCCCGCGCAAAGCTTCCACCCGTCGCCCCGCTGCCGAAGCCCTCGCTGCCCGCGTGGATCGCCTCGGTCTCGCCGACCGCGCGCGCGCAGTCGCTCGCCCAGATTCGCATCATCTTCGCGAAACCGGTCACCAAAGTCGAGGCGCTCGAAGGCGACGGTCCGCGCGCGGTGCTCGAGCACGTGCGGCTCGACCCCGCGCTCCCCGGCCGCTTCGTGGTGCTCACGCCGCGGATGATCGGCTTCGTGGCCGATCGAGCGCTCCCGCTCGGCGCGCGCGTGCGCGTGACGCTCACGCGGGGACTGCGCGATCTCGACGGCGACGAACTCGCACGCGACCTCGCGTGGACCTTCGAGACCGCGCCCGTCGCCTTCCGCGATCTTCCGAGCACGAGCGCATCGCCGGGCGATCCCACGCCCGCGCCCGTCTCGCTGCGCCCGAAGCTGCGCGTGGTTGCGAACGCGGCGGTCGATCCGGTCTCGCTTGCGGCCCATGCCGAGCTCTTCGGCAACGGCACGCAGGTTGCGCTCGATGCAACGCTGGAGCCGACGCCCTCGCCGCCGCCCGGCGCGTCGCCCGACGCGCAGAGCGCCTTCGATTCATCGCAGCGCTCGTGGGTGTACGATCTGCGCCCGCGTACGCTGCTCGCGCGTGCGACCGCCTACCGACTCGAGATCGCGCCCGGGGTGCAGCCCCTCGTCGGCAACGTCGCCACGGCGAGCGTCTTTTCGGGCTCGATCCGTACCTACGCGCGGCTCGCGGTGACGCCGACGCCGGTGCCGCCGCCGAGCGGCACCCGCTTCGATAACGGCGACCCGGTGATCGCGTTCGACAATCCGATCGATCCGAAGAGTCTGCCGGGCAATGTGACGATCTCCCCGCAGCCGTCACCGATGCCTTCGATCGCCGCGAACGACGCGATGATCGCGATCGATCCCTACGCGCTCGCCCCGGATCGCGACTACACCGTCACGATCGGAACCGGCGTCAAAGATATTTTCGGGCAGTCGCTCCCTGCGCCCGCAACGGTTGCGGTACATACCGGCGACTTTGCCGCCGGGGCCTGGGTGCCGATGGGCGACACGCTGATCGCCGCGGATTCGGGCGTCGATCTCAATTTCTACGCCACGAATCTTCCCGGCAATCGGTATCGCCGCACGTTCGTACGCCTCACGCCGATGCAGATGCTGCGCGGTGCCGACTCGGTCAACGTGCTGCCGTCGCCGTCGGCTGCGTGGCCGCTCGCCGCGATCGCGGGCGCAGAGACGAATCGACAGAGCGTGGTGCGCGTGAATCTGCGGCGTGAGCTCGGCGCGGCCTTCGGTGAACTCGTGTACGGCTTCGCCGCGCCGCTCGCCGCGAACGGAGCGGCGCAGGGATATCCGATGACGGGCTCGGTGCAACTCACCGACATCGGCATCTTCGCGCAGTTCTTTCCGACGCACGGCTTCGTACTCGCGCAGCGCATGAGTGACGGCGCGCCGATCGACGGCGCATCCGTAACCGTGTATCGCCTGCCGGGGAACGGGGCAACGCAGCAATGTGCGAGCGGCAAGACCGACGCGCGGGGCGAGTACGACGTGAGCGGAATCGACGTGCAGCGCTGCTTCGTCGGTGCGAGCGCGATCGAGATGCCGCGGCTCGGCGTGCTGGTGCGCTCGGGCGACGATCTCGCGGCCCTGCGGATCTACGATTACAGCGGCATCTACCGCTACAACGTCCCCTTCGGCTGGTCGGGTGGGGCACCGGTCGGCGTCGGGACCGTCTTCCCCGATCGCGATATGTACCAGCCGGGCGAGCACGGCGAGTTCACGGGAATCGCCTATATCGTTCGCGACGGGAGCGTCGTCGCCGATCGTAACGCATCGTACGCGCTCTCGCTCGACGGTCCGAACGGTGGGCACCACGCGCTCGGAACCGTGACGACCGATGCCTACGGCACCTTCTCGTATCCGTACACCTTCGCGAAGAATCAGGCCCTCGGCTATTACACGCTGAGTGCGCGCGGACCGAGCGGCGCGACGATCCTCGGAAGTTTTCGCGTCGCGGAGTTCACGCCGCCGAACTTCAAGCTCGATGTCGCGCTCGCGCAGCGCTCGGCGCTACCGGGGGCACGTATCGGCGGCACGGCGACCGCGGCCTATCTCTTCGGCGCTCCGCTCGAAGGCGGCAGCGCCCATCTCACGATCTCGCGTTCGTATGCCACGGTCGCGCCGAAGGGGTGGGACGCCTACAGCTTCGGGCGTCAGTGGTTCTGGCCCGAGCAGCAGCCGTCGATCACGACCGACGTGCTGCAGCGCGATCTGCGTTTCGATGCGCAAGGGAAGATCGCGTTCACGGTGCCGGTCGGGAACGATCTGCCCGCACCGCTGAGCTACAGCGTCGAGGTCGACGCGAGCGACGTCTCGCACCTCTCCGTCTCGAACGCGCAGACGCTGCTCGCGCTTCCGACCGACGCCGCGATCGGTCTCGATTCCGATTCCGTTGGTGCCGCGGGCACACCGATGCCGGTGCGCGTGATCGTCACCGACGCCGACGGCAGGCCGATCGCCGGGCGTTCGGTGCATCTCGAACTGCAGAAGATGACGTACACGTCGGCCTCGCAGGCGGTCGACGGCGGCGAGAGCGCGCAGCAGGCGATCGCGTATACGACGGTCGCTCGCGACGACGTGGTGAGCGCGAACGCTCCGGTCGTCTCTCACCTCACACCGACCGAGGCCGGTTCGTACCGCGTACGCGCGAACTTCGGCAACGCGCGCGGCGACGCGAGCGCGACCGATCTGCAAGTCTTCGCGTTCGGGGCGAACGAGGCCGACCTCGGCTCGCAGGACACCGCGAGCGTGACGGTCACGCTCGATAAGAAGAAGTATCGCATCGGCGATCTCGCGACCGCCGTGATCGGATCGCCGTACAAGCACGCCGACGTGTACCTCGCGGTCGTGCGCAACGACGTGATCTCGCGCATCACGCTGCACGACGTGTCGGGCGTACCGCATGCATCGTTTCGTATCACGCCCGCCATGTTTCCCAATGCCGCGCTCGAAGCGATCGTGGTGCGCCGCGGGAAGCCGCTCGCGCAGGTGCGACCGGGTACGCTCGACAGCATCGCACGCGTCGGCCTCGCTCCCTTCAACATCGATCTCGCGGATCGGTATCTGAAGCTCGGCATCACCCCGGAGCACGCGAACGTGGCGCCGGGCGCCGAGCAGCGCGTCGCCTTCAGCCTGCGCGATGCGAGCGGACGTCCGGTGCGGGGCAAGATCATCGCGATGGCCGTCAACGACGCGGTGCTCCAACTGAGCGGGTACCGTTTGCCCGACTTGGTTACGACCGTCTTCGCCGATCAACCGATCGCCACGCGCTTCTCCGACAATCGAGAGAATGTCACGCTGCAAACGCAGCAGGCACCGGTGGAAAAAGGCTTCGGGTACGGCGGCGGATTTCTCGCGGGAGCGGCGAGCACGCGCGTGCGCACGCATTTTCTGCCGCTCGCCTACTACGGCAGCGCGCTCACCGATGCGGAGGGGCATGCCGCGGTCGCGTTCAAGCTGCCCGACGACCTCACGACGTGGCGGGTGATGGCCGTCGCGATCGCCGACGACGACCGCCGCTTCGGCACGAGCGATGCAACCTTCGTGAGCACGCTTCCGCTGATGGCGAACGCGCTCGTGCCGCAGTTTGCGCGGCCGGGCGATACCTTCGATGCCGGTGCGTCCATCGTGAATCAGACCGGCGCGGGCGGTGCGCTCGATTTCGTCATGCAGGTGGCCGGCGCGCTGCGCTTTGCGACGGGCGATCCGCATCGCCGCGCTTCGCAGCCGAACGCGCCGCTCGGCATCTCCGCCGTGCGCGTTCCGGTGACGGTGGGCTCACCCGGTCCCGCCGCGATCGCGGTACGCGCGGCGCTCGGTGCGGCGAGCGATGCGTTCGAGATTCCGTTCGAGATTCGCGATCGCGCGGTCACCGAATCGACGATCGAGAGCGGCGCGACCTCCTCGTCGGTCGAGGTGCCGGTCGCGTTCGATCGGCCGGGAAGCGTGACGATCGAACTCGCCAATTCGGCCGTGCCGCAGTTCGTCGCGCCGCTCGCGCGCATGCTGCGCGACGATCCGCTCCCCTTCGCGAGCGAGGCGGCGTCGCGCCTGACGGTCGCCGCCGCGCTGCAAGCCCTGGCACCGCGCTACGCCGCGGCCGACCGAGAAGCGACGACGGCTCGCGCGCAGATCGGCCCCGCGCTCACGCTGCTTGCGCGGCTCCAACGCAGCGACGGCGGTTTCGGCTTCTATCGCGACGCCCGCGAGAGCGATCCGTTCGCGAGCGCCTACGTGCTGCGCGCGCTCGCGTTCGCGCGTGCCCATGGCGTCGCGGTCGATGCCGGAATGCGCTCGCGGGCCGCGGCGTATGCCTCGCAGACGCTGGCGAATCCGGGCCGCTACCGCTGGTGTACGGATGCGCTCTGCAAGGCGCGCCTGCGCTTAGCGATGCTCGATGCGCTCGCGGCGGACGGCGAACGCACGAGCGCGTTCGTACCGGAGATCGAGGCGCAAGCAGCGCATCTCGGCACCGCCGCGCGCATTCGGCTCGCGCGTTACCTGCTCGCGACGCCCGGGCTGCGCGCGCAGGGGGAGCGGCTCGCCGACGACTTGCAGCAGAACGTGTACATGACCGGACGCTACGCGACGGTACAGCAGCGCGATCCCTGGGCGTGGCTCGACGCGCTGCCGATCGCGCAGGCGCAGATGCTGCAGTTGCTCATCGAGCGCGGTGCGCCTTCGAGCGCGACCGACGGTGCGGCGCGCGCGCTCGCACATCAGTCCTGCGGGTGCGGATGGCCCACGATGGATGCCGCCGCCTCGGCGCTGCGCGCACTCGTTGCCTTTGCGGCGACCGAGCATCCGGCACCGCTTCGTGCGAGCGTCAGCGTGAACGGCCGTGTGCTCGCGAGCGCCGCGTTCGGCGCGCAGGCGGCTTCACGCAGCTTCACGTTCGATGCGCCGTCGCTGCGCGCCGGGTCGCTGCGCGCCGGGTCGCTGCGGGTGACGTCATCGGGCGGCCTCGCGCACTACCTGGTGCGCTACACGTACGCGGTCGCCGCGAACGCACCCGGCGCACTCTCGGCGATGCGCGTCACGCGCACGGTGCGCGATGCGGGCGCGAGCGCGCCGCTTGCGGTGATGGATCTCGCGCCGCTCGCGCAGCCCGTCGATCTCACGAGCGGGCACGTGTACGATATCGGCGTGCGGGTGATCGTCGATCATCCGGTCAGCCGCGTGGTGATCGACGATCCGCTGCCCGCCGGATTAGAAGCGATCGACGCGAGCTTCGTAACGTCGCCGCAGTCGCTCGTGCCGCAGAGCGACGATTGGGTGCTCTCGGATCGGCAGATCTATCGCGATCGGGTGACCGCGTTCGCCGCGGCGCTCTCGCCGGGCATCTATGAAATGCATTACCTGGTGCGTTCGGTGACGCCGGGAACGTATCGCTGGCCGGGCGCGCGAGCCTATCTGCTCGACGCGCCCGAAGCCTTCGGCCGCAGTGCGGCGGCCACGCTCGATCTGCAGTAGCGCCGCTACTGGCGCACGACGAGCACCGGTGCTCCGGCGCGCCGCAGCACGCCTTCGGCGACGCTGCCGATGAAGAGCCGCGAGAGGCCCTTGCGGCCGTGCGTGCCGAGCACGATCAAGTCGGCGTGTATCCGCTCGGCGGTACCCAGAATCTCTTCCACCGCGTCGCCTTCGCCGGTCTGCGTGGCGGGCGTGATGCCGGTCTCACCGCAGGTCGCGCACGCTTCGCTCAGGATCTGGGCGGAGTCTTTGCGCATGATCTCGATCGCGTCCACCGGATACGGCGTTTCGTATCCCGCAACCGCGAGCAGTTTGGAGACGTCGACCACGTTCACGAGCGTGAGCTTGGCGTTGTAGGTCTTGGCGATATCGCAGGCGTGTCGGAGGGCCGCTTGCGCGGCCTCCGATGCATCGACGGCGACGAGTATCGAGGTAAACATGTCACCACGTCCTCATTCCCGGTGCTAAGAAGCCCGGATTGTGTATCAGTTCGGCGATCGGTCCCGCGTAGGCGAGCACGGCGAGCACGAGCGCGACGACGCCCCAGCGGAAGATACGATCCAGATAGCTCGGCGTCGGCCCCGACACCTGCGACGGCTCGGAGAACTCCGCCTCCATCGACTCGGTCTTGCGATTGACGACGAGCGTTCCGATCGCGACGACGGCGAACATCATCGCGCTGATGAAGAGAATCGTACCGCCCGCTGCCGCGACGAGATTGTACGGAAGCCAGGTGTGCGCGATGTTCGATCCCAGGTAGTCCACGCTTGCGGTGCGGCGCGGTTCGCCCATCAGGCCGACCAGGTGCATCGCCATCGACATCACGAGCATACCGACGAACCACAGGCGCGCCTGCCAGAGCGCCCAGCTCTTCGACCAGAGTTGGCGTCCGGTGAGTTTGGGAATCATCCAGTAGGCGGTGCCGAGGAACGTGAGCGCGGCCGGTCCGCCGACCGTCACGTGGAAGTGCCCCACGATCCAGATCGTGTTGTGCACGAGCAGGTCCATGTTGTACGACGCGTTCACGAGACCGCCGAAACCGCCCAGGATGAAGAGCAGCATCGCGTAGCCGGTCGCCGCGAAGGCGGGATTATCCCACGGCAGCGAGAGCGCGGTGGCCCAAAAGCCTTTTTTGCCTTGCTTTATCGCCGCGAGTTCGAACGAGGCGAAGATCGCGAAGGCGGTGAGGAACGACGGGATCGCGACGCCGTAGGTGAGCACGGTGTGCAGCATCTTCCAGCGGTCCGCGATGCCCGGCTCGAGGAATTCGTGATGGATACCGACCGGCGTCGAGAGCAGCAGCAGCATGATGAACGTGAGCCGCGTGAGCGAATCGGAGAAGAGCTTGCCCTTGTAGTACGTCGGCACGATGTTGTACCAGGCGATGTAGGCGCCCATGATCCAGAAGTACACGAGCGGGTGCCCGAAGTACCAGAAGAGCAGACGCGAGATCATCACGTTGATGCCGGGCGTCCATCCGAAGGCCCACGGCACGAGGAATCCGAGCACTTCGGTCGCCACGCCGAGCGTCGCGATCCACCACATCAGGAAGGTGGTCGCGGAGCAGAAGGCCGGGAGCGGGATGCGCTCGCCGCGGTGCTCGCGCCGCCACCAGAGGACGTTGCGGAAGATGTCGACCGCCACGATCCACGTGCCGACGATCAGCAGCGCGGCGCCGATGTAGAACCATGGACTCGCCTTGAGCGGCGCATAGAACGTGTAGAGCACCGTCGCGTTGCCCGCCAGGATCTCGAAGGCGGCCATCAGCGTGCCGATCAGCATCACCCACCAGCCGAGCCACCCGAGCGCGACGCCGCGCTTCTCGCGCGGGATCGATCGGTAGGTGACGAACGTCGAGAGGCCGGTGATGAAGAAGGTCGTAAAGACCAGCGCCATCAGCACCCCGTGCGTGGTGAGGATGCGGTAGTAGTCGAACCACGGCGGCGTTTGAATGGCGTCGGCGCGCGAGAAGACTTGAAGTAAGCCGAAGAGTGCGCCGAGGACGAAGGCGGTCGTCCCGGTGTAAATGTGCGCGATGACGAGGCGATTCTCGGAGCGCATCTGACGGTCTGCAGCGTGTGTCATCGCGTTAGTACACCTCGATCTTTCCGAACATGTTCTGATGTCCGATGCCGCAGTATTCGTGGCAGATGAGCAAGTAGGTGCCTCGTTTCGTGAACGTGTGGGTGGTGGTGTTCACCCAGCCCGGCACGACCATCATGTTGATGTCGGTGTCGGGAACGAAGAAGCCGTGAACGACGTCGGGACTGGTCACGTAGAACGAGACCGTGCTGCCGACGGGAACCTTGAGATCGTTCGGCGTGAATTGGAAGACCTGGGCCACGTAATAGGCCTCGTAGCGATGATCGCCGATCTGCCGCAGTCCGGGTTTATCGAACGGCGGCGTCTCCGCGACCTTGGTCGGATCGATGGCCTGCATGCCCGAAGGCGGATTGATGTTGTCGGCGACCGACGCGAAGCCGATCGCGCCGAGGAATACGAGCAGCATTGCGACGCCGATCGTGATCCAAATGCGCTCGTAACGGTGAATGTGCATATTACCAGCGCCCCAGCATCGTGAAATAGAGGATGAACCAGCCGATTGCGAAGCCCGCGGCCATCACGAGAACGAAACGCAACGTTCCCGGGAGCGGCGGATCGCGATCGTCGTCGTGGTCGTTCACCGGCAAGAAAACCTCCGAAAGAGCAAAAAAATGGCTAGCGATGCCAGGCTAGCTTGCTGCCGTGAAGCGTTTGGGAACGTCGTGCGAAGGGACGGATTCCCGCGACACCTAAGCCCAGCAGGGTGAAGCGCATCTTGATCGTGGACGATGAGCCGCAGATCGGCGAGGTGCTGGGCGCCTATCTCGAACGAGAGGGCTTCGAGCCGATCGTTCGCGAGACGGTCGCATCGGCGTCGGAGGAGCTGGAACGCGGGCTCCCCGATCTGCTGATCCTGGATATCACGCTGCCCGACGGCAGCGGACTCGATATTCTGCGCTCGGTGCAGGAGCGGGGCATTCCCGTCATCATGCTCACGGCGCGGGCCGAAGAGGTGGACCGAATCGTCGGGCTCGAGCTCGGGGCCGACGACTACATCACGAAGCCGTTCTCGGCGCGCGAAGTCGTCGCCCGCGTGCGGGCGGTCATGCGGCGGGCGGCGGGTACGGTCGGCAACGGCGCTTCCGATCCGGCGGCGCGGATGCGTATCGGATCGCTGGAGATCGATATCGGCGCTCACGAAGTGCGCGTGGGCGGCAAAGCGGTCACGCTCACGCCCTCGGAGTTTCGCATTCTCACCGTGCTCGCGGAGCACCCGGGTCAGGTCTTCACCCGCGCGCAGCTGCTCGATCATCTGCACGACGACGGCTCGATTTTCGAGCGTACGTTGGATCGCCACATCAACAACCTGCGCAAGAAGATCGAGCCCGATCCCCAGGAGCCGGAGTACGTGCTCACGGTGTACGGGGTCGGCTACAAGATGAAGAAGCCGTGATCGATCGCGACGATCGCGATATCGTGCTGCATTGCCTCGATCTCGCGATGATGCACGAGTTCGACGACGCCAAACGCCTCTTGGAACCGCTCGACGATGCCGTCGCCGGGCGGCTCTTTTTGCTGATCTGCGATCTGGAGCAGCGAGAACAGGCGCGCGCGCGCGCCGTCGCCGTGACCCGCCACGAGATCGGCAACGCGCTCTCGATCGCGCAGGCAAATCTCGAAGGGATGGCCGACGGCGTGGTGGAGGCGACCCCGCAGCGTTTGGAGGCGGTGGTGCGATCGCTGCGATCGGTCGGCGCACTGCTCGACGATCTGCGGCGCATTCCGGCGCGCAACGACGCGCAGGACGTGGGCAGCGATCTCGTCGCGCTCGCGGAGATCATCGAGGCCAATATCGCGGCGAGCGCGGGGCTCGCGGGCGCCAAGAGCGTGCGCGTGCTCTTCGATCGGCGCGAGGCGCCCGTCGAGTGTCACGGCGACGCGGCGCAGATTCACCGCATGATCCGCAAGGCGCTCGTGGATGCGGTGCGGTATGCGCCGCCGCGCGGCTCGGTCGAGATCAGCGCGCCGCAGGCCGGCGACAATCAGCTCGCGATCGCGATCCGCGACGCATCGTCGGGATCGTTCGGCGCGCTGCAGCGCATGTTGAAGATTCGGCTGCCGGTCGTCGTCGGCTAGGGATGCATGCGGCGCGCCGCGTGCATCGCGTCGCGTTCGTGCGTCTCGACCAGGCGCGTCACCTCGGCGCCGAGCCAGGTGAGAAATCCGCGCAGACTGTTCTCCGCGGCGCCGTGAAGCAGCGTGGCATCCGCCCCGATCCCGAACGCGCCGAGCGGCGGTTCGTAGCTCCCTTGCAGCCAAAGCTCGCTCTCGTGCGCGCCGTTCGGCGTGATCGTGAGCGTGCCGTCGAAGCGCGGAAAGAGCTGCCGGTTGTGCTCCGCTTCGAGCTGAAGACGGCACTCCCAGCGCATCGGTCGGGGCTCGACGCTCGCGGCGACCGGCACGCTCAGCACACCCTCGAGCGGGATGTGCAGATCGCGCATGCCCATGGTGAGCATCACGTGTTCGTAGGGATGCGTGCCCTTCGCCACGCCCTCGAGCACGCGCAACGCCTCGTCGCGCGCTTCGGCGGCGGGAAGTTGCAGCGGAACGAGGATCTCGACGTTCTGTCTGCTCACGATGCGTGCCCTTTCTCGTGCTCTTCCGTGCGGTAGCGCGTCTCGATGTCGCGCCCGATGCGGCGGAGAAACTCGCGTGCGGTCGCCGACGCGATGCGGGAACCGAGCACCGCATCGAAAGCGGCGCCGACCATGCCGAACGGGGGCTCGTAATGCCCCTGCAATTCGAGGATGCACGAGTTGTAATCTTCGTCGGCGCGTACGGTCAGCGTTCCCTCGAAATCGGGATAGGCGCCGCCGCCGTGCGGCGTCCACTGCACCGTCCACGGCTGGTCGAAGTGGAGCGGATCGACACCCTCGCCGTACTGCACGACGACATCCTTTTGGAGACCCGACGTTCCCGATCCGTCGAGATCGATCGGGACGCGCAGGCGCATGATCTGCCGCTCGCCCGTCGTCGCGAGCTCGCGCAGCACGTCGTTGAGGTGCAGGCGCGCGCGACCGTAGGGGCAGTGCAGGTAGTAGCGTTGGAGGAGCGTCGTCATGGCGCTAACTGTAAGCAAGCGGTGCGAAGAGCTAGAGAAGTAGTTGTCAACTCGCGATACTTGCGGTAGCGCACGCATGGCAGCGTCCGTGCAGGCTGACGTCGGCGCCGGTAACCTGAGCGCCGAGCTCGCCCGCGATACGCGCACACACCTCGTGCGGCAGCGTGAACTTCACGTTGTCGACGTGTCCGCACTCGGTGCAGCGGAAGTGCGCATGCTCGGGTCCGGCGATTTCGTAGTAGGCGCTGTCCGCGCCGGGCAGCGCGAGTTCGGAAACGAGGCCCAGATCGCGCAACCGCGTCAACGCCCGATAGACCGTCGTGAAGCCGATACCCGGGCGACGCGTGCGCGCGAGTTCGTAGAGTTCGGACATCGGGAGATGGCGACCCAGGCCCTGTTCTTGAACGATTTCATAAACGAGTCGATGATTCTTCGAGAGCCGGGTCTCGTCGAGTACTGCGGTCATGCGCTCCTGCCGTTCCTTAGCAAAGCTCGACGCGCGAAAACGAGTTTCAGGCGATATCGCGGTCGCGTCGAGCGTGTGTCGTTGTGCGCAGTCTACGGCTCGCCCGTGAAGAGATAGTGAAAAACTCTTCCGTGCGCCTTCTTCAGTGTGTCCCGGTCGGCGGGTACGCTCTGCGAGAGGGAGGATATCCATGGAACGAGTTCGCGCAACCGTTGCGCTGGATTGTCCGCAGGGCGACGCGGAGCGACTGCTCCCCGCGGTCTTCGAGGCCCGTCGCGACGGCGACGGCGTGGTTCGTCTGCCGCTGCACGTTCCGCTTGCGGATTTCGGTCTGCCGATCGGCGTGCAGTTGGAGCGCGGCGTGGATGCACGCATCATGCGCACCCGCGACGAGCAGAATCTCAACGACGTCTATGCGGTCGAGTGGACGCCGACGGGCGGAGGCCCCTTCCCCGATCTGCACGGACGGCTGATCCTGTGGTCCGAGGACGATCCGAGCTGCTCCTACCTGGAGCTGGACGGCACCTACGAACCGCCGCTCGGCACGGTGGTCGGCGCCGCGTTCGATGCCACCATCGGTCACCTGATCGCCGAACGCACCGCCAAAGTGCTGCTCGACGACATTGCCGATGCGATCAGTGCGCTACGCGCAGCCGACCGCGTCTGACGAGAGCTCGGAACGCCGGGCCGTCGTCTTTCACGCGCGCGGCTTGCGCAAGGTCTACCGCATGGGTGAGGTGGACGTCGCCGCGTTGCGCGGCATCGATCTCGATCTCTACGCGGGTGAGCTCGTCGTTTTGCTCGGTCCGTCCGGAAGCGGCAAGTCGACGCTCTTGAATATCCTCGGCGGGCTGGACGCCCCGAGCGCGGGCGAGGTGATCTTCCGCGATCATCGGCTTACCGGCGCGAGCGACGACGAGCTCACGCGTTTCCGCCGCGAGCACATCGGCTTCGTCTTTCAATTTTACAATTTGATCCCGAGTCTGACCGCGCTCGAGAACGTGGAACTGGTCACCGAACTCGTGCCGCATCCGATGGGCGCGCTCGACGCGCTCGCGCTGGTCGGATTGAGCGAGCGCGGCAACCACTTTCCGAGTCAGCTCTCCGGCGGCGAGCAGCAGCGCGTGGCAATCGCGCGCGCGATCGCGAAGCGACCGGACTGTCTGCTCTGCGACGAGCCGACGGGCGCGCTCGATGCGACGACCGGAAAGCTCGTGCTCGAAGCGCTCGTGCACGCAAACGCCGAACTCGGCACGACGACCGCGATCATCACCCACAACGCGGCGATCGCGCGGATCGCCGATCGCGTGATCACGCTGCACAGCGGCGGCATCGCGAGCGTCGCCTGCAACGCGGCGAAGGCCGCTCCGGCGGAGATCGAATGGTGATCCTCGACCGCAAGCTGCTGCGCGATCTCGTCGCGTGGCGAGGAACGCTCGGCGCGATCGTGGTGATCGTGGCGTGCGGGGTAGCGACCTTCGTTGCGATGCAGAGCGTATACGACTCGCTCTCGCTCACGCAGACCCGCTACTACGAGACCTATCGGTTCGGCCGCGTCTTCGCCTCGCTCACGCGCGCGCCGGAGAGCGTTGCCGCGCGCATCGCCGCGATTCCGGGCGTGCGCGCCGTGCAGACGCGCGTGGTCGCCGACGTGGTGGTCGATCTTCCGGGGCGCACCGACGGCATCACGGCGCGCCTCATCTCGATCCCCGAGACGGGACGGCCGGCGCTCGACGATCTCTACCTGCGCGAGGGACGCATGCTGCGTCCGGGCGCGAGCGACGAGGTGCTCGTGAGCGAAGCGTTCGCGCGCGCGAACGGCTTGCGTGTCGGCGATCGCCTCGCCGCCGTCATCAATCGGCGCTACCGGCGCTTGCGCATCGTCGGGATCGCGCTCTCGCCGGAGTACGTCTATGAGATTCGCGGAGCGGCCGACGTCTGGCCGGACAATCGACACTTCGGTGTGATCTGGGCGGCGCGCAAACCGCTCGCCGCGGCCTTCGATCTGACCGGGGCGTTCAACGACGTCGTCGTGGGCACGGCGCCCGCCGATGCGGATGCGGTCATCGCGGCGATGGACCGCATCCTCGCCCCGTACGGCTCGACCGGTGCATACGGCGCTCGCGATCAAGCCTCGCACCGATTCCTCAGCGACGAGATCGCGCAACTGCGCGTGCAGGCCGTCTTCATTCCCGCGGTCTTTCTCGGGATCGCGGCCTTTCTGCTCGATATCGCGGTGTCGCGTCTCGTCTCGACGCAGCGCGAGCAGATCGCGATCCTCAAGGCGCTCGGCATCGATACATTCACGCTGCTGCGCCACTACACGAAACTGGTGATCCTCGTCGTGGCGGTAGGGGTCGCGGCGGGCGTGCTTCTCGGTGCATGGCTCGGCTTGCGCTTGACCGTGATCTACACGCGGTTCTTCCATTTTCCGCTCTTGGCATATCGGCTGCATCCGGCGATCGTCGCGGAAGCCGCGGCGATCGCGTGTACGGCGGCGCTCGCGGGCACCGCGATCGCGATGGTTCGCGCCGCGCGGCTGGCTCCCGCGGAGGCGATGCGCCCGCCCTCACCGCCGCTCTACCGCGCGACCCTGCTCGAGCGCCTGGGCGCGGCCGCTTCTCTGCCGCTCGCCGCGCGCATGATCGCGCGCAACCTGGAGCGGCGTTCGTGGACGGCGCTCGGCACGGTGCTCGCGATCGCCTTCGGCGTCGCGATGCTCGTCGTGGGCCGCTACGGCAGCGATGCGATCGCGTTCATGATCGATCTGCAGTTTCGCACGATCCAACGCGAAGACGTGACGCTTACCTTTTCGCGTCCGGTGCGGGCAAGCGCACGATATGAACTCGCGGCGCTCCCGGGCGTGCGCGCGGTCGAGCCGTTCCGCGCGCTCGCGGTTCGTCTGCGAGCCGGTCATCGATCGCGCCGGGTCGCGCTGCTCGGACTGCCCGATCCGAGTCCGCTGCTGCGCATCACCGATCGCAATCTCGTCGCGCATCGCGTGCCGCCTCGCGGATTGCTCCTCAGCGCGCAACTGGCGCGGCTGCTCGGCATCACGGCGGGCGAAGCGGTCACGCTCGAGGTGCTCGAAGGACGGCGGATCGTACGCACCGTGCCGGTGGCCGCCGTCATCGACGATGTGCTCGGACTCAACGCGTACATGAACGACGACGCGTTGCACCGCCTGCTCGACGAGGATCGCACGATCAACGGCGCCTATCTCGCGGTCGATCCACGCGCGCTCGATGCGTTCGATCGACGCGCGAAGGGGCTCCCGCTCATCGCGGGGATCGCCTATCGCGAGTCGATGCTGCAGCAGTTCGAACGCACGATCGCGGAGTCGATGGGCATCTCGATCGCGTTTCTCATCGGCTTTGCGGCCGCGATCGCGTGCGGCGTCATCTACAACGCGGGTCGCATCGTGCTCTCCGAACGCGCGCGCGAGCTCGCGACGTTGCGGATTCTCGGCTACTCGCAGCGTGAGATCGCGACGCTCGTCTTCGGCGAACTCGCCGTGCTCGCGGCTGCGGCGGTACCGCTCGGCTGGGGGATCGGTTATGCGCTCTGCCTCGCGCTCGCGCCGTTCTACGAGACCGACGTCTATCGGCTGCCCGTGGTCGTGACCCCGGCGAGCTACGCCTTCGCCGCCGCGGTCGCGGCGGCATGCGCGCTACTCTCGAGCGTGCCGCTCGCATCCGAGATGCGGAAGCTCGATCTCCAAGCGGTGCTGAAGGCGGTCGAATGAAACGCACGACGATCGTAACGGGAGCGCTCGTGCTCGCGCTGCTCGCGGGGGGCGCGTGGATGCTGCGACCGCGACCGGTGCCGGTGGAGCTCGGCACGGTTACGCGCGGCCCGCTCGCCGAAGGCGTCGACGCCGAGGCAAAGACGCGCGTGCGCGAGCGATACGTGGTGCAGGCACCGTTCGCGGGCCGGGTCGCGCGGATGGCATGGCGTGAAGGCGATCGCGTCGCGCGCGGAGCGATCGTCGCACGAATCGACCCGTTGCCGCAGAACGCGGCGGTCGCGCAGGCGCTCGCGCAGATCGAGGCACTGCGCGAACAGCAGGCCGGCGTCGAGACGCTACGCCCGAAGAGCGAGGCGATCGCGCAGGCGCAGGCCGCCGTCGCCGCATCGGAGGCGTCGGCGTCGGCGGCGCGCGAACGCGTCGCGCAAGCGCGCGCGGCGTACGAACAGGCGCAGCGCGATGAACGGCGCACGAGCGAGTTGGAACGCAGCGGCTACGAATCGCGCGCGCGGGTGGAGGCCGCGCGGCTGGCCGTCGTTGCGGCCGAGCGCACCCTGCACGCATCCGACGCGAGCGCCCGTGCGGCGGAAGCGCAGATCCGAGCCGCGAGCGCGGTGCTCGCGGAGACGCGCGCCAAGCGCAGCGATCCCGAGTATCTCAAACGAATGTATGCGGCCGAGATAGAGAGCATCCGCGCGCAACTGCGCGAGTTGGAAGACCGCGCCGCGCGCACGGTGATTCGGGCCCCCGTCTCCGGTACGATCCTGCGGGTCGTCGAACGCAGCGAGCAGGTGGTCGCCGCTGGTGCGCCGCTGCTCGAGATCGGCGATCCGCGGCGTCTCGAAATCGTCTGCGACGTGCTCTCGCAGGACGCCGTACGGATGCATCCGGGCGATCCGATCGCGATCGTGCGCGGTGCGGACGACCGCCATCCGCGCGCGCGGGTACGCACTATCGAACCCGCCGGATATACGAAGATTTCGGCGCTCGGCATCGAGGAGCAGCGGGTGAACGTGATCGGTGCGTTTCTCGACGATCCGGGCGCCCTCGGCGACGGCTATCGCCTCGAGGTTCGCATCACCACCTGGTCGAGCGCGTCGGTCGTGCGCGTGCCGTCGTCGGCGCTCTTTCGCTGCGAGGATGCATGGTGCGTCTTCGTCGATGATGCAGGCACCGCGCGGCGGCGTATCGTGCGGATCGGGCGGCAGAGCGACGCGGAGAGCGAAGTGCTCGGCGGCCTCGCGCCCGGTATGCGCGTGATTCTCCGACCGAGCGACCGCGTGACCGAAGGTACGCGCGTTCGCTAGTCATTCTTCATGATGCGCTACGATGATGCGATGCTGAGTGCGGACGAGGTGCGAGCGGCGGTACGCGAGGCACGACCGCTCGACGACGACGAGGCGGCACGCCGTCTCGAACGCTACGGACGCAACGTGCTCGTGCCGGAGCGCCGCGGGTTTGCCTGGACGTGGGTGCTGCGCTTTTTCCTCGATCCGATGGTCGTGCTCTTGCTGGTTGCGGGTGCAACGTACGTCGCGCTCGGCGATCGCTTCGACGCGATCGTCGCCTTCGGTGCGCTCCCGCCGATCTTTCTCGTAACCTTCGTGCTCGAGCATCGTTCGGAGCGCGCGCTCGAAGCGCTCAAGCAGATCGCGCTGCCGACGGCGCGCGTGCGGCGCGGCGCGCGCGACCTGGTCGTGGATGCGCGCGAACTCGTGCCGGGCGACGTGATGCTCGTGCACGAAGGCGACGTCTTCGCCGCGGATGGTGTGCTCGTGGGCGGCGATCCGCTGATCGTCGATGAGTCGGCGCTGACCGGCGAGTCGCAGCCGCTCGTCAAGGAGCCGGGACTCGGTTCGGTCTTCGCGGGTACGGCGCTGCGCAGCGGACGCGGCGAGGTGCTGGTGACCGCGACGGGGGCCGCGACGCGATACGGACGCATCGGCCGGTTGATGTCGGAGATGCACGTCGCGGCAACGCCGATCGAACGCGCCATTCACCGCGTGGTCTATCAGATCGGCGCGGGCGTGTTGGTGCTGTGCGTCGGCGTGGTCGTGCTCGAACGCGCGCGCGGCGAATTGCTCGCGGCGGCGCTGATCGCGGGGGTGAGTCTCGCGATGGCCGCGCTGCCGGAAGAACTTCCCGCCGTCTACACGCTCTATTTGGCGCTCGGCGCGTGGCGGTTGGCGAAGCAGCGCGCGCTCGTTCGTCGCTTGGCGAGTGTCGAAGCGCTCGGGGCGGCGAACGTCATCTGCGTCGATAAGACCGGCACGCTCACCTACGGACGGCTGGAGGTTGCCGAGCCGCTCGCGTTCGAGGGCTCGTCCGATGAGGAACTGCTCGCGGCGGCGGTGCGCGCGTGCGAGCCGCGGCCGTTCGATCCGCTCGATCAGGCGATCTTACGCTACGCTTCGGCCCACGGCGTGGACGTCGCGGTGCTCGAACGCGAGCGCGCGCAGCGGTCGTACGCGTTCGATGCGATGCACCGGCGCGCGACGAAGGCCTGGCGCGACGGCTCGGGCGTTCTGATCGTTTCCAAAGGAGCACCCGAGGCACTCGCGATGCTCGGCGGGGACGAGGCGCCGCGCGCCGTCGCCGCGCGCGAGACGGAGCGGCTCGCGGCCGAAGGCATGCGTGTGATCGCGGTCGCGCGTGCGCGCCGCGCGGAGCCCGACGGCGACCGCACGAGCGACGAGCACGATCTTGCGCTCTGCGGACTGATCGCCTTTCACGATCCGATTCGCGAAGACGTTCCGGCGGCGATCGCCGCGTGCGATCGCGCCGGGATCACGGTGCTGATGGTGACGGGCGATCATCCGGCGACCGCGGAGGCGACGGCACGCCGTTTGGGGCTGCGCAGCGAGATGACGATCACCGGCGAAGCGCTCGAGGCGATGAACGATGCGGCGTTGGTACGCGCGCTCGAGCGCGCGCGCATCTTCGCACGCATCGCTCCCGAGCAGAAGCTGCGCATCGTGCGCGCGCTTCATGCTCGCGGCGACGTGGTGGCGATGACCGGCGACGGTACGAACGATGCGCTCGCGCTGCGCGAGGCGGATATCGGCGTTGCGATGGGCGAGCGCGGAACCGACGTGGCGCGCGCCGCGGCGGGTTTGGTGCTCCTCGACGACGATTTCGCCACCATCGTCTCGGCGGTCGAAGGCGGTCGCCGCATTTTCCGCAATCTGCGGCGTGCGTTCCGGTATCTCAATGCGTTCCACCTCCCGCTCATCATCGCGGCGATCGTGATCCCGGCACTCGGGATTCCGCTGCTGTTGCTGCCGGTGCACATGGTCTGCCTCGAATTGATCGTGCATCCCACCTCGGCGCTCGTCTACGAGAACGATCCGGGCGGCGAGGACGTGATGACGCAGGCGCCGCGCGGCGGCGCGACCGGTCTGCTGCGGCGCGGCGATTGGCTGCGACCGATGAGTCTCGGCGTGACGCTCGTCCTCGCGACGATCGGGCTCTACATCTATGCGCTCGATGCGCAGCTCGGCGAAGAGCACGCGCGCGGGATCGCGCTTGCGACGTTGCTGCTCGGCGAGATGTTGATCGTGCTCGCCGAACGCTCGGCGACGCAGCCGCTGTGGCGTCAATCGCTGACCGAGAATCCGCGGCTGCTCCCGATCCTCGGTGCGACGGTTGCCTTCATTCTCGCGATGCTCTACGTGCCCGCGCTGGCCGCGGTCTTTCGGGTGGCGCCGCCGACGGCCGCGCAATTTTCGATCGCCGCGGGAATCGCGGTGCTCGCCACGCTCTGGCACGAGCCGTTCAAGGCGCTCGTCGCCGCACGTTTCGGAAGGAGATCGATCGGATGAACCTCGGAGCACCCCATCTCCACCTCATCCTCAATCATGCGCCGCTCTACTTCGCGCTGATCGGCGCCGTGCTGCTTGCGATCGATGCACGGTATCCGACCCGCGTTATGCGCATGACGGCCTATGCGCTGCTGATCGCGGGCGCGTTCGCCGCGATCGCGACCTTCGCGACCGGAACGCTCGCGGAGGAACGCCTCGAAGATCTGCCGGGCGCGGCACACGCCTTTCTGGAACCGCACGAAGATGCCGGACGCGCGACGCTGATCGCCTGCCTCTTGGCGGGCGTAGCCGCGCTCACGGCGGCGCTACGTGAAGCGCGCGGGGCGGCGCCGAGCGCGGTGCTGCGCACGATCGCGATCGTCCTGGCATTCGCTGCGTTCGCAATCGGCGGCTATGCGGCGCTGCTGGGCGGCGAGATCGGCCATCCGGAGATTCGGCCGTGATCACGATCGTCGTCGCGTTCGACGGATCGCGCACGGCCAAACGCGCGCTGCTCGCGGTGATCGATCTCGCGCGCGCCTGCGCGTCGACGTCGAACATTCACGTCGCCGCCGTCGTCGATCACGCGATGCCGCCCGGCGGGCTCGCCAAGGCGCCGCCCGATGCTCCCGATCTGCTCGAGCGCGAGGCCGCAACCGCGCTGCACGCCGCAACGGAGATCGGGGCCGCGCACGGCGTGAACCTATCGACGCACATGCTGCGCGGTCACGTGAGCACGCAGATCTTCGCCCTCGCGAAAGAACTCGACGCCACGCTCATCGCCGCGGGCACGCACGGACGCAAAGGTCTCGCGCGCGCATTCATGGGAAGCACCTGCGAGCGACTGGTACGCGACGCAACGATCCCCGTGCTCACCGTCCGCAGCGAAGACCCCCTCTAGTCGCACGAATCACGCGGAGCTCCGAATGTGTCACGCGGAGCCAATGTGCCACGCGGAGCTGCCAATGTGCCACGCGGAGTTCCGAATGTGTCACGCGGAGCTTCCAATGTGTCACGCGGAGCTGCCCATGTGTCACGCGGAGCTGCCCATGTGTCACGCGGAGCTGCCCATGTGTCACGCGGAGCTGCCCATGTGTCACGCGGAGCTTCCATGTGTCACGCGGAGCTTCCATGTGTCACCCTGAGCTTGTCGAAGGGCGATGACGCGTTGGCTCATCCTTCGATAGGCTCAGGATGACACAATTGCCGGCTCAGGATGACACGTTGGGCTTCGTCCTTCGACGGGCTCAGGATGACACAATTGCAGGCTCAGGATGACACGTGGGGCTCGTCCTTCGACAGGCTCAGGATGACACAATTGCAGGCTCAGGATGACACGGTGGGGTGGTTAGCGTTCGGGTTCGACGGCGATGAGGTCGTCGACGGTGCGGACGCCCGGGACGCTCCAGGCGGCTTGCACGGCTTTGTCGTGTTCGAGCCACGTGCGCACCGAGCCGGAGAGGCGCACGGTGCCGCGTTCGACCGCGACGTGCACGCGCTTGGCGTCGCAATCCGCGGTGCGTTGGAGTTCGCCGTGGATGCGCCGTTCCACGTCGTCGACGCGCGGAGCGAGTTCGGATTCGACGACGATCAGATTCGTCAGACCCATCACACCCTCGGTGCGAAAGACTTCGAGCGCGGCCTCTTCTAGTTGGTAGTGCCAGTGCACGGTGCCGCTGAGCGTGACGTGTCCGTTCGACACGACGGTCTGCACGCTGCTCGGGATCAGTTGATTCGACGAAAGGCGCATCTCGACGCTGCGCGCGATATCGCTGTCGTTGCGGATGTGCAGTCCGGGAAGTTCGACCTGTACGTCGTTCGCGATCGCACGCACGCCTTTGACGCGCTTGACGGCCGCTTCAGCCTCCCATTTTTGCAAAAGGCTCGGGACGGTGCCCATCAGGGTCACGATGCCGCCGCTCACCGCGACGGCGATATCGTCCGCGTCGACGCGCGGATCGAGCGCGAGTTCTTCGAGCACGTCTTCGTGCAGTTCGAGATCGGTGGTGGCCATGAAACGCGAGACCTCCTATGCGGTCGGCGAGTGAGAAAGATCGCTGTGCGCGCGTTCGAGCAGGCGGCGTACGTCGTCGTCGCTCGTCTGGGTGAAATCGTCGTAGTGCAATCCCACCGCGCGGAAGAAGAGCGGGACGTAGACGATCGCCACCTCATCGGCTAGATGCGCGAGTTCGGCGCGGGTGTCGGCGGGGGCGACCGGGGCGGCGACCACGATGCGCTTGGGATGCTGCGCGCGCAGCGCCGCGATCGCGGCTCGCATCGTCGCGCCGGTCGCGAGCCCGTCGTCGACGACGATCGCGACGCGACCCCGCACGCTCGGCGGAGCCTGCTGCGGCCGATAGAGCGCTTCGCGACGCTCGATTTCGCGCATCTCGCGTTCGCGCACCGCGTCGAACGTCGCCGCATCGATCGCGGCGGCGTGCACGACCGCGTCGTCGCGCACGGTGGTACCGTCGGCGGCGATCGCGCCCATCGCGAGCTCTTCGTGTCCGGGTACGCCCAGCTTACGCACGGTGTAGACGTCGAGCGGGGCACGCAGGCGGGCCGCGACCTCGTAGGCGACGGGCACGCCGCCGCGCGGCAAGGCGAGCACGATCACGTCGTCGCGACCGGCGTACGGCGCGAGCGCCGCGGCGAGTTCGCGGCCCGCTTCGGCGCGATCGCGGAAGCGAGCGGGGGCGGGCATCATGCCCCTCCTCCGATGCGCTTGCGCGCGAGATGCTCGTCGAACCAGGCCGCCGCGAGTTCCGCGACCCGCTCGAGCGCTCCCGGCTCTTCGAAGAGGTGCGACGCGTCGGGCACGACGGTGTAGCGATGCTCGCACGTCAGTTGCGGGAGCACGCGCTCGTGCAGCTCGGCGACGGGCTCGTCGCGCGCGCCGACGAGCATCAGCAGCGGGGCCCGTAGATGCGCGAGCGAGCCTCCGGCGAGGTCGATGCGTCCGCCGCGCGAGACGACGGCGCCCACGCGCTCCGGCATCGCATCGGCGGCGATGATCGCGGCCGCGGCGCCCGTACTCGCGCCGAAGAGACCGATCGGCAGATCCGTGAACGGCGCTCGCGCGGCGGCCCATACGATCATCGCGCGCGTCCGCTCGGCGAGCATCGGGATATCGAAGCGCAGCGCCGCGGTCATACGGTCCAGCGCGTCCTCGTGCGGGGTGAGCAGATCGGCGAGCAGCGTCGCGAAGCCCGCCTCGCGCATCTTGGCCGCGACCGCGCGATTGCGGCCGCTGAAGCGGCTCGAGCCGCTGCCGTGCACGAAGATCACGAGACCGTGGGGATCGATCGGTCCTTCCAGATCGGCGGCGAGGGTAACGCCGCCGGCGGGGATCGCGACGGACGGATGCTGCTGCGCCATGCCCTAGGGGTATCATGTGGGCATTACTGCCCCGGGAACGCGGGAGGAAGAAACGGCGCCGACCCCCTTGCAGGATCGGAGCTTATTAGTTTTAATAATGTTCCATCTATCATGGCGACGAAAGCAGCAGGCGAGCCGCTGGCGGGCTCGGCCGACTGGGCCGAGGTTCTCAACGGGCCGATCAAGTCGAAGACGGTCTTCCCCGTCCTCGTGCTGCACCTGCTCGCCGACGCACCCGACACCGGATCGGGCCTGATGACCCGCATCGAAGGGCTCTGCGCCGGACTGCTCGCGGTGAATACCAACACCATCTACCCGCTGTTGCGACGATTGGAGGAGCGCGGCTTCGTCATCGGCGAGTGGGAGCACCCGACCAAACGCTCCCGCCGGTTCTACCGGATCACCGATACCGGACGCGCCCGCCTCGATCGGATCAAATCGGGGATGCTTCCCTATCTCGACATGCTCGCGGCTTCGATCGATCGGTTGCGCCGCGAGCTCTACGACGTTGACGCTGCCTAGCGCTTTACAGAAGCGGAAAGAGAACGACGAGGATGAGCACCTATCAAGCCCCATTGCGCGACATGCAGTTCGTTTTGCGCGAACTTGCCGATGTTGAAGGCGTTGCCAAACTTCCGGGATTCGAAGACACGACCGACGTGCTCGATTCGATTCTCGAAGAAGCCGGCTCGTTTGCGAGCGGCGTGCTGGATCCGCTGAATAAAATCGCGGACAAAGAAGGCTGCACGTTCGTCGACGGCAAGGTCACGACGCCGCCCGGCTTCAAGGACGCGTACAAGAAGTTTGCCGATGCCGGTTGGATCGGTTTGCCCGTGCCCGCCGAGTACGGCGGTCAGGGTCTGCCGCAACTGCTGCTCGGCCCCACGCTCGAGATGTGGAACGCATCGAACATCGGCTTCGCGAACGGTCCGCTGCTCAACCAGGGCGCGATCGAGGCGATCGAACTCTGCGGCTCCGACGACCAGAAGAAGAAGTGGATTCCGAACCTCGTTTCGGGCAAGTGGACCGGCACGATGAATCTCACCGAACCGCAAGCCGGTTCGGATCTTGCGAAGGTGCGCGCCAAGGCGGTGCCCGAGGGCGATCACTACCTGATCACCGGCGAGAAAATCTTCATCACGTTCGGCGAACACGACATGGCCGAGAACATCGTGCACCTCGTGCTCGCGCGTCTTCCCGACGCGCCCGAAGGCACCAAAGGCATCTCGATGTTCATCGTGCCGAAGATCCTCGTCGACGATGCGGGCAAGCTCGGCGAAGCCAACGACGTGATCTGCGCGGGTATCGAGCACAAGCTCGGCATCAACGGCAACCCGACCTGCACGATGAAGTTCGGCGAGAAGGGTAAGGGCGCGATCGGCTATCTCGTCGGTGAGGCGAATCGCGGCCTCGAATATATGTTCATCATGATGAACGCGGCGCGTTTCTCGGTCGGCGTGCAGGGCTTCGCGGTCGCGGACCGCGCGTTCCAGTCGTCGCTCGCGTACGCCAAGGAACGCGTGCAGATGACCGACGTCGCCTCGCGCAGCAAAGAGTCGGTGCGCATCATCGAGCATCCCGACGTGCGCCGCATGCTCATGTGGCAGAAGGCGAACATCGAAGCCATGCGTGCGCTCTCGTACGTGACGGCCGCCTCGCTCGACTTCGCGCACAAGGCGCCCGACGAGAAGGTGCGCAAGGAGCACAAAGCGTTCGTCGAGCTGATGATTCCGGTCGTCAAGGGCTGGTGCACGGAGAACTCGATCGACCTCTGCTCGAACGCGCTGCAGATTTTCGGCGGCATGGGCTACGTGGAAGAGACCGGGATCGCGCAGCAGTATCGCGACGTGCGCATCACGACGATCTACGAAGGCACCACCGGCATTCAAGCGCTCGATCTCGTCGGCCGCAAGCTCGTGCGCGACATGGGCGCGACGGCGACCGCGGTGATGAAGCGCATGGAGGCCGATGCGAAGGCGGCGGCCGCGAGCGAGAACGCCGACGTGAAGGCGATCGGCGAAGCGCTGCTCAAGGGCATCGCGACGCTCGCCGAAGTCTCGCAGTGGCTCGGCATGAACGCGATGGGCGATCTGCGCAAGGCCTTCGCGTGCTCGGTTCCCTACCTCAAGCTCTGGGGCGTGGTCGCGGGCGGCTGGCAGATGGCGCGCGCGGCGATGGTCTGCGCGGCGAAGATCGCGGGCGGCGATAAAGACCCGTTCTACGCGGCCAAGATCACCACGGCGAAGTTCTACGCCTCGCACGTGCTCTCGCAGGGCGCGTGGTACAAGCGTCAGATCATCGACGGCTCGGGCGACGTGATGACGCTCCCCGAAGATGCCTACGAACTCGATCGCAAGATGGCGGTGACGGCGTAACCATGGCATTCATCCGCACGGAAGATAGAGACGGCATACGGGTTATCACCCTCGATAACCCGCCCGTCAACTCGCTCTCGTTCGCGCTATCCGGCGAACTCGTGCCGATCGTCGAGGCGGCCGACAAGGATGACAGCGTCAAAGCAGTCGTCTTCATCGGTGCGAACGGCATCTTCTCGGCCGGTGCCGACGTCAACGACTTCTCGACCGAACCGACGCCCGAGACGCGCACGATCCGCGACGTGAGCGCGGCGGTCGAGCGCAGCAACAAGATCTACGTCGCCGCGATTCAGAAGAACGCGCTCGGCGGCGGTCTCGAGCTCTCGCTCGCGTGCGACTACCGCGTCGCGACCGCCGACACGAAGGTCGGTCTGCCCGAGATCAAACTCGGCCTGCTGCCGGGTGCCGGCGGCACGCAGCGCCTGCCCCGCCTGATCGGCGCGCAAGACGCGCTCGACA
>DAHUZB010000025.1 GCA_027306785.1 Vulcanimicrobiota bacterium
GCCAAAAAACCGCCGCCGCGATGCTCTTCATTCATCGTGTTCTGCTCCTAGCTTTCGTCGCTTGCATTCTTTCCCGTGAAGAGGCGGCGTAAACCCGCGCTCACTCCGGTGATGGTCGCGCCGACGTTCACGATCGCGGGCACGAGCGCGTCCTTCGCGAGATCGGCGGTGTGCGAGACCGAGCCCGCCACGTTTTCGAGCGATTGCACGACGCCGCCCAATTTCGCTAGCGTCTGATCCGCCGTATCCGCGATGCCGCCGACGTGATCGAGCGTCTTGCCGATCGGCGTGCCGAGCGTCGCGATCTGCTTGTCGACTTCGTCGAGCGTTTGATTCACGCGCCCGAGCGTCTTCGCGAGCGCCAGCATCGCGATGAGCACGCCGAGGCCGAGTATGAAGACCCCGACGCCCACGCCGATGTCCAACACGATGCTCCAGTCCATCCCGGTCACACTTCACCTTTCGTTCGTAACTCTGCCGTTATACGCGGCACGAGTGCCAGTACCCGGTCGATCTCCTCGGGCATCGTCGTTTCGCCGAGCGAGAACCGGATAACACCCCGGTGCCACTCCGGGTCGCTCCCGAGCGCCGCGATCACGTGGCTGGGCTCGAGGGCACCCGAGGTGCACGCGCTCCCGGCCGAGACCGCGACCCCCTCGAGGTCGAGCCGCATCAGCAGCGACTCCGAATCCATACCCAGGAAGGCAAGGTTGCAATTGTTCGGCAGCCGGGGTGCTCCACCGCCGTTCACCCGCACGCCCTGGACGCTCGCGAGGAGCCCGGCTTCGAGCCGATCGCGAAGCGCTCCGATGCGGGCCGCTCGCTCGGGCTGCCCTTCAACCGCCAGCTCCAACGCACGCGCGAAGGCGACGATCCCGGCCACGTTCTCGGTGCCCGCGCGGCGCCCCGATTCCTGACCGCCGCCGTGAATCAGCGGCGTGAGGGGGGTTCCCGTGCGGACGTAGAGCAGCCCCACGCCCTTGGGCCCGTAGAACTTGTGCCCCGAGAGCGAGAGCAAATCCACCCCGAGCTCGGCCGGGCGCACCGGCAGCCAGCCGGCGGCCTGCACCGCATCGGTATGAAACAGCACGCCGCGCCCGCGGGCCATCGCGGCCAGCTCCGCGATGGGCTGAATCACGCCGATCTCGTTGTTCGCGAGCATGACGCTTGCGAGCACCGTATCGGGGCGCAGAGCCGCGGCAAAGGCGGCCGGATCGACCAGGCCGCGCTCGTCGACCGGGAGCAGCGTCACCTCGAAGCCGTCGTCGCGCAGTGCGTCGAGCGCGTGGAGCACGGCATGATGCTCGATCGCGGTCGAGAGCACGTGCCGCCCGCGATCCCGGGCCGCGCGGGCGGCGCCGAGCAGTGCCTGGTTATCGGCCTCCGAGCCGCTGCCGACGAAAACCAGCTCGCGGCGCGCGACGCCGAGCGCCGCAGCCACGCGATCGCGGGCGTCGTCGAGCGCGGCGCGCGCCGCGCGGCCTTCGGCGTGCAGCGAGCTCGGGTTGAAGCCCCCCTGCGAAAAATAGGGGAGCATCGCCTCGATAACCTCGCGGCGCATCGGCGTCGTAGCGGCAAAATCCAGGTAGATTCGATCAGGCATACATCTCAGTACGTTCTCAGCACGCCTTCGTATCCTACCATTGTGCGAAGCTCCATTGCACACTCCGAGAAGTAGCAACGGGAACACGGTCCGGGCGCAATGCCCGGGCCGTTTATTTTTCGCTCCGGCCGCTCGCACGCCGAGCCGGGAATCGTCGCCCCGCAGCGCGTTCGCGGGCGCACGTTTAATCGCGGACACAGGTCGGTACGGTGCCTCCATGCGCGCGCCTTCGTGCGCGCACCGACATACGAGGTAACACCATGAACGTACTCGACATCATCAAAGGGGAGCACCGCGAAGTCGCGGCACTCATCGATCGCTCCGAGGCATGCGATCCCGGCGATCCCGCCTTACGCGAGCTCGCGGACGAGATCAAGGAGCGCTTGACGCAGCATCTCGCGATCGAAGAGCGGCTCTTTTACGCCCGCCTTCGCGAATGTGCGGAAGAGCGCGACGAGCGCGTGGACGTATTCGAAGCGTACACCGAACACGCGGTCGCGAAGTCGATCATGCAGATGCTCGAGTCGGATCGAACGTCCGACGAAGGCTTCAAAGCGGAGCTGCTCGTTCTCGGCGAGAGCGTCAAGCAACACGTCAAGGAGGAGGAGTCCACGATCTTCTCCCTCGCGCGTTCCTATCTCGGGTCCGACGAACTCGACGAGATCGGAGCCGATTGGGAAGCGAGCAAACATCGAAGCGAAACACGCAACGCGACGGGCGGCGCAAAAGCCGAACGCGGAACGACGCGGACGTCGCGCAGAAAGGAGGCTACCCGCTTATGACTCGCAAGAAGAAATCATCGACGCCGCTCCGTCGAACGTCACGCGCGCGCAAGAGCACCCCGAAGAAGAAACGTACACCGGCGCGCAAGAAATCGACCGCGTACGGAAAATCGGCGCGACGTAAAGTGGCCCGTGCCCTGCACGAGGAGAAGCTCGAGACGCTGAAATCCGGACGTTCCGGAAAAAAGGTTACGAGTCGCAAGCAAGCCATTGCGATCGGACTGAGCGAAGCACGTGCGCGCGGCGGCAAAGTCCCCGAAAAGAAGCGCTGACGACGCTTCCATGTAGCGCTCCGACGCTTGACCGGAGAGAGACTCGTTAAGCGCATTGCGCGTGTGAATCCGAATCTGTCGGGATATCTCTGAATATCACGTTCACTCGACCGAGAAAGGGAATCCGAAGTGACCGATATCACACGAGGCGCCGGCGAAGCAAAGGCGGCAACCCACGACCGCGCATTTTACGAAGAGATCGGCAGAAAGGGCGGCGAAGCTCGCGCCGCGGCGCACCATCAAGCGGCCGGTCATCACGAAGCAGCGGCGCATCACCATCGGCAAGCCGCCTATCATCATTCGGAGGGTCCGGATGACGAGGCCGAGCGGCACGCGGAACGCGGGCACGCTCACAGCCGACAAGCGCACGCGCTCTCGAGAAATGCGCTCGGGGAGTTCACCTCGACGCGGGGCGATACCGAGTAGAGCGCGGCGAAGCGGCAGCCGATTTCCGGCTGCCGCTTTCTTCAGCGTCGACACCAGCGAACGTGTGCGGTATACCGCAGCGTCGTGGTGCCGTTCGCCGGGAGCGGCACGTTCCAGGTTGCGGTGCTTGCCGAGGATTTGACGTACGGAAGGGTCGCATCGGAGATCGTCCATTCTCCCGGGATGGGCTCGACGACGATGACCCGCTGCGGAGCGCTCTTGCCGTTGACGAGCGCGATCTCGTACGAGCTCGAGGCGCTGCACGTGGAGCGAAACTTGAAATCGGTCTGCTTCTTGCGCGCAACGACGTCGAACGCATCGCCGAGATAGAGTCGCACGGTATCGTTCCGCGGAGTGTGCGGGATCGTGCTCGAGCCGAGAAATTGCGAGAGGCCGTGCGAGTCGTTCTCGTACACGCGCATCGTGCCCGCGGGGAGCGGAATTCCGAGCCGGCCGCCTTTGTTTTCGAAGCCGACATAGACGCCGACGGGAAGACGCGCTCCGAGATCGGGCTGTGCGCCTCGATAATAATATGACGATCCCCGCAGCTCGAGGGTCTCGCGGATCGGCACGTCGTTCGCGCTCAAGAGCGCGAGCTGCTTCGTCTGCTTGTCGAGAATGGTCGTCCGATAGGGCATCGTGTAGAGGTGGTATTCGAAGAGATCCTCCTGCCGCGCCCCGACGCGGTAGACATCGGCTTGCGCGGTCGTAACGCGAGCGATCGTTTTGAGCGCGTACGACGGAGGCACGTTATGCACGTTCCCGGCGACCAGTTGCAGGCGCGCATTGGAATAGCTCGTTCCGCTCTCGTTGGTCAGCGTGACGAAGCCGAGCAGATTCATGTGCGAGCGATCGGCGGAGATCGTGGCGACGTAGTTCGCCGACCAGCTCAAGCCCCGCGTCAGGTACGCGAGATCGAGCGTCTGCGGACCGCCGCGCGCGCTCTGCAGATCGATGCCGAGGGTCGGTCGATCGCGAAGACTCGGCGGAACGCGGGGAAATTCGATGTACCCGTCGAGCTGTGTCTCGATGCGATTCCGATACTGCAGCACGATGCCGCCGTCGACGTTGAGAATCTTCGCCCATTCGCGACGCGGACGCTCGCCCGCAAAGCGCGCGGGATGGACGACGATCACCTCGCTTCCCACGTATTTGCGCAGAAGCGAATCTTGGTTCAGCACGTCGTAATCGAAGTTTTGCTCGATC
The DNA here is from genome assembly GCA_027306785.1 of Vulcanimicrobiota bacterium. Taxonomy (GTDB): domain Bacteria; phylum Vulcanimicrobiota; class Vulcanimicrobiia; order Vulcanimicrobiales; family Vulcanimicrobiaceae; genus REEB354. The sequence continues at coordinate 4,290 of DAHUZB010000025.1, forward strand.
ACGCTCACGCCGCCGTTCGGATCGAGCGAGGCGAGGATCGCGGAGGTAGGATCCATCTTCGCGCTGACGTCACGCCAGGCGACGGAGTTCCGTCCCGCACGCAGCATGATGCGGCGTCGATCGTGCACGAGCGCGTTCGAATCGTTATAGACGGTGAGGTTCACCGACTGCTGATCGCGCAGAGAGCTGGTCCGTTCGGGAACCGGTGCAGCCGTTGCCGATGCGGCGCCGACCAATACCGCACAGAGCAGAAGTGCGAACGTTTTCATGCCCGGCGAACGCGCATCGTCACAACGGTGTGACGACGCGCCCTAGATCTTACAGATCGTGTTCGCCGGGATCGTAATAGCGACGGCCTCGCAGATTGTCGGGGAGATTCTCTTGCTTCACGCCGTAGTCGTCGTGCGCATAGTGATAGTCGCGACCGTAGCCGAGCTGCTTCATCAAGCCGGTCGGCGCGTTGCGTAGATGCATCGGCACCGGATCGTTGCGGGTCTCTTGCACGTCGCTCATCGCGGCCTTGTAGGCGCGTCCCACGCTGTTGCTCTTGGGCGCCTTCGCGAGATAGAGCGTCGCGTGCGAGAGCGGGTAGAACCCTTCGGGCATCCCGACGAAATGCACGGCCTGCTGCGCGGCGATCGCGACTTGGATCGCCTGCGGATCGGCGAGTCCCACGTCTTCGGAAGCGAGAATCACGAGACGGCGCGCGAGAAAGAGCGGCTCTTCGCCCGCGTCGATCATGCGGGCGAGCCAATAGATCGCCGCATCGGCGTCGCTTGCGCGAATGCTCTTGATGAATGCGCTGATCGTATCGTAGTGCCCGTCGCCGCCCTTATCGTACGTGGAGCCGCGCTTTTGCAGTGCCTCCATGACGTGCCGACGATCGATCGCGCGTGCACCGTCGATCTCGGGTGCCGCATCGGCCGCAAACTCGAGGGCCGAGAGCGCGAAACGCGCGTCGCCGTTGGCGTAGCCGATCAGCGTCTCGCGCGCGTCGGGATCGAGCCGTACGTGCATCCCGCCCAGACCGCGCTGCGGATCGGCGAGCGCGCGATCGACGAGCGCACCGATCTCGTCATCGCCGAGCGCTTTGAGCACGAAGACGCGTGCGCGGGAGAGCAGCGCGGAGTTCACTTCGAACGACGGATTCTCGGTGGTGGCGCCGATCAGCGTCACCGTGCCGTCCTCGACGTACGGCAAAATGGCGTCTTGCTGTCCCTTGTTGAAGCGGTGGATCTCGTCAATGAAGAGCACGGTGCGCCCGCCCACACGCTTGCGCCCCTGCGCCTCCCCGACGACGCGCCGCAGATCGGCCACGCCCGCGCTCACCGCGGAAACCTTCTCGAAGTGCGCGCCGGTGGAACGAGCGATAATCTCGGCGAGCGTGGTCTTGCCGGTGCCGGGCGGACCCCACAGGATCATCGACGGGATGCGATCGCTCGCGATCGCGCGGCGCAGCGCACGCCCTTCGCCGACGATCTCATGCTGCCCGACATACTCTTCCAGCGTGCGCGGGCGCATGCGGGCGGCGAGAGGCGCTTGCGGTTCGCCGAAGAGCGAGTCCATCGACGTTACGGCGCAGACGAAGGCGTCGGCTGCGGTTTGCGCTTTTCGAGCGGGTTTTTGATGATGATCGGCTTCGGCGTGGCGAAGTGCGGATTGACGTTGCTCGGGAACTGCATCACTACATTGCCCTCGGCATGCGCCTGCCCCGAGACGGTGTTGTAGAGCACGTGATCGGCCGTCATGTGACGGTCGCCTTGATTGATATGCACGTTGCCGGTGAGATCGAGCTCGTGCGTCGTATCGTTCAGCACGCCCTTTGCCGCATCGACGGTGGTATCGGCCTGCACGTAATGCACGTTGCCGGTCGCCGTATACACCTTGGCGGTCCCGTCGATCTGCACTTCGTCGGCGGTGAGCGTAGCAGGCCCGCGTGACTGCGACGGTTTCACGCTCGAGAGTCCGGCGAAGTTGCCCTGCGCATCGTGCATCACCACGTGACCGTAGAGATGCATGATCTTGCTCTTGTAGTTACCGTTCGAACGATCGGCGGTGATATCGCCGCCGTCACGCGTCATCGTCACGCGGTTCGGCGTGCTGAACTCGCCGGTTTTAAAATTGGCATCGACCGGTGACGTGTTGATCGTCCAGACGCCGACCTTGAACGACGGCGGCGTGGCCGAGGACGGCGACGGCTTCGGTGTGGCGCCGAGGAGCGCGGCGGCGGCGGCGAGAGCGATGAGCGGGCGAATCATGATTGCGAGCGTACCTTGAGATTACGACGTTCGACCGGTCCGAGAAGTTCCGTCAGCCGCTCGTAGCCGAGCACGCCTTCGCGTACCAGGCGGGGAGTCGGACCGCTCAGATCCACGATGGTCGATTCGCGGTCGTAGCGGGTGGGCCCGTTGCGGATCAGCAGATCGGCCATGGGCAGCGCATGCAGATCGTCGCCGCCCGCGTAGCGCGGTCCGCCGGCGGGATCGGCCGTGGTCGCGGCGAGCGGCCCGCAACGCTCCAGAATCGCGCGTGCGAGCGGATCGTCGGGCACGCGAATGCCGATCGTACGCTCACCGGCCGCGAACTCATCGCTCACGTACTCCGGTTTGCGCACGATCGCGATCACCGGGCCCGGCATCAGCCGTTTGGAGGCCAGGATCGCAAGCGGATTACCGGGCGCGTACTCCAGGAACTCGGCCGCCGAGGCAACGTGCAGCGCGAGCGGCTTTTCGTCGGCGCGCGATTTTCCGTGATAGATCGCGTCGATCGCTTCGGAGCGATACGGATCGCCGCCGATCTGGTAGCTGGTGTCGCCGGGAAAGACGATCGTTCCGCCGCGCTGAACCACGCTCGCCGCCGCCTCGAGGATCTCCTCGAGGCGATCGGTACGAGCGTCGTAGGTGGTGTTAAACGTGGACACGCATCCCGGTGCCGAGCGCCACGCACGAGAGCGGGTCGTCGGCCACGATCGCGGGAACGCCCGTGACCTCGGCGAGCAAACGGTCGAGACCGCGCAGCAGTGCGCCGCCGCCGGTGAGGATCACGCCGCGATCGATGATATCGGCGGCGAGTTCGGGCGGCGTCTTCTCGAGCACGGCCTTCACCGCTTCGACGATCGAACCGACCGGCTCCGCGAGCGCTTCGCGAATCTCTTCGCTCGTGATCTTCACCGTCTTCGGAAGTCCGTTGATCAGATCGCGGCCGCGAATCTCCATCGCGAGTTCTTGTTCGAGCTTGTAGGCCGAGCCGATCTTGATCTTGATCTCCTCGGCGGTGCGCTCGCCGATGTTGAGATTGTAGACGCGGCGAATGTAGCGGATGATCGCATCGTCGAGCTTGTTGCCCGCCACGCGCAGCGACTGCGAAACGACCACGCCCCCGAGCGAGATCACCGCGACGTCGGTGGTGCCGCCGCCGATGTCGACGACCATCGAACCCGACGGTTCGTCGATCGGAAGGCCCGCGCCGATCGCGGCGGCCATCGGCTCTTCCACGATGTCGACGCTGCGTGCGCCCGCGAGTTTCGCGGCATCCTTCACGGCGCGCTCTTCGACGCTCGTGATCTCGGCGGGCACGCAAATCGTCACGTGCGGCTTGGGCTTAATGAGCGACGACCACCACGAGCGATCCTTCATCACTTTTTTGATGAAGTACGAAAGCATCGCTTCGGTGACTTCGAAATCGGCGATCACGCCGTCGCGCAGCGGACGGATCGCTTGAATGTGCGCGGGCGTTTTACCGAGCATCTGTCGCGCTTCTTCGCCGACCGCGAGCACCTTATTGGTGTTCATGTCCTTGGCAACGACCGAAGGCTCGCGCAGCACGATGCCTTTGCCCTTGACGTTCACGAGCACGTTGGCCGTGCCCAAATCGATCCCGATGTCCAAACCGAACTCCTACGAAATATTGCGATAAACGATAGATGATGACGTGATGAGAGGCGTCAGCTCGCGGCCGAGCTCACGTGCGGATACTCCCGCGTATCGGAGAGTCCGCCGGGTTCCACGAGCGGGATCACGCCGCTCGAACGCTGCACCTGCGCGCCCAGTTCCGAGAGCATCTCTTCGAAGCGGTAGTAGCCGCGATCGATGTACTCGAGCCCGATGATCTCGGTCTCGCCCGCCGCCGCGAGGCCCGCGACCACGAGCGCGGCGCCCGCACGAATATCGGGCGCCTCGACCGGCGCGCCGGAGAGCTGCGCCACGCCCTTGACCACCGCGGTATTGCTCTCCATCGAGACGCGTACGTCGGCACCCATGCGCGCGAGTTCGTTCACGTACGAAAAGCGCGCGTTGAAGATCGATTCTTCCACCACGCTGTTGCCCGGCGCGGTGCAGAGGTATGCGACCATCTGCGGCTGCAGATCGGTGGGAAAGCCCGGATACGGTGCGGTGAGAATATCGGTGCCGCCGGTGATGGTGCTGCCGTCGACGCGAATCCAATCGTCGCCGAAGGTGAGATCCACGCCGCACTCCTGCAGCTTCACCATGAACGCTTCGAGATGGCTCGGATTGCACTTCGTTACGGTGACGTCGCCGCGCGTAACCGCGCCCGCGACGAGCAGCGTGCCGGTCACGATACGATCCGGAATGATCTCGTACTCGACGCCGTGCAATTCTTCCACGCCTTCGATGGTGACGGTGTCGGTGCCGAGCCCGGTGATCTTCGCGCCCATCGCGTTGAGGAAGTTGCCGAGATCGATCACCTCGGGCTCCATCGCGACGTTCACGATCGTGCTCGTACCCTCGGCGAGCACCGCGGCGAGCATGGCATTCTTCGTCGCACCGACGCTCGGCAGGCGAAACTCGATGCGCGCACCGTGCATACGCCGATGCTTGGATTCGGCGATCAGGTAGCCGTGCGCGTTGCGCACGTCGCAACCGAGTGCGATGAACGCTTGCTCGTGCATGTCGGTCGCGCGCGTTCCCAAAATGCAGCCGCCGGGCAGCGGCACTTCGGCGCGCCCGAAGCGCCCGAGCAGCGGACCGACGATATCGAACGAGGCGGCGAGCTTACGCACGAGGGCGTACGGCGCGCGATAGGACGCGACGTTGCTCGAATCGATCGTGACCGTGTTGTCGCCTTCGTAGCGGATGCGCGCGCCGAGCGCTTCGAGCAGCGACCACATAACCGAGACGTCGGTGATACGCGGCACGCGGTGCAGCGTGACCGTACCTTTGGCGAGCAATGCGGCAGCCATGATCGGCAACGCGGCGTTCTTCGCGCCGTGCGTTGCGACCGAGCCTTCCAAACGGGCGCCGCCGCGCACCCGCAACGTGGTCTCCAGACGATCGAGCATTCCGGGCCAAAGATTCGCGGGGCGCCGTTGGCGCCCCGCTTTTTTCGCTTTACGTGTGGCCGGTGAGCCGGAGTTTCGCGTTCGCGAAATCGACGACTGCTTGCTCGCGAGCGAACTGCTCGCCGGTGGCGGTCTTCTGCCGCTCGAGCGCGCGATCACGTTCTTCCTTTGCCGCGGCCACGTCCACGTCGTCGAAGCGCAGCGCCTCGTCGACCAGGACCGTCAGGCGATCGGGAAGCGCCTGCAGGAAGCCTTCGCCGGTCGCGAGCTCCAGGCGCTCGCTCTTCCCCTCGGCCTGCACGTTCGCGCGCAGGACGCCCGGCTTGAGCGCCGCCAGGAACGGAGCGTGACTGGGAAGGATGCCCTCTTCACCCTCGGTCGTGACCGCGATCACGAGCTCCGCAGCACCGTCGAAGATCACCTTCGTCGGCGTGATGAGCTTGAACGGAATCGTCGAGGCCATCGTTTAGACCGCGGCGCCGAGTTTTTCAGCGGCTTCCTTCACTTCGTCGATGCCACCCTTGTAGAAGAACGCCTGTTCCGGCAGATGATCGACCTTGCCGTCGAGGATCTCGCGGAACGATGCGATCGTGTCGGAGAGCTTGACGTATTTGCCCGGCGTACCCGTGAACTGCTCGGCCACGAAGAACGGCTGCGAGAACATACGCTGCATGCGGCGCGCGCGGCCCACGATGATCTTGTCCTCTTCCGAGAGCTCTTCGACGCCGAGAATCGCGATGATGTCCTGCAGATCCTTATAGCGCTGCAGCGTCTCTTGCACGCCGCGGGCCACGTCGTAGTGATCCTGGCCGACGATCTGCGGATCGAGGATTCGCGAGGTCGAGGCAAGCGGATCGACGGCGGGATAGATGCCGAGCTCCGAGATCGGACGCGAGAGCGCGGTCGTGGCGTCGAGGTGAGCGAACGTCACGGCGACGGCGGGGTCGGTGTAGTCGTCGGCGGGCACGTAGACGGCCTGCACCGAGGTGATCGAGCCCTTGTTCGTCGAGGTGATGCGCTCTTCGAGCGCGCCCATGTCGGTCGAAAGCGTCGGCTGATATCCGACGGCCGACGGCATGCGGCCCATGAGCGCCGAGACTTCGGAGCCGGCCTGGAGATAGCGGAAGATGTTGTCCATGAACAGGAGCACGTCGGCGCCCTGCTCGTCGCGGAAGTACTCGGCCATCGTCACACCGGTCTGCGCGATGCGGAAACGCACGCCCGGCGGCTCATCCATCTGACCGAAGACGAGCGTCGTCTGCGCGAGCACGCCCGACTCTTTCATCTCCTGCCAAAGATCGTTGCCTTCGCGCGTGCGCTCGCCGACGCCGGTGAAGACCGAGAAGCCTTTGTGCACGTTCGCGATGTTGCGGATGAGTTCTTGAATGAGAACCGTCTTGCCGACGCCCGCGCCGCCGAAGAGTCCGACCTTACCGCCGCGCGTGTACGGCGCCATCAGGTCGATGACTTTGATGCCGGTCTCGAAGAGCTTCGGCGTGGGATCCTGCGACTTGAAATCGGGAGCCGGACGGTGGATCGGCCATTCGGCCGCGGCCTTCACCGGTTCGGTCGAGTCGATCGCGCGCCCGAGGACGTTGAAGATGCGTCCGAGCGTACCTTCGCCGACGGGAACCTTGATCGGTCCGCCGGTCGCGGTCACCGCGGCACCGCGCATCAAACCGTCGGTCGAACCCATCGCGAGGCAGCGCACCTGATTGTTGCCGAGTTCGTCTTGAACTTCGAGCACCAGATCGCGCGCCTGCATCGCGGTGCCGCCGAGCTCCACGCCCGACGCCGCGCCGTTCGAGACGGTCTTCGCGTCTTCGTTCACGCGCACGGTCAACGCGTCGTTGATCTTGGGCAGCGTCTCCGGCGTGAACTCGACATCCACGACGTTCCCGAGCACTTGCACAACTTTACCGGTGGCCATTTTCTTATACGTTCCTTTGCGGTTTTGTGTCAGCCTGAGCTTGTCGAAGGCTTGCGTGCCAGATCAACCGTTGACGAGCGCTTCAGCGCCGCCGACGATTTCGAGCAATTCTTTGGTGATCGCGGCCTGACGCGCGTTGTTCATCTGAATCGTCAATTCGTCGATCAGTTTACCCGCGTTATCCGTCGCGTTGTTCATCGCGAGCAATTGAGCCGCGAAGAACGCCGCGTCGGTCTCGAGCATCGCCGAGAAGATCGTGAATTCGAGGTACTTCGGCAGCAGTCGCGAGAGCACGGCCTCCGGCGACGGCGCGAACTCGACCGCCCCCTTCGGGCAGGCCTGCTCGCCGCCCGCGACCGCGTCGCGCGCGATCGGTACGAGGGCGCGCGTCTCTGGCTTCTGCGAGAGCATCGAGATCAGCTTCGGCGAGATCAACGTGATGTTCGAAATCTTGCCTGCAACGAAATCGTCGGTCACGCGATGCGCAACTTCACGCGCGGCCTCGATCTTCGACGGTGCGTTGAGCACCCACGTCGGGTGATCCGGGTGTCCCGAACGGCGCACGAAATTGCGCGCCTTGACACCGACCGTGTACCACGCGACCTGCGGGGTGGCGCGCACGTAGAGCTCGCCCGCGCGGATGATGTTCGAGTTGAACGCGCCCGCGAGGCCTTTATCGGCGGTCATCAGGATGAGCCCGTGCGGCGCGCTCGCGTTGCCCGGCTTCATGAACGGATGATCCACGCTGCCCACGCTCGCCATCAGGTCGCGCAGCATCTCGGAAAGCGTGTCCGCGTAGGGACGCGCTTCCTTCTGCGCCTGCTCCGCGCGGCGGATCTTGGCCGCGGCGACTTGCTTCATCGCCTTGGTGATCTGCTGCGTGTTCTTCAGCGAGCGAATCCGCTCGCGAAGATCCTTTACGCTCGGCATCCTTCGACTACGCCTTCCGGGCTTCGCTCAGGATGACACGGCGCATCCATGCGCCTTGCGTGTCGTTGCGAAAGCTCATCATTTAGAAGCTCTTATTGAACTCGGTGAGCGCGGCGTTGAGCTTCTGCTTGGTCTCGTCGGAGAGCTGACCGCTCTCGGCGATCGCCTTCGGCACGTCCGCGTGCTTGTTATGCAGGAACATGATGAAACGCTTCGCCCAATCTTGCAGACGCGCGGTCGGGATATCGTTGACGTAGCCGTTTGTCGCACCGTAAAGGATCGCGACCTGATCTTCGGTTGCCTGCGGCTGATACTGCGGCTGCTTCAGGAGCTCGGTGAGCTTCTCACCGCGCAGTAGCTGCATCTGCGTCGACTTGTCGAGATCGCTCGCGAGCTTCGCGAAGGCCGCGAGATCGCGGTACTGCGCGAGTTCGAGCTTGAGCGGACCGGCGACGCCCTTCATCGCCTTGGTCTGCGCCGAACCGCCGACGCGCGAGACCGAGAGACCGACGTTGACGGCCGGACGAATGCCCTGGAAGAAGAGCTCCGGCGTGAGGTAGATCTGACCGTCGGTGATCGAGATCACGTTGGTCGGAATGTAGGCCGAGAAGTCGCCCGCCTGCGTCTCGATGATCGGCAGCGCCGTCATCGATCCGCCGCCGAGTTCGTCGGAGAGCTTCGCCGCGCGCTCGAGCAGACGCGAATGGAGGAAGAAGACGTCGCCCGGATAGGCTTCGCGGCCCGGCGGACGGCGGAGCAGCAGTGCCATCTCGCGATAGGACTGCGCGTGTTTGGTGAGATCATCGTAAATGATCAGCACGTCTTTGCCGCCGTACATGAGCTCTTCACCCATCGCGGCGCCCGAGAACGGCGCGATCCAGCGCAGCGCGGCCGCTTCGGACGGACCGACGGCGACGATGGTGGTGTACTCCATCGCGCCCTTCTGTTCGAGCGTCTGCGCGAGCGCGGCGACGGTCGAGTTCTTCTGACCGATCGCGACGTAGATGCAGAAGACGTTGCGGCCCTTCTGGTTGATGATCGTGTCGATCGCGATCGCGGTCTTACCGGTCGAACGGTCGCCGATGATCAGCTCGCGCTGCCCCTTGCCGATCGGGATCAACGCGTCGATCGCGCGGATACCCGTGGGCAGCGGCTGCTTGACGCCCTGGCGCTCGACGACGGTCGGCGCGACGTTCTCGATCGTGCGATATTTATTGGTGTTGATCGGGCCTTTGCCGTCGACCGGCTGGCCGAGCGGATTCACGACGCGACCGAGGAGCGCTTCGCCGACCGGCACCGACGCGATGCGTCCCGTGCGGCGGACCTTGTCGCCTTCCTTGATCTCTTGGTCGTCGCCCATGATCACGACGCCGACGTTGTCCTCTTCGAGATTCAGCGCCACGCCCTGCAGGCCGTTGCCGAACTCGACGAGCTCCGACGCTTTCACGCCGCGCAGTCCGTAGATGCGCGCGAGGTTCGCACCGACCTCGATTACCGTGCCGACTTCGTCTTCTTGAACCTCAGCCTTGAAGCCCGCGATCTGCTGCTTCAGGATTCCGGCGATTTCGTCTGCGTTGATCATCAATCAGTTCCTAAGCGATGTTAGTTGTGAGCGAACAGCGTTCGCGTCAGTTCTTCCAGTCGGCCGGCGACCGAGCCGTCGACGCGGCGATCGCCCATGGTGAGGCGCACGCCGCCGATGAGCGCGGGATCGAGCTTCACCGTCACGTCGAATTTCTTGCCGTACGCGCGCTCGAGGCGTTCCACCATGGCGCGCAGTTCGTCGGCACCGAGCTCCTTGGCCGTCGTCACCACCAACGGCTCGGCCCCGCGCGCGGCGAGTTCGAGCTTGCGATACTCGGCGACCAGCTCGCCCAGCAGCGTCTCGCGACGCTTGCGCACGAGCAGCAGCACCGTGTGCAGAGCGACGTCGTGCACCTTGCCCTCGAAGGCGGCGAGGAGCACGCGCTCCTTGTCTTTGCGATCGATGATCGGCGCCACGAAGAAATTCTTCGTCGAGGCGTCTTCGTCGATGGCACGCTGCACCGCAGCGAGATCCGTGCCCACGCGATCGATCACGTTCGCATCGCTCGCGAGCGAGAACACGGCCGTGGCATAGCGGCGGGCGAGAGTTTCGTTGGCCATGTCCTACTTCTCCGCCTCGATCGACGAGACGAACCGGCTCACGAGCGCGGCATTGAGCGAAGCATCGACCCGTTGCGCCGCCTTTGACCGCGCGACGCGCAGGGCACGCTCGAGCAGATCGACGCGCAGCTGATCGCGCGCGGCATTGCGCGCACGCTCGAGCTCCCCGGACGCGTTACGAACGGCGCGTTCGCCGCTCTCGCGCGCCTCGGCGATCGTGGCGTCCTTCTCGCGCGAGGCCTGCTCGACGGCGCGCTGACGAATCAGCTCGGCGTCGCGCTGGGCACCCACGATCTCACCGCGCAGCGCATCGAGCGAGGCCTTCGCCTCGTCGCGATGCCGTTCGGCTTCGGCGAGCTGCTTGTTGTGGCTCTGCTGCGCGGCGAGCACGGCGGGCTGCAGGTACTTGAACCACAGCCACACCAGCACGACGATGAAGAGCAGCGCCGAGATGACCTGGCTCCAAACGGCGATCTGTTCGTAATTCACTTCGCCGCCTCCAGAACGGTCCGCTCGACCATCAAATCGGCGAGCTGCGTCACGACCTGTTCTTCGTTCGCACGCGCCGTTTGCAGTTCGCTCGCGGCGGTCGCGTGCGCCGATTCGACGGCCGACTGCACCTTCGCGGCATACTGCGCGGCGAGTTCGGCCGACGCATTCGAAGCCTCGGCACGCGCCTTGGCGATCTGCGCCTCGGCATCGCGTCGCGCGGCGGCCCGAACCTCGTCGGCCTGCGCGCGAAGCGATTTCGCCTCGGCTTGATACGTGTCGTAATCCGCGGTCACGCTATCGATGTAGGCGCGACGCTTGCGGATCGCGTTGCCGACCGGACGCAAGAACAGCACGTTCAACAACGCGAAGAAGATCGCGAAGTTGATGAGCTGTACGACGAGCGTCCCGTCTAACGAGAGAAACATGTCGCTTCCGCTGCGCGCTTACTTCGCGACGGTCGAGAGGTGGGTGAGGAGATCCGGAACCTTCACCACGACGAGCAGCAGATAGAACGCGAGACCGAGCGCGATGATCGGGAACGCTTCCAGCACGCCGACGCCGAGGAAGAGGAACGTGAAGATGTTCGGACGGGCTTCCGGCTGACGGGCGATCGCCTCGACGGCCTTGCTTGCGACGATACCGTCGCCGACGGCCGAACCGAACGCGACGCCGGCAACGATGATGCCGAACGCGAGGAGGGTGAGGCCTGCAACCAACGCTTCAGAGCTCAAGAGCGTACCTTTCCTTCGAGTAGTGTCTTAATGGTCTTCCGCCGTCGCGAGCGATAGATACACGATCGCGAGCAGCGTGAATACGAACGCTTGGACGGTGCCGACGAAGAAGTTGAAAAACTGGATCAAGAACGGCACAACGGTGACGGCGAGCGACAAATCGAACGCGCCGATCTTCACGTGGGCGACCACGATCGACGCGATAATAATGAAGAGCAATTCGCCGACGAAGATATTGAAAAAGAGGCGCGCCGCCAGCGTCGCCGGACGCGCGAGCTCTTCGAGCAGGTTGATCGGCAGCAGCGCCCAGTTCGGCTTCGCAAGATGCGCGAGATGCTTGATCCCGTTCTGGCGGAACCCGACGATCCACGTCATGAAGAAGACGATGAGCGCGAGCGGAACGGTCGTGTTCAAATCCGCGGTAGGCGAGCCGCCGAAGGGCAGACCGAGCACCTTGAACGGGAACATGCCGAACTGGTTCAGCAAAAAAATGAAGACGAAGAGCGCGATGAAGAACGGAATGAAGACTTCGCCCTTCGCGCCGAGCGCGCTCTTGGCCAAATCGGCGATATAGTCGATCACGCCCTCGAGAACGGTCTGACGCTTCGAGACGTACGCGGAACGATAGCTCACACCGACCCATGCGAAAAACGCCAGCGCGACGATCATAACGAGCCACGTCGTCACGATCGTGTCTGCATGCACGGATCCGATTACCGGCAGCTGCCAGGTAATGTGTTCGCCGATTTGTTCGTGCATCTATTACCCCGACGCGGTCCTCAGCGCCTGAGGACCCTCTATATGTAAACGGCGCTCCGTTCTACGAACCGCGCGCCCCCCGTTTTCAACGGGGCCCCCGACTCGCGTTGCGCTGGTAGAGCACCGCGTACAACGCTAGAGGGAGAAAGAATCCGGCATAGTACCACGCCATCGACCACCAGGGTCCCTTTGCGGCGAATGCCACCGGCACTATACCGAACAGGCCGATTCGCAAGAAACTACTTAAGACGAAGCCCGAGACGCGCCGGGAGTCGACCATCCGCTCCCCGCTGCGCATCGTGAGAAGCGCGTTGAGGATGCCTGCGAGCCCACCGACGATCAAGGCGAGGGACGGGACGGGGAGCCAACGCAGCGCGAGGAGACCGAGAACCGTGACGACCAGGAACGTCCACACCGAGACCGATCGCTTCAGCGCGCGGTAGGTCGCGAGATCGACCGCCGCATCGGCGTCCGTGTAGGTACGAGCCGCCGGGCGCGTCTCCTCCCCCCACTCGTCGTCGTCCCAGCTCATGCGTTCGATCGCATCAGAAGCCGCACGGCCGCATAGCCGCCGAGAAAGAGCCCGCCGAAGAGTCCACCGAGCACCCAAAGCTGCGCGCCCGTTCGGCCCGCAAGCCAAATTCCGAGCAGCAGCCCGGCAACGGCGGAGCCGGCAAAGGTACCGCCCGCGCCGATCACCGGGAGCAGCCCCTTCATTGCGATGCGGTCGCCGCGGCGAAGGACTCGGGGTAGGCGCCGCCGCGCAAGCGGGCCAGCAGCCATTCCACGATGCGGGCGGCGGCCCGGCCATCGCCGTAGGGGTTGGCGGCGCGGGCCATGCGAGCGTACTCGGCCTCGTCGCGCAGCAGGCGAGCGGCCGCCGCCACGATCGTCGCGCGATCGTGACCCACCAGGCGCAGCGTCCCGGCGGTGAGGCCCTCGGGGCGCTCGGTCTCTTCGCGCATCACGAGGACCGGCTTGCCCAGGCACGGCGCCTCTTCTTGGATGCCGCCCGAATCGGTGAGCACGAAGGTGGCGGCTTTGACCGCGGCCACCATCTGCGCGTAATCGACCGGGTCGACGAGTACCACGCCCGGCACGTTGCCGAGGACGTCGTAGGCCACCGGCTTCACGTGGGGCGAGGGGTGGACCGGCCAGTAAATCTGCGGACGCTCGGGGAGCTCGGTGAGTTCACGCATGGCCTCGCACATCTCGCGCATGTACGGATGGTTTTCGCGGCGGTGCGCGGTGACCACGACGAGCGGGCGGTGCGGATCGAGACGATCGAAGCCCGGGGGCGGCGGCAAATCGCGGCGCTCGGCGGTGGCGAGGAAGGCGTCGATCACCGTGTTGCCGGTCACGATGATGTCGTCCGCCGCGACGTTCTCGCGCAGCAGGTGCTCGCGCGCGAGCTCCGTCGGCGAAAAATGATAGGCCGCGATCGTGCCGGTGAGCCGGCGGTTCATCTCCTCGGGGAACGGCAGCCAGCGATCGCTCGTGCGCAGACCCGCTTCGACGTGTCCGACCGGCACGTGCTGGTAGAACGCCGCAAGCGCGGCCGAGCTGCTCGTCGTGGTGTCGCCGTGCACGAGCACCACATCGGGTTTCGCCTCTTTGAGTACCGGCTCCATACCGGTAAGCACCCGCGTCGTGATCTGCGTGAGCGTCTGATCCGGGGTCATGATGTCCAGATCGTAGTGCGGCTCGATCGCGAAGAGCGAGAGCAGGTCGTCGAGCATCTGCCGATGCTGCGCGGTAACGCACACGATGCTCTCGATCGACGGATGCGCGCGTAGCGCCTCCACCACGGGCGCCATCTTGATCGTGTCGGGGCGCGTGCCGAAGACGGTCATCACGCGCAATTTGCTATCGGTGCGGTCGCTCTTCATCATTTATAATGCGTGCCTGAAGACGTGGGTGAACTCGCCGGAGAGCGCGAGTGCGACGATGCCGAGCGCGAAACAGACGGCGTAGATCAGCAACACCGCTTGCCGCACGTTCAACCCGAAGCGAAAGATCAGCTGATGGTGGAAGTGGCCGCGATCCGCCTCGGTGATGCGCTTGCCCGCGCTCGCTCGGCGCACGATCGCCGCCGCGGTGTCGAGCAGCGGCAGCGCGAGCACGACCACCGGCACCACGATCGAAATCGCGATCGCCGTTTTGCTCGCACCGATGATCGACACGGTCGCGAACACGTACCCGATGAAGAGCGAGCCCGCGTCGCCGAGAAAGATCTTGGCGGGATTGAAGTTGTACGGCAGAAAGCCGAGTGCCGCGCCCGCAAGGGCGATCACGACGAGCGCCACCACGGGGCTCACGTGTACGACCGAGATGGCGAAGAGAAACAGGCTCGAGATCGCCGCAAAACCGGCGAGCAGGCCGTCGAGACCGTCGATGAAGTTGATCGCGTTCATCATCGCGACGTACCAGAAGAGCGTGAGCGGCACGCCGACCCACGGCGGGAAATCGATCCAGTTGTTCGCCGGATTGTGCACGAACGGGTTGGTGATCCCCGGGATGACGAATCCGTAAAACATCGAGACCAGCGCGACGACGATCTGCGCGATCATCTTGTTGCGCGGCCGCATCTGCATGATGTCGTCCCAGATGCCGACGCCCAAGATCAACAAGCTGCCGAAGAGCAGCCCGACGAGTTTATGGATCGCATCGAACTGATCGGCCATCGCTTCGATCTTCTGATGCACGCCCATGTGCACGATCGAGGGAAAGAGCGCGTACGGCGAGGTGAGCGCGAAGCCGAGCACCACGAAAAGCGCGAACGCGAAGCCGAAGAACACCGCGATGCCGCCGGTACGCGGCGTGGGCGTTTGGTGCACGCGCCGTTCTTCACCGGTGCCGTCGATGATGTCGAGATGCGTGGCGAGGCGAATCACGAGCGGCGTCGCGAGCGCCGCCACCGCCGCAGCGATCGCGAACGTGGCGGCATAGATGACGAACGAACTCAACTGCGTCCCTCGATGGTCGTGAACGGCACCACGGCCACACCCGCCTCGGCGAGCAGCTCCGCGGCGATCGGATCGAGATACGCGACATCGTACACGATTTTCACAACGCCCGCGCTGATCAGCAGTTTCGAGCAATTCACGCACGGCTGGTGCGTGCAATAGGCGGTCGAACCGACCAGGCTTACGCCGTGCAGCGCGCCTTGCACGATCGCGTTCGCCTCGGCGTGCGTCGCGCGCATGCAGTGCTCGTTGACGAGCATGCAGCCGGCTTCGGTGCAGTGCGCCACGCCGCGCGGGGCGCCGTTGTAGCCGGTGGTGAGAATGCGATGATCGCGCACCAAGACGGCGCCGACCGAGAGACGCGGGCAGGTCGCGCGCGTCGCAACCGTGCGCGCGATCTGCATGAAGTACTCGTCCCAGCCGGGGCGCATCGGTGCGATCCTAGCCTTGCGCGCGCACGCTGACGGGCACTGAGGTGACGCTTCCGAACATGCGATCCCCGGCGTCGCCGAGGCCCGGCACGATGTAAGCGTGGTCGTTCAAGCCTTCGTCGAGCGCGGCGGTGACGATCGGCACCTGCGGAAAGGCCGCCCGGATCGTGCGCACGCCCTCGGGCGCGGCGATCACGCAGACGAACACGATGCTGCGCGCCCCGCGTTCGATCAACGTCTCGATCGCGGCCACGCCGGAGTTGCCGGTCGCGAGCATCGGGTCGAGCACGAACACGTGGCGATCCGCAAGCTCGCTCGGCACGTTCGCATAGTACGGCACCGGCTTGAGCGATTCGGGATCGCGGTAGAAGCCGAGGTGCGCCACCACCGCATCGTCGATCACGCTCAAGAATCCGGGCAAGAGCCCGAGTCCCGCCCGCAGCACCGGCGCCACCACCGGGCGCGTGGCAATGCGCTTGACCGTCGTGTCGATCAGCGGGGTCGTGATGCGCACGTCGTGCATCGGCAGCGCGCGCGTCGCCTCGTAGGCGAGAAACGTTCCGAGCTCCTCGATGAGCGCGCGAAAGACCGGGGTCGTCGTATCGCGGTCGCGCAGCCGCGCGAGGCGGTCGGCGACCGCGGGATGATCGACGACGTGAAGGCCGGGGAACTCAGACATGCGGCTTCGTTTCGAGCGGGTCGGTCGTCGCCCTGCGCATCACCGATGCGAGAGTTCGAGGTCGCGAAGCACGGTCTCGAGTTCGAGCAGCGTCTCGATTTTGCGCTCGGGTTTGAACGTGAGGCTGCGGCGGCGTGCGACCCAGAGCGTCTGAAAGCCCGCCTGGCGCGCGCCGGTGCAATCCCAATCGTTTCCGGAAACGAAGAGCACCTCCGCGGGTTCGACCCCGAGCGCCGCCACCTGGTGGTAGACGACCGGTTTCGGCTTGTACGATTTCACCGTATCGGCCGAGATCACGTGCTTGACGTGCGATGCCAGTCCCGCGTGGACGAGCGCGTTGCGCGCGGTCGAGGCGACGGCGTTCGTCAATACGATCGGCGAGAGCCAGCGCCGTTCAGCCGCTTCGAACCCGGCCCGGGCATCGGGGAACGCGGGCAGCTGCGCCCAAGCATCGATCAGACGCTTGAGGTCTTCCGGGCTCGGCTTCATGTGAAAGCGCGGTGCGATCTCGGTGAGCGCTTGCAGCGTGACGCGATCGAAATCCACGTAGCGACCCGGCATCGCCGCGGCGTTGCAGAGCTGGAGTTGCCGTTGGCGCCACGCATCGAGCGCCGCTTCGGGCATCGGCGAGTAGGCGCGCAACGTCTCCACGAGCGCGCCGTAATCGAGCACCGTGCCGTAGAGATCGAACGCGATGAGCCGAATCGCCATGCGCTTACGGCACGTCGAAGCGGCCGGTGAGTTCGTGCACGCGGCCGCGCAGCGCGTCGATGCGCGCGCGCGCTTCGGTATCGCCGAGCGCGTCGACGATGATGCGAGCGACCTCGCGGCACTCGTCGACGCCGAGACCGCGCGAGGTGATCGCGGGCGTGCCGATGCGAATGCCGCTCGTCACCATCGGTTTCTGCTGATCGAACGGGATCGCGTTCTTGTTCACCGTGATGCCGATCTCGTCGAGATAGTGCTCCACGGCCTTACCGGTGAGGCCTTTGACGCTGACGTCGACGAGCATCAGGTGCGTGTCGGTGCCGCCCGCGACCAACCGCAAACCCGCCCGCATGAACTCGTCGGCCATCGCCTTCGCGTTGTCGATGACCTGTTGCTGATAGGCCTTGAACGAGGGCTGCAGCGCTTCGCCGAAGGCGACCGCCTTGGCCGCGATCGTATGCATCAGCGGGCCGCCCTGAATGCCCGGAAAGACGCTCTTGTCGACCGCCTGCGCGTGCTGCGACGTGCAGAGAATGATGCCGCCGCGCGGTCCGCGCAGCGTCTTGTGCGTGGTCGAGGTGACGAAATCCGCGAACGGCACGGGCGAAGGATGCAGTCCCACCGCCACGAGCCCCGCGATGTGCGCCATATCGACGAGCAGCGTCGCCCCGATTTCGTCGGCGATCTCGCGGAAGGGCGCGTAATCCATCGTACGCGGATACGCGCTCGCGCCCGCGATGATCATCTTCGGTTTGTGCTCGCGAGCGAGCGCGCGCATCTCGTCGTAATCGATCAGCTCGGTATCTTTGCGCACGCTGTAGGCGAGCGCGTTGTAGAGCTTGCCGCTGAAGCTGACCTTGGTGCCGTGCGTGAGGTGTCCGCCGTGCGCGAGCGACATGCCGAGCACCGTGTCGCCCGGCTGCAGCATCGCCATGAACACGGCCATATTCGCCTGCGCGCCCGCGTGCGGCTGCACGTTGGCGTGCTCGGCGCCGAAGAGCTTCTTCAAGCGCTCGATCGCGAGCGTTTCCGCGACGTCGACGTATTCGCAGCCGCCGTAATAGCGTTTGCCCGGATAACCCTCGGCGTACTTGTTGGTCATCACGCAGGCCATCGCTTCGCGCACGGCGCGGCTCGCGTAATTCTCCGATGCGATCAGCTCGAGGTTTTCGCGCTGACGACGCTCTTCGTTTTTGATGGACGCGAAGAGTTCGGGATCCTGGGCTTCGATCTGCGAGGTGGTCAACGTCTCCATAGCCCTCGTTACGTTCGCCCGGGTCGGCGGAACGCCCCCCGCCGGCGCGGGCTATGCGGCGACGCGAAAGGTTGCGACGAAAGTACGAACGAGCATGGCGACCGCATAGATACCGGTGATGATGCTCGCGATTGCGCCGAAAGCGGCGACACCGCTTGCCGACGCGTGGGCGAGCGCCGCGATGCCGAGCAATCCGGCCGTCACCACGGCGGCTTCGACGGCGCCGGGCACGCGCGGTCTCGTTGCGAA
Source organism: Vulcanimicrobiota bacterium (assembly GCA_027306785.1). Classification (GTDB taxonomy): domain Bacteria; phylum Vulcanimicrobiota; class Vulcanimicrobiia; order Vulcanimicrobiales; family Vulcanimicrobiaceae; genus REEB354. Next base: position 22,864 of record DAHUZB010000025.1, read on the forward strand.
GCTCAACGCAACGAACGCGCCCGCGACGATCGCGAACCACGCTTCGAAGAGGAAGAACCCGGCGAAAAACGGGCCGCCTAGCGCGACGACGCGGCACATCTCCGAACCGAGCACGAGCAGCATGAACGTCCAACTCGAGATGGACTTCTGCGAAAATCGATCTCGGATCGCGGCGATCAGCCACGGCACGAACGCAATCCATCCGAGGACCTGCGCGGCCGCGATCGCCGCATCGATCGGGGACATCGCCTTAGAGCAGATCCTTCGGCGTCACCGCGTCGGTGACGCTGCCGGCTTCGATCGCTTTGAGCGTGCGCGCACGCTGCGCGTCGCCGAATTCGAAGAGCTGCTCCACGCGATGGAGATGGCGCGCACCGCTCGGCACATCGCCGTCGAAGGGCGTATGCATGAAGATGTCGACCAAGCGCTCCGTCATCTCCCACCCGGTCAGGCGTTCGGAGAGCGCGAGCACGTTCGCGTCGTTGTGGCGGCGTGCGAGCTCGCAGGTGAGCGGCTCGAAGACGACCGCGGCGCGCACGCCGGGCACCTTGTTGGCCGCGATCGAGATGCCGATCGACGAGCCGCAGATCACGATACCGCGATCGGCCTGACCGCTCGCCACCGCTTCGCCCACCGCGTAGCCGAATTGCGGATAATCGACCGGCGTCGCGTCGTTCGTGCCGTAGTCGAGCACGGTGTGTCCGCTCTCGCGCAGCATCTGCGCGATGCGATGTTTGTACTCGAATCCGGCGTGATCCGCGCCGAGGGCAATCTTCATGAGCGAAGGGCTCTCCGTCGAAGGCATCAAAGGTCGGACGCCCATGAAGTTCGCTTGTACGAGCGGTGCATTCGCGCACGCGTTCGATCGCGGAGACCTCACCCAACTCGAATTTCTCGACCTCGCGGCGCGAGAACTCGCGTGTGACGGCGTCGTGCTGGACGTGCGCCACTTTCCGCGCACCGACGACGACTACCTCGCCCAGGTTCGCAAGATGGCGACCGATCTCGGCCTCTGCATCGCGGCGATCGCGGCCGACCGCGCCTTCACCGGCGACGCGGCCGAACGGCACGAGGCGCTGCGCATCGCCCGCGCGCTCGGCGCTCCGCTCCTCGCGGGGCGCCTGGCGGCGGAGACGGCTTGCACCTGGAACGAGCAGTTGGAGCGCCTCAACGAGGCGACGGGCGAGGCGAAAGCGAGCAACGTCACGCTCGCGCTGCGCAACGCGCCCGGCACCTTCGCCGCGAGCACGCACGACTGCAAGCGCGTCTCCAAAGAGAGCGACTCGGCGTGGCTGCGCTACGGACTCGATCCGCTCGCGCTCGACGCCGGAAGCGACATCGAGGGACTGCGCGGGAAGACCGTGCTCATCTTCTGGAACGACGCGGCCGCACCGGACGCGGCGGCGTGGGCCGATTTCCGCGGCTTCGTCGCGCTCGACCGAGCGGCGGGCGACGCGAACCGGGAAGAGATGCAGCGAGCGATGCGCGGGTGGCGCATCGCTCGAGCGAATCTAGAACTCAACCGCACGTAGCGTCTGCCATGCGAGGTAACTGAACCTGCGTTCTCGCAGGTGGGTGCGGCCCGGGCGCAGAGACGGCAGTCCATCGACCAGTGTCGAGTCGGACCAAGCCGCCCCGTCGTATCCGGAGCTTGTGCTCCCTAGGTGATATAAGTCGGTTCGGCACCTATAACATGGTGCGCGCTAGGCGCAGTCGAGCCTTACTACCGTACCACCGCCGGTCAAGGGCTTGACACGACCTCGACTGCTCGCTTTGATGAAGAGCAATGGAGCACCGCTTCACGGCGCGTCTGCGCGGGTTGGACCGAGCGAGCGCCGCGTACGTCGAGGTGCCGCGTTTCGTCATGCGCGCGCTGCCGTGGGGCCGCTACGTGCGGGTCGTCGCGCGGATCAATGACGTCTTCGATCTACCCGCGACGATCATGAACGTCGGCTTCGGGCCGAGCTTCCTCGTGCCGCCCCATGCGATCGAAGCCTGCGGCGCGGCGCTGAACGCGCCCGTCTCCATCGCGATCCGGGCTTGACGCTCGGGCGCCCGTGCGTGATGGCACGGCGCCATGTCCACCATCCGACACGGAACGCTCGCCGTTCCCGCCGCGGCCGACGCGCTCTACGCGAGCGCCAAGCGCTATCTCTCGCGCGATCACGTCGAACGCGCGCTCTTTCACGAACTCGAACACGCGCGTGACGGGCGCCGCTTTCACCTGACGATCAATCACCGCGACGACGATCACTTCGATCCGAACACGAATACGATCGCATGGGATCCGTATAGCGCGCTGCGCACCACGCGCGGCGGACGCCAATCACCCGCGCTCGGCCTCGGTCATGAAGTCGATCACGCCGTGGAGAAGCTCGGCGCCGCCGATCGTCTGCGCGATCGTGCCGACGCCCGCTACGACACGGCCGAAGAGCGCCGCGTGATCCTCGGCAGCGAGGCGCACGCCGCGCGTACGCTCGGCGAGAGCATCCGACACGATCACGCGGGCACGTGCTATCGCGTCGCATCGCCGACGCTGCGTTAGCCGCGCGGCGCTAGAGCGCTCTTCTTGCCGAGCACCGGTTCGTACGCGGCGAGCGCGCGCAGGCGGGCGGCGGCGTGGTCGACGATCGGAGCGGGGTAGTCGATCTGCATGAGCGGGCCGAGCTCCCACGGCGCGTGCAGATACTTGTCGGGCACGCCCGCGAGTTCGGGGATCATCCGGCGAATGAAGGCGCCGGTGGGATCGAATTTCTTGCTCTGCAGCACCGGGTTGAAGACGCGAAAATACGGCGCGGCGTCAGTGCCGGTCGAGGCGGCCCATTGCCAGCCGCCGTTGTTCTGCGCGAGGTCGGCGTCGGCCAATCGCTGCTCGAAGTAGCGTTCGCCCCAGCGCCAATCGATCAGCAGATCCTTGGTGAGAAACGACGCGACGATCATGCGCAAACGATTGTGCATCCAGCCGGTCTCGTTGAGCTGCCGCATCGCGGCATCGACGATCGGGTAGCCGGTTTTCCCTTCGCACCAGCGCGCGAAGGCCGCACGGTCCTCGCTCCAGCGCAGGTTCCGTGCGGCGTGCACGAACGGTTCGCCGTCCACGTGCGGAAATTGCTTGAGAATCATCTGGTAGAATTCACGCCAGATCAGTTCGTTGATCCACGTGTCGATCTGCTCGGCGTGACGCGAGCCGCGCTTGGCCGCAAAGGCGCGCGCGACGCAGGTACGGATACCGATCGTGCCCGCGCGCAGCTGCACCGAGAGATGCGAGGTGCCGTCGACGGCGGGCAGATCGCGCTCGTCGCGATAGCGCTCCGCGCCGCCGCCGCGCGCGAAGAACGCATCGAGCATCTCGAGCGCGACGGCTTCGCCGCACGCCGGATAGCGCGGCGAGGATTCGAAACCGAACGCTTCGGGCACGGGAAGATCGAGCGTGGCGCCGATCTCCGCGCGCGCGAGCAGCTTGCCTTCGATCGCGCGCTCCGAAGCGACCGGGAGCCGCGGCGCAAGCGCGTACCGATCGCGCCAGCGCCGCGCGTACGGCGTGAAGACCTTGTACGGCGCATCCGCATCCGTGCGAATCTCGTCGGCGCCGAAGACGACGTGATCGAGCAACGCGTGTGTCGCGATCCCGGCACGCGCGAGTGCCGCGCAGACGGCCGCATCGCGCGCCATCGCCGCCGGATCGTAGTCTTCGTTGAAGAAGACCGCGTCGGCGCGCAGGCGGGCCGCGAGTTCGGGAAGCGTGCGCTCGAATGCACCCTGCACGATCGCGAGATCGGATCCGCGCTCGCGTAGCTCGGCGCGCAGCACCGCGAGCGCATCGAAAAACGCCTGCACGATCGGCGCCCCCACGCGCTCGCCCGCGAGCAGCGCCGGGTCCACGTTGAACGCGAGCACCACCTCGCGCGATGCCGACGCGGCGGCCGCGAGTGCCGTATTGTCGCGCAGGCGAAGATCGCGGCGCAACCAGAGAATCGAACGCGTATACTCCACGTGCTGTTCTTCCTTACACATCGCCCGAGGATCGATGAGCGGTAAGTGGAAAGCGCACGCATGGCCCTCGCACTCTCCATCTCACGGCTTGCGCTCCCGCTCAAGCATCCCTTTAAGATTGCACGCGGCGAGGAGAGCGTTGCACGCACCGCGCTTTTTCGACTGCGCTCCGGCGACGCGGAGGGCTTGGGCGAAGCGACGCCGATCGCGCGCTACGGCGAATCGCTCGACACGGTCGAGGCGTACTTCGCCGCGAACCCGCTCGCGGCCGACGATCCGTTTCGCCTGGAGGCCCTGCTGCACGACGGCATTCCCGCCGCCGCGCGCGCGGGGCTGGACCTCGCGCTGCACGATCTGATCGGCAAGCTGCTCGGCAAACCGCTCTACGCGCTGCTCGGGCTCGATCCCGCGCGCACGCCGGTCACGTCGTTCACGATCGGTATCTCCGATCCCGAGACCACGCTGCGCAAGCTCGCCGAGATCGGCGACCATCCGGTGCTCAAGGTGAAGCTCGGGCTCGGCACGCCGCAGGAGCAGGTGGAGACGATCGCCGCGATCCGCGCGCGCTACACCGGCACGATCCGCATCGACGCGAACGAGGGCTGGAACGTGGAGAGCGCGGTCGCGATCCTGCACGAGTTGGAACGCCACGAGATCGAGTTCTGCGAGCAGCCGATCCCGGCCGGCTCGCCCGAGGGTCTGCGCGCGATTCGCGAACGGGTGAAGATTCCGATCGTAACCGACGAGGATTCGCTCGTGGCGAGCGATCTGCCGCGCTTGATCGGCTGCGTCGACGGCATCAACGTGAAGCTCGCGAAGACCGGCGGCATTCGCGGCGCGCTGAAGATGATTCACACCGCGCGCGCGCTCGGCATGAAGATCATGCTCGGCTGCATGGTCGAAAGCACGATCGCCGCCAACGCCGCCGCGCACCTGTCGCCGCTCGTGGACTGGGCCGATATCGACGGCCCGTTCCTCACCGCCGAAGATCCGTTCGCGGGCATCGGCTACGATCACGGCAAGATCGTGCTCTCCGACGCACCCGGACTCGGCGTAACGGAACGCGTACGCGCGTGAGCCGCCGCTACGCGATCCTCGCGCCCGGACACTTCGCGCACGACGCGAAGACCGCGCACGGCGTGATCGCCTACTCGGCCGACGAGACGGTCGCGGTGATCGATCCCGCCTCCGCGGGCAGACGGGTGCGCGAGGCCGTGCCGTATCTGCGCAGCGACGCGCCGATCGTCGGCACCGTGCGCGAAGCGCTCGCGTTCGCGCCGAACGCGCTGCTGATCGGCACCGCGCCCAAAGGCGGCGCCTTGCCGCCGGATTGGCGTGCGGCGGTGCTCGAAGCGATCGATGCCGGACTCGAGATCGTAAGCGGCCTGCACGACATGCTCGGCGACGATCCGGAACTCTCGGCCGCCGCGCACGCGCGCGGCACGCGCATCTGGGACGTACGCAAACCGCCGCACACACCGATCTTTTCGGGCGCGGCGTACGAGGTGGCCGCGCCGACCGTGCTCTTCGTCGGCAACGACTGCGCGGTCGGCAAAATGACCGTCGCGCTCGAACTCGCGCGCGCCGCCGAACGCGCGGGCAAGAAGGCCGCCTTCGTGCCGACCGGACAGACCGGCATCATGATCGCCGGGTGGGGCATCGCGATCGATCGCGTGATCGCGGATTTCGCCCCCGGCGCAACCGAGCAGCTGGTGCTGCAGGCGGCGCGCTCGCACCCCGACGTGATCTTCGTCGAAGGCCAAGGCGCGATCAATCACCCCGCCTATGCCCCGGTCACGCTCGCGTTGATGTACGGCGCGGCACCCGACGCGCTCGTGCTCGTGTGCGATCCCGCGCGCGCGCACATCGAGAGCTATCGCACGCCGACGCTCGCGTATCGCGAACTGATTCGCCTGCACGAGGCGCTGCTCGCGACCGTGAAGCCCGCGCGTGTCGTCGGCATCGCGCTCAACACCCGCAAACTCGACGACGACGGCGCCCGCGCCGCTATCGCGAGCGCGCGCGACGCCACGCAGCTTCCCGTCGACGACGTGGTGCGTTTCGGACCTGACGCGCTCTACGCCGCTATCGCCCCGCATCTCCGCAAAGGAACGCCATGCGCAGAGTAATCACCGCCCTGCTCCTCGTCGCCCTCGCCGCGTGCACGAAGGTCAACACCGCCACGGTCGGCGGGCACAATTCGTGGACGATTCCCGGCGTACTGCGCTTGGGCGAACAGGAAGAGCCCGACAGCCTGAACCTGATGTTCGGCAACAACGCCGCGACCGACGAGATCGACGCGCTGCTCTTCTCGTCGCTGCTGCGCTACGACGACAAGGGCAACTACATTCCCGATCTCGCGACCGAGGTGCCGACGAAGGCGAACGGCGGCATCAGCAAAGACGGCCTGACGATCACGGTGCACCTGCGGCACAACGCACGCTGGTCCGACGGCGCGCCGGTGACCGCGGCGGACTGGCTCTTCACCTATCACGCGGTGCTCAATCCGAAGAACAACATCAAATCGGATTACGGCTGGACCGAGATCAAATCGGCCGAGGCGCCCAATCCGTACACGCTCGTGATCCACTTGAAAGAGCCGAGCGTCGCCGCGTTCGACATTCTGACGATGGGCGGAACCGCCTATCCGCCGCTGCCCGCGCATCTGCTCGCGAAGCTGCCCGACATCAATCACGCCGCCTTCAACGAACATCCGATCTCGAGCGGACCGTTCGAATTGCAGGCGTGGAATCACGGCTCGTCGCTCGTCTTCGTGCCGAATCCGTATTACTGGCGCGGCCCCGCTCATCTGAAGAAGCTGATCTGGAAGATCATCCCCGACACGAACACGCTCTTCAACGAATTGCAGTCGCACGAGATCGACGCGTACCGCAACGTGGAGACCAACCAGATCCAGCGCCTGGGCTCGATTCAGGGCATCACCGTGCTGCATCGGACGATCGCGAACTGGCGCCATCTCGGCATCAACATGAGCCGCCCGCAATTGAGCGACGTGCGCGTGCGCGAGGCAATTTCCGAAGCGATCGACTGGAAACAGATCAACGATACGATCTATCACGGCGTGAATCGGCTCGCCGTCTCGGATGTCTTCCCCGAACTCTGGGCCGCCCCGAAGCTTCCGCCGTACACGTACGATCCGGCGCACGCGAAGCAATTGCTCGCCGAGGCAGGGTGGAAGATGGGCCCCGACGGCGTGCTGCACAAGGGCAATCTCGCGATGCATCTCACGATCGCATCGACCACGTCGGAGAAGAGCAACGAGACGACCGAGGTGCTGATTCAATCGGTGCTCAAGCCGCTCGGCATCGCGATCTCGATCCGCAACTATCCGCCGAGCCTGCTCTTCTCGCGCGAAGGACCGATCTACACCGGCAAATACGATCTCGAGTGGTCGATCGACACCAACGGTCCCGATCCCGATAACGCGGGCATGTGGAACTCGGCGTACATTCCGCCGCACGGCGCGAACACGTCGTGGCTGCGCGATCCGATCGTCGATCGCACCAGCATCGCGGCCCAGCGCACCTACGATCAAGCCGTGCGCAAGAAGCTCTACCAGCAGGAAGAGACGCGCATCCGGCAACTGGTGCCCGCGATCTTCTTCTACTGGGAGACGTCGTACTACGGCATCAACAGCGACTTCAAGAACTTCAAGCCGGCGGCTTTCTTGGCCGATACGTGGAACGCATGGGAGTGGCAGATCTAACCGGCTTCGCGCAGCTGCTGAACGTACGCGGTTCGGCGCGGTTGCAATTCGCGCCGACCCACCGCGGCGTGCTGAGCTGGAACAGCTACACCGACGCCGGATTGCTGCGCTTTCGGCTGCTGCAGGCGAACGCGCCCGCGACGCATTGGTACGACTACGCCGACTGGCATCCGAGCGGACGCAAATCGTTCAGTCCGGCGAGCGATCGCGAAGGCATCCACGTGGATATCGACGTGATCAATTCGGAGCGTCCGTTCGACGGGATCGAGATCGCCGCGCCCGACGTGGAGTTCAACCTGATCGCCTTCGCGGCGCCGACGCGCACGCAGCCGTCGCTTCCGTACGCGCGCGATGCCCGCATCCTCGACGTGCCCGCGCGCTCGCAGTACGTGGTGGAAGGCGAACGCGGCTGGTGCAGTCCGACGAGCCTCTGCATGCTCAACGCGTATCACGGGATCGAGATCGGCGTGGAGGAGACCGCGCGCGCCGTCTTCGATCGCGCGTACAACGGCACCGGTAACTGGGCGTTCAACACCGCGTTCAGCGGAAGTCTCGGCCTGCGCGCGGTCGTCGCGTATCTGCGCAATCTCGATCACGCGCAGCGTTTGATCGAACGCAACATTCCGATCGCGATCTCGTACTCGTGGAGCGACGGCGAACTGCCCAACGCCCCGCTCGAACACTCCAACGGCCATCTGGCGGTGCTCTGCGGCTTCACCTCCGACGGCGATTGCGCGGTGAACGATCCCGCCGCGCCGGGCGTGCGCGTGGTCTACCCGCGCGCCGCGCTCGAGGCTGTGTGGCAGCGCAGCAGCGGCGGCGCCGCGTACGTGGTGGCGCCGGTCGGCGTGGAGTACGCCGACGTCCTCGCCGCGCCCGCATGAGCCGTTCGATCGCACAGCCACACGAACGCGTGACGCAGCTCGTCGACGTGGAGGATGCGCCGCTGCATCTGGTGCTCGTGGAGCCGGAGATTCCGCCGAACACCGGCAACGTGGCGCGCCTGTGCGCCGCGACCGGCTGCGCGCTGCACCTGGTGGAGCCGCTCGGCTTTCGCATCGACGATCGCGAACTCAAGCGCGCCGGTTTGGATTACTGGCACGCGCTCGGCGTCGTTATGCATCCGTCGCTCGATGCGTTTCTCGCCGCGACCGCGCAGAAACGCCGCTGGTTTTTCTCCGCCAAAGCCGAACGCGGCTATGCCGAGGTGCGTTACGAACGCGGCGACATGCTCGTGTTCGGGCGCGAAACGAAGGGTCTGCCGAGCGAGCTCACCGCTCGCGAACACGAGCGAACGCTGCGCATTCCGATGCGCCCGCAGAGCGTACGCAGCATCAATCTCTCCACCGCCGTCGGCATCGCCGCGTACGGCGCGCTGGCCAAACTCGGCTTTCCCGGACTCGCGTGAGCTATCGCCCGACGCACGCGGATTTCAACGCGCTTTTTCGCGGCAAGGTCTACGGCAACTACGACATCTTCACCGCGCGTTCGTACGCCGATTTCGTGCGCCGCAACGACGTGGACTTGGAGCGCGCGATCAGCCTCTTCGACGAACAGCTGATCGGTACGATCGTCTTCGCGCAGCGCAGCGAACGCGCATGGCTCTCGCTCATGGGCGTGCGGCCCGAGCTGCGCGGCCAAGGCTACGGCAAACGTCTCTTCGGTGCCGCCGTCGATGCCGTGATCGCCGCGGGCGCCCGCAGCATCGAATTCGAGGTGGTACAGCGCAACGCGGCCGCCATCGCCATGTATCGCGGCTTCGGCTTCACACCGGTAGACGAGCTGTTTGTCTGGTCGCGCAAGGCGCAGCGCGGTGGGTCGAGCGACCTCCGCTTCGGGCGGATGAGTGAATCGCGCATCCGCAGTCTTGTGCACGCGCCGCCGACGTGCTGGCAACGCGATCCCGTCGCGATCGCCCGCGCGACGCCGCTCGCGCTGATTCAAGTGGAGGGCGCCTATGCGTTCCTGCGCATGCGTGGCGAGAACGGCGTGCTCGTGGACGCAGGCGCGCGCGATATCGCTACGGCGCACGCCCTCGTCGCCGAGATGGACCGCCAAGCCGCCTGCGACCTCACACTCCTCAACGAGCCGGCATCATCGCCGCTCTCCGCAGCCATGCGCGAAGCGGGTTGGCGCATCGCCGAGCGACAGCATCGCATGATGCGCACGTGATCGGCAGCGATCGCTTTATTTCGCAGAGGTCGTCAAATAGGGCACTCACAGCTATCTTTGGCGTCCGCTTCAGGATCGAGGCCACGCGCACTAAACGCCTTCAGCGCTCTCTTCATGCGCGAATCCAGCGGCATTCGACGCCGTTCAAGTTGCACGCAAAAAGCCTCGCTACTCCCTGACTCCACGTAAACGCTTTAGCAACATGAATCCGATGAGCATCTGGGCAATCGAGATGCCAATGATCGATGTGATCACGATAAGGATGAGTCGGTCCGCCGACCCTGGTTCGTGCGTGCCTACATCGATCGCGACGCCGTAGTAGAAGTGAGCGATCGTGACAGCGGACGCAACAGCTACGCCGCATGAGCCAAACGCGATCAAGCCCTTGCAGGTTCGTGCACTGTAAGCCGGAGCTCTCGTAAATGACTCAATACTCGATGTCAGGGCGTGATCGGAATCGAGGGCTAGACCGCACTCCGGGCAATTCACGAAGATACGAAACGACCACCACGGTAGCGCCTTTTTCGAGTTCGCAACGGAAAGCAGCTGCGTTCCGCAGCGCGCGCATCTAAGACTCATGAGATAGATGATTGGCGACCCGCATAATATCATTATTAAGATAGCTTCCGTACCGTCGAGGTTCGCAGCGGTTGCCGTAATAATAAGTGCGAGCCCGATCAGCGGCAACAATCTCAAGTAGGCGCTAAAGAACACGAATAACTTGTATCGCATGAACCGTCCTACCAGCCAGGGAGAGAGCGGGGAAAATCGACTTGAACTTGCGCGGGAACGCTTGCGCTTGCCGAGAGATGCGCACCGCCCGGCGTCGGACGCGGATATGGAAGACACCGAGGCGACGAAGCGACTAGAAGCCTGGCCGCCATGTACGCCCGAAAGGCTGCCGATGACCTGCAGCCACCGCTCGTTATGATTCCTAAGGACGACCCAAACGTTGACTTAGGTCGTCAACTCCCGCGGCGTTCTACGCGCGTGCGAGCGCTTTTGGTTTCGGCATTGCGAACGAGCCGACGAAGGCGAGGAGTGCGAAGAACGCGATCGTTGTGAAGACGGCGACGAGACCACGCGTGTCGCCGATCCAGCCGAACATCGGCGCGGCGAGACCGCCGATCGTGTTGGCGAGGCCGAGCGTAACGCCCGAGGCGATGCCGATGTGCTTGGGCAGATACTCCTGACCGATCACGACGAGTACGCCCGCCGAGAGCCCGAGCGAGATGCCGAAGCCGAGTGCAAGCACGCCGACGAGCGCGTAGATGGGTGCGTGCGTTCCGGCGAGCGCGATGAAGGCGCCGAACGTGGTGGTGAGCGCGAGCGAAAGCACGACCACGCGGCGGCGGTCGATGCGATCGGCGAGACGTCCGCCGAACATCGTGCCGATCGCGCCGCCGATGAGCAGCAGGAAGAGCGCGAACGATGCGAGCGTGGGATTCACGTGCGCGACGCGGATCGCGAAGATCGGCGTGAACGTCACCGCGGCGAGGAAGGTCATCGAGCGAAGCGCCACCACGATCGTCATGATGGAGAAGCTGCGCCAGTCGTCGCTTCCGGCGCGCTCGGTATGCGCGTGATGCGCGACTTTGCGCACCGCTTCGAAACGCGGCAGTTCGCGCCAGAGCAGCACCGCGACCACGATCGCGGGCACGAGCAAGAACGCGACGCCCGGCAATCCGAAGAGCATGATGAGCGGCGTCGTGAGCACCGGGCCCATCGCAAAGCCGAGATAGCCGCCGACGGTGAAGAGGCTCATGCCCGACGCGCGCTTTTTGCCCGCGAAGTAATTCGAGAAGCGCGAGCCTTCGGGATGGAATGCGGCGACGCCGACGCCGGAGATCACGGCGCCGAGAAACATCAGCGGTAGATTCGGCGCCAGGCCGATCAGCGCGGTGCCCGCGGTCGCCACCACGATCGCGCAGGGGATCACCCACGCGAGCGAGCGCTTGTCGGAGAGATACCCGAAGAGCGGCTGCACCACCGACGAGAGCAGATTCATCGCGAGCACCAGGGTAGCCGCGAGCGCCAGGTTGAGCCCGCGGTGACTCACGAGCCAAGGGATCATCACCGGGAGCACGCTCTGGTTGATGTCGTTCACCAAGTGGGCGACGGTGAGGATGGAGAGCCCGGCCCGGTCGGTCGAGGAATCGGATGCGGGAATCGTTGTCGCGGCGGCAGCCATGATCCCATCTTGCCATCCCCGGAATCATAAGTCCAATAGATTATTCTGCTGACTTTGATAAGATGAATGCATACATGGAGATTCGCCAGCTCCGCTACGCCGTCGCGATCGCCAAGCGCCTGAACTTCACCCAGGCGGCGGAGGCGCTTGCCGTAGCACAGCCCGCCCTCTCGCAACAGATCGCCGCGCTCGAGCGGGAGCTCGGGGTGCGCCTCTTCGACCGCACCAATCGGCGCGTCTCGCTCACCGATGCGGGGCGGGCCCTCGTCGCGCGAGCGGAACGCATCTTGGCGGAGCTCGATGCCGCCGCCGAGGAGATGACCGCGTACGCCGGGGGTCTGCGCGGCCGCGTGGTCGTGGGCACCTACCAGTCGTTTGCCGAGTACATGCTGCCGAAGCTACTCGGCCGCTTTCACAAAGAGCATCCCGGCATCGAGATCGCGCTGCGCGAGGGGATGGCCGACGAGCTGCTCGCGGGGCTGCTCGACGGCACGATCGACGTCTTCATCGGGCACCTGCACGAAACGCGCTACGCCGACGATCCCACCCTCGTCGACGAACCGCTCTACGAAGATGAACTCGTGCTAGCGGTCGGCGGCGGGCATCGCTTGGCCGGGCGCAGCGCGGTGCGCTTCGAAGAGTTGCGCGACGAAGCGTTCGTGATCTTTCGCCCCGGCTCGTCGATCACGAATCGCTTGAACTCGCTCTCGCGTGCCGCTGGATTCACGCCGCACGTCGCGTTCGAGAGCGTGGATTCACTCACCGTGCGGGCGCTCGTGGCCGAAGGGTTGGGCGTCGCGCTCTTTCCGCGCTTGCTCGGCAACACGCCGGGGCCCAACGTCGCGCTGCTCTCGATCGAACCGGGCCCGGTGATTCGCCGCATGTCGCTCGTGATGCGCCGCGCATCGTACGGCGCATCGGCGGAACGATTCATCGCCTTTCTTCGCGAACAGATGGCGGAACTATGACGGCACGATCCACGGCTCTCGCATCACTCGAACGGCGGGTCGTGCGCTGCACGCGCTGTCCGGAATTGCGCGCGTACTGCGCGCAGGTGGCACGCGAGAAGAAGCGCGCGTATGCGGATCAGTCGTACTGGGGCAAACCGGTGCCGGGCTTCGGCGATCCGCGCGCACGGGTGGTGCTCGTCGGGCTCGCGCCCGGTGCGCACGGCAGCAATCGCACGGGACGCCCGTTCACCGGCGACGCATCGGGCGATTTCTTATACCCGGCGCTCTATCGCGCAGGCTTCGCCTCGCAGTCGAACGCGACCGATCGCGACGACGGCATGGAATTGCGCGACTGTTTCATCACCGCCGCCGGGCGCTGCGCGCCGCCGCAGAACAAACCGACGCCACAACAATTGCGCAACTGCTTTCCCTATCTGCTCGAAGAGCTCGATGCGCTCACGCACACACGCGTGATGATCGGCCTCGGCAAGATCGGCTTCGACGCGATTCTCACGGCGCTGCGCGAGCGCGGTTTCTCACTCGAACCCGAGCGCCCGAAATTCGGTCACGGCGTCACGGTCGAAGCAACACTCGGCAAGCGCCGCATCACCGCGATCGCGTCGTATCATCCGAGCCGCCAAAACACGAACACCGGCGTGCTCACCGCGCCGATGTTCGACGCGATCTTCAGCGCGGCGAAGGCGACGGTGACGGCGACGCGATGATCGGGCGGCCGCACATATCGGTGAGACGCGCCAGGCCCCACTTGTACTGACGCATCTGCGTGCGCGTGTCGGGGCGCGGCGTGCCGAAGAACTTGACCGCGTCGGCATACGCCGCGGCGCGCGCATCGGCATTCGGCGCGTTCACGACGACGATCGAGGCGGGCGTCGCGTCGAGATTGGCCTGCACCACGAGCTGTGCGCCGTCGAGAACCAGTTCGCGCACTTCGCACGATGCAAGCGGCGCGGGCGACGCACTCGGTGCCGGGGACGCGCTGCTCTGCGCGTGCGCACCGCTGCACGCGGTGAGCGCGATCAGTGCTGCTGGAACGAAACCACGCGCCCGCACGAGTCGACTCCCTTGTCCGGCACCTGCAAATTCGATCCGGGAACCTTACGGAACGAGGTGATCTGCAGCGGCGGCGCGTTGGCGCCCTCGGGACCGTAGCGCTTTTCGAGCGCCAGGCGCACCGCATCGGCATCCAACGGGTTCATGTGGCGCTGATCGAAGACGTAGCGCTGCACGGCGCCGTTTTTCGCGAACTGCACCGTCACGTTGACCCCGCGGTCGCCGTGGATCACCTGTTGACCGCACGGCGGACCCGCCATAGCGGCGCCTCCGGCCGTCCCGGCGCTCGCGGCCGTCATCCCCTGCGCGGCCGATCCCGAACCCGACGAGACGGGCGCGTGCGAACAGGCCGCCAACACGGCGGACGCGAGCAAACAGGCGAGAAGTCGAACTCTCACCCTTCGGTTATCGGTCCGAATCGGGCGCGGGTGCCGTACTCGCCAGGTAAAGATCGCGCAAAAGCCGCTCCGGCACCGGGGTGGGGGCGTCCATCATCAGATCGCGGCCCACCTGGTTCTTCGGGAAGGCGATCACTTCGCGGATGTTCTCCTCACCGCAGGCGAGCATCACGATGCGATCGACGCCGAGCGCCATGCCGCCGTGCGGCGGCGCGCCGTATTCGAGCGCCCGCACGAAGAAGCCGAAGCGATCCTCGATCTGCTCCGCGGTCATGCCGAGCATTTCGAAGATCTTGCGCTGCAGCTCGGGTTTGTGAATGCGGATCGAGCCCGAGCCCAGCTCGAAGCCGTTGAGCACCATGTCGTAGTGCTGCGCGCGCATCTTCAGCGGCTCGGTATCGATGAGCGCCCACTGATCTTCGCCCGGCGACGTGAACGGATGGTGTGCCGGCACCGGCACGCCCGTCTCTTCGTCGATCTCGAGATACGGAAAATCGAGCACCCAACAGAACGCGTATTGCTTGGGATCGCGCAGGCCGCAGCGCTCGCCGATGAGGTTGCGCATCTTGCCCGCCACCGCGAGCGCGATCGCGCGCGCATCGGCGAAGAGCAGGATCGCATCGCCCGTCTCGGCGCCGGTCGCTTCGCGCAGCTTCGCCACGTGCTCGTCGGAGATGAACTTCGCCGCCGACGATTTCACGCCGTCGGCGCCGAGCGCGATCCACACCATACCCTTAGCACCGAATTGCTTGGCGTCTTCGGTGAGCGCATCGAAATCGCGGCGCGAGAGCGAGGCGCCCTGCGGATAGCGCAGCGCGACGATCTTGCCGTCGCTCTCGATCACCGACTTGAAGACGACGAAATCGGTTCCCGTAAACACATCGTTCACGTGCGCGAGTTCGAGTCCGAAGCGCAGGTCGGGTTTATCGAGACCGAAGCGATTCATCGCCTCTTCGTGCGAGAGGCGCGGGAACGGCGCGAGGTCGGTACCGAGGCACGTCTTCCACACGTGGCGGATGCACGACTCCATCGTCTCGAGCACGTCTTCTTGCGAAGCGAACGACATCTCGACGTCGACCTGCGTGAATTCCGGCTGACGATCGGCGCGCAGATCTTCGTCGCGCATGCAGCGCGCGATCTGCATGTAGCGCCCGAACCCGGCGATCATCGAAATCTGCTTGAGCAGCTGCGGCGATTGCGGCAGCGCGTAGAACGTGCCCGGATGCAGGCGCGAGGGCACGAGATAATCGCGCGCGCCTTCGGGCGTGCTCTTGATGAGCATCGGCGTCTCGATCTCGATGAACTCGCGCGCGTCGAAGTAGTCGCGCATCGCCTTGACGATCTTGTGACGCATGCGCAGATTGCGCTGCAGCTTGGGACGGCGCAAATCGAGGTAGCGATACTCCAGACGCAGGTTCTCGTCGACGTCGCCTTCGGTATTGATCTGGAACGGCGGCACCTGCGAGCGGTTCAGCACCTCGAGCGCATCCACGCCCACTTCCACCGCGCCGGTGGGGAGCTGCGGATTCTCGGTGCCGGCCGGGCGCGCGCGCACGATGCCGATCACGCGCAGCACGTCCTCGTGACGCAGATGCTCGGCCTCTTTGAAGCTCGGATGCTGCGGATCGAAGACGATCTGCGTGATGCCGTCGCGATCGCGCAGATCGACGAAGATCAGTCCGCCGTGGTCGCGGCGACGGTTCACCCAGCCGTTGAGTTCGACGGATGTTCCGGCATCGGCGGCGCGAAGGGCTCCGCAAGAAAAGCGCGTGGTCACGTGGTCTCCTTCAGGGCGTCTTTGATTCCCGATACGTAGTAATACTGTTGCACCAGATCGCGCGCGAATTTCGAGTTCTTCGCGCGTGCGTCGAAATAGCCGAGCAGCGTCGGCATCCGCGTGAGCAGGCCGTGCAGACCGAGCGAGATCGGCGTCATGCCGAGATTCAACTGCACGGCGAAATCCGGGTGCTTGCGATAGAAGCGCACGGTCGAACGCCCGGCGAGCTTCATCTTCTCTTTTTGATCGTCGTGCGGCACGTCTTGGCAGTGATAGTTCACGGCCTTCGGTTCGTAGAGGATCGTGATGCCCGCACGCTCCAGGCGATAGCCGAGCTCGAGATCCTCGTGTCCGTAGCCGGTAAAGTTCTCGTCGAAGCGACCGACGCGCAGCAGATCCTCGCGGCGCACCGAAGCGTTGCCGGTGAGAAAGTAGAGCCACGGCAGACGCTTGCGCGTGGGCTTGTGCAGCGATCCGCGCGCTTCGGGATGATCGCGCTTGTACGCGTAATTCTCGAGGTCTTTCACCTGCACTTCCAATCCCACGACCGCGATCTTGGTGCGTTCGCGATGGTGCCGCAGATGCTGCGAGAGCAGATCGGGCGATGCGAGGATGTCGGCGTCGTTGAAGAGCACCACCTCGCCGCGCGCGGCGTCGATACCGGCGTTGCGCGCCATCGCGCGGCCGCTGTACGGGCCCGGCAAATGACGCACGTTCGGATGCTCGGCGTGCACCTTCGCGAGATACTCGGCGGTGCCGTCGGTCGAGTTGGAGTCGCAGACGAGCAACTCGAACTCGCTCGCGGGCAGATCCTGCGCGAGCAATGTCGGGATTACGTGTTGCAGCGTCTCCAACCGGTTATAGGTCGGAATGACGACCGAGAGTGCTGTCATCGTCCTAATTCATTCACGCCGCGTACGATCTCCGCGCGGAACCGCGCGAGCGCGGACTCATCTTCGCGTTCCGGCTTGCGAACGAGCACACTCGGCACGCCGTAGGGCGCCCATTCCTGCGAGTTCAGCCGGAAGTAGCGATGTTCGAAAGCGACCAGCGTGGGCCTGCGCATCGCGCTTGCGACATGGGTCGCACCGGTATCGACCGTGATCACGCAGCGCGCCCGCTCGAAGAGCGCGACCCAGGCGTGGAATTCGAGCTGCCGCATCACGGTGTGCCCCGCTTGCTCGAACGGCGCGGCGTACTCGTCGCACTCGGCCGCGCAGCTGAGCACGAGCGGGTACCCGAGGGCGCGTAGTTCGTCCGCGAGCGCGAGGGTGCTCGCAAGCGTACTGCCGGTCGTAAACCAGCGCTGCCCCAAATGCAGTACGAGCGGCTCGGGCGGAAGATGCGCGACCGCCGCGCGATCGGCCCCGGTCACGTCGAGCCGCAGGCGCGGAACGCGGGCCGTTGCGCCGCCGAGCGCAACGAGGTCGAGCAGCTGATCCACCTCATGCGGCACCACCCGGTCGGGATGTCGTTCGCAGAGTTCGGGATCGGCCACGCTTACCATCATCCGGTTCACGTACAACCGCGCGGTGAGCCGCGCCACCCAACGCCGCTGATAGGTGTAGCCCACCCGCACCCGCGCGCGCGTGGCGCCGACCAGTTGCAGATCGGTTGCCCGCGGCGCGAGCGCGATCGCGAGATCGTAGTCGCGAAAGCGCGCGCCGAACACGCCGCCCTTTACGCCGCGCGGAAGATCGACGAGTTCGTCCACGTCGTCGTTGCGCTCCATCACCACGCGGTTGTACGGACTCGTCACCATCGTCACGTGCGCATCGGGAAACGACGCGCGTACCGTCGCAATCGCCGGCGTGGAGAGAATCAAATCGCCGATGCGATCGGTGCGCGAGAGCAGAATCTTCATACGCGCATTATCGTGCGGCGTGCAGCGCCGATTCGAGCTCTTCGAAGTAGGCCTCGTTCGCCAAACCGCGCGCGGCGCGCAATTCGCTATCGCTCAGCGCGCGATCGCCGGAGAGATCGCCGAGCGCGGCGCGATAGCGCTCGGCCCCGTGTCGCGCGCGCAGCACGTTGTGCAGCGCGCGCTGCACCGGATTGATGCCGGTCGCGAGGTAGGTGCGCCAGTGCGGATGGATCTTCGCCAACTGCACGGCGGTGCGCGCCTGCGCGCGCGCCTGCTTCACCATCTTTTCCACGTTGCCGCTGCGCGGGCGCGGCTTCCAGTGATAGACGAGGGCGTGTTTGTTGAAAACCGCCTTCACGCCGCCGAAACGCAGGCGCAGGCCGACATCGATATCTTCCCAGCCGTATTCGGAGAACGACTCGTTGAAGCCGCCGATCGCGCGGATCGTGGCGAGCGGCACCGAGACGTTGGTCGTCCAGAAATAGTTCGCGCTGTAGTCCTTGATGCTCCACACCGGCGGCGGAAGGTCGTCGAAGCTCTCGACGTTGATCGCGCCGCCGCGTACGATCGCCTTGGGGTGCGCATCGTGCGAGCGCAGGTGTTCTTCCACGAAGTTCGGCAGCGGCAGCACGTCGTCGTCGATGAAGATGATCCGCTCGCCCTGCGCGCGCGCGATGCCCGCGTTACGACCCTTCGCAAGCCCGGAATTCTTCTGATCGATCACCTCGAAGCGGCACGTCGCGCGCAGCTGCGCGCGCGCGATCACTTCGGGCGTGTTGTCGGGCGACCCGTCGTTCACGAGCACGACTTCGTAGCTGTCGGCAGGCACGGTCTGCTCGAAACACGCATCGAGCACGCGCTCGAGGAGCGCGGCCCGATTGTAGGTGCAGAGCTGAATGGTGGCACGCATCGCGGATCAGCCTTCTACGCGCTTACGCGGAGCCCCCGGCCCCGCGCGCCGCTACAGCGCTCGCGCCGCCGCGACGATGCGAGGAACGTCGAGGTGCGCGATGCAGGCGTAATCGCGACAGTTCTCCTTGGTATCGCCGGGGTGGCACGGGTAGCTCGGGCGCACGATCGCGGTGCGTTCGCCCGCCGGTGCCCAGCGATCGGGAAAGTCGCTTCGGAACGGAAAGATGCCAACGGTCGGAGCGCCCACGGCGGCGGCGACGTGCATCGATCCCGTGGTGATGCCGACGAAGAGCCGCGCCTGCGCGGCGAGCGCACCGAACGCGCCGATGCTCGTCGCCCCGGCAATGTCGTAGATCGCCCCCTTCGACAAGCTCAGGGTGACACACTCACCCCGCCCACCCCGCACGCCCGTGTCATCCGGCGCGCCCGCGTCATCCGGCGCGCCCATGTCATCCGGCGCGTCCATGTCATCCGGCACGCCCGTGTCATCCGGCGCGCCCGTGTCATCCGGCGCGCCCGTGTCATCCTGAGCTTGTCGAAGGAGGGCGGCGTTGATGGGGGCGTCGGCGGGGGAGCCGCTGATCAGGACCGGCAGCGCGAAGGTGTCGCGGAGCGCGCGCGCGAGCGCGGCCCAGCCCTGCACGGGCCAGATACCGCGCTTGGGCGCCTCGGCGTTGGTGGGGTGCAGGATCACGTAACCGCCCTTCGCCAGGCCCAGCTCGGCGCGTAGCGCGTCGGCCTCGCGCTCATCCTGCGCGGTGGGGACGAAGCGCGGGCGACGATCGGCGGTGTCGCAACCCAACGCACGCGCGTAGTCGAGTTGGATGTCGCCCCAATGCGACGCGGTATCGCCGCGCTCGCTGCGCACCGCCACCCGTTTGGTGAAGCGAAACGAGTACAGGCGGCGCGCCTGCCCCACACGCACCGGAATGCGCGCGAGCTGCGGCACCTTGGCCGTGCGCGCCGTCGCCCACGTCACCACGCAGGCATCGTAGCCGCGTTCGCGCAGCGTCGCGGCGAGCGCGCGTTCGTCGCCGCCGTCGTCAACGAGCACCGCATCGAGATCGGGCACACGTTCGAGCGTGGCGCGATGGCCGGGCAGCGTAAGTGCGTCGACCGCGTCGTATTTCTCGCGCAACGCGCGCGCGACCACGCTCGAGACGAGCGAATCGCCGATGCCGCCGCCCGCGCAGTAGAGCAGCGCGCGACCGCTCACGCCTCGTCGAGCGCGCGCACGAGCTCGCGCGTGTACATGCCGTCGAGAAACTGCGAGCGCGCGAACGCGCGCAACGCCGCGGGTGTATCATCGCTCGTCGCGAGTCCCGCGTAAAGCGCGAGCAGCGAATCGGGCAGCAGATACTTGCCGCGCAGCAGATTCAACCGATGGGCGCCCGTCGCCATGCGCGCGCGCGGCGAGGGCTGCTTGTCGAGAAAGCGCCGCGCCATGCGTGCTTTCTCCATCGCCTTGCGCGTCTCGACTTCGAGCGTGTTCTCGGTCGGCGGCTTGATGTGCCAGATATAGGCGTCCCACGCGAACTTCCAGCGCATGCCCGCTTCACGCAGGCGCACGCCGAGTTCGGTATCTTCCCAGCCGTACAAGCGAAACTCTTCGTCGAATCCGCCGACCGCGTCGAGTGCGTGCTTGGGCACCGACACGTTGCACGTGCAGAGAAACGCGCGCGAATAGTTGGCCGGAATCGGCTTCGGGCGGTCCTCGTAACCGCGCACGTTGAGGATCGGTCCGTTCACCACCAGATTGGTGGTGGAGTGCGCCGCTTCGTGCGCCGCGAGGAATCCCGGCGGCATCTGCACGTCGTCGTCGACGAAGAGCACGAGAAAGCCGCTCGCTTCGCGGATGCCCGCGTTGCGTGCCTTGCCGCGGTTGGGTTCGGGCTCGTAGACGTACGTCACGGGAAAGAGCCCGCGCGCGCTTGCGCGCTCGGCGACGCCCTTGGTGTCGTCGGTCGAGCCGTTGTCGACCACGATCGCTTCAAAGGACGGCGCGCCGATCTGATGCTCGAGCGAGGCGAGCGCCCGTTCGAGATAGTTCGCCCGGTCCTTGGTAGCGATGACGATCGAGATACGCATGATGCTGTCGATACCGTCCTACGGCGTGGGAAGTTCCACGAGCGATTCGGCCATTCGATCGGCGGCACCCACGTGATCGGCATAGAGGGCGCCGAGACGTGCGCGACTCTCGGCGAGCCAGGCGGCATCGTCGTAACGCCCGAGCGCGACGCGCGCTACGCGCCCCGGCGTAAGCGTGCCGTGCTCTTCGTGGATCAGCGGCGCGGCGGCATCCATGTTCGGCTGCGTGTGGTAGCGGAAGCGCTTGGCGATCGTCACCGCCACACCGCGCTTGAGCGGCACGCCGATGAGCGGAACGCGATCGAGATAGGTGAAGGGGCCGTTGAACGTGATCTTCTCGGGCGCGTTCATCGGGGTGATCGCGACCATCGGCACGCCGAGCGCGGCGAGTTCGATCGTCTTGGTGCCGGGCAACGTAACGACCAGCCGCGCGCGCGTGGCCGCGGCGAGCGCGTTGCCAAGCACGGGAAAGCGCACGCTGCCGTCGGCGGTTGCGAGGTAGCGGCGATCGCCGTCGTCGATCAATCGCCCCTTCTGCGCCCACACGCGCGGATCGCCGCCGCGCTCGATCGCGCGCCGCACGTCGGATGCGGGCGTGAAGGGCGAGATGCCGAACGCGATCGGCAGACCCGGACGTTCGCGCGCGATCCGCAGTGCCATCGTAAAGAAGAACGGAATCAGGTTCTCCACTTCGTACCCGCGCGATCCGGGCATGATCAGGATCCCGTCGTCGGGCGTGCCCGCCTCGGTCGGCTGTTGCGCTTCGAGCCGTGCGCCGTCGATCGCGAGGTTGCCGACCGTCACGATGCGCTCGGGCGGCGTTCCCCAGCCGCGCAACTGCTCCACGTTTTTCGCATCGACCGCAAACGCGCGCGCGATCCGCTCGCGATACGAGGGACGCGAGAACTTGTACGACGCGACCGCGCCGCCGAAGCGCTTGTGTAGACGCATCGCGTGCATCAAATCGCCGCCGAGGTAGAGCACCGTATCCACGCGATCCGGCAATCCCGGAACCTGCGCGCCGAGCGCGACGCGCAGATACGTCTTCGGGTCGTATACGTGCGCCTGCGGGAAGAGCCGACGGGCGAGATCGGCTTCGTAGCCGGTCGCGTAGTCGTCGGGCACGCAAAAGAGATGGATCTCGCACCCCGGATCGCGTGCGTAGAGGGCGCGGGCGAGCGGGCGAAACCAGCCGGCGACTTCGCCCGGACCGTTTGCGGTGATCGCGATGCGCATGCGTGCGGCCTACGCCGAGTAGCGCGCGATGATCTCGGCGATCACGTCGGTCGTGCTGTGACCGGCGACGTGCGGCGCCAAGCGGATCTCGCCGCCGTGCGCGAGCACGATCGTGCGCTCGGGAAGTTCGTCTTCGCGGTACTGCGCGCTCTTTACGTGCACGTCGGGCCGAATGCGTTCGAGCGTCACTTCGGGCGTGCGCTCGGCGAAGCCGACCACGACATCGACGCTGCGCAGCGCGAGCAGCAAGCGCGCGCGATCGGCGAACGGCACGATCGGGCGACGCGGGCCTTTGAGCGCGCGCACCGATTCGTCGCGATTCAATCCCACGATCAGCGCATCGCCCTGCGCGCGCGCCCACGCCAGATACTCCACGTGCCCCGCATGCAACACGTCGAAGCAGCCGTTGGTGAAGACCACGCGTTTGCCGGCGGCGCGCAGCGATTCGCGCCATGACGCGGCGGCGTCGAGATCGAGCAACTCGCCGAAGAAGTTACGCGTGTCCATGTTCTACCAGCGCCAAAATCTCGTCGGCCGACGCGGTCGCGGTGCCGAGTTTTTCCACTACGGCGCCTGCGGCGAAGTTGGCGAGCTGCATCGCACGATCCATCGACGCACCGGCGGCGAGCGCGAGTGCGAGCACCGCGATCACCGTGTCGCCCGCGCCCGAAACATCGAAGACTTTGCGCGCGAACGACGGGATGTCGGAGCGTTCGCCCTGCGCGCCGAAGAGCGACATGCCCGCTTCGCCGCGCGTGATGACGACGTAGCGACAACCGAGATCGGCCAGCAGCTGCGCGCCCGCGCGTTCGAGCGATGCGCGATCGCGAATCGCGATGCCGGTCGCGGCCGAGGCCTCGTGCACGTTGGGCGCGACGCAGGTGACGCCCGCAAAGAGCGACACGTTCTGCGGCTTCGGATCGGCGAGCACGAGCGGGCACACGCTCGCGGCTTCGACGATCTCGCGCGAGAGCAGCCCCTTCGCGTAGTCGCTCAGGATCACCGCGTCGGCGCGCGCCGCGGCTTCGCGCACGTAGGCGGCGATGCGCTCGCGATCGTGCGGTTCGAGCGGTGCGACACGCTCCCAATCGGCGCGCACCACCTGTTGGTTGTGCGCCACGATGCGCGTCTTGCGCGTGGTGGGGCGATCGCTTACGGCGAAGACGCCGCGGTCGTCGACCGACTCCTCGCGCAGCATCCGGCGCACGTCGGCGGCGAATGCGTCGTCGCCGATCGCACCGACGAATTCGACGTTCGCGTCGAGCGCGCGCAGATTGTTCGCCACGTTGCCCGCGCCGCCGAGCGTGAACGAGTGATCGGTCACCGCGACCACCGGCACCGGTGCTTCGGGCGAGATACGCGAGACCGTTCCCCAGATCCACTCGTCGATCATCAGATCGCCGATCACGAGGATCGAGCGCCCGCGCATGCGCGCGAAGAGCGTCTGCGCGTCGGGCGCCTGGAGCGCGGCGGTCACTTCAAGCCGTCCTCGAAGATCAGCGTCTGCTCGACGAGATCGCAGATGATGTGGGCCATCACCTGATGCACTTCTTGCACGATCGCCGCGTAGCCGTCGGGACCGACGAGCGCGTGATCGCTGTACTGCATCACGGTGCCGCCGCCGTTGCCGGTGAACGCGATCGTCACGGCGCCCTGCTTCTTGGCCTGTTCGAGCGCGAGCAGAATGTTCTTCGAGGTGCCGCTCGTCGTCATCCCGATCACCACGTCGCCCGGTTGCACGAACGCCTGCACCTGACGCGAGAAGACGTAGTCGTAGCCGTAGTCGTTCCCGACGCAGGTGAGCGTGGAGGTGTTCACCGAGAGCGCCTCGCTGTTGAGGCCGGGGCGTTCGCGCAAGTAGCGGCCGGAGAGTTCGGCGGCCATGTGCTGCGCTTCGGCGGCGCTGCCGCCGTTACCGCACCAGAACACGCGCTTGCCCGCGCGTAGCGCGGTCACGATCGCATCGACGATTCCGTGCACCTGCGCTTTGTAGTGCGGCGCATCGAGCAGATTGCGCCGGTCGGCGAGCAGCGCGTCGAAATCGCGCTGCGCTTTGTAATCGACGTCAGCCACTTATTGAATCCAGAAGAGATCTTCGCCCTGTGAAACCAGCTCGCCGTTCTCGGGAATGATGCGCAGGATCGTGCCCGCGTAGTCGCTCTGGATCTCGTTGAAGAGCTTCATCGCCTCGAGGATGCAGAGCACCTGACCCGACTCCACGCGATCGCCGACCTTCACGAACGCCTCGGCGTCGGGCGAGGGCGAGCGGTAGAACACGCCGGTGAGCGGCGCGGCGACGCGCTTGGCATTGGGGGGCGGTCCGGCCGCGGTATCGGCGGCGGGCACGGCGGCAGCGGGCGCTCCGGCGGTAGCGGGCATCGCCCCGACTGCCATCGGCGCGACGACCTGCATGCCGGCCTCGCGGCGCACCAATTCGTAGATTGCGTCGCCGACCTTCACCTTGATGCGGTCGAGATCGTGCTCGTGCATGATCTCGAGCAGCGAAGCGATCGTGTCGGTCTCGTGTTCGTGTGCCATCTAGCCCTGCTCTTCGCCGAGAGCGGCCGCAAGGTCTCCCGCACGGCCGAGCGGGATGCGGCGATCGGTGCGGGCTTCGAGATCGCGCAGCACCACCTCGCCCGCGGCGAGCTCGTCGCTGCCGAGGATGAGAGCGTAGCGCGCGTTATTGCGGTCGGCGGCTTTGAGATGCGCGAGCAGCTTGCGATCCTCGTAATCCATGAAGACCGGCTGCGCGAGGATGCGACGGAGCTCGGTCGCAAGCGGCACGAGCACGCCGCGCGCCTGGGCGCCGAGTGCGATCGCCTGCACGCCCGCGCGGGGCGCGACCGCATCGCCGTGCAGCGCGTCGAGCATCATCAAAAAGCGTTCGATGCCGAGCGCGAAGCCGACCGCGGGCGTGGCGGGGCCGCCGAGCGAGCTCACGAGCCCGTCGTAGCGGCCGCCCCCGCAGACCGTGGATTGCGCGCCGAGCGCGCCCGAGATGATCTCGAAGACGGTGCGGGTGTAATAGTCGAGTCCGCGCACGATCTTCGGGTTCACCACGTACGGAATGTTCGCCGCATCGAGGTAGGCACGCAGCGCGCCGAAGTGCGCGCGGCAGCCGTCGCAGAGAATCGATTCGAAGGTCGGCGCCGTTTCGACGAAGGGGCGATCGCGATCGTCTTTGCTATCGAGAATGCGCAGCGGATTGCGCTCCAAGCGGCGCTGCGAATCGGGCGAGAGCGCGTCGAGGTGCGGACGGAAATGCGCGAGCAGCGATTCGCGATAGCGCGGGCGGCACTCGTCGTCGCCGATGGTGTTGATGTTGAGCACCGCGTCGTCGATGCCGTGCGAGCGCACCAGCTCCCACGCAAGCGAGATCACCTCGAAATCGGCCTCGGGACCGACGAATCCGGTGCACTCCACGCCGAACTGATGTGCTTGGCGATAGCGTCCCTTCTGCGGGCGCTCGTAGCGGAAGATCGGGCCGACGTAGTACCAGCGTTGCGGACCCTGCGCGAAGAGCTTGTGCTCGAGCGCGGCGCGCATCACCGGCGCGGTGAATTCGGGACGCAGCGTGATGCTGCGCTCGCCCTTGTCGAGAAATGTGTACATCTCTTTCTCGACGATGTCGGTGGTTTCGCCGACGCCGCGCACGAAAAGCTCGGTCGATTCGAAGATCGGCGTGCGAATCTCGCCGTAGCCGAAGCGACGGGCGAGATCGTGAATGCGGCGTTCGAGCGCGAGCCAGCGCGCCGAGATCGGCGGCAGAATATCTTGAGTGCCGCGCGGTGCGGTGATGTGTGACGACATGGGCTTCTCCCGGGTTCGCACGGCGCGGCGCTAATCCTAGATGCGCGCGCGGTGCGCGGGATGGAATGGTATGCGACCTACGATCTACGTCGCCGCCGTGCTCGCCCTTTTCGCCTTTGCGCCGGAAACCGCACGCCTGGTGCTGGTCGCCGCCGCGGGCATCCTGATCGAGAGCCTGCCGTACCTGGCCGCCGCGGCGGCGCTGCGCCCGCGGCTCGGCCGCCATGCGCCCGCGCTGCTGGCCTACGCCGGATGCGGCTGCACGCCGGGACCGAGCGCCCGCAGCCTCCCCGCCGCCCTCGCCTGCACGCTGCTCTTCGGCCCGTGGGTCGCGCTCGGCCGCGTGGCCCTCGGCACCCTTGCCGCCCGCCTGCCGAGCCCGCATGCCTGCGAGCATGAGCACGCCGACGATCTCGCCGCCGAGCTGCTGGGGCTCGCCCCCGCGGCGCTGCTGGCGGCCGGGGTGCTCGCGGCCGCGCCGCTGCTCGACTTGGGGCACCGCCCGGCGGCGCTTGCGATCCTGGCCGGCGCGGCGCTCGGCCTCGGCGCGGGCCCCTGCGCGCTCGGCACGGTCGCGCTCGCGGCCACGCTGCGCACGCAATCGCCGCTCGCCGCCTTCGCCGCGCTCGCCTGCGGGGGCATGGTCGATCTGCGCCGCTTCGCGCCTCGACTGCCGCGAGCGCCCGGCGGCGGCCTCGCCTATGCGCTGTTGGCCTGCGTCTGCGGACTGGTCGCGCTACGGCACGGGGGCGGCATCGTGCATCCGCGTCTCGTGCTGCCGCTCGGCGCGTGCGCCGTGCTCTGCGTCGCGGCGGCGCTGCGCGCGCGGCGCGCGGAGCGCCCGCACGCCGCCATCGTCGCCGCGGCGCTGCTCGCAGCGGTGGTCGTAGGCGCGCCATTGCCGGTCTATCGGGCAAGCGAAACCACGCTCGCCGACGCCTTCGCGGGCGAGCATCTGCGCTTTACCGGTGTCTATCACGCGCAGCCGCATGCCGCGCTCGTGCGCTTCGCGATCACCTGCTGTCGCGCCGATGCGCATCCGGTCGCGGCGCTGCTGGCATCGCCGGTGCACGCGCGCGATCGCACCTGGCTGCGCGTACGCGGCGTGCTCGCACGACGGGGCGACGCGCTCGTGCTGGTGCCCTCGCACGTGCAGGCGATCGCGCCGCCGAGCGATCCATTCGTCTACGAGTGAGCGCTACGTGCCGGGCAACCGGTAGCCGCCCAAGCCGTTGATGATGCCGCGCAGGCGGACGGCAAGACTCGTATTGCGGCCGAAGCTTCTAGTATATTTTTGCGAAATCCGGCGAGAGATCAGCCAAAATCGCATTGCCCATGGTGCGTATCGGCCGCAACGGGCGCCCTGCGGTAACCGCATCTTCGGGCGACAGCGTCGTCCACATCGATGCACGTTTAACATCTTGAGACCGCAACGGTCGCGACGGCATCACAACACGAGGACAATTGCTACAATTGTGATCGAAAACGTCAGTTAAAGCGTTTTCGCTCAGTCGACTTTTTCACGGGCCTGCTAGGTCAGGCTAGCCGCATTGGTACCGGCGATGTCTCTTCGTGTCAGGCACTCCGCAGGATTCCACAGAATAATAATGGTAGCGACGCCGCGGGTGGTCGGGCACGATGCGATGTTATCTTCATAACGTGGAACCGTCGTTTCTCTATGTTCGCTCGCGATGTGGCGCAATTCCGCTGGCACCGCTGGCGCCGTCAGAAACAGTTTCCGTCTCCGCATTACCCTGAGCCCATCTGGCATTTTCAACTTTCTTGAAGGTGAGATTTTTGAATGGACTTTGAAAAGGCTCTGGTTCAACGCAGCAATCGGCGTGCGTTTCTCTCAGCACTCGGCGTAGTCTCCCTTGCAGGCTGCGCCGGAAACGCAACCATGTTATTACCGTCACATCTCAAGAGAGATATTATTCCGATCCAGCCGGTCATCGGCGGCGGCACTGGGACTGGCGGAACAGGTTCAAACTTGCCGTCCAACTTAGCGACGCTGTCGAACGCGGAGATCGCCCCGCTCTGACTCGGGCGCAGATCGCGGCCCTAAGTAACGCACAGATCGGATCTCTAGCAGACACCCAGCTCGGTTACGTTACGGCGGCGTCTGCGTTCCATGGCTCTCAAGCGTCGGCTTTTTTCAAGCGTACCGTCGAGAGCCAATCGGTAGCCCCTCCATTCAAGGTGCCGCCTGGAGCTTCCGGGGGCAATATCTCCCCGTATGGCTATCAGCCGCCAATGCAGGGCAGTGATTGGTGGGAAGTCGTCGGCTCCACCATCCTGGGCGCGGTCGGCTCTACGGTCGGCTCGGCATTCGGCGGAACGGTTGGGGCATATCTCGGCGGCGCTGCCGGCGGACTCCTCGGAACATTTTTGTTTTCGGGCCAAGATGCCCAATTCTGGTTCTTCGATTCAAACGTCGGATACTATGACTTCATTGACCTTGGAAATTGGCAGACGGTTCAGAACGTCGTGGGCTGGGACAGTGACGGTTATACCATTGGCGGTTCCTTCGACCCTAATTCGAACACCGTCACCGTTACAGTAATTGCCAATTAACGACAAGCTCTGAAGGGGTGAAAGCGTGCGGAAACGGCAACTCATCGAGGCTGCAGCATTACTTGGGGCGCCATGGATAGTCGCTCTCGCGCTGTGGTTGGCGTTTAGAAGCGCACCGATGGCAATTGGCACATTTTGCGGTGTGGGTATCTATGCCGCCGTGCGCCTCGTCATGCTGTCCAGGCATGCTCATAATGGATCCTGAACGAGAACCCTGTATTACCGATATTATCGTTCATTCGTGAGGCCCGGGATTATATCTCGGGTCTCACTTTTTCGTCTACGAGTGAGCGCTACGTGCCGCTCTCGCCGCCCGCGTGAAAGACGAACTTCACGATGAAGCGGTTGAGCGTCGCCGCCGCCGCGGGCGTGCCGTATTCCACGTAGAGCTCATCGAGGTTCACGAAGCGTTCGTGGAACGAGAGCGCAAGATTCGTACCGGGCAGCCCGTAGCCGCCCATCCCGTTGATGCCGCGCAGGCCGACCGCGAGACTCGTATTGCGGCCGAAGGTGCGCGTGAGGGAGAGACTGCGGTACCACTGCGAATCGAGCGGCGGCGCAAGCGCGTTCATCGCGTGCTCGATGTTGCCGTTGAACGCGACGGAGATACCGTAGCGGCCGAAACTGCGCGTCGCCGAGATACCGGGCTGCTGCAAATAGACCGGCTGCCCCGCGCCGTTAGCGAACGGCCCCCAATTGTAGGTTGCGTCGATCGGCGAGGGCGTGCCGTCACGATAGCCGAGCGCCAGCGATTGCGCGTTGAACGGCAGAACGACCGCCCCTTGATAGAAGGGATACGCGGCCGTGTAGACACGCAATTCGCTCGTCGAGACCCCGTACGTGAACGAGAGCTGATCGTCGAACGTGCTCGTGAGATTCGCAAACACGTCGGACTGATGTGCAGCGCCCGATCGATCGACGAAACGATCCGCTCCCGCGAGCACCTGATACGATTTTACGCCGTGCCGTCCGCTACCGCTGTACTGCACGTAGATCTGCGGGCCGCGCACGTCGTTCTCGGTAATGTACGCATCGACCGGCGCGTACTCGGGCCCGATGTCTTGGTATTTCGCGAGCGCGAGCCAATGCGAGGTCTGCACTCCCGAGCCGATTTGAAAGTCACCGCCCTGCGCGGGATCGCTCACGAGCGTGCCGCGTTCGAATTGATACTTCGTGAGCGCGAAGAAGCCGCTGTGCGGATTGGTCGTCGCGATCGCGCCGCCGAGCATACGATCGCTAAGGCCGGTATGCTGCGCGTCCACGCCCTGAAAGGCGTACGTGAACGCGTTGTCCGGCGTGTTTACCTGGTAACCGAACGCGCTGTCGTTGAATCCCGGTCCGCCTGCGTTGAGCGCACCGATCTGCGCGTGCCCCTGCGTGCCCTCGAATTTGAAGCCGCGGTCGAAAATGCCGATGTTCGGCGAATAAAAAGGGATATCGGCCGAGTTGATATTCACGCCGGGCAACGAGTTGAGGTACTGCGCACCCTGCGAGAAGAACGGGCGGTACTCGTTATACTGCCGCTGGAACTCCTGCGGAGCGATCGTCGTCTGATCTTGCTCGACGTTCGAGAAATCGGGATTGAGGGTACCCACGAACGAAAGCGTGTTGGTCACCGGCACGGTCACATCGACGCCGAGTGTACGCTGTTTGGTTTGTACGAACTGTCCCACGCCGTCTTGAAAGAGTCCCCGATCGGTTCCCGCGGCGCCGAGCGTGTAGATGTCGGCTCGCGCCTTCGGGCGCGCGGCATGCTGCGAGAGGCGTAGGCCGGTGAGTTCCGGCCAAAACTGCGAAGAACCGATGTCATTCATCGTGGGCTCGTAAGCCCACGTATACTCCTCGCTCTTCGCCGCGATGAGGCGCGCCACGTTTACCTGCCACGAAACCACGCCGCCGTTCGAGCGAATGTCCTTGAGCGGGATGATCATCATCGCGTTCCAGTCGCCGTTCGGAAGCACCGTCGCCACGCTCTTCCAACTCGGCGCATAGCGCGCGTTCTCGCTCGAGTACTCGTCGTGGATGCCGTGCGGATTCACGCGAAACTGGTAGACGCGCGAGCCCGATCCCGATGTCTCGAAATTGAGGGCCACGTGATCGTCGCTTCCGATGCCGGCGTGATCGACCGTCTGCGCCGCCGTGATCGGAATGCCGCGCTGCTCGCAATGGACCGCGAAGTACAGGTTCTTATCGTCGTACAAGAGGTACGCCACGGTCGCGTGACGCGCGGCGCGGTGATCGGTGAAGTCGTAGAAATGCGCGAACGTCGTCGCGCTCTTCCACTGCGGCGCGGTGAGCGAGGCGTCGAACGGTGGCGGTGCCGATGCCTTCACCGCGGGGACGGAGGCCGAACGCGGCACCCATGCGCGCGCGGGCGCCGCAGTGAGTGCCGCAATCACGGCCAGGAATATGCATAGCGGTACGCGAGCCATCGTCGCGTGTACGGCGATGCGGGCGACGATGTTTCGTGCGCGCTACGAGAGGCTGTCGCGCTTGCGGTGCTCCAGCACCTCGACGGGGATGCCGTTCGGATCTTCGATGAAGGCGATCGCGCGCGTCCCGCCGGGCGACTTGTAGACGTCTTTGAGGATCTTCACGCCCTTGCTCTTCAGATCGGCGATGTACGGTTCGAGATCGCCGTCCGCTTCGATCGCGAGATGCTCGTAGCGATTCCCGAGCGCATACGGTGGATGCTCCTCCAGATCGTACACGAGTTCGATGTACGCGTTCCAATCATGCCCGACGAACGCCATGTCGGCATTCCCGGGATAGTGATATGGCCCATCGAGCAGTTTCAGCCCGAGCTTCTTGGTATAGAACTCGATCGACTCGTCCATGTTATTGACGAAGATCGACGTATGTAAAAAGCGTGGCATCCGAGTTTCCTTTCCCGCAGAGCATGTGCTTCGACAACGGTTATAGACCAAGCCCACCCCTAGACGGATGCACGCGACCGAACAGATGTCTTCTCGTTCCGCCCCGGCATCAGACACGAATGCGCGCTTGGGCTTTATGGATGGGTCTTCTTGCGACAATCGATGCTTCTCACATGGTTTCAAACGAGCATCCTCGGGAGGACGCTAGCCCGCCTTGCGGCACTCGGGAGCGGGGCCGTGGCAGCGTTTTCGCTCAACCTCACGGCGAGCGATGTCTACGCCCACACGTGGTCATCGAGAGACCGATGGCTCGTCGCGCTGATCGCGGCTTTGCTCGTCGTCAACCTCGTCGGCACGGAGGTGCTCCGTCGGCTCTCCGATGACCTCGATGACATGCGGCGTCGAGAAGCATTCCTCGCCATCGCAGCCGAACACGCAAAGTATCTGCAGGATGCCGGGCGGCAGGGCCGGACGCAGGTCGTCGAAGACGGGTTAAAAGTGCTAGACAAGCTCTACCGGCGCGCCAAGAGAAAGAAGTAGGTCGAGCGATGAAATTCCAACTTGCGAAAACCGCCGCGGAAGCGATCGAGCAGATGCCCGACGACGCGGCCGACAGCCTCCGATTCGTGCTCGAGCAGATTCGCGATGCGAAAAGCATGAGCGAGCTTCATATCGCGCGTCCGCTGCGCGCGGGAGCGTACGCCGAACCCTCGATCTACGAAATTCGCAGAGGGCACACACGGACTATTCTGAGCCTTGCCACCGACCGTGGTGAGCCGAACGTTACGATCCTGAGCGTCGAGCCGGGGCAGGCGCGCACGAGCGGACTCTCGTTCGGGCGGTAGCGCCGGCGTTGCGACCGCTAGTGCAAGAAGTAGCGATACGACGAGAAGACGAGGGCGACGCCGAGACGGTCGGCGGCCGCGATCACATCCTCGTCGCGGATCGATCCGCCGGGGGCGATGATCGCGCTGCAGCCGCTTTCGACGGCGGCCTCCAGGCCGTCGCTGAACGGGAAGAAGCCGTCGCTCGCGCAGGCGGCACCCTTGGCGGCTTCACCCGCGCGATGCGCGGCGATCTTCACGGCGCTCACGCGGTTGGTCTGACCCGCACAGATGCCGCGCGTGGTGCCGCCGCTCACGATCACGATGCCGTTCGACTTCACGTGGCGCACCACGTCCCACGCGAAGGCGAGATCGTGCCATTCCTGCGCGGTCGGCTGTCGCTTGGAGACCACGCGCCACTCTTCCGCGGGCGCCTCGGGATTGTCGTCTTCGGCGAGCACGCCGCCGAGGGCGCTACGCACGCGCAGTTCGCGCGCGAGCACGTCGGGCAAGTCGGGCGTGAAGCGCATGATGCGCAGATTCTTCTTCGTTTTCAAGAGTGCGAGCGCATCGTCGTCGAACTCGGGTGCCGCCACGATCTCCAAGAAGAACTTCTTCAGGCTCTGCGCCGCTTCGAGATCGATGCGCGCGTCGGTCGCCACGATGCCGCCGTAGGCGGAGACGGGATCGGCTTCGAGCGCGTCGTGGACCGCTTTGCCGACGGTCGAACGCTGCGCCACGCCGCACGGCACGGTATGCTTCACCGCCGCGGCGCGCACGAAACGCTCGTGCTCGCTGCCGAACGCGGCGCCGAGCGGCGCGCGCGAGAGCAGACGCAGCGTGGCATCGAGATCGAGCAGATTGTTGTATGAGAGCGCTTTGCCGTGCAGTTGTTCGGGCAGACGCTCCGGTCGATCGAGATAGAAGGCCGCGCGATTCTGCGGATTGGTGCCGTAGCGCAGACGCTGCGAGAGCGGCGCGGTGAGCGCGAGCGCACCCGGTAGTTCGCTCGGCAGATACTGGCCGGCGGAGCCCAGATAGTGCGCGATCGCCACATCGTACTCGGCGGTGCGTTCGAACGCGGCGACAGCGTAGCCGCGGCGCAGCGCGAACGGCACCTCGCCCGCGCGGAACGCGGCGATGAATTCGTCGTACTGCGACGGATGCGTGAGGATCGCCACGTGCGCGAAGTTTTTCGCCGCGGCGCGCAGCAGCGAGACACCGCCGATATCGATCTGCTCGATCGCTTCGGGCAGGGTGGTGCCTTCGCGCGCGACCGTCGCCTCGAACGGGTAGAGATTCACCACCACCGTGGTGATCGGCGCGATCGCGTATTTCGCGGCTTGCGCGCGATGATCGGCGTTGTCGCGATCGTAGAGAATGGCGCCGAAGACCTTCGGGTGCAGCGTCTTCACGCGGCCGTCGAAGAGCTCGGGAAAGCCGGTCATCTCGCCCACGTCGTGCGCCGGAATGCCGTGCTCTTCCAAATGGCGTTTGGTGCCGCCGGTCGCGTAGATCACCGTGCCGGTCTCGTGCAGGGCGCGCGCGAGCTCGACCGATCCGGTTTTGTCGGAGAGCGAAAAAAGCGCGGCGGGTTTAGCGGTGTCAGGCAAGGGCGAGCTCCGGTTCTTGGGAGTGCGTGAGCGTCGCGGCGATCACGGTGCTCACACCCGGCTCTTTCATCGTGACGCCGTACATGCGATCGGCGAGCTCCATCGTCTTCTTGTTGTGGGTGACGATGATCATCTGCGCGTCGGTCGCGAGATCGCGCACCATGCTCGAGAAGCGATCCACGTTCGCATCGTCGAGCGCGGCGTCGACTTCGTCGAGCAGATAGAACGGCGACGGCTTCACTTGAATGAGCGCGAAGATGAGCGCCGCGGCCGTCATCGCGCGCTCGCCGCCCGAGAGCGTGGTGAGCGGCATCAGCTTTTTGCCCGGCGGCTGCACCGAGATCTCCACGCCCGTTTCGGAGAGATTCTCGGGATTGGTCTGCCACATCTTGGCCGACCCGCCCGGGAAGAGCTTGGCGTACATCTCGGTGAACGCGGTCGAGACTTTCTCGAACGTCTCGTTGAACTGCGCTTGCGACTGCGCCTCGATCTCCTTGATCGATTCGAGCAGCGTCTCGCGCGCCTTGGCGAGATCTTCCAACTGCGTGCGCAGGAAGGTCTCGCGCTCGCCGAGCTCTTCGCGTTCGGCTTCGGCGTTGAGGTTGACGTTGGCGGAGAGGCGCGCGAGCTCTTCGCGCAGGCGCGGCAGTTCTTCCATCACCGCGTCGCCTTCGTCTTTGTAGCGCTCCTCGACGTCGGTGCATTCTTCGTCGGTCGCGGGATTCTGCGCGAACTGCGAGACGAGCATGCCGAGTTCGGCTTCGATCTCGGCGAGGCGCGTGCGGTGACGTTCGCCGCCCGCCATCGCTTCGCGCTCTTCGTTTTCGGCGGTGCGTAGATCGCCTTCGAGTTTGAGCAACTGATCGGCGGAGGCTTCGCGTTCGCGCCGCGCGACTTCCAAACGCGCGTCGAGATCGCGCACGCCTTCACGCAGGCCTTCCACGTGCGCATGCGCGGTGCGCGTCTGTTCCATCAGCGCGCCGATCTCGGCGAGCATCGTCTCGCGCGCGGTGCGCGCACGCTCGCTGTTCGCATCGAGCATGCCCAAGCGGCCTTTCGCCGCATCGCGTTCCGCGGTGATCGCGGCGACGCGCTCGCGCAGCTCGGCGGCGTGGCGACTCGCCTCGGTCTGTGCCTGCTCGGCCTGTGCGATCTCCGCGCGCGCGCGGGCGAGCTCGGCTTCGAGGCGTTGGCGCTCCTCATCGCTCTGCACGGCCTCGATCTCGGGCGCTTCGTACGAACGCTCGCGTTCGCGCGCGCCGCGGCCGCGTTCGAGAAGCTCTTCCAAGCGCGTCTGCGCGGCGTGCACGTCGTGATTCATGCGTTCGAGATCGCTCGCGAGCCCGACCATCTCGGTACGCAGCTCCGCGATCTGCAGTTCCACGCGTCCGAGCGCGTCGCGCGCGCTCTCGCGCGCGGCCGTCGCGGCCTCGGCGCGGGCGCTCGCGTCGTGCGCGGCGCGTTCGAGCGATTCGAGCTTGGCGCGCATCTCCGCAAGCGTCTCGCGCAGTGTCTGCGCCTGCACGCGACGGGAGAGAATCGATTTTTCGCGCCGGAAACGACCGCCCGTGATCGCACCGCCGCCCGCGATCTGCTCGCCCGAGAGCGTCACGACCGTATCGCGGAATCCGCGTCCGCGCACCAGATGGATGCCGGTCTGCAGCGTGTCGACGATCAGCACGTTGCCGACCAAGAAGCGCACCACCCCTTCGTACTGCGGCGACGTACGCACGAGCGCGTGCGCGTAGCCGATCACGCCCGGTGTGCGTTCGAGATCGGGCGTCATCTGCTTGGCGTCGCGATGCGCGAGCGTGTCGAGCGGCAGGAAGGTGGCGCGGCCCTGCTCGCTGCGGTTCAAATAGTCGATCGCGCGCTCGGCGTCTTCCGAGGTGCGCGTGATGATGTTGGAAAGGCGCGCGCCGAACGCCACGTCCAGCGCGCGTGCGTAGCGTTCGTCGGTCGTGATGAGGTTGGAGACGATGCCTTCGATGCCGCGCAGTTCGCCGCGCTGCATCGCCTCGATCACGGCGCGCGTGCCGGGCACGTGACCTTCGAGCGAGTTCTCCAGCTCTTCGATCGTGTGCAGGCGCGACTCGGCGGCCTTGACCTCGCCGGTCTGCTCGCGATGCGCCGCGAGGGCGCTTGCGAGATCGCTCTGCGCCTGCGTCACCGCGACTTCCGCGTCTTCCACCGCGCCGCGCGCGGCGAGCGCCTGACCGTCGAGCGCGGCGAGCTGCGCCTCGCGCTCGGTGTAGCGCTGCGTGGCGCCGCCCATCGTCATTTCCAACTGTGCGACGAGCTCGCGCGCGGCGTGCGCTTCGCCTTCCAGGCGCTCGGCTTCGGCGCGCAGGTTCTCGCCCTGCACGCGTCGTTCGGCCTTCTTCGCCGCGAATTCGGCGGCGGTCGCTTCGACTTCGCGCAGGCGCGTGAAGATGGCGTCCAACTGCGCGCGCGTCTGCGAGAGCGATTGCTGCGCGCCGAGTTCGCGTTCGCGCGCGCCTTCCACTTCGCTTGCGAGCGGCGCGAGGCGCTCTTCCAAATCGGCGATCGTGGCCGCGAGCGATTCGCGCTCGGCCTGCACGCGCGCCACGTCTTCGGAGGTTTGCGTGGACTGCGCTTCGAGCGCTTCGCGTCGCGCGAGCGCGGCGGCATAATCGGCTTCCACGCGGGCGAGCTCGGCGCGGCGCGTCTGCGCCTGCGCGCGAATCTCGTCGAGCGCGAGCTCTTGCTGATAGGCGCGCGTGCGCAGTTCGGCGAGGTTGGCGCCGTATTGCGCGGCCTTGGCGGCGGCGGCGGCACGCACTTCGTCTTGGCGTTCGAGCTCGAGACGGAGTTGCTCGCGTTCGACGCGGCGCGACCGGCTCGCGCGCATGTACGAAAGGATCTCCAGGTCGCGCACGCGCGCGCTCACCTTGCGGTAGCGTTTGGCGCGGCGCACCTGCGTTTCGAGTTCGGGAATGCGGCGCTCGAGTTCGGCGATCAGATCGTTGACGCGGATCGCGTTTTGCTCGGTCTGCTCGAGACGGCGCATCGACTCGTGCTTGCGCGCAAGAAACTTATTGATGCCCGCGGTCTCTTCGAAGAGCGCGCGGCGTTCGGTGGGCTTGCTCGTGAGAATCGAGTCGATCTGCCCCTGCGAGACGATCGAGTACGATCCGGGACCGAGCCCGGTGCCCATCAACAGCTCGACGATGTCGCGCAGACGCACCTGATTGCGGTTGATGAAGTACTCGCTCTCGCCCGCGCGGTAGGCGCGGCGCGTGATCTCCACCTCGCTGTACTCGGTCGCCATCTTGCCGTCGCTGTTGTCGAAGGTCATCGAGACCTCGGCGAGGCCGAGCGGCTTGCGCTTTTCATTGCCCGCGAAGATCACGTCTTCGAGCTTGCCGGAACGCAGGCTCTTGCTCGACGTCTCGCCGAGCACCCAACGGAAGGCATCGACCATATTCGACTTGCCGGAACCGTTCGGTCCGACGATCGCGGTGATACCGCCCGAGAAATCGAGCGTGGTGGGTTCGGCAAAGGTTTTGAACCCGAAGGACTTGATCTTCTTTAACTTCATTTCTTCCGGCGCTTCGAGCTGGGCTCGGCGGCGAGTAGGGTGCGCAGGGCCGCCTCGGCGGCAGCTTGCTGTGCGGCTTTCTTCGAGGGACCGCTGCCGGTTCCCAACGTCTTTCCGTCGACGATGACGCAGGAATCGAAGCTCGGCGCCTGGGGCGTGCCGCGGTTCTCTTCGCGATACGACGGCGTGGCCGAAAGGTGCTCCTGCGCGAAGTGCTGCAGGCGCGTCTTCGCGTCGAGGAGCGCCTCGGGGTCGTGATCGAGGCGGTCGACGTGCCCCTCGAGCACGAACGTGCGCGCGCGATCGATGCCGTAGCGCAGAAAGAGCGCCGCGACGAAGGCTTCGAAGGCGTCGGCCAGGATCGACGTATTGTTCGCGCCGCCCGCGTTGCGCATGCCCGCCCCGAGCTGCACGAGATCGGAGAAGCCGATGCGGCGCGCCGCGTCGGCCAGCTGCGCGTCGTTCACGATCGCGGCCTTGCGCAAGGTGAGCCGGCCCTCCGGCTCCTCGGGAAAGTTCGCGAAGAGCCACTCGGCGACGATCGCCCCGAGCACCGAGTCGCCGAGAAACTCCAGCCGCTCGTTCGACGAGCCGCCGTGTTCCTTGGCGAAGCTCTCGTGCACGAACGCCTGCTCGACGAGCGTGAGATCGCCCGCCACGCGCACGCCGGCAAGACGAAGCAGCGCGCGCAGGCGCTTGCGATGCGCTTCACCGGCCATGCGAGACGGGCTTAGCGAACCTTCCCGAAGACGATCACGCTGTTGTGGCCGCCGAATCCGAACGAGTTCGAGAGCGCCACGTTCACCGGCGCTTTGCGCGCGACGTTCGGCACGTAATCGAGCGTGCAGTCGGGATCGGGATACTCGTAATTGATCGTGGGCGGCATGATGTCGTCGTGAACCGCGAGCACGGTCGCGATGCCTTCGAGCCCGCCCGCCGCGCCGAGCGCGTGGCCGTGCATCGATTTCGTGGAGCTCACCGCGACCTTCGTATCGGCGCCGAAGACGCGTTGGATCGCGGTCGACTCCGCCGTGTCGCCGAGCGGCGTGGAGGTACCGTGCGCGTTGATGTACTGCACGTCGTCGGGCTGCACGTCGGCCGACGCGAGCGCGCGGCGTAGCGCGAGCATCACGCCGTCGCCTGCGGGATCGGGCGCGACGATGTTGTACGCGTCGGCCGATTGCCCGTACCCGAGCACCTCGGCGTAGATCTTGGCTCCGCGCGCCTTGGCGTGTTCGTACTCCTCGAAGACGAAGATGCCCGAGCCTTCGCCGAGCACGAATCCGTCGCGCTCTTTGTCGAACGGGCGCGACGCCTTGGCCGGATCGTCGTTGCGTGTGGACATCGCTTTCATCGTGCAGAATCCGCCGACGGCGAGCGGCGAGATGCAATCCTCGGTGCCGCCGGTGATCATCGCGATCGCATCGCCGTGCGCGACGTAATTGTATGCGGACACGATGGCATCGTTCGCCGATGCGCACGCACTCGCCACCGAGTACGCGGGACCGCGGAAACCGTACGCCATCGAGATGTGCGCGGTCGCGGCGTTGGCCATCAGCATCGGAATGAAGAACGGCGAGGTCTTCGCCCAGTTGCCGTTCTGCGCGGCTT
Organism: Vulcanimicrobiota bacterium; assembly: GCA_027306785.1. Lineage (GTDB taxonomy): Bacteria > Vulcanimicrobiota > Vulcanimicrobiia > Vulcanimicrobiales > Vulcanimicrobiaceae > REEB354. The sequence goes on from DAHUZB010000025.1 coordinate 62,116, forward strand.
TCTCCGACTCGTACCAGAAGGTCTGGATGCCGCCGATTCCGGTGCCGACGACCGCGCCCACGCGATTCTTGAATTCCTGATCGGTCGGCAGCGCGGCATCGGCAATCGCCTCGCGCGCCGCGACCAGCGCGTACTGCGCGAAGCGATCCATCCGGCGCGCTTCCTTCTTGCCGATCAGTTCATCGGCATTGAAATCCTTAACCTCGGCGGCGATGCGCGTGGTAAACACGCTCGCATCGAAGACCGTGATCGGCCCGACGCCGGATTCGCCGGCGACCAGGCGTCGCCAGAACTCGGGGGCGGTAATTCCTAAGGGCGTCACGGCGCCGAGGCCCGTGACGACTACACGTCGCTTATCCAAAACGTTCAGCAAGTTACGGCGCGCGCCGCGCTGCGCCTTCCGATCGAGCAAGCGAGCCACCCCCTGCGAACCGTCCCGCGATGAATCTCGTTATCGCAGGGTAGGAGGAAGCCATGATCATCAAACGCCTCGCCCTCGCGGCCGTCGCACTCGCGCTGCTCGTACCCCTTGCCGCCCGTGCCGACGGCGGCGACGACCATCACCACCACGACGATCGCCGCCCGCAGTGGACGAACGCCTGCCAGTACGGCCAGCCCTGCTATGGCCAGTACCCCTACGGCAACAACCAGGGCGGTGAGGACCGCGACGAGCACCGCGGCAATCCCCACGGCTGCTACAGCCCGGCCGGCAACATGCGCGGCTGGTGCCGCAACCAAGGCTACAACGGGTACAACGGCTACAACGGATACGGTCAGGGGAACGCCACGCTCGCGGGCGTGATCACCTCCGTGAACGGCTCGAGCATCACGATTCTGCAGGGCCTCTCCACTCGCACCTTCGACGCCTCGCAGGCCTTCGCGCGCCGCGCCGTCTACGGCCAGCTCTATCCGACGCGCAGCATCACGGCCTACGGCTACTATGACGGCGGCGGCTACTTCCACGCCGTCTCGATCCGCTAACGCGTTCGCGGGCGTCGCGAAGTGATAGAATGGGGCCACGCATGAAGCAGCTTGCCGTGGCCCTCTTCGTCTGTTCGCTTGCGCTCGCGCTCGTCACGGCGGGTGCGCGGGCCGATCAAACCTTCTGGACGATCGAAGCGGGGCCGTCGATGCCGCCCGCGCCCTCGCCCTGGCCGGTCTCGATCAACGTCGACTATTTGACGTACGCGTGCGACTACCGCGGACGCCGCACGGCCTGCTTCTGCGAGCCGCCCAACGGCTACGATACGCGCCGCCGTTGCTACGTGGGGCATCCGCCGAGGCCGCCGTATCCGCCGCGCCCGCGCCGCTACGAACCCGGCGCCGTGCGGCAGCCCGTGCGTCCGCTGCCGCCCGTCCGCACCGCGCCCCCGGCCCCGATCCATTCGTAGGCCGCCGCGTCTGCGCGCGGGCGACCGTATCGCGCTCGTCGCTCCGGCCTCGCCGGTGGACGCCGACGGGATCGATCGCGCCTGCGAGAACGTGCGCGCGCTCGGCTTCGAACCCGTGCTCGGCGCGCACGCCCGCGACGCGCGCGGCTTTCTCGCGGGCGACGACGCCGACCGCGCCGAGGATCTGAACGCGGCCCTGCGCGATCCCGCGATCCGCGGCATCTTCGCGCTGAGGGGCGGCTACGGCACGATGCGACTCCTCGGCGCGCTCGACTACGACGCGCTCGCGCGCGACCCGAAGGTGCTGCTCGGTTACTCCGATCTCACCGCGCCGCTCAACGCCTTCGCACAACGCGCGGGCGTCATCACCTTTCACGGCCCGGTCGCCTCGGCGCCGATGAGCGAGGCCGCCCGCGAGCGGCTGCTGCGCGCGCTCACCACGACCGATTCGATGGAGCCGATCATCACCACGGCAGCGCCGATCGCGGGCGGCGCCGCGAGCGGGCCCGTCTACGGCGGCAACCTCACGCTGATCGCGCACCTCTGCGGCACGCCCTACGCGACCGATCTATGCGGCGCGATCCTCGCGATCGAGGACGTGAACGAGGCGGCCTACCGCATCGACCGCCTGCTCACCCAGCTCCGCCTCGCGGGCGCTCTCGACGGCGTGCGCGGCATCGCGGTCGGCGACTTGGAGCATCTCGACATCGTCACCGAGCGCCTGGGCGGGCTCGGGATACCGGTCGTCGCCGGCCTGCCCTTCGGACACATCGACGAGCAATGGGTGCTCCCGATCGGCCTTGACGCCGTACTCGACGCCGAGGCCGGGAAACTCCGTTTCGCGGAGGCGGCGGTCGCCGACTAGCGCGGCTTCGCCGGACAGCGCGGGACGCCGTCCAGCTGCCGCGGCAGGATCGGCGCGGCGAGCGTCAGCGAGCGCTGCACGCCCTTCACGAAGCACAGCGTATTCGTCGAGGAAAAGCGGATCTGCCGCGGCAGCGGCTTTCCTTGCGGAGGCGAAATCGTCACGGTACGCCCCGCGACGTGCGCGATCAGACCGCCTTCAACGGCGAATCCCCGCGGCTTCTGCCCGAAATCGAGCGTCGCCGTGACCGGCAGCGGGATCGTGATGACGAGGTGCACGCCCGTTTGAGCCCCGGCGAAGGCTGGAATCACGCTCGCGACGATCAGCGCGAGCACACCCGTATATTTCATGCCTGCGTCTTTCGTCGCAGGCGGTCGGAGCTCCCAGCCGAATCCGCTTGCCAGGGACCACGGGCCCTGGTATACTCACCCGGCTATGTTCCAGTTTGACCTGCAGCTGTTCGCGTCCAAGAAGGGCGCCGGTTCGACCCGTAACGGTCGCGATTCGAATGCCCAGCGTCTCGGCGTGAAGCGCTACGGCGGTGAGCGCGTGCTCGCGGGCAACATCCTCATTCGCCAGCGCGGCACCAAGTTCTATCCGGGCGAGAACGTCGGCATGGGCAAAGACCACACGCTCTTCGCGCTCGTCGAAGGCACGGTCGAGTTCTCGACGCGCCGCAACAAGAAGCACATCAACGTGCGTCCGGTCGTCGCCGCGTAAGCTCGCGCGAGAATCCGGTTTGCAGAGGGCCGCTGATGCGGCCCTCTTCTGTTTTCTCCCGCCGAAGGGTCCGAGTCGGCGTTCCCGCAACTGAGAGCACCTGGTGAAATTCATCGATGAAGCGACGATCGCGGTCGCGGCCGGAGACGGCGGAAACGGCATCGTCGCGTGGCGGCGCGAGAAGTACATTCCGAAAGGCGGACCGGCGGGCGGCGACGGCGGCCACGGCGGCGGCGTCTATCTCGAAGCGACGCCCGAACTCTCGACGCTCGTGGAGTTCCGTTTCAAGCGGCAATTTCACGCCGAGGCCGGTAAGGCGGGCGGCCAATCGAACAAGTCGGGCCGGAGCGGCGAGGATCTCACGATTCCCGTGCCGGTCGGCACCATCGTCTACCGCACCTTCGAAGGCAAGACCGAGCAGTTCGTGACCGATCTCGCGCAGGCGGGCGATCGGGTACTGGTCGCCAAGGGCGGCAAAGGCGGACTCGGCAACCAGCATTTCGCCACCAGCACGCGCCAAGCGCCGCGCATCGCCTACAACGGCGAACCCGGCGAGAAGTGCAGCGTGCGTTTGGAACTGCGTCTGCTCGCGGACTGCGGTGTGATCGGCGTACCGAACGCCGGCAAATCCACGCTGCTCTCGGTCGTCTCCGCGGCGCGGCCGAAGATCGCCGACTATCCGTTCACCACGATCGAGCCGCAGCTCGGCGTGGTGCGCGTGAGCGACGAAGAATCGTTCGTGATGGTCGACGTGCCGGGCCTGATCGAAGGCGCGCACGAAGGCGCGGGCCTGGGCGATCAATTTCTCAAACACGTCGAACGCACGCGCGCGCTCGTGCATCTGCTCGACGGCGCGAAGCCGCTCGACGAGATGCTGCACGACAAGACGACGATCGAACGCGAACTGGGCGCGTGGAATCCGAAGCTGCTCGAAAAGCCGACGATGCTCGTCGTGAGCAAACTCGATCTCCCCGACGCGCAGGCGCGCTTGGCCGAACTGCGCGAGGCGTTTCCCGATGCGCGCGGCATCAGCTCCGCCACGCGCGAGGGCGTGCAAGAGCTCGTCTACGCGGTCTGGCAGACGATCAAAGAGGCGCCGCTGCCGGAGATCGTTACGCCGCCGCCCGCGCACATCGAACTCGTGCCGCACGATGCGTTCACCATCTCCCGTGCCAAGGACGGCGCCTTCGTGATCGAAGGCGAGCGCGTGGAACGCCTCGTCGCGATGACCAACTTCGACTCCGACGAAGGGCTCGCACGCTTCGAACGCACGCTTGCCAAGATGGGCGTCGAGAAAAAATTACGCGAACTCGGCGCGGCCGACGGCGATACCGTGCGCATCAGCGGGTACGAATTCACCTATTCATGAGACTCGGGATCTTCGGCGGCACCTTCGACCCTATCCACAACGCGCATCTCTTCGTCGCCGAATCGGCGCGCATACTCGAAGGGCTCGACCGCGTGCTCTTCGTACCGACGCGCAATCAGCAGTATCGCGCGCCCGCCCAGATGAACCCCGCGCATCGCTGCGCGATGGTGCTCGGCGCGATCGCGAACAATCCCGCCTTCAAACTCGACGACAGCGATCTGCGCCCCGAATCCACCGGCCTCACCGCCGATCTGCTGCCGCTGCTGCGCGAGAAGTACGACGGCGCGCACCTCACCTTCATCATCGGCGCCGATTCGCTCGTGAACTCGTCGTGGCAGCGATTCGACGACGTGCTCGATCGGCTCGACCGTTTCGTGATCGCGCCGCGCCCGGGCATTCGTCCCGAAGCGCTGCAGCGGGTAATCGACGCGGTGCCCAAACCGCTGCGCGGGCGCATCGCGATGCTCAACATGCCCGAAGTGCCCGAATCCGCGACCCTGATTCGCACGCTGCTCGCGCAGGGACGCAGCGTACGCTATCTCGTACCCGAGCCGGTATGGCAGTACATCCTCGCACACAAGCTCTACGGGTTGTCCTCGCAGCCCTGATCCTGGGCGGCACCGCCGCCTGTGCATCGCACGCGGAGGCGCCGGATAACGCGGCGATCTGCGGCGCGTACGGCACGCAGGCCCAAGGCGGCGAAGTGATCGCGCGCGGCCGCGTGGTCGACGTGCTCGGCACGCGGCCCGGCAAGAGCGGAATCCACGAAGGCTATCTCGTGAAGCTCACCGGCGGCGGCTGCGACCTGCTCTTGAAGGTGGAGACCAACACCACGATCACGGGAGCGATGCCGCTACGTACCGGCGAGAACGTGACCGTCAAGGGCGTCTACGTCTACAACCCGCTCGGCGGGTTGATCCACTGGACGCACCACGATCCGCGCGGCCGTCACGTCGACGGCTACGTGCAGGCGAACGGCGTGACGTACCGCTGATCAGGCGCGCGTGCTGCGCGCGAAGCGAAGGCTCGCGAGCACGAAGATGACGGCGCCGTAGAGCAGCATGGGGACGATCGAATTCCACAACTCGGGAGCCCCGGCGCCGCGCACGATGATGCCCCGCTGAATCTCGACGAAGTAGGTGAGCGGGATCGCGTAACTGACGATCTGCATCGGCAGCGGCATCAGCGCGCGCTCGAAGACCGCGCCGGAGAGCAGCACCGAGGGCAGCAGAATGAAGATCGCCATCAACTGCGCCTGAATCTGCGTCTGCGCGACGGTGGAGATGAAGAGCCCGAGGCCGAGCGCCGTCATCAGGAAGCCGATCGAGAGCACGGTGAGCAGCAGCACGTTCCCCGCGATCGGCACGCCGAAGATGAATCGCAGCGCGCCGAGCAGCACGAAGAAATCGATCGTGGAGAGCATCGCATACGGAATCAGCTTCCCGAGCATCAGTCCGGCCGTGCCGATCGGCGTCACCAACAATTGATCGAGCGTACCGCGTTCTCGTTCGCCCACGATCGCAAGCGCGGTCAGCATGATCGTGATGTTCTGCATGATGAGTCCGATGAGTCCGGGCACGAAGAAATTCGCGCTCTTCATCGCCGGATTGAAGAGCACGACCGGGCGAACCTGATACGCCGCGTGCGGCGGCTCGCTCAGGCCCCGCAGCGGAATGCCGCCGAGCGCGATCGCGGAGCCGTACGCAACCTGCGCGATCGCCGAATCGGATCCGTCGATGAACGCGCCGATCGCGGGCGTGCGCCCCGCGAGCAGATCGGCGGTGAAATTCGGCGGAATATCGAAAGCGATACGCACGCGGCCGCGCACGATGCTCTCGCGCAGTTCCGCCCGACTGCGCACGCGGCGCACCACGTCGAAGGTGCGCGAGCCGGTCAGCGCGTCGAGAAAGGCCTGCGCGCCGGGCCCCGGGTCTTCGCGCAGGACCGCGGCAGGCACGTGTTCGACCGTCGTATTGATCGCGTAGCCGAGCAGCAGCATCTGCATGATCGGCAGCACGATCGCGAGCCCGATCGTGATCGGGCTGCGCAGCATCTGCCGCAGCTCTTTGTAGATGACCGCGCCGGTCCCGCGAAAATCGACGAGGCCGTTCACGCCGCGCTCCGCGAGCGCGTGAGCGCGACGAACGCATCTTCGAGCGACGGCGCGATCGGCGTAACGCTTGCCGCATCCACCTCGGCGCCCGCCGCGAGCGCGGACGCGGTGAGCGACGCGTCGGCGACGGCGTGGATGTCGCGCCCGAAGATCGTGGCATCGCGCACCGCGCCGAGCGCCTTCACGCGGCGAAACGTGCGCATCACGTCGCTCGCCGCGATGCGATAGCGCGTGCAGCCCGCGGGCGTGACCGCGGGGAGCGCGCGGATCTCGTCGGGAGATCCGCTTGCGAGCAATCGTCCGTCGAGGATGTAGGCGAGCGATGCGCAGCGTTCGGCTTCGTCCATGTAGTGCGTCGTCACGAAGAACGTCTTGCCCGCGGAGGTGAGCGTAAAGAGCAAATCCCACAGATCGCGTCGCGCGACCGGGTCGATGCCCGCCGTCGGCTCGTCGAGAAAGACGAGCGCGGGATCGTGGATCAGCGCGGCGGCGAGCGCGAGGCGACGCTGCCAGCCGCCGGAGAGATGCGCCGCGAGATAGCGTCGATACGCGCCGATCCCGACGATGCCGATCACGTCGTCCTTGCGCGCGGAGCTGCGCGCCCCGAGTCCGTAGGCGCGTGCGTAAAATTCGAGATTCTCTTCGACCGTGAGATCGCCGTAGAGCGCGAAGCCCTGCGCCATGTAGCCGATCGAACGGCGCACCGCATCGCCTTCACGCGCGACGTCGTGTTCGAACACGCGCGCGCTTCCGCCGGTCGGGGCGACGAGTCCGCAGAGCATCTTGATCGTGGTCGTCTTGCCGCTGCCGTTGGGCCCCAAGAATCCGAAGATGCTCGCGCGCGGGACTCCGAGCGAGATGCCGTCGACGACGTTGCGATCGCCGTAGCGCTTCACGAGCCCGTCGATGGCGATCGCGAGCTCGCTCACGGCACCTCGACCGTGACGGTCGTGCCGTCGAGCAGCACGTGGTGCGGATCGTGAATGCGTACTTTGACCCCGTACACCAGATCCGCGCGCGTATCCGCGGTCTCGGTGTTCTGCGGCGTGAACTGCGCGCTGCGATCGTAGCTCTCCACGTGCCCCGTGAACGTGCCGAGCCCCGCATCGGAGCGCACGCGCAGCGTGCGCGCGGCGCGCACACGAGCGAGATCGCGCTGCGAGGCATAGATGTACGTGTACGGATCGGCGAACGTATCGATGATCGCGGCGGGCTGATAGGCGGCGAGCATGTCGCCGGGATGCAGGTCGAAACTCGCGATTACGCCCGCCGTCGGTGCCGTGATCGTCGCCTCGCGCAGCCGCGCTCGCGCACGCGCGGCCGCCGCATCGGCGGCCTGCAGCGCGGCCTTCGCCTGCGCGATCGTCTCGGGCCGCGTTCCGTTCTCGAGCGTGCGATAGCCCGCGCGCGCGGCAAGCGCGTTTGCTCGCGCCGAGGCCGTCTCGCCGGGGAGCTGCGCTTCGCGTAGTTGCACCTCGGCGGCGCGGGCCTGCGTCAGACGCGCGAGCGCCTGATCGCGCGCCGCCCGCGCGCGGTCGAGACTCTGCCGCGCGATATCGCCGCTCGCCGCGAGCGCGCGTTCGCGCCGGTAGTCACGCTGCGCGAGGGTGACGCTTGCGCGGGCGTCGGCGATGGCCGCCCGCGCGGCGCGCTCGCGCTGCGCGGCGGCCGCGACCGATTGCCGATAGGCCGCGGCGGCGGCGGCGCTCTGCTCGCGGGCTTGCTCGCGTTCGGTCGCAACGGTGCCATGCTCGAACTGAACGAGCGCGGCGAGGGCCTGCGCCCGCTGCGCGAGCGCTTGCGCGTACTCGGCCCGCAGCTGCGCTCCGTCCAGCCGCACGATCGCGCTCCCGGCCCGCACGCGCGAGCCCGCGGCGACATCGACCGCGACGACGCGGCCGCCCACCTCGCTGCCGACCGTGACCGACTCGGTCTGCACGGTTCCGCTGTAGCGGCCGACCGGCGCCGAGCACGCGGCGAGCACGATGACGGCGGTGACGGCGGCCCCGGCGAGCGAGCGACGGATCATCACCCTCGGATCGTAGCACGACCGGGCGGGCAGGAGCGGCGAGTTTCGGCACCGCAGGCTCGCCGACATGATCGTGCTCGAACGCGTCGTCCTCGCGAGCGCCTCGCCGCGCCGCCTCGAACTCTTGCGCTCTCTGGGGCTCGAGGTCGACGTGCGGCCGAGCGGCTACGATGAGCCCGACGACCCGCTCGCCACCCCCCTCGAACTCGCCATCCGCCACGCCGCAGCCAAGGCACGCGACGTGCGCGACTTCCACCGCGACGTGCTGGTGGTCGCGGCCGACACGGTGGTCGACCTGGACGGGCAGGCGCTCAATAAGCCCAAGGACGCGCACGATGCCGCGCGGATGCTGCGCGCGCTTTCGGGGCGCGGCCATCAGGTGCACACGGCATTCGCGCTCGCGCTGCCCGGCCGCGACGAGCTGCTCGAGCGGGCATCGAGCACGCGGGTACGCTTCTTCGAACTCGAGGAGCGCGAGATCACGGACTACGTGGCGACCGGCGAACCGATGGACAAGGCGGGCGCCTACGGCATCCAAGGGCGCGCCGCGTCGCTGGTCGAGGCGATCGAGGGCGACTTTTACACGGTGATGGGCTTTCCGCTCGCCCGCTTCGTTCGTACGCTGCGGCAGTCGGGATTTGCGCTGCCGACCGCGAAGAAAAGCCCCTAGTTTCAAAGGCTTCGCTTCGGGGGCGCCATCTTCACGTATCGCGACGAGCGCCGGTTATTCGCGCTCATCACCGTCATCATCATCGCGGCGTTGCTTGCACTCGTGCAGATCAACGCGCAGCGTTCCGGTGTCGAGAGTCCGCTCACGAACGCGGGTCTCTCCGCGTTGTCGTTCGTCGAAGGCGTCGCGACCGGAGCGATCAACGGCGTGCGCGGCGCCGCCAACGCGGTGATCGCGCTGCCGCAGCTCGAACGCGAGAACGCCGCGTTGCGCGGCGAGAATCAGACGCTGCGCGATGAGAACGAACGCCTGCACGAACTCGCCGCGCAGTATGCCGCCGAGGTTGCGGTGCGCCCCGTGGTAGAGACGAATCCGCGCGGCATCGAGGCGCGCGTCGTCGCCTTTCCGCCGGAGAACGAATCGCGTTCGGTGACGATCGATCGCGGATCGAACGCGGGCGTGCGCAAAGACGACGGCGTGCTCGCGGCGGGCGGCGTGGTCGGTCGCGTGGTCGCGGTCACACCCTTCTCCAGCCAAGTCGCGCTCGTGACCGACTACACGAGCCGCATCCCCGCGATCACGCGCCGCGGCCGTTACTGGGGTATCGCGCGCGGCAACCTCGCGAGCATCCGCGTCGAGTACATTCCGCAGGACGCCTCGATCAAGGTCGGCGACGTCGTCGTCACCGGCCGCGGACGCTCGGTCCGTTCGGGTATTCCGATCGGAACCGTCACGCGCGTCGAGCGCGGTGAAGCGAACCTGTACCAGACCGCCATCCTCAAGCCGGCCGTCGATCTCGGCTCGCTCGATCGCGTCGTCGTTGTCCCGAAATAGAGTACCGCTCGCACGCGCGCGCGTGCCGATGTGGTGGATCGCCGCGGGCGTGCTGCTCCTCGCCCTGATGCTGCAGACGACGCTGATGCATTACACGCGCATCCGTAACGTAGAGGCGAGCCTCGTGCTCGTCGCGGTCGTGTGGTATGCGCTGCGCGCCGATTTGCAGTCGGCCGCGATCTACGGCCTCGCCGCCGGGCTACTCGAAGATATCCTCGCGACCGGCACCGGCGCCGCATGGACGATCTCCACCACGCTCTGCGCGATCGCGGCGAGCATCGCGTCGCGCGGATTCTTCGCCGACTCGATTCCGATCGGCACCACGCTCGTCTTCGCGATCACGCTCGTGCGCGCGCTGATTTTCTGGATCGTCATGGGCCTCGAAGGCTATCCGAGCGGACTCGGTGCGCTCCACTTTCACGAAGCGCTCTTCGAAGCGCTGCTCAACGCGATCCTGATGGCGATCGTGATGCTGCTCGCGCGCCGCTTCGAGGATCGCTTCGCGTGACGCTCGATCGTCGCCGCGCGCCGCGGATCAGCTGGCAGAAATCGCCGTGGCGTATCGCGGGATTCGCCGCGGTGCTCTTTCTCGCGCTCGTCGCGCTCGTGGCACGGCTCGTGCAGGTGCAGCTCGTCGACGGCGCCGAGTATCGCGCGGCGGCGCTCGCAAATCAAATTCGCCTCATCAAGGTGGCGGCTCCGCGCGGACTGATCGAAGATCGTCACGGGCACACGATGGTGCGCAGCCGTCCGTCGTTCGTGGTCGCGCTGATTCCGTCCGAAGTGACCGATATCGAGAGCGAGCTCCACACGCTCGCGAGCACGCTCGGCATGAGCTACGCGTCGCTGCATCACCGACTGCTCCATCACCGGGGCGTGAACTACGACGACTTCGCTCAAGTACAGACCTACGAGCCGTACGGCCCGGTCGTGCTCGCAAACGATATTCCGGTCGCCGACGTGGCGCGGCTCTCGGAGCTGCTCAACGATCTTCCCGGCGTCGATCTCGAAGTACAGCCGATTCGCGACTATCCCGGCGGGCCGATCGGCGCGTCGGTCTTCGGCTACGTGGGACAGATCACCGAGAAAGAATACGAACGCCTCAAGCACCAAGGCTACACGCCCAACGACGTGGTCGGCAAAGACGGTCTCGAGTATGTCTACGATCGCTACCTGCGCGGCACGCCGGGCGGTCAACGCGTCGTCGTCGATGCCACCGGTGCGGTCGTGCCCGGCATCAAACTGCCGTCGCGCAGCCCGATTCCCGGCGACACGCTCGTCACCAACATCGATTGGCGCCTCGAACGCATCGCGCAGCAAGCGCTGCATAACGGCATCCTGAAGTGGACGCACGGCCGCGAACTCGACGGCGCGGTCGTGATCGAAGATCCGTGGAACGGCGGGATTCTCGCGATGGCGAGCGAGCCGGAGTTCGACCCGAACGCCTTTGCAAGCGACGACTACAAGCGCGTCGCGAAGTATCTGCTCGATCCCAAGGACCCGCTCTTCAACGATGCGATCGGAGCCGCGACCCCGACCGGATCGACCTTCAAGATGGTCACCGGCACCGCCGCGATCACCGAGGGCGTGATCCGTCCGAATCAGGTGATCTACGACAGCGGAGCGTGGGATTGCGGCGGCTATATCGCGCGCGACATCGTCTCGGGCGGTCTCGGCAACACCACCTTCGTGCCCGCGCTCGCCGCGTCGTCGGACGGCTACTTCTATCAGCTCTCGTGGCGCCTGGGACGCAAGCGCCTCACCAAATGGGCGCATCTCTTCGGGCTCGACGCGAAGAGCGGCATCGATCTGCCCGGCGAGAACGCCGGCAACTGGCCGACGCCCGCGTGGGAATTGAAGACCTTCGGCGTGCCGATGGAGCCGAGCGAAGTCTGTATGCTCGGCATCGGGCAGGGTGCGATGCAAGCGACACCGCTGCAGATCGTCAACGTCGCGTCTACCGTGATCAACGGCGGCACGCTCTGGCGCCCCGAAATCGCCCGCGAGATCATCGCGCCCGACGGGCACGTGATCAAGCGCTTCGAACCGCACGCGATCCGTCAGGTACCCGGCACCCCCGCCGCGTTCGCCGCCGTGCGCGCGGGTATGGCGAAGGTGACCGATGCCGGCGGCACCGCGTACGGATTGCAGATCAAGGGTCTGCCGTTCTCCGGCAAGACCGGCACCGCCGAGACGGGCAACGGCGCGGGCGCGAACACCACCTGGTTCGTCGCCTGGGCACCGACCGATCATCCGAAGATCGCGATCGCGGTCTTCGTCGATCGCAGCGGCGGCTACGGCGCGAACGTCGCCGCGCCGATCGCGCGCGACATCATGGTGAAGTACTTCAAGAAGAGCCCGGCCTACATTCAGTAAGAACGGCTGCGGATCACGGTGAGCGCGGCATCGGCCGCATCGCGCACGCGCGCGTCGGATTCGTTCGCGCGTATCGCTTCGAGTTCGTCGACGCACCACGGCTGCCCGACGATCGCCAACCGTTCGACGTAATCCAACCGCACCTCGAACGACTCCGCCGCGAGGCCGCCCTTCGACACGCTCAGGATGACACGTTCCGCCTCATCCGGGTCGACCGTGCGCGGAACAGGGCGTGTCTGCGCGCGTATGATCGCGCTGCCGAGCGCGAAGAAGATCGCGCCGACCGCGAAGACTCCGAGAAAGAGAAAGAGCGCGGGATTATTCGACAGCAAGGTGCGCGGCGCCGCGCAGCGCATCGAGCACGCGTGCCAGCGCGTCGTCGAGCGTGCGGTTCACGCTCGAGGTGAGCACGCGGTGAAACTCTTCGATCGGCAACTCGTTGAGCACCGAAAACACACCGAGCAATTCGGCGCGATACGCCTCGAGTTCATCGGAACGCCCGCCTTCGGCGTAGATCGTGGTGCCGAGCAGTTGCGCGTTCACGAGCCACGGCACCACCGCACCGATCGGAGCGCTCTCTAACTCCGGCGAGAGCGCGTGCACGACGTCGAGTTCCACGCTGCCGGTAATGCGAACCACGCCTTCGGGCGGCGCTTGCGGAACGGCGGTGGGCGCGAAGGCGAGATCGTCGATCAGCGTGCGAAGCGCATCGCGCCCGTCGCGCTCTTCGATATCTTTGCCGGTGATCGACAAGCGCGGCATACGCAGGCGCACGAAGAGCTTTTCGAGCGGCGCACGTAGGGTCCGACTCGCGCTTGCGAACGTGACGCTCAACTGCGTGGGCGCGCCGAGCGCGTGCTCCGGAAAGAGCATCCGCATCGCGAAGAGGTGCTGGATCAGCCCGCCCGCGCTGTCGCTGCGTTCGAGCATGCGTATCGTATTCGCCAACCGCTCGGGACTGAAATCGACGTAGAGCAGCGGCGTGGGCAGTTCCGCCGCGGCCGACGCGGACGCGGGGGCAGGCAGCTCGGGCTGCGCCGCCACGATCTCGGCGATCGCGCGCGGCGGCTGCGCTGCCGCGGGTTCGGGGGACGGTGCGGCGGCGGGCTCTTCCGGCGCGGCGGGAACTTCGGGCGCCACGAACGCGGACGGCAGTAACCGCGCGACCGAGATCGGCGTACCCGCGCTCGATTCGCTCAAGCTCGGCGCCGACTGCACGCGCACCGTCGGCGCGGCAACCGCGTGCGTTACGCCGTCGGCCCATTCGAGCACCGCGCGCGTATCGAGCGGCGTGCCCGCCGCGAGCGGCGCCATCACCATCATCTCCCAACGCAGGCGCAGTTCGACGCCGGGATTGACGTCGGCGAGCACCAGTCCGCGCGCGGACCAGAGTTGCGACGTACCCGCATCATCGGGAATCGCGATGCCGTTGAGCGTGGTCGACGACGGCACGTAGACCGCGAGGTTGGTCGGCACGACGCGCAGCGTAAGGCGGTCGGCCGGGCCGTCACCGTCGTTGCGCAGGCGAATTTCGTAGTATAGCGGCTCGCCCGCGTTCACGCTCTCCGACGGGTTCGCGAGAATCTGCGTGCTCGCGGCAAACTGCGCCTGCGCGTACGTCGGAATCTCGAGCGAGGAGAATTGGACGGGCGTGATGCCTTTGCCGTGCAGCCAGCCGTCGAGCGCGAGCGTGCGTTCACCGCTCGCACCTTGCAGTAGCCGCAACGTGAAGCGCGCTTCGTGCGTGGTCTCGGCGGGAATGTCGGGCAGCGCGAGACCGTCGCCGGTGCGGCGCGCATCGACCGCGCGTTCGATCGCGAGATCCGCCGGCAACGTGAGCGAGATGCGTGCGTCGCGCAGCACGTCGCTGCCCGCGTTGTGCACGCGCACCGCGACGTCGACGGTACGATGCGGGCGCAGCGCCTCGCGCGAGCCGAGCTCCCAGCGCACGCTCTCGATCTGCGGACGCGAACGCACCACGATCGACGCGGTGCCGAGATCCACGCCGCCGTCGGCGTGTTCGAGCACGACGCCGAGCGTCGCCGTCGAACGATCCGAAACGCGCGACGCGATGCGCGCGCGCACGGTGAAGATCCGTTCGTGATGCGGATGCACCACGCCGAGCGCGACCGGTTCGCCGTAGGCGAACAGCTCGTCGCCCTCGCCCACGCGTACGTCGGTGAGCTGCAGCCCCGGCGCGATGCGCAGCGCGACATCGGATTCGGGCGCGGTGCCGTCGTTATAGACGTGAATGAGAAACGCGACCTCGTCGCGCGCGTGCGCGACGCCGCGATCGGCCTCGACGAAGTTGCGCGCGCGGCTGAAGCGCGGCGCGACGCGCACGGCCAAGCGGCGCGAGAACGCGCGCTCGCCGGTCTTCCAGCGCAGCGCCGCATCGATCGGCAGCACCGTCTGTCCGGGCGCCGGAACGGCGACGGTCGCCGCGATGCCGACCTCGACCATTCGGCCCGCCGGCAGCGCGCCGAGCGAAAAACTCAATCCTTCGATCGCATCGTCGGCGACCGGCTGTCCGTCCACGCTCGCCGATCCGGGAGCGTAGATCAGCCCGCTCGGCAGCGTGAAGACGACCTGCATGCGCTCCGCGATGCCCGTCCCCACGTTGAGCGCGCGCACGATCATCGGCACGCGCATTCCCGGCGTCACCACGTCGTCGCACTGCAGCGTCAGGCCCGTCTCTTCGCCGCCGAAATCCACCGGCGATGCGACGACGATCTCGGCCGAGGCGATCGCGAACTCACTCGTCTCGCGCGAACCCACGCTGCCGGTCGCGCGGATGCGCGTGCCGTCGGCGAGCGGCGAATCGATCGTGGCCTGATATTCGAGCTGTACCGCGGCGCCGGGCGCGAGCCGTTCGCTCACGATCGTCGCGCTATCGTAATCGAAGGCTTCGCCCTCGATGCTCGTCACCACGCGCCCGTCCACGCGCGCGCTGTGCGGCACGTAGCTCGTATGCTCGGGCACCGGCAGCATCACGACCACGTCGTGCGCGCTCGACGAACCCGCGTTGCGTACGGTGGCGCGGACGGTTACCACGTCGCCCGGCTTCGGCTGCGCGGGCGCGGCGAGCAAGACCAGCGTCGCGCTGTTGCGCAAGTCGGGACGGCTGCGCACGACGATGCGCTCGACGTTCGACGCCGCGAGCGGCGTTTGATCGGTCACCAGCGCCGCCTGAAAGACAAGCGTGCTGCCGTCTTCGATCGTCTCGTTCACGCGGAACGTCGCGGTGACGCGGCGCGCTCCGTTCGGTTCCAAATCGGCCACGGGCGCGCCCGGCGGATCGACGAACGAGACGCCCTCGCCGAGCGGTGCGTCGTCGACGAGATCGCCGTCGGCCACATGCTCCACGCCCTGCGGGTGCGAGAAGCGCACGCGCACGCCGGTCGCGGCGGCTCCGCCGAGGTTGGAGAACGAAAAGTGCACGCGGATCGTATCGCCGGGCTGCGCCGCGCGCGCGGGCTCCACGACGAGCGTCCGAAGACTCTCCGCCAAAGCGCTGGAGCCGGGAGCGAAAAGACCGGTCAACGACGTCGATGCCACGTGCGTTCCTTTCCCCTTACCCGGCGGTGCGACCTCGGGCATCAGTCGAGTAACGAGAGCGTCTGCGCGATTCGATCGGCGCGCGCGCCCGGGTGACGCGCGAGAAACGCTTCGACCGCGGCGCGACGGCCGTTCGCCGCCAGGGCATGCGCGGCGGCGGTGGCGACCGCATCCGCCGGATCGCCGAGCGCGTGTTCCAACAGGCGCTGCGAGCGCTCGTCCTCGAGCGCGGCGACCGCGAAGACCAGATCGCAGCGCGCCGACTCGGAGAGCTCGGCGAACTCTTCGCCGGCCTCGCTCGTCCACGCGGTGCTCGCTTCGAGCGGGGTGCCGTCGCCCGCGGACGCCGTCGGCGCGGCGCGACGCGGGGCGAGATAGGCGTAGGCGCCGAGCGCGATCCCCGCGAGCAGCACGACCGCGAGGACGAGCACGATCGTCGACACGCTAGCGCACGCCGGAGTGCAGCGAGGTTCGCACCACGTCGAGCGCGGCGTCGAGCGTCACGTCGCGACGGCGCTGGAGCGCCTCGAGAAACTCGGCGCCCTCCGCGTCGGCGAGTTCGTCGAGCCGCGCCACGAGCAGGGTGCGATAGTGCGCGAACTGCGCCGAGGCATCCGGCAGCAGACGCGCCATGATCGCCCACGGGAGCGCCGTGGCGAGCTCGGATTCACCGAGACGATCGGTCAGGTCGGCCAACTCGCGCGGATCGAAACCTCCGCGCAGGGTGAGCGCGGTGCCGGGCAGCTCGGCGGGCGTGCCGCGCGCGCCGCTGACCACATCGTGCAGCAGCCGCTCGAGCGTGGCGCGCAGCGAGGGCGTCTCCACGTCGCGGGGGGCGATCACGCGTCCGGGCACCTGGAGTTTGATGAAGAGGCGATCGGTCTCGTCGCGCAGCGCTTCGCGCATCGACGCGGTCGCGCCGAGATGCGTGTCGCCGATCGCTTCGGGGAAGAAGGCGCGGATCGCGAACAGGTGCGTCACCAACCCGTCGAAACGCGCCTCGTCCAAGAAGCGGAGCACGCGTGCGTGCCGCTCGTGCGTGAAGCTCACCGAGACGCCGACGCGTTCGCCGACCACTTCGCCGTCCACGACGCGCGCATCGGATCCCGGCGCCTCGGCCGCCGCGATCGTCCCGCCGAGGAGCGCGGCGGGTTCGTCGCGCCCCATGCGGGCGCGCGCGCCGTTTGCGTCGGCTCCGCCGTTCACCGGTGTCGCCGGGGGCAGCTCCATGAAGCGGTCTTCGGTGAGTGCTTTGGTGCCGCCGAACGCCGGACCGATCATCCCGTCGAGTCCGAACGGCAGCCCCGGAATCGCGTTCGCGAAGACCGGCGCGGCGCGCACCTTGAGCTCGTTCGCGACCATCTCGTCGCGTCGCTCGCCGTCGTAGACGACGCGCGCGATACGTTCGATCGACTCGCCCGCGCCGAGATCGTTGTGCACGACGTCGCGCCAACGAATCGTCGCTTCCACACCGGGATCGACGTCGTTGAGCACGATGCCGCGCTCGCTCGCGAGCGCCGAGAGCGCGCCGACATCGCGAATCGGCACGTCGTTGACGGTGGTGGAGTTGGGCACGTAGATCAGCGAGCCCGGCTGCTCGCAGCGAATCTGCACGCGGCGCGCGGGGCCGTCGCCGCCGTTGCGTACGTGCAGAATCCACTCGATCGTCTCGCCCGCATCGACCATCTCGCTCGGCACGCTGCGCAGCGTACCGATCGAAAAATCCGGCTCCGCCGTGGTCGCGATCGTCATCCGCTGCAGCGGCACCGGCAGCATCGCGTCGGCGGTGAGCACCGCGTCGATCGTGACCGGATACTCTTTGGCGAGGCTGCGCAGCAGCCGCAATCCGAGCCGCGCTTCGGCGCTCGCGCCCGGCGCAATCTCGCCGAAGACCAACTTCGACTTCTCGCGCGTGGCACCGTCGACGGTCTCCAGTCGCGCCTCCGGCGAGACGTAGAGACGCACGCGCACGTTGTGCGCGATATCGCTACCGACGTTGGTCAGGCGTACCGTCACATCGGCGAGTTGATTGGGGCGCAGCACATCACCGCTCTCGAGTTGCAGTGACGAACTCGCCGCGGAGAACGCGGGATGCGAATCGACGCGCCACATCACGTCGCCGAGCGGCGTCTCGCCGAGTTCGCGCGAGTGCACGCTGCCGCCGACGCGCAATTCGCTGCGGTCGGGATAGGGTGCGCGCACGCGCGCGCGCAGCGTGAAACGGCGCTGTGCGTAAGGTTCGAGCGTACCGAGTTCGGCGGTATCGCCGTCGAGCGTCACGCGCGAGGATCGTTCGTAGAGACGCACTTCGTCGAGCGCGGGATCGAGCCGCAGGTGCAGTACGAGATCGGTCGCGGCGGCGCTCCCGTCGTTCGCGAGCACGATCGCGGCTTCGAGCTCTTCGCCCGGATGCACGATCTCGGCGCCGTTACGGGCGATCGCGTTGCGGCGCGCGGGCAGCGCGGGCTGCGCGTGCACGGCGATCGTGCGCTCGAAGCGCCGCTGCGCATCCTCGCCGGGCTGCCACGCGAGCGTGGCGGCGAGATCGATCGTTGCGCCGTCGGGCAGCGGGGTCGCGAGCACCGCTTCGCAGCGCAGCTCGACCGTTTCGTCGGCGTCGATGCGGCCGAGATCGAAGCTGAGCGCCTTCTTCCCGTCGCGCACCGCGCGACCGTCGATCTGCGATGCGCCGCGCACCGGCACGAGCGTATCGGGCAGCGCGAGCGCCGCGGTCACGCTCTCGGCGGCCGCGGTGCCGGCGTTGTGGGCATGGAGCGTGAGCGTCACGCGGCCGCCGGGGCGCACGTCGTGCGACGGCTCGACGGTCAGCGTCGTGCGGTCACCGCCGAAATCCGGAGCGGAGCGCACCGTCAGCGTGGCGGGCTCGAGTTCGAAGGCGGCCGTCTCCTGCGAAGCGACCTGCGCGCGGGCGACGATCGCGGTGCCGTCTTCGAGCGGGGTGTCGATGCGCACGCGGTAGACGAGCGTCGCGCTCGCGCTCGCGGCGAGCATCGGCGCCACGATCGGAGCGTAGAGACGATCGAACGGCACGCCGAAATCGCGTTCGATCTCGCGTCCGTTCACGCGCGCGGAGTTCAGCACGTAGCTCGTGCGTTCGGGGATCGGCGCGACCACCACCACGTCGCGCGCGCTCGACTCGCCCGCGTTGTGCAGGCGCACGGTGATCTGCGCCTCGGCACCCGGAGCGGGCTCGGAGCGCGGCTCGATCGCGATCGCGGTAAGCGCGTTGCGAAGCTGCGGGCGGCTTCGGGCGATCAGCCGGACGACGTTCGAGCCGACCGGCGGGAGTTCGAACGAGGCGACGGCCGCTTGCAGCTCGATCGTGGTCCCGTTCTCGATGGCGCCCGCGACGCTGTACGCAATCTCGATGCGTCGCTCCTGACCGGGTGCCACGTCGCCGATCGGAGCTCCGCTGCGCGCGAGCAGCGGCGAGTTCCCCGCTTCGTCGTCGAGATCGACGCCGTCGAGTTGACCCGTACCCACCAGATAGACGAGACCGTCGGGAAGGTTGAAACGCACGCGGACGCCCGACGCGGGCGCGCCGCCTTGATTGCGGAACGTGAATGAGGCGCGCACCGTCATTCCAGGTTCCAACTCGCGGTCGGGCGAAACGACGAGCGTTCGGAGGCCCTCCGGCAGAGTCGGTGCTCCCGGCGCAAAAACTTCCGACAGGGTGCGCATGACGCGGGTCCTGTTCGCGCAGGCGCGAGGTGCCACCTTGATGCACATCGTTCGCGATCACGGATCGCAAGTGGGTTAGAAGAGGTTCCAATGCTCGCAGTTCATGAGAATCGCATCGCCGACGCCGTGTCACGCCTCGGCGCCGAGAACGCGTTCCAGGTGCTCGCTCGCGCACGCGAGATCGAAGCGACCGGACGTCGCGTCGTGCACATGGAGATCGGTGAGCCCGATTTCGATACGCCGGAGCATATCAAGAAGGCCGCGGTCGAATCGCTGATGGCGCACGACACGCACTACACGCCGTCGGCGGGTATCGCGGAGCTGCGCGAGGTGATCGCGGAGTATGCATCGCGCCTGCGCAAGCTCTCCACGCCCTACACCGCCGCGAACGTCACCGTTTCGCCCGGCGCGAAGCCGATCATCTGGAACATCCTCTCCGCGATCATCAATCCCGGCGACGATTTCATCTACTTCGATCCCGCCTATCCGGCGTACGGCTCGGCCTCGACCTACCTCCAAGCCAACGTGATCCGCATCCCGCTGCTCGAGTCGCGCAACTGGCGGATGGATCTCGACGAACTCGCGAGCCGCGTGAGCGACCGAACCAAAGCCGTCGTCATCAACTCGCCGCACAACCCGACCGGCGGCGTGCTGCAACGCGAAGATCTCGAGCGCATCGCCGAGCTCGCGCACAAGCACGACTTCATCGTGATCTCCGACGAGATCTACAGCCGCAACTTCTACCTCGACAGCGACTTCGTCTCGATCGCGTCGCTGCCGGGCATGCAGGACCGCACGATCATCGTCGACGGCTTCTCGAAAGCGTATGCGATGACCGGCTGGCGCCTCGGCTACGCGATCATGCCCGAGAAGCTCTGCCAGACGGTGACGCTCTTCAACAACAATACGTTCAGCTGCGTCGCGACCTTCGTGCAGAAGGCCGGCATCGCCGCGCTCACCGGCCCCGACGAACCGGTGCGCAAGATGAACGAGATCTTCCGCGAGCGCCGCGACCGCTTGGTGAACGGCCTCAATCGGATCCCCGGCATGAGCTGCACGCTGCCCGAGGGCGCCTTCTACGCCTTCCCCAACGTCCAGCAGATCACGCAAGACGATAAGGCACTCGCAAGCTTCCTGCTCGAAGAGGGCGGCGTGGCCTGCGGCGGCGGATCGTCGTTCGGCCCCGCGGGCAAAGGCTACCTGCGCTTCTCGTACGCCGCCTCGCTCGACGATATCGACTACGCGCTCGCGCAGATTCGCGACGTGCTGCCCCGCTTCAAGGGCTAGCGACGGCGACGCCGTTCCCTCCAGTATCCGATCGAAGGCGCCGGTTGATACCGGCGCCTTCGACGTTCCAGGAGGCACCGCTGTAGGCAAGAAGGCCCCTCCATGCTCGCAGCTATCGGGTTCGCGATCACGCTCGCCGCGGCGGCATGTCGGATCACGGCGGTGCTGCAGCTTTTGCACGGCTATCGGCCCTCCGCCTATCTCGCGGACCCGCGCGCACGTCGACTCTACATCCTCGCGTGGGGCTCGTTTCCGTTCATGCTGCTCGGGCTTCTGCTCGCAGCGTATGCGAGCGGCATCCGCTGGGTCGAGGTCGGGGTGTGGATATTCACGCTGCTCGCTGCAGGCGCAGCCGCATGGAAGCTTCACCTGCGCTTCTTCGGCGATTGGCAAGCCTTCTATCGTCGACAGCAGTGGCTCTGAGAGCTTACCGCAATGACCAGCGGGCGGTGTTCCAGGTGTTGGTCGTGCCGTTGGGTGCGACGCCGTGTAGGCGTGAGGTGAACACGTCGCCCGGCTCTGCGTAGAAGAGAAAGACGCCGGGAACCTCGTTCACGAGCGCGCGTTCGATCGTGCGGAACGCGGCACGACGCACGCGCGGGTCGAAGCTGTGCAGTTGCAGCCGCTCCGCCGCATCGACGGCGGGATCGCAGAAGCGTTCCATGTTCTCACCGGCGGGCGGAATCGCCGCGCAGCCGAAGCGGAACGAATCGTCGGGATCGTGTCCGTTCGGGTAGGGCATCACCGCAAGATCGTAGTTGCCGCCCGCGAGCAGCCCGCCCATCGCGGCGGGCGCGCCGAACTGCATCGGCGTCACCGTCCGCACGCTCGCATGCACGCCGACCGCGGCCAACATCGCCTGTACCTGCACCGCGATCGAATCGGCGGTCGGATTTCCCGCGACGGCGAGGATTTCGAGCGGGCGCTTTACGCGCGCGAGCACGGGTTTCGCCGCCGACGGATCGTACGGCAACGGATGCAGCGACGCGTCGTACGCCCACGAGCGTGGGTATTCGTCGGCGACCGCGAGCGTGCCGAAGCCGTATGCGGTGGTACGGAGCAGCTGCGCGCGATCGATCGCCATCGCGAGGGCGCGCCGAACGCGCACGTCGTTGAACGGCGCGCGAGACGTGTTGATACCGAGCTCGTAGACGACCGGCGCATCCGGCGCGACGACGCGTAGCGTGGGCACGTCACGTAGCGCGTGCATCACGGCGAACGACACGTAATCGGCAAAATCAATCTCGCCGGTGCGCAGTTCGGTCGCTCGCGTCGCATCGTCGGGCACGAAGCGCACCATCACGCGCGCGATGCGCGGCTTTCCGAGAAAGTAGGCGTCGTTCGCGGCGTACTCCGCGTACTGTCCGTGGACGTACTTCACCAGGCGATACGGGCCCGTACCGATCGGATGCGCGTCGAATCCCCGGTGCATGAGATCGGGATAGCGCGCGAGCAGGTGCGCGGGCACGATCCGAAGCGGCGAATCGCTCTCGGCGAAGACGCTCGCGACGAACGGCGCAAAGGGCTTTTTCAGGCGAAAGACGACCGTGTACGGATCGGGTGTCGTCACCCGCTCCACGTCCGCGTACGCGCGGCCGCCGTCGATGCGGTTGCGCGGGTTCATCACCGCGCGCCAGCTGAACGCCACATCGGCGCTCGTGAACGGCGCGCCGTCCTGCCAGCGCACGCCGCGGCGGAGACGGTAGGTGACGGTCAGACCGTCACGGCTGATACCGCCGTTCTCGCGCGTGGGAACGACCGCCGCAAGATCGGGGACCGCGCGACCGCGCGCGTCATTCGTGACGAGCAAATCGAACGCAAGCGCGGCGATGTCACCGTCGTACGGCGTGCGCGCGAGCAGCGGATCGAACGAGGCCGGTTCATCGCGAACGGCGATGCGCAGCGTATCCTGCGGAACGGTCGGGTGCGCGCAGCCGGCGAGCAGGGCGAGCGCGAGCGAGACGACGATTGATCGAACCTTCACGCGATGCGTAGTACCACGGCGCGCGCCCGCCACCTCGTAAGATGAAGCCCGGCTTAAATTCCGATCCGCGGCGGCGCTTCCTCAGGTTCGCCTAATGATCGCGGACCGTCGCCCCCGTACGCTCGTGAAGCGAACCTTCTCACCCCGCTTCACATGCAAAGGATCGACTGTCATGCGCATTCCCGTACTCATCGCACTCGCTGCTTCACTCGCGCTCACCGCCTGCGGCGGCGGCGGCGGCACCGGTGCCGCATCGGGCGGCGGGTCGCTCACGCCGCCCGTCGGCGGCGGAACGCAGAGCGCGCCGCAATCGGTCGCGGAGACCGCGATCGAGACCGCAAACGCCGTCGGCGACCCGGTCAAAACGCTTTCGGACTTCAACAACAATACGACCGGCGTGATGCTCGCGAGCAGCAGCACGCGCGCGCAGATCACGGCGATGGCGAGCGGTAGCTGCAATAACGGCGTCGAGTTCTTCGCACCCGACCGAAACGGCGACGCGAACTCGACCGAGTCGATCCGCTTCTACGACGGCGCCTGCACCCAGATGGCCCGCGACACGGTACGCATCTACAGCATCAACGGTACGAGCGAAACGGTCAACCGTACGAGCAAACAGTATGCGCTCGGAAACGCGACCCCGATCGCGCAGCGCACGTCGACGATCGCCTACACGAATGCCGTCATCGGAAACAACGGTTACCCGAATCCCGCCGACGGCTTCGATCACTCGTCGACCAACGAAGTCGACATCAGCGGCTCCAAAACGCTACTCGGAGACGACGAACTCGTGATGCTCGCCGCGAGCAACGGCACCAATCAGTTCTGCGGCGACTCCGCGGGCTATAACGCGACCGGCATCGCCTCGCTCGGCGAGACCTTCGGATGGCAGGGCAGCGTGACGAGCGGCACGCGCACGGTCAACGGCGACGGATCGGTGACGTGGGCATCGACGCATCAAGGGACCGGCTACAAGGGCGCGATCGGCTCGCTCGGCATCAACGTCGGCGCGCCGAACAGCGCGTGCCCGATCGCGACACCGGAATACTCGCTTACGGGCGGCACCGCCGGCAATACCTCGAACATCCCGGTGAGCGCGACCTTCCTGCGCGGCGAGCTGATCGATCTCACGATCACGAACGCCACGCTCGCAAGCGGCAATACGCTCAATGTGGTTACCAATACCGGCACGTCGCCGACGAGCAGCGGCTTCATCACCGGCACGATCGCAAACGGCAGCACGCAGATCGCGACGTTCGCGGTCGACACCTTCGGCGACGGCACCTTGACCGTCAGCTCGAGCGGCGCGCAGTACGTGATGCAGGACTGGCACGTGGTGAAATAAGCCCCGCGACGCGCCTACGATCCGAAGACGAGCCCGCTATCGCCGATAGCGGGCTCGCTTGCGGTTACCAGACCGGATCGCCGAGCCAGGAGTCTTCGAGGCTCTTCGTCCGTTCTCGCTCCATCGTCGTCAAACACGCACCTCCCTCGAGCGCACATGCGGCATCGCGATAGCGCAGCCATGCGATTTCGGAACGCAGCAGCGACGCGCGCTCGGACGGATCGAGACGACTCGCGATCGCCCCGTAGACGTGTCGTAAGCGCGCATCGGTGGCGGTCCGGACGGCCTCGAGGGCTCGCCGCGGACGGCTTCGATCCGCAACGCGGCGCAGATACGACGCACGGTCCGCGGCGAGCGCGCTCGCACACTGCGCGTCGATCATCGGCAGCATCGAGCCGTCTCCGACCAAGGCGCGCTCGTAGCCGCACGTGGCATCGCGCATCGTCAACCAGAGCCGCTGCGTGCGTGCGAGGCGCGGGTCGTTCCCGATCACCTCACGCGCATGACGATAGGCCGTATCCATCCGCGAGATCGCGGTCCTCGCTCGAGCATCGGCGGATTCATCGAGCTGCATCTGCGTCTGCGCGAGGACGAAGACGAACGCGAGGTGGAGCATCTCGTTACAGCTCGCGAATATTCCAAGCCTGTTTCGCGCGATCCCAGAAGATCTCGTAGCGGTGACCGGCGGTCAGCGTGTACGTGAAGGTCTTCGTCTCGCCGTCGCTCATATCGGTCGTCTTCTTGATCGTATAGAGCGTGCAGCCGTTCTTGACCCAGAAGTACCAACCGCGCGCCGCCGGAACCGTGCGCGCATACATGGTGCCGCCCTCGCACCCATACAAAAAATGCAACACTTTATTCGAATCGTTTTGCAAGTAAAACGCGTTCGAGGGCGTGGCGATCGCGGGGAGCACCGTTCCCGCAACGGCGAGGGTGAACGCAGCAAGCGCCGTGCGCAGATGACGAGCCGACATCGAAAACCTCCGGTTCAGCAACGGCGGCGCACAGCTGCGCCGCCTCACCCTATCGTCGGCAGAAGTAACGGCTTGCTTGATAGGTCAAAAAGCCCCGGTTCACAGCAGCCGCATCGCGCGTTTGACATCGGCGATCACCGCGCTTGCGATCTCGCGCGTGCGCGCGGTTCCCTCGGCGATGATCCGCTCGACCTGTGCGGGATCCTCGCGATAGACCGCGAGCCGTTCGCGCACCGGGCGGAGATACGCATTGAGCTGCTCGGCAAAATCCGTTTTGTCGGCGACGCAGCCGAGCGCACCCGAACGGCACTCCGCCGCGATCCCGTCGATCTTCAGCGGATTGACGAACTTCCAGAGCGCGAAGATCGGACAGACCTCGGGATGCCCGGGATCGCCCTTACGCAGTTTCTGCGGATCGGTGATGAAACCGCGAACCTTTTTCGTCGTCGTCTCTTCGTCGTCGGCGATCAGGATCGCGTTGTTGTACGACTTCGACATCTTGCGTCCGTCGGAACCGGGAACTTCGGCGAACTCGGTGAGCGTCGGCTGCGGTTCCACCAACACCTCGGCACCCTCGCCGTACAAGAAATTGAAACGACGCACGACCTCGCGCCCGAACTCCAAGTGCGCGACTTGGTCGCGTCCGACCGGCACGCGTTCGCCGCGAACGATCGCGATATCGCACAACTGCAAGAGCGGATAGCCCAAGAACCCGTAGGTCGCCACCTGCGCACCGAGCGCATCGATCTGTCCCTTGTAGGTGGGCACGCGTTCGAGCCACGAGACGGGCGTGATCATCGAGAGCATCGTGTGCAACTCGGCGATCTCCGGTACCGCGGATTGCAGAAAGATCGTCGATTTCTTCGGATCGACACCCGCCGCGAGCCACACCGCCACCATCTCGTTGCGCGCATCGCGGATCGCCTGCGGATCCTCGTATCCGGTGGTGTACGCGTGCAGATCCGCGATCTCGAAATAGGCATCCGACGTCTCGCAGTAGTTCGCCCACTGCGTGAGCACGCCGACCAGATGGCCCAAGTGCAGGCCGCCGGTCGGGCGCATACCGGACATCACGCGGGGTTTCACGGCTGTCGTCGTCATCTCGCTACTTTCGCTCTTACGGTGTGAAAGAAAAAAGCCGCCCGGAGTATCGGCGGCTCACATCTTGCGTCGCGGCAATGGCCATCCCTCCGGTCAACGATCGGGTACGAGCCACCACCATGCGTGCATCGACATACCGCGTCATCGTACCAATCGACGGTTCGCAGCGTCAATACGCACTGCGCAACGATCCGCGTTCGTGCGCCGACGCGATCTTCTCGCGCACGAACGCGCGCGCGAAAGCCACGCCGTCGCGCACTGCATCGCCGCGCGCGAGCGCGCAGGCGAGCGCCGCCGCGAGCACGCAGCCCGTGCCGCGCATCGTGCGCGCGAGCCGCTCCGCCACGAAGAGCTCCACGCCGTCGCGGGTCGCGAGCACGTCGGTGACATCGCCCTCCAAGTGGCCACCTTTGAGCAGCACCGCCCGGCAACCGAAGGCCGCGAGCGCGCGTGCGACATCGGCCAGATCGTCGCGGCCCACGCGCTCGCGCCCGAGCAGACGTGCCGCTTCGTCGAGATTCGGCGTGAGGATGACGTTGGGCAACGGGGCGAGCCGCGCGCGAAGCGCCGGAAGTACGTCGTCCGCACCGAGTGCACCGCCGCGCGTCGCGGCCGCGACCGGATCGACCACCGCCGGAACCGAGCGCCCCTGCAGCGCCTGCGCGACCACCTCGACCGCCTCGACCGTGGGTAACGCGCCGATGCGAACGGCACCGATACGCGCCCACGGCACGC
Organism: Vulcanimicrobiota bacterium; assembly: GCA_027306785.1. Classification (GTDB taxonomy): domain Bacteria; phylum Vulcanimicrobiota; class Vulcanimicrobiia; order Vulcanimicrobiales; family Vulcanimicrobiaceae; genus REEB354. The sequence continues at coordinate 89,169 of DAHUZB010000025.1, forward strand.
AGGCGAGCTGCGCCGCAAGCGTCCCGGGCGGTTGCGGCTGCAGCGCGCGCACCCCGGCCTCGTCTTGGGCGCTCACCGCGGCGACGACGGTGAAGGCATGCACGCCCAGCTCGGCGCCGACCAGCAGATCGATCCCGACACCCGCGATGTTCCACGGATGCGTCGTGCCGATCGAGAGCAGCTCAGCCATGCCAGCGCGCCACGAGCTCGGCCGCGGCGGCGCGCGGATCGGGGGCGGCCGAGATGGCGGAGATCACGGCGGCCATTGCCGGGCCCGCCGCGCGAACCTCGGGAAGCCGGGCGGCATCGATGCCGCCGATCGCCGCCACCGGCCGCGTGCCCGCCGCGGCGACGCGGCGCAGCCCCTCGATAACGATCGGCGCGCCGGCATCGGCCTTCGATGCGGTCGCGTAGACCGCGCCGACGCCGTAGTAGTCCGCATCCAGGCGTTCGGCGGCGCGGATCTCGTCGACCGTGCCGCACGAGAGGCCGATCAGGGCGTCGGGCAGCGCAGCGCGAATCGGCGCGATGTCGAGAAAGCCCTCGTCATCGGGCCCGAGGTGCACGCCGTCACACGCAAAAACGCGCGCAGCGCGCCAGTCGTCGTTCACGATCAGCAGCGCGCGCGCATCGAGCGTCGCCGCACGCAGCGCGCGCAGACGATCGGCGACGATGCCGTGCTTGGCACGATACTGCACGACGCGCACGCCGCCCGTGAGCGCGGCGCGCGCGATCGCGACCGGATCGTATGCGCCTTCGTTGACGATCGCGTAGATGCCGTGCAGCAG